>CAYRNZ010000001.1:0-111826 GCA_964425765.1 uncultured Synergistaceae bacterium
TATCCTCAAGGGCCGCGAGGAGGACTTCGCGAAGATGCTCGAGGAGTTCGAGTAGCCAATTCGGGACAGGTACAAATTCATTGTTTTCACATTCACAAACTAGATTCGCCGGGGGCCTTCGGGCCCCCTTTTCATCGAGGGAGGGAACGTCATGATCCTGAACATACACGGTTTCCAGTCCTGGGGCGCCAACGCCAAGGCGGCCTTCCTGCGGGAGACTTTCCCGGACGTGAGGGTCGTGTCCCCGACCCTGCCGCTGCCGCCGAATGAAGCTCTCTCGGTTCTCGAGGCGGCGGTCCGCGATGCGGGCGAGCCCCTCGAGATGGTCGTGGGATCCAGCCTGGGAGGTTTCTACGCCTATGTCCTGTGCTGCCGCCGCAAGGTGCCGGCGGTCCTCATCAACCCGGCCGTCGTCCCGTTCATCCACCTGGCGGAGATGATCGGTCCCGTGGAGAACTTCTACACGAAGGAGACGGCCGAGTGGACCCGGGAACACTGTCTCGCCCTGAAGGACCTGTTCTGCGAAACCGCCTACAGGGCAGAAAGCAGCCTCGTGCATGCCTTCGTCGCCACTGACGACGAGACGCTGGAACCCCGGCTCGCCAGGGATTTCTTCCGGTTCCACGGCACGCTGGTGGAGGTTTCCTGGGGGACGCACCGGTTCGAAGGCCTGGACCGCATCAGGAACGACATCGCCAGGATCTACGCGGCGGCCCGGAAGGCAGGTTAAACGGCCCCCTTTAACCAGAACAACTGACGTGTTATCATGGTAAAACTATGGCAGGGGGGTGATTGCCGTGAAAAAGGTCGTGGTGGCGATCGACGGTAGCGAAACGAGCCGGGCGGTAGTCGATTACGCCCTCTATTATGCGAACCGGGAGGTCGACGTGAAGGTCGTCTTCCTTCACGTCATCGAGCCGTACAAGAGCCTGTGGCGTTCCGTGGCGCTGAAACCCTACGAGGACCTCATGGCGGCCGTGGAGATCAGCTTCAAGCGGTTCGTGGAGGAGGAGATGGACAGGATACCGGTGGACAGGGAGAAGATGTCCCTCGTGACGCGCCTGGGCGTGCCCTACATGGAGATCATCCGTTTCGCTGAGGAGGAGGAGGCCGACATCATCATGATCGGGCACCGGAGCACCTTCACGGGGATGGAGCGCTTCCTGGTGGGCAGCGTGGCGGCTAAGGTCGTCGCTCATGCCCCCTGCAGCGTCTTCGTCCACAGGCCCCGGCCGGGCAAGGATATAACCACCCGGGTCCCGCCGGCGGATTTCTAGGCCTTGGTGCCGCCTGGCCCCGCCGTCAGGGCGTGACTGAAATCTCCAAAAGGGTCCAGCCTGCCGCAGCGTCCCATTTCTCTACGACGCGAAAGGCTTTTCGTGCCGTTCGGACGCCCTCTGTATCCAAAAGGTCGACCGTCGAGGCGATTTCCCAGGTATCCTCCCCCGTCTTCCGTACGAAAACCGGGCTGTAAAGGGGAAATTGCACCGAAGGGGGGTTGTCCATCTCCCCGCGCACGAAACCGACGGCGGCGTTCCAGGCCTCGAGCTCCATCTTGACCTGCATGGGCGGCGAGGACGGTTTGAAGAGATCCGCGTGGAAAAGGGCCACCAGGAGAACCCCCACCAGCAGGCCTGCGAAAAGCATGCTGCAGCCGCAGAACCCACGCGAGCGCCTCATGCGTCAAGGTTCCTTTCCGGCCTGGGTTTTGCCCTGGCTTTCCGCGCAGGGCAGGCAAAGGATCCTGCAGTTTTCCGCGACGTGAGGTCCCGAAGGGTCCACGAGAAAGGCAGCCCATTTCTCCCCGCGCTCGGGGAAGAAGAAAGTCCTCGAGCAGCGGACGTCGCCCCCCGTCATGGTTGCGGAATTGCGGCCATGTTTTCGGCAGGCCATGTCCCTGCATTCGCAGCGGCCCTGCGCCCGCAGGAAAGCCGCCCTCTCGACTTCGGGTTCCAGGGAACCGGGCAACGGGATCCCCTCCTTTTCGCCTTCAGGCCCAGCCTGTCTCTTTACCTCCATTCTACCTGCAGGCAATTCACCTTGTCATTTTTGGAAAACCGGCTCTCCCGAAAGGGCGTCCAACGACGCGGCGGCCGCGCCTCTCCGACACGGGGAGGCCCGGCCGCCGCGTGGAGCTTCGGGCCCGACGCCTTTCTACCTGTATCCTTCGAAGGGGCCCCGGAAGGCCATCCAGGACCAGGGGATGCCACGGCGGTGCTCGGAACCTCTTTCCTGGAACTGGGCCAGCTCCGCCGCGAGGCTCTCCGGAAAAACCGTTTCGAACTGTTTCACTGCCTGGAACTGGTTGTTTTCCCTATTCATGACAATCTCCCCTTCCGTCATTTTTATCGGATGATCGATGATCAGGCCGTTTTCCTGTCCATGTTGCCGCTCCGCTTCGCTCGACTTCGCTCCCCTCGGCTGCCTCCCTTCGAAATGAAAAAAGGCCGGGACCCGAGCTAACGGGTCCCGGCCTGGGTTTGCGGCTAACGGCGCCTAAACGCCGGCCACCCCAGGAGGGGACCCGCGGCTAATAATCAGGGCTACGATTACGAGAAGTCCGTTACGCCGTGCGGTGAAGCCCTTCATGCCGTGTCTCCTCCTTCCGGGGCAAATACAGGTTAAATTTATTGGGGAGCATTGTAATCAAGCCGGACGGGCCTGTCAAACTGGATATTGCATGCGAACTTAATCGGCAAGCCTTGCCCTTGCGGTGATCGTCCGCTAATGACAAGATAGCGGCAGGAGGTGTTGACGGTGAACTTTTCGTGGCTGTTCTGGCTTTTCATCCTTTCCAGCGTGTTGACCCCGGTTTTCAGGCAGAAACTCCTGGAATCCCAGAGGCGCTCGGTCCTCATGAAACTCGAGAAAAAACGGTCTTCCCGGGTGATCACGCTGATCCACCGGCAGGAGACGGTTTCCTTCCTGGGTATACCCGTGACGCGCTACATCAACGTGGACGATTCGGAGGAGATCCTCAGGGCCATCCGGCTGACGCCCCCGGACCTTCCCATCGACCTGGTCCTCCACACGCCGGGCGGGCTCGTCCTGGCCGCCGAGCAGATCGCCTGCGCCCTGATCCGGCACCAGGCCCCCGTGACGGTTTTCGTCCCCCACTACGCCATGTCCGGCGGAACCCTGCTGGCCCTGGCGGCGGACCGCATCGTCATGGACCCTAACGCGGTGCTGGGACCGGTGGACCCGCAGCTCGGACAGATGCCCGCGGCGTCCATCCTGAAAGTGGTGGAACAGAAGGACGTGAACGAGATCGACGACCAGACCCTGGTCTTTGCCGACATCTCCCGCAAGGCCATCCGCCAGGTCCACGAGACGGTGGTCACCATCACGACGGCGAACGGCATGGAGAAAGAGAAGGCCGTCGCCCTGGCGGACAAGCTGACCCTGGGAACCTGGACCCACGATTACCCCATCGGGGCGGAGGAGGCCATCGAGCTGGGCTTCCCGGCGGACACGGAAATGCCGGAGGAAGTTTACGCGCTCATGATGCTCTATCCGCAGCAGGCGGCCATGAGGCCTTCCGTCATGTACATCCCGATGCCCTACGAGGGGCCCAAGGGCCCGCGCAAGGCTCGGGTGCTCACAGACCTGTTCCGCGGGGGTTCCCGGGATTGATCCCGATCGGCGACGACGTCAGGGGGGAGCGCTTCCCGTTCTTCACCTACGCCCTGATCGGCGTCAACATCGTCGTCTTCCTTTTCCAGATGAGCCTCTCCCCCGAGGCTCTCCAGGCGCTGGTCCTCCGGTGGGGGATGACCCCGCGGTCGATCGCGGCCGCAAGCGAAAACCCGTGGGTGCTCAGCACCCTGCTGACGTCGCTCTTCCTGCACGGGGGATGGTTCCACCTTATCGGGAACATGCTGTACCTCTGGATTTTCGGCAACAACGTGGAGGACCGCGCCGGGCATGCTGGTTTCCTGGTCTTCTACCTGCTGTGCGGGGTGGCGGCGAGCCTGGCGGAGGTCTTCCTGAAGCCCGGCTCGGCCATCCCGACGATCGGGGCAAGCGGGGCCATCGCCGGGGTGCTGGGCGCGTATTTCCTTCTTTATCCCAAGGCAAAGGTCGTCCTGCTCGTCCCCGTGTTCCTCTTTTTCTTCTTCACGGTGCAGGTCCCGGCCGTGGTTGTCCTGGGCCTGTGGTTCGTCATGCAGATTTTCAGCGGGGTGTCCACCCTGGGGGTTTCCACCGACAGCGGGGGGGTGGCTTACTGGGCCCACGCGGGAGGCTTCGTCGCGGGGATGCTCCTGATGCCCTTTTTCCGCTGCGGCCGGCGTTCGCCGCTGGGCTACGTGTATCAGTGCGGTCGGCGAACCAGAGAGTGACGGGGGTTCCAGAGGAAGTGCACCCAGAAGGATGATGCGAACAGGATCGTGGTGAGCAGCCGGAAGGCGGCGGTCGACCCCATCAGCTCGGCCAGGTTCCCCAGCAGGATCGGGACGACGAAAAAGCACGCCCCCATCAGGAACCAGGAGAGCGACGAGACGAGCGGCCGCCGGGCCGGCTCGGCCACGTCGCCGATCAGGGCCATGTGCAGGGGGAACCCCAGCCCCATGGCCACCCCGAAAGCGATTCCCCACCCCGCGTAAGCCCAGTTGCCGTCCGTGAACGACGCCCCGAAGAGGCAGAGGGACGTGAGGGCGATGGCCGGCGCGGCCAGGAGCTTCCGCGGCAGCCTGTCGAGGATGCTGCGCCCGCCGATGCGGACCAGCAGGCCGACGGAGGCGTTGGCCGTGAGGAAAAGCGATGGGAGCAGGCCCCGGCTGGTGGCCACACCGCCGATGGCCAGCAGGCACGCATCGGTCATGGAGAAGAGGGTCGTCGACACGAGCAGCGTGCGGATCGCCGGGTTTCCCAGGACCGCCGCCAGGCCGGAGCCCCTGCCCGGCTGGGGGTCCCCGGGGACCTCCAGGTGCGGCAGCCTGAGCCCGCAGTAAAGGGCGTAGAGGCAGATGAGCGGGAGGAACCAGGCGTAGGCCGACGTGAGGCCTTTCTGGAGAAAAAGGTCCGCCAGCGGGACGAACGTCACGAGGGGAACGATCCCCCCCGCGGAGATCAGGGAGAAAGCCGAACCCCGGATGGAGTCCGGGATGCCGATGGTCTGGTAGGTCGTCAGGGCGATCACGTAGAGGCTGGAGCCGGCGCCCATGAGAATCCGCCAGAAGAGCAGCCAGGCGAAGCTCGGTCCCGTCAGGGCGAAGGCCGCGCTGGCGGCCAGGCAGAGCAGGGACCCGGCCACGAAGGCCCGCCTGAAGCCGAGGCGCACGACGACGTTCCCCGCAAAGGGGCGGCAGACGGTCTGGGCCGCGTAGAAAGATCCCATGACCCATCCGATCTGCACGGGGGAAGCCATGTGCCGCATGGCCAGGTAGACCCCGAGCAGGTAATAGACGTTGGAAAAGCCGAAGATCGCAAAGTAGCCCTGGGCGAGCCCAAAAATGGTTTTGCCGTCCCTGGTCATGTCCCCGCGGGTAGCCTCCTTCTTCCGAGATGCCCGTAAAGTGTACACGAAAAAGCCGGGCGCTCGTCCCGGCCGGGAAGGCCCGGGGAGATCCTGCGCCCGGCACGATGCCCCGTTCGGGGAAAGCCCGCTCAGGATTCCAGCCCGAGGACCTCCAGCATGGAAAAGATTCTTCCCCTGTCCCGGTTTTGCCCCAGGAATTCCACGGCTGCCATGACACCCGGGACGATGGCCTCCATGCCGAAATCGTGGATCGCGATGTCGAGCCTGTCCCACGCCCCGCCGAAATAGACGGTGTTCTCCGCCAGGTAGATTCCGGGAGTCCCGTCGCTCTCGACGCAGCCCGACCTCAGCGAGTGAAACCCGATCTCCTCACGGGGCCTCACGGGGTGGTCGTTCCCCAGTTCCCGGCCGTACCTGCCGACCTTTTCGAGGTCCCAGCCCAGGGCGTCCGATACGATCCTTCCCAGCGTCACGGCGGTTCCGCTCGGGGCGTCCGGTTTCGTCCGCGTGTGGTAGTCCATGATCTCCACGTCGAAACCGCAGTTCCCCAGGACTTTCGCCGCGACCGAGACGATCTTGAACATGACGTTGGCCGCGATCCCGTAGTTCGAGGACATCACCATGGAGATGCCAGACTCCCGGACAGTCCCGGCCAGGTCCTCCCGCTGGCGCGGCGTGAACCCGGTCGTCCCCATGACGACCTGGACCTTTTCTTTCGCGCACGTGTGGACCAGGAGGGCTGAAGCGGGGGCCGAGGTGAAATCGACGACGACGTCCACCGGTTCCTTTTTCATCATGCAATCGAAGTCCTCCAGGCCGAGAATCGGGATGTGCAGGTCGTCCCGCCCGAGGGCTTTACCGAAATCCGTCCCCAGCTTCGGGTGCCCGGGCCGCTCGAGGCCCCAGGAGACGGTGAACTTTCCCCCTTCGACCATCTTTTTCGCCAGAAGGGCGCCTGTCTTGCCGCAAATGCCGCTAACCGCAACCCTGGTTCCCATTGCCGTTCACTCCTTTCCGGGAGATTACCCGTGAGAGTGGCCGTGGCAGGTGGAGTGTCCGTGGGGGTGGGAGTGCCGGTGCCCGGCCGTGGCGCCGTCATGCGGGTGTCCCGATGCGGCCGTTTCCGCCAGGAGCGCCCTCAGGACGTTGGGCATGGCGAGTTTCTTCGTACCCGCACCGTAGCCCACCCGAAGGACCCGGATGCACGACGGCCAGGCCTCGAAGGAGGCTGAGGCGGCCAGCAGGGCGGCCCCGGTGGGGGTCAGGATCTCTTCGCCCACCGGCCCCATCCTCAAGGGCAGCCCGGTTTCCGCCGCGATGGCACAGACCGCCGGCACGGGGACCGGCAGGAGGCCGTGAGCCGTCATGACCGTCCCTCCGCCCGCCGCCGGGGCGCTGGAAAGGACCTCCGGGTTCCCCAGGCTTTCGAGCAGGCAGAAGTAGCCGAGCGTGTCCAGGATCGTGTCGTAGGCGCCCACCTCGTGCAGGTGGACCGTCTCCGGTTTCCCGCCGTGGACCGCCGCTTCCGCCCTGAAGACCAGGTCGATGGCCGAGGCAGCCTTCTCCAGGGCCGCGGGGGAAGCACCCAGGCGTTCCCCGGTTTTCTCGAGGAGGGACTTCATCTGCCCGAGGTCCCTTGCCAGGGGCTCTTCCTCGATGTGCACGTCCAGGCGGAGGGCCCTGATGCCCCCGGAGGAGACCTCCGCGGGCGCGGCGGAGACGGAGCGGACCCCCATCTCCGGCACGGCGGGCCACCGGGCCAGGATTCCCGCGTCGGCCCCGACGGCCAAAAGCGCGGCCAACAGCATATCCCCGCTGGCTCCGGCGAGGTGCGGCTCAAGGATGATCTTCATGGGTTTTCCCTTCCTTTTCTGCCTGGTGGCACTGCCGGGCGATCTGGGCGGCGGAGAACCCGGCCCCCAGGCCGTTGTCGATGTTCACCACGGATACCCCCAGGGCGCAGGAGTTCAGCATGGTCAGAAGCGGGGCGAAGCCGTGCAGGTTCGCCCCGTACCCGACGCTCGTGGGGACCGCGATCACCGGGCAGGAAACGAGTCCCCCGACGACGGTGGGGAGGGCCCCCTCCATCCCGGCCACCGCCACGATGGCCCTGGAGGACTGGAGTAGGCCGGTATGGGCCAGAAGGCGGTGGATCCCGGCGACCCCCACGTCGAAGAGCCGGGTCACCCGGCATCCCATGTGCTCCGCCACCACGGCGGCTTCCTCGGCTACGGGGACGTCCGAACTGCCCGCGGAAATCACGGTGACACCGGTTATCGTGAGAGGGCCCAGGGGGAGCGTGGCGATGATCCGGGCCTTGGGGTGGTGCACCGCCGCGGGCAGGATTTCCCGGATCACCGCGAAGTCTTCCCCGGAGGCCTTCGAGAAGAGCACCTGCTCGCCTGTTCCTACCAGGGCGTTGGCGATGGCGCGGAGCTGTTCGGGGCTCTTGCCCGGGCAATAGACGATCTCCGAGAACCCCTGCCTCAGGGCCCGGTGCGTGTCAAGCTTGACCTCCCCCAGGTCGAGGAAAGACGCGCCGCGGATGCCGGCCAGAAATTCCCCTTCGCCAAGGGTCCCCTCCCTGAGTTGCCGTATCATCTCCTGCAAAGCCTGGATATCCATTGCCCACCCCGCCTCTTCTGTTTATCGGCCCTTCCGGGCCCGGGCCTACTTGTCAGGGAAGTACTCGCACAGGTACTCGACGACCTGGCAGCAGCGTATCCCGTAAGTGCTGTTCGCCACCACCGTGAAGTTCTCGCCTTCGCCGACGGCTTTCCACTCCTTCTTGTCGGGGGGAAGGAGGACCTCCGCCTTCCCGGCCAGGACATGGACGATCTCCCTGTCGCCGACGCCGAACTCGTAGGTGCCGGGCAGGATGATCCCGAGGGTCTTTTTCTCCCCGTCCTTCGTGTAGACGGTCCTGCTCGTGACCTTCCCGTCAAAGTAAATATTACCGCGCATCGCGACGTTCACGTTTTCCAGCTGTCCTGCCATTTTCTATTCCTCCCCCGTGAGATGGATTTCAGGAAAACCGTTCTTTAGAAACTTCCGGCGTAAGGAACCTGTGCGACCCCGGAGTGGACGTGCCGGATCATGGTGATGAAATCGAATACCGGCAACCCCGTCGCCTTCTGGACGGCGCAGGAATAAGGAGGCATGTCGCTGCACTCCATGAGGATAGCCCGCACGTCCGGGTTCTCCTCCAGGAGCGTCTTCACCCCGGTCAGGATTTCCGCGGTCATCCGTTCGGAGTCCAGCACGCAGGTTTCCTCGTAGATGACGTCGTAGAAGTGCGGGTGCTTCTCCATACCGTAGACCGCCACCCTGGCCGGGTCCGTGATCCCGGCGATCTCGAGCAGTTCTCCCGTGAGTGCCTTGCCGTTCGCGCACAGGATTCCCACCTTCTTGTCGGGGTTCAGGCATTTAAGGATGAAGGGGACCTGCAGGAGGCTGGAGAGGAAGACGGGAACGTCCATCGCCCGGGCGAGACGGTTCTGGAAAAGAGCCATGTAGCCGCAGTCGCCCGTGATCGCCTTGACCCCCTGTTTCTGCAGGAGCATGGCCGACCCGTAAAGCGCCTCGAATGCGGTTTCGTCCTTGGAAAACATGCGCAGGGTCGTGAGCCCCGGGATCACCTGGTAGACCACGGGGAACGGGTAGGTCGTCGCGTTCCCCACGTCCCCCGGGATGAAGGGTATCGAGCTTTCCATCAGGAGTATGCCTATCGGGGCCCCGTAGATGACCTGGCCGGGCTTTCCTTCATAAATCACGATTACCCCTCCCGTTCGAATAGGATTTTCCTGCCTTTCCCCCGGACATCCTTTTCATGCCTTGCCCGATCGAAGAGGCAAAAATGATTGACAAACATATTGTATAATAATATATTCTTATACGGATTAGTCAAAGGCATATCGCCTTATTTGTCAATCCTTCAGAAAGAATGGGGGTTACGGTTTTGCTTGTCGAGCTGCGGATACATGGAAGGGGCGGGCACGGATCGGTCGCGATGGCCGAGATGATCGCCGGGGCGGCCTTCGCGGAGGGCAAGTTCGCCCAGGCCTTCCCGTACCTCGGGGGCGGGGGCGAACGGCGCGGGGCGCCGGTCCAGGCGTACGCGAGGGTTTCCGACTCCCCGATCAGGCTGAGGGAGAAGATCCAGGAACCCGACGTCGTCATCGTGCAGGACCCCTCGATCATGGACATGGTGGACGTGCTGGCGGGGCTGAAACCGGGGGGCATCCTCCTGGCCAATGCGGAGGCCCCCTTCGAGCTGCCCCGGAAGGATATCAAAGCCTATTTCGTCCCCGCCGGGAAGATCGCGATCGAGATCATCGGCCGGCCGATCATGAACACGGCCCTGATCGGGGCATTGGCCCGCATCACGGGTCTTGTCGGGGTCGAGGCCGTCGAGGTGGCCGTGAGGGAACGTTTCCCGAAGGAAATCGCGGAAAAGAACGTCCTGGCCGTTAGGAAGGCCTACGAGATGGCAGGAGGAGGGCAATGATGGATCTGCCGCTGGGTGGAGTCTGTGGCGCGGGAGAGTCGAAGAAGCTGGAGACCGGCAAATGGAGGTCCTTCCGGCCGGTCGTGGACAAGGCCGTCTGCGTCAAGTGCGGGCGCTGTGTCGATTTCTGCCCCGACTCCTGCATGGAAATGGGGCCTGACGGGGCGGAAGTGAACCTTTACTACTGCAAGGGCTGCATGATCTGCATGCGGGAGTGCCCTGTGAAGGCCATCTCAAAGGAGGTCGAGGTGAAATGAAGGGGCATACCGCCATCCTCGAGGGTTCTCGGGCTGTCGCCGAGGCCGTGCGCGCCTGCCGCCCCGATGTCATCTCCGTATACCCGATCACGCCCCAGACCCATATCCTGGAGGACCTGGCCCGTTTCGTCGCGAGCGGACGGCTGAAGAGCCAGTTCGTCAGGGCGGACTCGGAGTTCTCAGCCGCCTCCATCGTTTACGGGGCAAGCGCCGCCGGGGCGAGGGCCTATACCGCCTCCGCCTCCCAGGGGCTCCTCCTGATGACCGAGGTCATCTACGCCATGGCCTCCACGCGGCTGCCGGTCGTCCTGACGGCGGTGAACCGCACGATTTCCGCTCCCATCACGATCCAGCCGGACCACCAGGACACCATGAGCCTGCGCGACACCGGGGCCCTCCAGATCCACGTGGAAAGCCTGCAGGAGGCCTACGACGCCCACGTCCAGTCCTTCCGCATCGCGGAGGACCCGGAGGTGCAGCTTCCCCTTTTCATCTGCATGGACGGCTGGGTGCTCAGCCACTCCTACGAGCCGGTCACGGTGTACCCGGACGAGGCGGTGAGAGAGTTCGCCGGCACCTTCAAGCCCGTCCAGATGCTCGACCCGAAAGCTCCCCTGACCTACGGGGCCTACGCGGACCAGGACGTTTTGATGGAATACCGCTACGCGCTGGTGCAGGCCCAGGAAAAGGCCAAGGGGAAGATCCGGGCCGTGGCGAAGGAGTACCGGGACGTTTTCGGCAACTTCGACGGGGATCTCGTGGACCCCTATTACGCCGATGACGCCGAGGTCGTGCTTGTCGCCATGGGGTCCATGGTCTCGACGATCCGCTCCGCCGTGGACGAACTCCGGGCCGAGGGGCAGAAGGTGGGCCTCCTGAAGGTCCGTTCCTTCCGGCCTTTCCCGAAGGAGGAGATCAAGGCGGTCTGCGGTAAGGCGCCTGTCGTGGCCGTGCTGGACAAGAGCCTCAGCGTCGACTCGGGAGGCATCCTGGCCACCGAGGTGAAGGGAGCCCTTTACGGCCTGCCTTCGGCGCCTGTCATCGTGCCGTTCATGGCCGGGCTCGGGGGCAAGGAAGTGAACCGCAAGGTCATCCGCGAGATCGTGGACCTGGCCAGGCGCGCCGCAGACGGGGCAAGCCCCCTGCCGGAGACGGTCTGGATGGGGCTCGACCGCCGGTTTTTCGACAGATAGCGACAAGGACGGTGAACGACAGATGACCATGCAGACGGAAGTCAAGGAACTCCACGCGCCGGGTCACAGGGCCTGCCCTGGCTGCGGCTGCGCCATGGCGGTCAAGACGATCCTCCGTGAAACGGGGCCCAACGTGATCGTCGTTTCCCCGACGGGCTGCCTCGAGACCTTCACCAGCCCCATCAGGGGTTCCTCCTGGGAGGTTCCCTGGATCCACTCGCTGTTCGAGAACGCCCCGGCCATCGCGACCGGCGTGCTGGCCGCCCTGAAGGCCCGCGGGAACCCCGAGGGCACGAGGGTCGTGGCCATCGGCGGCGACGGCGGGACCTACGACATCGGGATGGGGTCCCTCTCGGGGATGTTCGAACGAAAGGACGACATCCTCTACATCTGCTACGACAACGAGGCCTACATGAACACGGGCATCCAGGGTAGTTCGGCGACCCCTTACGGCGCCGGCACCACCACGACCCCCGTGACCGCTTCCAGCTTCGGCAAGAGCGTGGGCAAGAAGGACCTGGTGGCCATCGCTCTGGCCCACGACGTCCCGTACGTCGCGACGGCGAGCATCGCCTATCCCGCCGACCTGAAGAAAAAAGTCCGCAAGGGGATGGAAGTCGAAGGCCCGGCATTTATCCAGATGCTGACCCCGTGCAACGTGGGGTGGGGCTACGAGCCGGAGGAGACCGTGGAACTGGCCAGGAAAGCCATCGAAACGGGGCTTTTCCCCATCGTGGAGTTCGAGAAGGGGCAACTGGTTTCCGTGAAGAAGATCAAGCCGGTGCCCGTGGAGCAATACCTCAGGCCGCAGAAGCGCTACCAGCATCTGTTCAAGGGCGAAGGCTTCGGGGACGTCCTGGCCGCGATCCAGGAAAAGGCGGATGGCAACATCCGGAAATTCGGGCTGGCATGACCGGGCGAGGAGGGGCTTCGATGGAGAGGATCCTGATCTACGGCACCGGCACGATGGCGACGGGGATCGCCCAGGTGGCCGCGACCGCGGGCAAGACCGTGTTCATCGTCCCGCCCTGGCGCGACATGTCGCTCGCGCAGGGCTCCAGGGACAAAATAGGGGCGCAGCTCGACAGGGCCGTCCAGAAGGGAACCCAGACCCCGGAAAACGCCGCGCTCGTCATGGAAAGGATCGTGACGGTACCGGACATGGCGGAGCTTGCCGGGCAGGTCGACCTGCTGCTGGAAGCGGTCATCGAGGACCTGGGGGCGAAGAAGGAGGTCTTCACCCTGGCGAAGGGGCTTCCCTTCGAACCGGGAACCGTCTTCGCCACGAACAGTTCCGCCCTGAGCATCACCGAGCTCGCGAACTGCACCGGGAGGCCGGGGATGTTCGCCGGTATCCACTTCTTCAACCCGGCGCCGGTCATGGGGCTCGTGGAGATCGTCAAGGGGGCCGCTACCGAGCCGGGTACCGTCGAGAAGGCGAAGGCCTTCGCCGAGTCCCTCGGAAAGACGCCCATCGTCGTTTCGGAGGCCCCGGGCTTCGTGGTGAACCGCATCCTGGTCCCCATGATCAACGAGGCCGTCTTTGCGCTCATGGAGGGCGTGGCCTCGGCCGAGGACATCGACAGGGGGATGAAGCTGGGAGCGAACCACCCCATCGGTCCCCTGGCCCTGGCCGACCTGATCGGCCTCGATGTCTGCCTTTCCGTCATGGAGACGCTGTACCGCGAGTTCGGGGACCCGAAGTACCGGCCGTGCCCCCTCCTTTCCAAGTACGTCAGGGCCGGTTTCCTCGGCCGCAAGGCCGGCCGGGGTTTTTTCGCCTACGGGCGATGAAAGGCTGATGGAGGTGTCGAAGGAATGAAGAACGGGGCCCAGTACATCCAGAGCCTGAGAGAGTTGAAACCCGTCATTTACGACATGGGACGGAAAGTCGATAGCGTGGTGGACCATCCGGCGTTCAAGCCTCACATCAACTCCGCGGCGCTGACCTACGAGATGGCCTGCCGCCCGGAACACGAGGAACTGCTGAGCGCCTTTTCCCCCTTCACCGGGGGGAGGGTCAACCGGTGGACGCATATCCACGAAAACCGGGACGACCTCGTGAAGAAGGTGAAGGCCCTCCGCCTCCTGGGGCAGAAGACCGGCGCCTGCTTCCAGCGCTGCGTGGGGTGGGACGCCCTGAACGCGGTCTACTCCGTCTCCTGGGAGATGGACCAGAAAAACGGGACCGGCTATCACGCCCGCTTCCTCGAATACCTGAAGAAGGTCCAGAAGGAGGACCTCATGCTCGCCGGGGCGATGACGGACCCCAAGGGAGACCGAAGCAAGAAGCCCGGCCAGCAGGAAGACCCCGACATGTACGTCCGCGTCGTCCAGCGTAAGGAGGACGGGATCGTCGTCCGGGGGGCCAAGGCGCACATGACGGGCATGGTGAACTCCCACGAGATGCTCGTCATGCCGACGACGGGACTCTCGGAGGACGAGAAGGATTATGCGGTCTGCTTCGCCCTCCCGGTGGACGCACCGGGGGTCATCCACATCTTCGGCCGCCAGACCAACGACACGCGGCGATTCGAGGAAGGTACCGTGGATACGGGCAACTACGAGTACGGGATGGTCGGCGGGGAGGCCCTGACGGTTTTCGACGACGTGTTCGTCCCGTGGGACCAGGTGTTCATGTGCGGGGAGACCGAGTACGCGGGGCTCCTCGTGGAGCGCTTCGCCACGCTGCACCGGCAGAACTACGGCGGCTGCAAGACCGGCGTCTGCGACGTCATCATCGGGGCGGCGGCCTCCCTGGCCGACTACAACGGCGTGGAGACGGCCTCCCATATCCGGGACAAGCTCGTGGAGATGACGTCCCTGTCGGAGACGCTCTACGGCTGTTCGCTGGCCTGTTCCGCCGAGGGCTACGCCACGCCCTCCGGGGCCTACGTGGCGAACCCCATGCTGGCCAACATCACCAAGCAGAACGTGACGAAGAACGTCTACGAGGTGTGCCGGCTGGCCCAGGACGTCGCCGGGGGGCTCATGGCCACGCTGCCTTCCGAGGCGGACCTGAAGAACCCCGAAACGGGGCCCTTCATCGTGAAGTACCTCAAGGGACGTGAAGGCGTGAGCACGGAGGACCGCATCCGCATGATGCGGCTGATCGAGAACCTCACGGGAGGCACCGCCCTGGTGGAGTCGATGCACGGGGCCGGCTCGCCGCAGGCCCAGAAGATCATGATCTACCGGAACTCCAACATCAAGGGCAAGAAGAAGCTGGCCGAAAGCCTGGCCGGCATCGCGCCCGCGGAGGCCGAAAAGCCACGGGACCCCGCGTAAGGGTCATCCACTGCGGCCGGTGCAACCCGGCGATCGACGCGGACCGGTTCCGCGCGGAGCTTGACAGGGAGCTGGCCCTGCGGCTCGGTGTCCGGGCGGAAGACGGTTTCGGGGACGGCGGCGACGCCTTCGTCCTGCTGGGAGCCTGTCCGTCCGAATGCCTGGTTTTCGAGGCGCCTCCCGGGAAACCGGTGGTCCGCGTCGGGGGATCGCGAACGGACGGCTGGGATGTCCCGGAAGCCGAACTCCCGATGGCCGTGGCGATGAGACTGGCCTCGCTTCTCGGGAAGGCCGAGGGCCGGGAAAAGGCGGAAGAGAGGGGTGTAAACGTGGAAACGAGGGAAGGACAGGCGGACCTGGTTGTCCAAAACCTGGGGGACGGGATCCTGTCCCTGGAGATGAACCGTCCCGGCGCGATGAACGCCCTGGACGGCGGGGCCATAAAAGGCCTGAAGGACGCCTTCAGGGATTGCGCCTCGGACCGTGGGGTGAAAGTCGTCCTGCTCACGGGGAAGGGGAAGGCCTTCGTCGCGGGGGCGGACCTCTCCCAGCTGGCAGGTTTCGGCCCGAAGGAGGCGGCCGCTTTCTCCCGCCAGGGCTACGAGCTTTTCGAGATCGTCGAAAGCCTCCCCCAGCCGGTCGTGGCCGTCATCAACGGTTTTGCCCTGGGCGGCGGGCTCGAGCTGGCGATGGCGTGCGATTTCCGCCTAGCGGGGGCCGGGGTCCAGGTTGGGCTGCCGGAGGTGCTCCTGGGGATCATCCCCGGTTTCGGCGGGACCCAGCGGCTGAAGTCCCTGGTCGGCCTCGCCCGGGCCCGGGACCTGGTTTGCTCGGGACGGCGCATCGCCGCGGAGGAAGCCCTCGCCTGGGGCCTCGTGGACCGGGTGTTCCCGGCCGAGAGGCTCTGGGAGGAATCGGTCTCCTTCGCCGGGGAACTGGCGAAAAAAAGCGCGAGTTCCCTCGAGCAGGCCAAGAGGGTCCTGAACGCGACGAGGAACCTTCCGCTGGAGGAGGGCCTCGAGGTGGAAAACGAGGCTTTTGCCCGCTGCTTCGAGCACCCGGACAGCAGGGAAGGGATCAGGGCGTTCCTGGAAAAGCGCAGGCCGGAGTTCGGCAAGGCCTGAAAGCAGATGGAAAAAATCGCCACGGGGAGGGTGAAAGGGATGAGCGTTGTTTCCCTGGTAAGGGTTGCACAGGAAGATGAACAGGGCATATTCGAATCCGTCAGGCGCGCCGTGGAACTGGCCGGCGGCCTGGAAGGCATCGTCAGGCCGGGCGACCTGGTGCTGATCAAGCCCAACCTGGTGGCCGTCCCCTCGGGAAGGCTGACCGGGGCGATCACCCGCTGGGAAGTCTGCAAGGCCGTGGCCGACCTGGTTATGGAACGCGGGGGGCGGCCGGTCATCGCCGAATCCTCGGCGGCCGGGGTCGACACGGAGAAGGTGATCGAGGCGGGGGAGTACGCCCAGCTAAGGGAAAGGGGTTACGAGGTCGTAGACCTCAAGAGGACCCCTGCCGCGACCCTCGAGATCCCTGAAGGGCACAAAGTCTTCGCGGAGATGGGTTCCTGGGAACTCGTGGCGAAGGCGGACGTGGTCATCAGCTGCCCGGTCATGAAAACCCACGACCAGACCGAGATCACGGTGAGCATGAAGAACCTGAAGGGGCTCATCAGTGACCCCACCAAGAAGGCCTTCCACAAGGAGGGGGTCCTTGAAGGCGTCGTGGACCTTTTGACCTACCTGAAACCGCGCCTCACGGTGGTGGATGCCACCGTGTGCCAGGAGGGGCTGGGCCCCATTTTCGGCACCCCCGTCCACATGGGGCTGATCCTGGCCTCGAAGGACCTGGTGGCGGCGGATGCCGTCTGCGGGCGCATCATGGGCTACGATCCCGATGACGTGATGATCACGGTCCGCGCGCACGCCAGGGGACTGGGGGAGAAGAACCTCGACAAGATCGAGGTCAGGGGCGACGCCACGATAGCCCAGGTGGAGAGGCGCTTCAAGAGGGCTTGCGAAACGGTGCTGGAAGGGGTGCCGCCCTTCGAGCTGCTCATGGATGAAGGCGCCTGCACGGGCTGCCGCAACACGGTCATCAGCGCCATCATGGATCTCAAGAACCAGAACCTGGAAGGCAGCCTGGAGGGGAAGTATATCGTGGCCGGGCCGCTGGACGAAAAACTCCTGCCGCCGGGGGCGAACGGGAAGAACACGATCCTCGTGGGGGTCTGCACCCGCCACCTCGAGGGCAGGGGCGACTACGTCAAGGGCTGTCCGCCGAACAACATCTTCATCGTCCGGGCCGTCGTGGGCGAGGAACAGAAAATCGAACGCCGGTACGCCACCGAGGAAGGGGCCGACAAGTGACCTTACGCGAAGCCGTCGTCGTGGATGCGGTCCGGACCCCCATAGGCCGCTTCGGCGGCGCCCTTGCCCCCCTGGGGGCTTCGGGTTTGGGGGCGCTCGCCATCAAGGCCCTGCTCGACAGGACGGGCCTGCCCGGTTTTGAGGTGGACCATGTCATCATGGGGTGCACCCTCCAGTTCGGGGAGAACGCCTACCTGGCCCGCCTTGCGGCGGTAAAGGCGGGACTCCCGGTGGAAACCCCGGCCGTGACGGTCAATCGCCTGTGCGGCTCCGGCCTTGAAGCGGTCAACGAGGCGGCACGGCTCATCCAGCTGGGCCTGGCGGACGCCTGCATCGCGGGGGGCGCGGAAAGCATGACCAACGGCCCCTACTACAGCACCCAGGCCCGGTGGGGAGCCCGGCTGGGCGACGCGAGCCTCACGGACGGCGTCGTCGCCGTCCTCACCGACCCCATGTTGAAAGCCCATATGGGCCTGACCGCCGAAAACCTGGCGGAGAAATACGGGATCAGCCGGCAGGAGCAGGACGCCTTCGCGGTCGAAAGCCACCGGAAAGCGATCGAGGCCATGACGAAGGGGCGTTTCGCCTCCCAGGTCATCCCCGTGGAGATCCCCTCGAAAAAGCAGGCCGTCGTGGTGGAACAGGACGAAGGCCCCCGTGCCGATACCTCCCTGGATGGGCTTGCCAGGCTAAAGCCTGCATTCAAGCCAGACGGGACGGTGACGGCCGGTAACGCCTCCAGCCTGAACGACGCCGCGTCCGCCGTCCTCGTCATGGATAAAGGCAAGGCGGAGGCTCTCGGCCTGAAGTCCCTGTGCACGATCGTTTCCCAGGCCGTCGCCGCAGTGGAGCCCAAATTCATGGGAATCGGGCCGGTTCACGCGATCCCCATGGCCCTGGAGCGTGCGGGGCTGCAGCTGGGCGACATGGACGTGATCGAGTTGAACGAGGCTTTTGCCGCCCAGTCCCTGGCCGTCGACAGGGAACTCCATTTCGACCCGGAAAAGCTGAACCCGAACGGAGGGGCGATCGCCCTGGGACACCCGATCGGCGCGACGGGAGCGATCGTCTTCACGAAGGCCGTGCACGAACTGGGGCGCATCCAGGGGGAATTCGCGCTCGTCTCGCTTTGCATCGGCGGCGGGCAGGGCATCGCGACCGTCATCAGGAAAAGCTAGCCCCGGCGGCGGTGCATCCGGCAGGCCGGCGCAGGCCGGGACAGATTTGAAGGGCAAGAAAGGCGGATGGGACATGCAGCTCGGGGACCTGCTTCCCGCGGAATCCAGGAAAAAGCTTTCCGCGCAAAACTACGTCGTCAACGTCATCAGGGAAGCCATTCTAAGGGGCATCCTGCCGCAGGGGCAGACGCTCCGGCAGGGGGAGGTCGCTTCCGAGCTGGGGGTGAGCCATATCCCTGTCCGGGAGGCTTTCCGCCAGCTGGAGGGCGAAGGCCTGGTGGACCTGTACCCCAACCGCGGGGCCGTGGTCGCGGGACTCACGCCGGAAGACGCCAGGGAGATCTTCCGCATCCGGATCCTCCTGGAGACGGCGTGCCTGGAAACGGCCATGAACAGCCTGGACGAGGATGTCCTCAGGAGGTGCGAGGGCATCAACACGGAGATCACGGTAGAGAAGGACATCCACAAGTGGTGCCGCCTGAACTGGGAGTTTCACGAGTCGCTTTACCGGGCGGCTCACAGCCCGAGACTCCTGCAGCTCATCCAGACCCTGTACTCCAACGTCGACCGTTACCTGCGGCTTTACCTGGAAGTGGAGAACTACCGGCAGATAGCCCACGAGGAGCACGCGGCTATCCTGGAGGCCTGCAGGGCCCGCGACACGAAAGCGGCGGTGGGGGCCCTCGAGCGCCATCTCAGGAACTCGAGCGATTACCTGGCGGCGTACCTCGCAAGGCGCCAGTAGAGCCAGGCCGAAGACACGAAAAGGCCCGGCCTCCCTCTGGAGACCGGGCCTTTTCGGCTTTAGGGGCCAGGTTCAGGGAGTGATGAGCCCTTCCCGGATCGCCAGGCGGACGATGTCGGTGACGTTCTGCAGCCCTAGCTTCTTCAGCAGGTTCGACCGGTGGGTTTCCACGGTCTTGTGGCTGATGCCCATGTGCTCGGAGATTTCCCTGGTGGAGAGGCCCAGGGCCAGGTGCCGGAAGACCTGCAGTTCCCTCGGGCTAAGGCTGGAAAGAAGGGATTCTTCCCTCGCCCCGGTTTGGGGCGCAGGAAAGGTCCCCTCGCGGATGAAACTGTCGATGAGGGGGCTCGCGATCCCGGAGGACAGGTAGGTCCCGCCGTCCATCACCGTCCTGATCGCCCGCGGGATTTCCCCTGGTTCGCAATCCTTCGTCAGGTAGGCGTGGGCTCCGGCCTTCAGGATCTCCGCAGCGAGGAAAGCGTCCGCGTGCATCGAAAGGGTGACGATTTTCGGCGGGGCCGGGAGGGTGGAGAGAGTTCGAGCCGCCTCCACCCCGTTCATCCCGGGCATGGAGATGTCGAGCAGGAGCACGTCCGGTTTCGTCTCGCGGCACTGGGTCACGGTGGATTCCCCGTCCGCCGCCTCCCCGACGACCGAGATTTCGGGGAACGGCGCGAGGAGGTTCCGCAGCATTCCGCGGACGGTTTCCTGGTCGTCAGCGATGCAGATCCGTATCGGGATGGGAATCACCCCCCGCCTTCGGTATCCAGAGTGCGCACCCTGTCCCGCTCCCCGGGGCCGTGTGGTAGGCCATCCTCCCGCCGAGGTACTTCACCCTCTCCCGGATCCCGAAGAGCCCCCAGCCCTCCGTAAACCCGGCAGAATCACGCCCCTGCGACCGGGAGCCGATCCCGTCGTCGGTGACGCTCACCGCGATCGAGTCCCGCAGGTGGCGTATCCGTACCGAGACGGAACCGGCCTTCGCGTGCTTGACCACGTTCCGCAGAAGCTCGCGGACCATCTGGTAGATCACGATCGCCAGTTCCTCGGGCACCTCGCGTCTTGAGCCCGTCACCACCAGTTTCCAGCGGATGTCGGCCGGGGTCAGCACCTGGTCCATGAGCGACCGCAGCCCCACTTCCATTCCGCCGGCGTAGAGGGCAGGGTTGCTGATCTCCCGGGTCAGGCTCCGGATCTGCGAGATGGCGTTCCTGAGGGAGTCGGAGGCCGCTTTCTGGAAATCCGGCGGGACCTCGCAGGAGGAGAGCGTCCCGATGGACTGGTAAAGCGATGCGAGTTCGAAGCCGATCTCGTCGTGAAGCACCCCGGCGATACGGTGCCGCTCGCGTTCCTCCGACAGGGCGATCTCCCAGGCGAGGTGGCGCAGTTCCGCCTCGTAGGTCTCTATCCGGCGCTGGGCGCTCTTTTCGGCGGTGATGTCGTGGTAGATGCCGAACAGCAGCTTCTGCCCGTCGTCGGTGGTGAACGGGATGGCGGTGATGGTCACGTCCAGCGGGTTCCCGTCCTTGGTGTACCGGACGGTCCGACCCTGGTGGCTTTTGCCCCCGTAGACGAGGGCCGAGATTTTCCGTGCTTCCTCGTAATAGGGGCCGCGGGCGACGAAACCGTCGATCACCTGCCCGTCGATCTCTTCGGGAGTGTAGCCGAAAAGGCGGTAGAAGGCGGGGTTCCCCCTGACTATCCGGCTTTCGATGTCGCAGAGCACGACGGCCGTAGGGGTCCTGTCGAAGAGGTTCTCGAAGAGGGAATTGGCGGTCCGCAGGGCCCGTTCCCTTTCCCGCTTGCCCGTCAGGTCCAGGTAGGTGCACGTGTTCACGCTGCGCCGGCCGTCCTTGTCGATGTACATCGGCACCGATGTCAGGAGGACCGGGAAGGGGGTCCCATCCTTCCTGTGGCGGGTGGTCTCGATGGAAAATCCCCTGCCGGACATGCAGTAGAGTTCCGAAAGGGCGAGGGCGTCGTTCAGTTCCTCCCCCCGGGCGACGAGGCTATCGAGTTCCCTGCCGATGACCTCGCCCGGCGTATAACCGAACATCCGGCAGAAGCGGTCGTTGACCTGGATGATGTAACCGGTGCCGTCGTGCACGACGAGTCCAACCTCTCCCATGGCTTCGATGAGAGAAAAGGAGGAGCGGCCAAGGTTTTTTTGGCTGCGGGGATGACCATTAGCGGGAAAATTCGGCGAAGCGTCCATCCGGACCAATCCCCCGAACTGGTGTTCCTTTTGTACATGATAGCCCGAGTTAAGTTTTTCGGGAAGATCCGGCCGCCGGAGGCAAAGGGGGGAGCCGTTCCGGCTCCCCCCTGAAGTCCGCGTTCCCTAGCGGATTCCGGCGTCTAGCGAGTAGAGGTCCGTGATCACACCGTAGGCCGTGGTAGTGATATTGGGGTCCTCCTCCGTCATGAGGATCTTCCCCAACAGGTCCGTCTCGAACCGGACGATGGAACCGGTGGCGTCCACGAGGGCGAAGGGGTGCCCGAGCGGGACCTCGGTGGCTTTTACCGAGGCCCTGACTGAGCCGCCCTCCCGCCAGGCGGAGCAGACCATCTTGATCCGGAAGCCCCGCTCCTTCGCTTCCCGGACCCGCTCCGGGGTGATGCCGGCCATGCTGTCCCGGTCCACGTCCTTCGGCTCAAGCCCGGCGCCCATGAGGACGTTGGCCAGGGCGACGATCTTGACCGAGGCGTCCCAGCCGTCCAGGTCGTTCGAGGGATCGGCCTCGGCGATCTGCTCGGCCTGGGCCCCCGCCACGCCCTCGGCGAAGCTGGAGCCCTTTTCCATGGCGCAGAGGACGTAGTTGCTCGTGGAGTTCAGGATGCCGTCTATCTTGAGGATCGTGTTGCCCTTCATGCAGGAACGTGCCATGCCGAAGACGGGAGAGCCGTCCATGACCGTCGTCTCGTAAAGGAAGCCCGCATGCCTTTCGTCCGCCAGCCTGCGGAGCTCCCTGTAACCGAAGGCCAGGGGGCCCTTGTTGCAGGTGATGACGTGGCGCCCCCTTTCCAGCGCGGTCCGTACGTGGGAGATGGCCGGTTCGCCCCGTGTCGCGATCGACAGCGGGGACATTTCGACCAGCACGTCGTAGTTTAGGGTTTCGGCGGCGCCAAGGCTATCCAGTTCCGAGTAGTCCGGGTTGGCGGGCGTGAAGCGGCCATGCTCGCCTAGTTCCCGCAGGGCCCGGGCCAGGTCCACCCCGTAGGCGTTTGCCAGCGACTTGCGGCTGCCTGTGGTGATCCCCACGACGGAAACGTCCAGGTCCCCGAGGGCCGGGTAGTCCGGGCGGTTCACGAGGATCCGGGCCAGTTCTCGGCCCACGTTGCCGAAACCCACCAGGAGCAGTTTCAGGGGAAAGCGGTCACGCGCCATGGGCTAGGCCCCCGCCAGGGTACGGATCTCTTCCAGGAGGCGGGAAATCTCTTCCCGGGTGTTGTACATCGAGAAGCCCACCCGGATGACGCCGCCCGACGGGGCCAGCCCCAGGACCTCGATGGCCCGGACCGCGTAGAAATCCCCGTCCCAGACGAGAATGCCCTTTTCGCCGAGTTTTTTGGCCGCGTCCGCGGGATGTACCCCGTCGATCGTGATGGAGACGGTGGGCGCCCTGTGGGTGCCGGAAAAGTCCGTTCCCCAGGCCGTGACGCCGGGGATGGCCTTGACCCTCTCGTAGTATTCCGAGGCGAGGGAATGCTCGTAGGCGGCGAGGGACTTCATGGCCGAAACCACGCGGCTCCTGAGGTCGGGACCATCCCCCCATGAGGCGATGTACTCGATCCCCGCCTTCACCCCCACGATGGCGGCGTGGTTCATGGTTCCCGTCTCGATCTTGAAGGGGGCGAAATCGTCCTGTGTCCGCAGCCTGTCCGGGGTGAGCGAGTTCAGGAGGCCCGGCCGGCAGTAGAGGATGCCGATGTGCGGTCCGTAGAACTTGTAGGCCGAGCAGAGCAGGAAGTCGGTGTCGAGGGCCTCGACGTCCAGGGGGAAGTGGGGGGCGTAGTGGACCGCGTCCACGAGGAGCCAGGCCCCTACCGCCTTGGAGAGGCGCCGCGCCTCGGCGATGTCGTTGATCGTTCCCAGGGCGTTGGACGAAAACCCGATCGCCACGAGGCGGGTCTTCGGCCCGATCTTTGCCGCCATGTCCGCGTAGTCCAGCCGCCCCGTGGGGAGCAGCGCGACCTCCTTGACGACGATCCCCCGCTCCTTCAGGTGGAGCCACGGGCCTCGGTTGGCCTCGTGGTCGAGCTCCGTGATGACGATCTCGTCCCCCGGGGCCATGGATCGCATGAGGGTATGGCTGAGTGAGAAATTGAGGGTCGTCATGTTGTGCCCGAAGGAGATGCAGCTCCAGTCGGGGGCCCCGAGGAAGGCTGCGACGGCTTCCCTCGTCTCCTGGATCGCGGCGTCGGACTCGTTGGTGGTGACGAACATGCCGTGGGTGTTGGAGTTGCAGGTCTTGTAGTACCAGGAGACCGCGTCGATCACCTTCTGCGGGACCTGCGTCCCCCCGGGTCCGTCAAGGTAGGCCAGCCTGTAGCCGTTGTGGGTCCGGGCCAGGGCCGGGAAATCCTCCCTGCACCGCGCGCACGTCTTTTCGTCGAAAATCATTTCCCCATCTCCTTTCGGTATTTTCGTTCGTCGTTTGTTACCGTCGGTTCGTGCAGTCCGGGACAAAGCGGGTTCCGGTCCCCTTCACGCCGCACCCTGCTTCCGGAGGACCTCCATGACCCGTTCCACGGCAACGTGGAGGGATGGCCGGTCGAAAACGAAACGGGCTCCTGCGGCCGCGTAGAGATCCGGCAGGCGTTTCGTCCCGCCCAGCGCGAGCCCGCGCCTGTAGGCCGCGAGGGCCCCCGCCCTGTCCTCTAGCGAGTTCGCCCAGACCTGGACGGATGCCAGCTGGGCCATGCCGTACTCGATGTAGTAGAAGGGGATCTGGTGGATGTGCAGTTTCCTTTGCCATCCGGACCTGAGGTGGTCCTCGAAGCCCGAGTAGTCGATCCCCGGCATGAAGCGCCGCCAGAGGGCCTCCCATTGACTGTCGCAGGCCTCGGGGGAGGCCGCACGGGCAGGGTTCTCGTAGACCCAGTGCTGGAAGGCGTCGACGACCGCGATGTACGGCCACAGGGTGATCACGCTTTCAAGGTGTTCCACCAGGGCCCTTTCGGCGTCCGCGGGACGGTAGAACCCGCCCTTTTCCGCGGGAAGGAAGGGCAGCGCGAGGAGTTCCATCGCCATGGAGGCCACCTCGGCGAACTCGACCCCCACGTTCCACTGCAGGCTCCACGGCCAACGGGCCGTCTCCATGAAGTGGAAGGCGTGCCCCGACTCGTGGAGGAGAGTCTGGACGTCGTCGTGCAGGCCCACGCCGTTCATGAAGATGAAGGGTTTCCCCTCCACGGGGAAGAAGGTGCAATAGCCGCCCGGGGCCTTTCCCTTGCGGCTCTCGAGGTCCAGGCAGCCGAGGTCCCGCATCCTGGAGAACGCCGAGCCCAGTTCGGGATCGAGAGCGTCAAAGACCGACCGGACGCCCGACTCGAGTTCTCGTCCCCCCGAATAGGGTTTCAGGGGGGGGCGGAGCAGGGGGTCCACGGCCAGGTCCCAGGGGCGCAGGGACTCGACCGCGAGCTTTTTCCTCCGGGCTTCGTAGAGGGCCGAGGCGGCGGGGACGACCTCGGTTTCGATGGCGTCACGGAAAGTGCGGCAGTCCTCCGGGGTGTAGTCGAAACGGTGCAGGGCCTTCCAGCGGTAGTCCCGGTAGCTCGAGAAGCCCGCGTTGGCCGAGATGCGCAGCCTCAGCTCGAGGAAGCGCTTCCAGAGCTCGGCGATGGCTTCCCGGTCGGCCATCTGCCGTTCGGCTACCAGCCGCCAGGCCGATTCGCGGACGTCGCGGGAGGTCTCCCGGTAAAGGGGCTGCATCTGCTGGATCGTCTTTTCCGTTCCCTCCCAGGTGACCGCCTGTGTCCCGATGATCCGCGCGTATTCCGAATCGAGCTTCTGTTCCTCCACCAGCAGGGGGACGTTTTCCTCCCGGTAGAGCTCGGCATCGGCCCGGAGCCCCTTGAGGGGTACCTCGAGGTCGTTCCGCGCGAAGCCGGAATCGAGCAGTTTTTGCCTGAGTTCCTGCTCGGCCGCCTCGAGCGGCGGGAGCAGTTCTTCCATGAAGGCGTGGTAACGGCGTTCGGACTCCTTGTCCGTGGTGTCCAGGGTCGTGGCGACGTGCAGCTTTTCCATTGCCTCGCCGGCCAGGGAGGAAACTCGGGTCCAGTCGGAAAGCCACTTTTCGGCTGAGCCTCCCGCCAGTGGGCGCCGTGCAAGTTCGGCGTAGTAGGGTTCAAACCGGTCCCACTTCCAGTCGAAGAGTTCTTCCGCCCGCCGGGGCAGGGTATCGAAGAGGGAACCGTCCGACATCTTCATTTCCCTCCTTTCCCGCACCCGGCCCCGAGCGCCGAAACGGCAAAACGGAGCAGTTTCGGGGCCACGTTCAGGGAGTAGCCGAGCTCGAGGCGTTCGGTCATCTTGTGGGCGTCCTTGCCGGAGGGGCCGATGTTGAGCGCGGGGATGTCCAGCTTGAGGAGATCGTCGACGGGGAGGTCGTAAAGAGTCCCCCACCCGGGAAGGTTTACGCGGAGCCCGTCGAGGTCGTGCGGGTCTCCTTGGAAGCCCAGGTAGCTCAAGTCCGAGCACCCGCCGAAATGCTCGTTCTTGTGAAGGGTCTCCCCGAACCGGTTTTGCGCTTCCTCCACCGCGGCGTCCCCGACCGCGGAGAAAGCCTTCTCCTTGGCGGAGGCGCGGAAGTTCGTCCGGTGCGGGTAAAAGGGAGGCAGGAAACCCGTGACCGCCAGGGGGCCCTTTTCACCGGAAATAGTCAGGACCTCGTTCGCCAGGGCGATGCCCTTTTCGCGTTCGTCCATGGATTGCGGGAGCCCGGAGAGGAAGGCCGCCAGGTGTGCGTCAAGGTCGCCCTTGAACGCTTTTCGCGCGGTTTCGACCAGGTCCGCGTAACGGACGACCCGTCCAGTGGGAGTGGAAGGCCAGGGGGGAAGGCCGGCCCGCCCTGCGAAGGCCCGCTTGCTCTCGTCCAGGTGCACGGCCGTCCTCCGGAGCGCTTCCGCCGCGGCTGCATCGATCATTCCCAGCAGGGATTCGGGAGTCTGGCGGGTGGTGATCAGGCTGTAATAGGCGTAGGCACGTTCGGGCAGCGTGATGGAGTAGGCTTCCCGCAGGTCCTTCTGCTTGAGGCAGGCCATGGGGGGGAAGTTTTCTTTCTCCCCGATGTCGGCGAAATCGGGGTTCCCCTCCAGGATCAGGTTCAGGTGGGCCATCACAAGGTTGGCATTGATCCCGTCGAAATACTCGGACCCGTGCGCGACCTTTCCCATGACCAGGACGAAGGGCATCAGTTTCCCAACCGCCCCGTACGTGACCACCCTGCCGTTGCCGCCCGGGTAGCCGGGGTCCGAGGGTTCGACCATGATGCAGCCGAGGAAATCGAGCCCCTCTTCCTGGGCACGGGCCAGGAGGCTGGCAGCCGACCGCATCCCGGAGGAGTTGTTCTCCTCGTCCGGTACTGCGACGAGCATCAGGTTCACCCCGAAGGCGCCCGGATTTTCGGAGGCCTCCGCCAGGAGGCACAGGGCCATGGCAAGGCCGAACTTCATGTCCATGACGCCCCGCCCGAAGAGGTAGTTCCCGGACTCGAGGTCCCTCTTCGCCTCTTCGGGAAGGGGAACCTCCCGCATGCGCCTCGTGCAGGCCTCGGGATCCAGGGCGACATCCTTCAGGGGGCCGTAGGGCTCGATGTCGACGACATCGAGATGCCCTTCGAGGATGACCGTTCTGCTGGTGGGGGGCTCCGCCCGCACGAGGGCCGTGACGACGGCGCTTCCGCACGGGCTCCCCGGGACGGTCGTCAGTTTCAGGTCCTCGGGGTGCTTCGTAAAGGCCGCGAGGGGGGAGAGGTGCTCGCGGATTCGCTCGGCGCAGGCCCGCTCCCCGGCCGTGGCCGAAAAGCTTGGGATTTTCACCAGGTCCAGGGTAAGGGCGTAGATGTCTTCAGGTGTGTTCCTGAGCATGGAGGTCCATCACTCCTTTTCATATGTCGGGCCTGTCCTATTATTATCCGCCAAGGTTGCCGTGGTGTTAACCGGCAGGTTGACGGGAAGGCTAGCGGGATGCCGGGTTGCGGCGCCCGCATGGGGTTCCCTGTGACCCCAGGACAAGGACGGCCACGCCGCAGAGGATGAAGGCGACGGCGGCAAGTTCCGCCCGGGTGATGGTTTCGCCGGCGAAGAGGATCCCCAGCCCGAGGGCGATGGCCGGGTTGATGTAGGTGTAGCTGGTCGCCAGGGCCGGGCTGACTCTCTGCAGGAGGTAAAGGTAGGCGCTGAAGGCGACGACGGATCCCGCTATCGAGAAATAGAGGAGTGCGGCTGTAGAGCGAAGGGAAGGCATGCCGTGAAACCGCTCGTTCAACAGGACTCCGAGGATCAGCAGCAGGAGTCCGCCGGCCAGCATCTCCGACGCCGCGGCCATGGCTCCGCGGGGCAGCGGGAGGCGCGGGTTCAGGAATGAGCCCAAAGCCCAGGTCAGGGAACTGGCTAAAAGCAGCAGGGCTCCGCGAGGGTCTGCCTTCAGGTTGCCGCGGAGGCTCAGGAGCATGACCCCGAAAAAGCCCAGCGCGATGCCGAACCACTCCACGCGGTTAGGCCAGTCCCCCAGCAATCCCGAGAAAAGGGCGACCCATATCGGCACCGTGGCGATCCCTACCGCTGCGATGCCCGAGCCGATGGAAAGCTGGGCATAGGCGAGGGCGCCGGCGCCTCCAACCATCAGGAGCAACCCTTCGAGGGCCGAGGCGGCCCACTGTCGTCCCGTCGGAAGGGGGGTTCCCTTCGCGAGGAGGAATGCGAAAAGGAGAACCCCGGCAAGAAGAAAGCGGCCCGCCATGAAGAAAAAGGGCGGGTAGCCCTCCAGGCCTATCCGGATCGAGATGAAACCGGAGCCCCAGAACACCAAAAGCGAGAGGAAGCAAAGGAGGGGCAGGGGGTTCTTCCGCATCCGCGACTTCGTTTCCTAGCGAAGGAAGAGGTAGTAGACCAGCCCGTGAACGGCCCCGGAAAACACCCCGGCCAGGCCGAGCGTCCTGTGGAGTGTCATCACCGTCTTTGGGCTCATCACCCGGCGAAGCCTGGCGCCCCAAAAACCGGTCGCCGCGGCCGCGACCAGGAAGAAGCCTGCGGCGGCGCCGGACAGCCTGAAGATCGTGACCAGGTTTTCCATAAGGATCCCCCCTTGGAAGGATTGGAGAATCAGCGGTTCCCGGTGAATTCCAGCGTCAGGACCCAGATTTCTGGGGCGGCGCTCGTCCTCATGGGCGGCCCCCAGGTCCCGACCCCGCTCGAGACGAGGACTCTCGTGTTCCCGCGGCTTCCCCACCCCCGGCTGACCTCGTATATCCGGGAGGTCACGAAGTTGAAGGGGAAGACCTGGCCGTTGTGGGTGTGTCCCGAAACCTGGAGGCTCACGCCCGCAGCCTCGGCCTCATCGAGGTTCCGCGGCTGGTGGTCCATGACAAGCACCGGTATCCCTTTAGGGGCGTCTTCCAGGATTTTCGGCAGAGGCAGGCGGCTCCCGCCGAACCGTGCTGCGGTCCTGTCCTTCCGTCCAGCCAGGACGAGCCTTCCGCCCAGGAGGACCGCCTGGTCCCGCAGCACCGTGATCCCGGCGCTTTCCAGGTAGGATACCGCTTCTTCTTCTCCCGCGTAATACTCGTGATTCCCGGTAACCGCGAAGGTTCCAATTTTGGGAGAAAGGTCCCGGAGCGCCTCCGCCATCCGTTCTTCCGCAAGCCTGGAAATGTCCTCGTCCACGATGTCCCCCACCAGGAGCACGACATCCGGGGCGAGGGCGTTGACCTTCCTCACCAGGGACCTGACTCGCCCGTTTCCCATGAGGGGCCCCATATGCAGGTCGGAGAAGAGGACGACACGTAAAGGGGTTCCCGCCGGGCCTTTCATCGTGACGGTCGCCTCCCGGACCCTGGGGAAGAAGGAGTTCACGGTTCCGAACACCACGATGAGGGTTGCCAGCGCCGCGACTCCAAGCAGGACGCTGCGTCTCAGGCCGGGTCCGGCAGGTCCGCGGTGGCCGACGAAAGGAAGTCCTGGAACCATCCGACCGGCCAGGAGCGCGATATCGGCGGCCGCGAACAGGAAAAGGGCTGTCACCATGAAACCCAGGTAGACGGATCCCCAGAGGACGAGGGCCCGGGGTAAGTTCGCCGAGGGGAGTGCCCTCTCGGCTATCCTGCCGACGGGATAGGCGAGGGCCCATATGACAAGGAAGGCCCGGACGGAGGCGTTAGCCCAGCCGGGGCCCGCCAGGCCCTGGAAGGCCCGCCGGAGGATGTAGGCGTTCACCAGGGCGTAAATTCCCAGGGCGGTCGCGAAGAAGCCGAAAAACCGGGACACGAACCCTAAGCCCTCACTTCCTGAAGTTCTCCCACTCCGTGATGAAGACCCCTGCGAGGATCAGGACGCCTCCGAGCGCGAACTGGAGGCTCCAGGTATCCAGGCCTATGGCGATCGAGGCGAGGTACCCGAAAGGGCTTTCCATCGCCAGGAGGATGGCCGCGTGGGTTTCGGGGGAGTGGCGCTGGGCCATGCTCTGGACGACGAAGGCGCAGACCGTGGGCCCGGCGGCCAGGAACAGGATCCCTTTCCAGGAGTAGGCCAGGACCTCGGGGGAGGGGAACGGTTCGAACAAAACCGCCAGCGGGAGGAAGCATGCGCAGGTGACGAACATCTGGACGGAGGCCAGGGCGATGGGGTCCATCCGCCGCGAGCAGTAGCCGATTACGATGACCTGGACCGCCACCACGGCGGCGAGGGCCAGGGAAAGGGCGTCCCCGAAATTCAGGTTCATGTTGGGCGAAAAGGCCATGACAAGCAGGCCGACGGTGGTCACGGCAGCGGCGGCGGTCGGTGTCCAGCCCGGCCATTTCCGGTAGAGGAGGGCCATCAGGAACGGCACCATGACGACGTTCGTCCCGACAATGAAGGCCTGCTTGCCCCCGGTGGTGAACACGAGGCCGTAGATGTGGAGGAGGTAGGTTACGGCCAGGACGAGGCCTACGCCCAGGGCCTGGAAAAGCTGGTTCTTGTCCAGCATTTTCAGGCGTCTCCCGAAGAGGGCCAGCAGCATGACCGAGCTTGCCGAAAAGCGGAGGGCCACCAGCCACAAGGGCCCGATGCGATCCAGGAGGGCATCGCTAACCACGTAGCCGAAGCCCCAGAGAAGCGCCACGAACAACATCGCGGCATCTGCCAGCAGGACTTTCGCCCGTGTTCCGGCCACGCGTAACCCCCCTCTTGCGCACGAACATTGAATTCAGTATACCATGAAGCGCAAAACGTTTTTCGCGGGCTGGAGAGGTTACAAAAAAAGCGGGGACCCTGAAGAGGTCCCCGCTTTTTCATAGGCCGGCCCTCACTCGGGACGGCGATTTTCCAGGATACGGTCCCATGTCGCGTTTCCCTCCGAGACGTACTGCTCGAAGGGGATAAGGGGCTTTTCAAGGGCTTCGGCGGTGGCTGCCTCCAGTGACCCGCTTTTCACGATCTCTTTTCCCGCCTTGCGGAGCAGGTCCAGGTAGGGCCCCGTGGCTTCCGGGTGCTGCTTCTCGTCCCGGCGCCCGAAGAGGTCGGATTCTCCCCTGTAGATTTCCGCGGCGATCCGGTTGCCGAACCGCTCGGACAATCCCCTGAAGACCGTGCTCATGCCCTGGAAGTGGAACTGCTCGGGGAAACTGCAGGTCGACAGGACGAGCCAGTCCGGGACCTTCCGTCTTGAAGCCCTCCTGGTGCCCTGTCCGCGTTTCGCCCTGAAGGCGGTTTCGGTGAGGGGCAGCCATCGCTCCAGGAACAGCTTCATGAGGCCGGACATGGAGTCCATGACCAGGGGCGTCGCCAAAAGCACCAGGTCGGCCGACAGGGCTTTCCTGAGGAGCCGGGTCCCGTCGTCGTCCTGGGCGCATTCCCCGTCCTTCGACCAGCATTCCGCGCATTCCCGGCAGGGCAGGACCTTGTACTCGGAGAGGAAGAACGTTTCGGTTTCCGCCCCGGCCGCACGGGCCCCATCGAGGAAAGCCTCCACCAAAAGCTGCGTCCGGCTGGCGCGTCCCTTGGGGCTCCCGTTGAATGCCGCGATCCGCTTCATGACTAGACCTCCCAGTCGAACTCCGCGACGCCAGCCGCCATGATCCGCGACTTGAGGTCCGCCGCGTTGCGTTCGAGCGCTTCGGGGCTGCAGCCCTCCGCCCTGGCCACGATGACCGGCTGCGTGTTGCTGGCCCGGACGAGTCCCCAGCCGTCTGGGTAGAGGATGCGGACACCGTCCACGGTGATGGCGTCGTATTCCTTGAGGGCCGCCTCCCGTATCGAGTCGATCACCTCGAACTTGATCTCGTCCGGGCAGGCGATGCGGGTCTCGGCGGTGCTGTAGTAGCGGGGCAGGGGCGCCACGAGCTCGGAGAGCGTCCGGTCCGTGTTGGAGAGGATGCGGAGCAGGCGCCCGGCGGCGTAGAAACTGTCGTCGAACCCGAAGAACTCGTCGGCGAAGAACATGTGCCCCGAGACTTCGCCCGCGAAAAGGGCGTTGAGCTCGCGCATCTTGGCCTTGATGAGGGAATGCCCGGCCTTCCAGAACACCGGCTTTCCGCCGAGGCGGCGGATCTCGTCCACGAGGGCCTGCGAGGACTTGACCTCGACGATGGCCTCCGCCCCGGGGTGCTTCGGCAGAATTTCCTGCCAGTAGACGGCCATCAGGATGTCCCCCCAGACGATCTCGCCTTTCTCGTCGACAACCCCCAGGCGGTCTGCGTCACCGTCGAAGCCGATTCCCACGTCAGCCCCCGTTTCCCGGACGGTCCTGATCAGGTCCACGAGGTTTTCCCGCTTAACCGGGTCCGGGTGGTGGTTGGGGAAGCGCCCGTCGGGCGTGGCGAAGAGCAGGGTATAATCCACGCCGAGCCGCCTGAGGAAGGGCTCGATGAAGAGCGAGGCCGTGCCGTTGCCGGCGTCCGCAACGACCTTCAGCCTTCGGGGCCCCAGCGTCAGCCGCCGCCCGAGCATGTCGAGGTAGGCGCCCTTCACGTCCAGGTGTCCCAGGCTGCCTGTTTTCGGTGCATGGAAAAACCCGTCGGCCTTGATGACCTGCAGCACTTCCTGGATCTCGGGGCCGAAAAGGGTGGCCTTGCCGAGGGCGAGCTTCAGGCCGTTGAATTCCTTGGGGTTGTGGCTCCCCGTTACCATGACCCCCCCGCCGACCCCCTCGGAATAGAGGCTGTAGTAGAAGGTGGGGGTCATCACGGTGCCGAGGTCGGCCACGTCGAGGCCCGCAGCGTTGAGCCCCCAGGCGATGTCCGCCATGATCCTGGGGGACGAGCTCCGGACGTCTCCTCCCACGGTGGCGAGCCGCACCCCGTTCCTGGCCAGGATCGTCCCGAAGGCGTGGCCGATGGCCCGGACGTTTTTCGAGGTGAGTTCCTCCTCCGCCAGGCCCCGGATGTCGTATTCCCTGAAGATATGAGCCGGTACGTCCATGGTCAACCCCTCCTTTTCGCGAAGGCGTCATTTCCGCCTTCCTGCAGGGTTCATCCCCGTATCCTTCCATTTTACTCAAATTTTCACTTTTGCGCTTCGATTTTTTTACGGAGCCTCTCGATCCGGTGTACCCATTCCTGTCGTTCCCTCACCCATGCGGGACCCGCCAGGGCGCGCCTCGATTCGACCTGCCGCAGCCCCTCCTGGGCTCTTTCCAGGGCTTCCTCCAGGTGACGAAGCCGGTGTTCGTAAGCCTTGGCAAGTTCCTCCAGCACTGTGAGGGAGGGCCTGCAGAGGGACCGTGCCCCTTCCCACAATTCGACGGCCGATTCCCACCGGCGGTCCTGTTTCGCAAGTCCTGCAAGCCTCGTCATGGCTTCCCCGCGGCTTTCCGGGTCCTCCATGGCCGAATTCCACAGGCTCTCGGCCCGGCCGCAGTCCCCCCGGGAGGACCAGAGGTCGCCGGCGAGCAGCAGTTCCTGTCCCCGGTTGCCTTCTCCCGCCACGATCCTCCCCACGTGGGACTTCAGGGCGGCCAGGGAAAGGATGTCCAGCCTGTTGTGGAGGAAGACGCCCCCCAGCGGGGCAGCGTCGCCGGTTGACAGGAAGTCGGCGTAAAGCGAGGGAATCTGCCACCCCGGCACGTCCAAAGCTTCCCTTTGGACGCCGAGGATGGAGCGCTCCACTTCCCCGAGGCGGCAGGAGGGAAGGCTGCACCGCCAGAGGGAGCGGGCAAGTCCCAAAAGGTCGAGGTGTGCGGAACCCGGCCTGAATCCAGGCCTTCGCGTGAGAATGGCCCGGGTCTGCAATAGCGGCAGGTCGAAACGCCGCCCGTTGTAGGTGACGAACCCTGCCCTGTCGGGAACCAGCCCGTCCAGGGCATCCAGCCAGTCGGCCTCGCGGGCGGGGGTGGCCAGGAATAGCTGCCTGACGCGGATCTCGGTTTTTTCCAGGGTCCCGATGCCCGCCAGGAAGGCATAAGTGCCCGTTCCCCCGGCCAGGCCGGTGGTTTCGAGATCCAGGAAGCAGGGAGGGGGTGCCGCGCCCCAGGGAAGGAGCCGTTCTGAGGCGAGGGGAAGTTCCGTGAGGTCCCAGTTCCCGAACGGGTCTTCAAGGGGTTGGGCGCTCTCCAGGAGGTAAACCCCGGGCGCGACCCACACGCCACCGGGAGGGAGGTTTTCTATTCCCCGCTCCCTGGGTTTAACCACTGGGGCTGCCGGTTCCCCCATGAACCTGCGGAGCCTGGTGAGGCGGTCGTTCAAGAGGGGCTCCCCCTCAGGGCGGACAGCAGCAGGCGCGTGGCTTCCTTGGCGCCGATCCGGGCCCCCAGGGCGCCGACGCAGGCCGGGCACCCGCGTTCGCAGGGGCAGGAGACGAGGGCCTCCCAGGCCGAGTCGAGCAGGGCCTTCCTGAGCGTGAAGACGGCCTCGGCAAGCCCCACGCCGCCGGGGAAGTTGTCGGCGAAGTAGACCGCCGGGCGCTCGAAGTGCGGGTCCCTCACCATGCCGTGAACCTGCAGGTCCCCGCGGTCGCACATCAGGAAAAGCGGCGCGGTGGCCCGCAGCAGGTGGGACAGTCCGGCCAGGGCCGAACTCTTCCGGTCGCTGTCCCAGTTTTCCCATGGGAGGTTTTCGGGCAGGGCCAGCCAGGCGCCCGTGGTGTGCATCTGTTCCTCGTCCAGGTGGATGTGCCCGTAGCCGACGTTCTCCTGTGTGGAAAGGCGGATCTTCTTGTAGACGGTGGGCCGGGAGGCCAGCAGCACCTCGCCCCAGCCCCACGGGGCGGCCCGTTCGAACTCCTCCAGGACCTCGAGGCGGACGGCGAGGTCCGCGTCGGTGTAGTATTCCGCCTCCACGGGCTTGACCAGGGCCCTCATCCCCCTGGAATCCAGCTCGAGGACCTGGTAGGCCTTGCCCCCGTGGAAGTAGACGGCCTCCGGGTGGATGAGCATGGGGGCGCTGGGGCGGTCCACCTCTCCCACCACGGTGTGCCGGGCAGGGTCGGAGACGTCCAGGATCACGAAGTTCTCGCTAGTGGCGCTCCTGAGCGAGAAGCCTTCGGCCGGGAAGGAATCGGCCTGCCAGTGGTACCTCCCGGCGGCCACGTGGAGGACACCCTGCTCCGCCAGGTACTCCAGGACCTCGGCGACCTCGGCTTTGCCGAAGCGGTCGCCCTCCCGGAAGGGCAATTCGAAGGCCGCGCACTTGACGTGGTTCACCAGGATGTAGAGGTTGTCCGGGTTCACGCGGGCCCGCTCGGGCGAGGCGTCGAAGAAGTAGGTGGGCTGGGCGGCCAGGAACTGGTCCAGCGCGAAGGAGGAGGCGACCATGACGGCCGCCGAGGTGCCCTGCCTTCTTCCTGCGCGTCCCATCTGCTGCCAGGCGGAGGCGATGCTTCCCGGGTAGCCGTGGAGAACTGCCAGTTCCAGGGAGCCGATGTCGATCCCCAGCTCCAGGGCGTTGGTGCTGACCACGCCCCGGACGGAACCGTCCCTCAGGCCCCGCTCGATCGCCCGGCGCTCGTTCGGCAGGTAGCCCCCGCGGTACCCGGCGACCTGCCCGGAAGGAAGGGAGCGTGCCTCGAGGTTCTTCCGGATGCGGTGCAGGAGCAGTTCCACGTTCGTCCGGGAGCGTGTGAAGACGATCGTGCTGATGTCGTTGGCCAGGGCTTCCGTGGCGATGTCCGCCGTCTCGTCGAGAGACGAGCCGCGGATTCCCATGGACCGGTTCAACAGGGGCGGGTTCTGGATCATGACGTGTTTCTCGTCCCTGGGGGCCCCGTTTTTCACCACCAGCTCGACCGGTTCCTCCAGGAGGGCCTCCGCCAGTTCCTTCGGGTTGGCGATGGTGGCCGAACAGCAGATGAACGTCGGTTTCGAGCCGTAGAAGGCGCAGATGCGCTTGAGCCTGCGGATCACGTTGGCCAGGTGGGAGCCGAAAACCCCGCGGTATCCGTGGAGTTCGTCCAGGACGATGTAGCGGAGGTTCTCGAAAAGCTTGACCCACTTGGTGTGGTGGGGCAGGATTCCCGTGTGGAGCATGTCGGGGTTCGTGATCACCACGTGTCCCGCCGTGCGGACCTTGGTCCTGGCGCTGGGGGCGGTGTCCCCGTCGTAGGTGAAGCAGGCGATGTCGGCCTCCACCGCTTCCGTGAGGGCGTACAGTTCAGCCAGTTGGTCCTGGCTCAGGGCCTTGGTGGGGAAGAGGTAGAGCGCCCGGGAAGAGGGGTTTTCGAGGATGGACTGCACCACCGGGACGTTGTAGCAGGCGGTCTTGCCGCTGGCCGTCGGCGTGACGATGACCACGTTCCTGCCCTGCATGGCGGCGCCGATGGCTTCGGCCTGGTGGAGATAGGGCCGCTCGATGCCCCGCAGGGCCAGGGCGTTCGTCAGCCTGGCGTCCAGGGCCGGCCACGTGCCGAACCGGGGCTCCTGGGGGGGGAAGGTTCGCCAGACGGACACCTCCCCGGGGCGCGACGCGATCCATTCCAGCAGTTCCTTGACTTTTTTCCGGGGTTTGCGGAGCACGGCAGACATCACCTCTGCCCTAAGTCTACTCCAAGGTGGGGTAGAATAATCGGTGGCGGCTGAATCGAGAAACGGCGGTGAGGAGCTTGCACGGAATCCTGATCATCACCCCCCTGGTCCTGGTGATGGCCATGGGATGGTTTGCCCGGAGGAGGGGACTCCTCGGGGACGACAGCGTGTCCCGGATGAACGACATCCTTTACTGGATCGGGCTCCCGGCGCTTCTTTTCCGGTCGACCCTTTCCGTCGGCGAGGACGCCTTTTCTTCGCCGAACCTTTTCATCGCGACCCACGCGGCCTTCCTCGTGACCCCGGCCATCGCCTGGGCGATCGCCTCGCTAAGGAAAGAGGAGCCGAAGCGCAGGGCCGTTTCCGTGCTCGTTTCCGTCCGTTCGAACAACGTCTACGTAGGAATCCCGGCGGTCACGCTCGCCATGGGGGAGCCGGGTGCCCGGGCGCTGGGGCTGTTCTTCGCGGTCTGCATGGTGGGTTACCACCTTGTCACGGTGGCCTGGGCGCAGGTCGCCGTATCCGGGGGGCTGAACCGCCGGTCGCTCGTAAAGACGCTGGCCGGTCTCGCCAAAAACCCGCTCCTGCTGGCCTCCCTGGCCGGGGTGTCCCTGGCGATGCTGGGCGTCCGGGAGATGCCAGGCATCCTGGACGAGGCCCTCAAGATCGCAGGGGGGATGTCCAGCGGCCTGGCCCTCATCGCCATCGGGGCCTCCCTCAAGGCCGAACACCTGCCCCAGGTCCTGGGGAGGACGTGGGTGGACCTCCTGGTCAGGCTGTTCCTTTCCCCGGCACTGGCCTGGCTGGCCTTCATGGCGTGGCCCGTGGAGAAGACGCTGATGCAGGCGGTGGTCCTCGTTTTCGCCATGCCCGCGGCGGTGAACAACTTCGTCCTGGCGGACTCCATGGGGATGGACTCGAAGTACGCCGGCGAGGTCATCGTGGCAAGCACTCTCCTGTCCATCGCCTCCATCCCGGTCTGGGTGAACCTCCTGGGGATCACCGGCTAGGCGTTATGCTCGCTACTGTTCCCAGTTCGTGATGTCCCTGTCGTCTTCTTCCCCGCCCTCCGCCCCGTCCGGGCCGAATGACAGGATGTCCGTTTCGCCGTGTTCCCCGGGGGAACGGTAGACGTAAGGCCTGCCCCAGGGATCGACGGGGACTTTTTTCATGTACCCGTCCTTCCTGAAGTTCATCGGTTCGGGCATGCCGGAGGGTTTCGAGACGAGGGCCTCCAGCCCCTGCTCCGTGGTGGGGTAGAAGCCGTTGTCCAGCTTGTAGAGGTCCAGGGCCTGCTCGAGGGCCCTGATCTGGACTACGGTCGCCGTGCGCTTGGCCTCCTCGCCCCTCCCCACGACCCGCGGGATGACCAGGGTGGCCAAAAGGCCCAGGATCACCACGACAACCAGGATCTCCACCAGGGTGAAGCCGCTTCGCCTCTTTCTGTCCATGAAGAAGACCTCCTTGCAGGTTTTTTCGTTCAACGGATGAGGGAAGACAGGTCGAAGATGGGCAACAGGATCGCCACGACGATGAAACCCACCAGGGCTCCCAGGGCCAAAACCATGGTCGGCTCGACGAGGTCCGCCAGCCGCGCCATGCGGTTTTCCGCTATTTCCCAGCTGTTGTCCGCCACTTGCTGAAGGGCTTGCGAGAGCTCTCCCCCGGCCTCACCGACCTGGACGATGTAGACGGCGTCCTCCGTGAAGGAACCCTCGTCCTCCAGAGCCTGGCCGAGACGGTACCCCTTGCCGACCCGCGCGGAAACGGAGGCCCATCGGGCCGGGTCAGGGTCCATCGGGGCGATCATGGAGAGGGCCTGGACCAGGGGAATCCCGCAGTCGAGCAGCGTCGCCAGGTGGGAAAACAAGAGGGACAGGGTAATCCTTTCCCTCAGGTTCCTGAAAGGCAGCCTCGGCAGGAGCGTTCCTCGCCTGCGGAGCCAAAGGAAGGCCAAAAGAAGAACCACCAAAATGGGGATCCCCGCGGTCTTCAGCAGGGCCGAAATCCATAGCAGGATGCGGGTCGGGAGGGGAAGGGTCTCCCCCAGGTCCTCGAAAAGGGCCGAGAGCCGGGGTACCACGTAGACGAGGAGGAAGGCGACCACGGCCATGCCAACCGCGGCCATCACCAGCGGATAGGTCAGGGCGCTCCTGACGCGGCGCCTCAGGCTGATCTCCAGGCGGAAAAGGCGCCCCGCCCGATCCAGGACCTGGGGAAGGGAGCCGCTCCTTTCCCCGGATTCCACCATCCCCACGAGGTCCTCCCTGAAGCGCCCGGATTCGCGCATCGCCAGTCCCAGGCTCCGGCCCCCCTCGACGTCTTCGCGCAGGCGGGTGTAGAGGTCCCTCAGGCCGCTTCCCGGGGACTGCTTCGCCAGCAGGACGAGGACGTGGCTCAGGGTGAGTCCACCCCTTAGGTAGCTGGCCAGGCTCCTGCAGAAGAGCAGGTGGTCTTCCAGGGGCACCCGCCTGTCGCTTTTCCCGGAACCGGTTTTTTTCTCGATCCCGGGACGCAACTGAACCGGGACCAGGCCTTCCCTCCGGAGTGCCTGGACGGCAGCGGGCTCGCCCGTCGCCTCCACTTCGCCAGAAACGGCGTTCCCCTGCGGGTCGTAGGCGGTGTATCGATACCGCGGCACCGGGTCAGGCCTCCCCTACGGCCCTGTAGAGCTCCTCCGGGGTCGTCAGGCCCTGCCGGACGCGTTTAAGGCCAAGTTCCCACAGGCTCTTGAAGCCCTTTTCCCGTGCGACCTCCCTTATCCTGGAGGATGTGGTCCCCCTGGAAACCGCTTCCCTCAGCTCGTCGTCCATCACCAGGAACTCGTACAGGCCGGAGCGGCCGAAATAACCGGTTCCCATGCAGCGCTCGCACCCGGTCCCCCTTCGTACCGTCTCGATGCCGAGCTTGCGCATGGCGGCCGGGGCTTCCGCCTCGGCAATACAGGAGGGGCAAACCTTCCGGACGAGCCTCTGCGCCACGACCCCCAGCAACGATCCGGCAACGAGGTAGGGTTCCACACCCATGTCCGCCAGCCGCACGACCGCGCTGGGCGCGTCGTTCGTGTGCAGGGTGGAGAGAACCAAATGCCCGGTGAGGGACGCCTGCACCCCCATGTGGGCGGTCTCGAAATCGCGCATTTCCCCCACCATGATGATGTCGGGATCCTGGCGCAGGATCGCCCGCAGCGCGGAGGCGAAAGTAACCCCCGCCTTCTCGTTGACCTGGATCTGGCCGACACCGGGAAGGTCGTACTCGATGGGGTCTTCCACCGTGATGACGTTCACTTCCGGCCGGGCAAGCATCTGCAGGACGGCGTAAAGGGAGGTCGTTTTCCCCGACCCCGTGGGGCCGGTAAAAAGGATCATGCCGTAGGGTCTCGAAATCATCTCCTCGAGGGCCGTTCGGCTTTTTCCGGGCATGCCGAGCTGTTCCAGCGTCAGGAGCCCTTCCCTCTTGTCCAGCAGCCTAAGGGCCAGCCTTTCACCGTGCTGGGTCGGAACGGCACCGACGCGGATGTCGACGGATCTTCCCCCCACGGCGATGCCGATGCGTCCGTCCTGTGGGGAGAAGCGTTCCGATATGTCCATCCGTGCCATGACCTTGATCCTCGTGGTGAGCGGGGACTGGTGCGTTTTCGGGAGGGTCAGCTTGTCGTGGAGGACCCCGTCCACCCGGAACCGGATCTCGCACCTGTCCTCGAAGGGTTCCACGTGGATGTCCGTGGCGCGTTCCTTCACGGCCTCGAAGAAAAGGCTGTTCACCAGGCGGATGACGGGGGCGGACACGGAATCGCTCTGGATGTCCTCACGCGCTGCCGAATCGAGGTCCTCGACTCCCTCTATCGCCTCCACGTCGTCGGAGGCGATGCGGCTCCTGAGGCTGTAAAGACGGTCGAAGAGGCCGTTCAGGAGGGCGGGATCCGCGAACTCGATCCGGGTTTTCCCCTCGAACGCACGGGAGAGGAGTTGGGCGTTTCCGTAGGCCTCGACGGAGGAAACCCCCAAAAACAGGTCTTCCCCGTCCCGGCGCAGCGGGAGGACGCCCGCCCCCCGGAGGGTGTCGAGGCTCAGGGATTCGGGTATGAGAGAGAGGATTTCCCCGGGATCCGGAGCCCTTGCCGTCACTGCTGTTTCACTCCCTGCCTGTAGAGGGCGTCGTTTTTCTGCTTGTAGACCCGTTCCATCTCCGTCAGCTGGCTCTCCACGTCCCCGGAGGCCGTCCCGATTTCCCGGGTCAGGAGGCCGGCCTCCTCCGGAGTCTCGAGGATCTGGGGCGTCAGGAAAATCAGGAGGTCCACCTTCTCCCTGGACTTCGCCACGCTCTTGAAGAACTCCCCGATGACGGGGATGTAGGACAGGATGGGGACGCGCGAGCGGACAGACTTGTCGGCTTCCTTGATGAGGCCCCCCAGGATGACGGTCTGGCCGTCCTTCACGGTGACGTTGCTCTTGATCTGTCTCTTGGAGGTGGTGGGCGTACTGACTGTCATCGGCGTCAGGACGTCCTCCACGGTCTGCTCGATCTCCAGGGCCACGAGGTTCCCGCTGCGGACGTGTGGCGTCACCTTCAGTATGAGCCCCGTGTCCTTGTAGTCGAAGCTGTTCTGGACGGCCCCGGGGTTTGTGGTGTCCGTCAGTTTCGACGTGAGCTGCGGGATGACCTGTCCCACCTGTAGCTCGCTCTGCAGGTTGTCGGTGCAGAGGAGGCGGGGCATGGAAAGCACGTTGATCGCGTCGTACTTCTTCAGCATGTTGATCGTGGCATAGACGAGGGCCTTCCCCTCGTAGGTCGTGGTGGTCGTCACGTTCCCGAACTCGTCGGTGGTTTTTTCCTCCACCCGCGTCAGGTCGCGGAACCAGTCGAGGAACTCGGCCGGGATGCCCGTCGAGTTGCCCAGGGCGGCCTGCCCCGCGAGGACGGCGTCCCCGGTGATGGCGCCGCCCCAGGTGGCCCAGTCGATTCCGGCGTTGTTCAGCCGCGTCATGTTGACCTCGGCGATGAGCCCCCTCAGGAAGACCTGCTTGGGCTGGATGTCCAGCTTCTGGATGATGGCCTCGATGTTCCGGGCCGTGGCGTCCTCGGCCACGAAGATCAGGCTGTTCGTGCCGGGGTCCGCGACGACGGAGCTGGGAAGGGTTCCCTTCTGGTCGGGCTGGAGCTTTGCGGCGGTGGAAAGGATGGTGCTCAGCTTCTCGGCCATCACCTTGGCGTCGCTGTTCTTCAGGGCTACGACATGGTATTGCCCGGCCCGGGCCGGTATGTCGAGCTCCCGGATGATCTTCTGCGCCTCGGCGAAGACCCGCTTCTCCCCCAGGAGCACGAGCTTGCGGGACGCGTCGTCCGGCACTGCCAGGAGGCCCGCCACGGGCGAACTCGGGTCCTTGGCCATCACCGCGAGCTGGTTGGCCAGGGCCGACGGGGTGGCGTTCCTGATTTCCAGGGTCTTGCTGTTCTTCAGGCTGTCGGGGGCGTCCAGCGCGTTGATGACGCTCAGGGCCTTCTGGACCACCGTAGCCTTACCCATGAGGAGGACCTTGGCCCCGCTGGCCATGGGGGCGACTCCCACCTCGCCGTTCATGGCGGCCTTGAGCCCCTCGGCGACGAAGGCAGCGGAGACGTAGTCCAGCGGGACGATCTGGGTGACGAAGCTCTCGCCGAAACCGGGCCCGACCCGTCCCTTGCGGACGGCGTACTCGGTGCTCTGCCCCTTGGAGGAGGGGACCACCTTGCTGTAGGTGCCCGTCCGCTGCAGGGAGAGGCCGTTCATCTCCAGCACCGAGAGCATCGCCTGGCGTGCTTCCCTGAGGTTTAGCGCCCGGGGCGAGATGACGGTGACGGTGCCCTTGACCGCCGGGTCCACGAGGATGTTCTCCTGTAGGACCTCGGACATGAAACGGATGAACGTCCCCAGGTCGAGGTCCCGGAAGTTGAACTGGACTGAACCCGTCCTGCGCATCGCGCGGGCAGCCTCGACGATGCCGGCTTCGTCCTGCGGGGGGTCCGCCAGGCAGAGGGTCCCGGGAACAAGCGAGCCGGCCCAGATAGCCAGGGCCAGGATGAGGAGAATCAGCGGGTGTTTCCTGCAGTGCATGGGGACCCCTCCCTCAGGGAATGATCAGTTCGATGCGGCGAACACCTGACTTGACCGTCAGGACCCGGTAACCCAGGTTCCATCTGTCTTCCAGCACGGGACGGACCTGCTTGCGAGTTTCCCAGGCCAGGTCGCCGCTCGTACCGTTTTCCGGCGTTTTCCCGTAAAGCAGGTCCAGGCGCAGGCGGGAAGCCTCCTCGACAAATGCTTCCTGCTGTCGGGCCTCCGCCAGGGCCCGCTCCGAGAGAAGAATGAGCCGGAGGGCCCCGGCGCCCGCCAGGCCCATGACCGCGACGGCCACCAGGACTTCAAGAAGGGTAAAGCCGGGGCCGCGCCGTGGCGGTCTTTTCATCTTACCGTGTAGGCGACCTGGGAATCGGCCCCGTCACGGAAGAAGGACACCACGAACCGGTCGCTTTTCAGCAGTGAATTCATCGCATTGACGATATCCGAGGTCGTCCGGATGGGGATGTCGTTCAGGGCATGGATCACGTCCCCGGAACGGACCCCCATTGCCCTGAGCAGGCTGTCCCTGTGCAGCCACTGGGCCTCGATGCCCTGCGGCGCCCCGTCTTCCGCCAGCTTCGGGCGAAGCCGGACCCGGTTCAGTTCCTGGTAGGGATCCATCAGTAGCCTGTTGATCGCGTCCCGCTCGATGAGCCCTTCCTGCCCACCGGAGGGCGGCGTGATGCCCTTCCGGGAGTCGCCTTCCTGCCGGTTTCCCGTCCTTGCGGGGGCCGGCTGCGCGAGCGCGGGGGCCTCACCCCCGGCACCCGCGTAGAGGATGTCGAGCGTCCGGGTGCCGGTCCCGCCAAACAGGGACACGCGGGTTCCTTCGACTTTCCTCAGGATTTCGCTTCCGACCCTCTGTCCCACGAGGACGGCCCTGGGGTTCCCGCCGACCCGGAAAAGGGCCCCCACCGGGGGAAAGGTGCCCACGAGCGAGACCCCGGCCGGTCCCGATGCGGCAGCGGAGATGCCGGAAGGTTCCCCGTCCAGGCCGAAAAGGTTCCGGGCGACGAAAGCCTCGAGCCCCTTTTCCCGGTCGTTTCGCGCATCGGGCATCACCGCGGCAGCGAGGGGTTTCCGGGCTTCCTCCAGGCGCCTTGACATCACGCGGCCGTCCATGACGATCCCGGCAGCTTCCGACAGGACAACCCCGCAAAGGAAGGCCCCTGCAGCCGCCCCGAAAAGTTTCCACGGGATTTTCCCAACAGGCCTTCTCATGGGATCCTCAGCCTCCATCGCCCATCGCCCTCGGGTTTCAGGCCCGCGGAGCCGGCAAGGAGGGCCATGCCCTCGGCCAGGCGGGGCGGCACCGTCACCAGGAAGTCCGCCTTGCTGAACCTTCTTTCCGAGGCCGACCACGTTCCCTTTCCCGAAAAGGGAAGGTCGCCGACGGCGCTGGCCGCGTCGAGGCTCATGCCCGGTTTTTCCAGAGCGCCCCGGGCCTTGAATCCCTTGAGGGCCAGCGTTTCGGTTCCCGCCATCCGGATCGTCGCAGCGGGGCTTTCGAAGGAGAACGAGGGAGCCATCCGCAGGAGTGAGTCCGGGAGGCTCATCTCCAGGACGGCACGCGGGAAAAGAACCGTTCCCAGTATGTTCCCGGCCGCCAGGTCGAAAATCTCGACCCTCGGGGGAAACCGGGAGACCGTCCGGGTCCAGCCGGAGCCCACCTGGATCCCGGGGAGCGCCCCCTTTCCTGCGATCCCTGCCAGGGAGCATTCCACGACGCTGCCCCAGGGGAAGGCCCACGCGAGGCCCAGGATGAAGGCGGCGACCAGCAGGGCGCCAAAGCCGATTTTCGCCGAAAGTCCCCTCGTCATGGCTTGGCCCCCAGGAGCAGGTTCACGGACAGGACCCTTTTGCCGCCGACCGGCAGGGCCCTGATCTCGGCGGAAACCACCGCGAGGCGGGAGCGATCCAGTTCTCGGGCCAAATCGAGCGCCTCCCTACGGCCGAGCCCTTCGAGGGAGAGGGAGACGCCCTGTCCGGAACTCGAGAGGTTCTTGAGGCGGTCCCTGAGCTGTAGTTTCTCGATCGTTTCCGAGGCAAGGGCGAGGGGATCCGCCGCCTGCCGGCTCGCAGACGAGCCGAGCCGCGACGGGGGAAGAGCCAGGTAGGCACGGGAAACGGCGGAGAGGTTCGAAAAGCGCGCCGCCTGGATCTGGACGCGTTCCGCGAGGCCGTTCCCCATGAGGAGGAAGGCAAAACCGGCTATCCAGGCCAAGGCGGCCAACCCGCCTACGAGGGCGAGCCGGCGCCCCCCCGGATCGGCCAGGGCGTTACCGAGGGTTTCCCTTGCCCGGGCCGGGTTCCATCCCGCATCGTTTGTCATGGCCGACTCTCCCTTACGGCGAGCCTGAACCGAAACAAGCCCCCGGGCAGTTGCTGGAGGTCCTCCAGCGAGGCGTCTTTCGGGTCCATCGCCCTCTGGAAGGCCCGTATCGACTCCACCGAGCCCCCCCTACCGATGAGTTCAGACTGTCCTTTCGAGAACCGGAGAGTGTCCAGGAAGATCCCGTCGCCCGCGGTCGAACCGGCCCGGCCGAGCATCGCCAGGGTCCCGGAAAGGTTTCCCGTTTCTTCCTGCCCGGAGGCCGCGGCAAGGCGGGCCTTCGCCTGGCTGAGGGGGTCCCGGACGGGACCGGTGGGGTCGAACACCTCGCGGTACAGGCGCACGGAGGATTCCTCGTAGCGTGCCAGCTTCATCCGCGAGGAGAAATACGACAGCCCCGTCGCGGCGGAAAACAGGACCCCCAACGCCAGCAGCCACGCGAGAGCAGGCTTTGCCGCAAGGGCCAGGTTTTCAAGCCGGAGGGCGGATTCCATCTGCCCGGGTGACAGGTCCAGGGCCGCGAGGGGGGGGAAGGCTTTCCAGGTCTTTTCGGCCTCGGCTTCGAGGATGCCGGCGGCAGCGGGGTCTTCCCGCGCGTCCAGGACAAGGACCTTTAGGTCACGCCCGGCGGACGCCCGGATCCACTCGGCGGTCTCTTCCGGTTCCGCTTCAGCCCTGGGTGAGCATCGGTACAGGACCGGTATTCCGTCCTGCCATAGGACGCTGGAAACGTTTTGCCCGTCGGCCCAGATGCCAAGGCCGTCGGGGGCTACCGAGCCGCCCAGGGCCAGAGGTGCCGGGAAAAGGCGGGTCCCGGGGGAAATGCTCCCGCCAAGGCTTTCTTCAGCGGGGATCGCCAGGGCGAACCCCCTGGAACGGTCCCCGTCGTGCTCCAGGGTCACGGGGTGGACACGCACGTCTTCGGCGTTCTTCCCAAGCAGGGAAGAGATCTGGAGGCGCAGGGCCTGGCGCACGCGGGCAGGGTCGCCGAACGGGAAGGAAAACGGGTGGAGCGACATCCCTGCCGGGGTGACGTATCGACAGGCGCGTTCCTCGCTGGGTCCAGTGCGTGCCATGGGGGGCTACATCTCCTTCCAGGAAGCTATCCTGCAGCGTCCGGAATCCTTCACGAGTACGGCCTCGAAGCGGCGGACCAGAGTTCCCTTCCTGACCTCGACCTCCGCCAGGAAATGGGAGCTGGTGAACGAAACAAGACCGTCGAGCCGCGGCCTGAGCCCCGGAGGGAAGCCGGGTATGCCGGCCAGGTCCTCCCAGCCTTCCAGGGGATTCTTTGCCCGCCTTTCGACGATTTCCCGGATCACGCCCCGCGTCAGCGACGGGTCCAGGAGGGCGAGGGCCTCGGGGTGGGCCGCGTTGAAATTGATCCTTCCATCGCCCTGGACCGTCAGGAGCCGGCCGAGCCCGGGGCGCGCCTTTCCATTCTTTCCGTAATAGAGGCTTTCGTCAATGCCGGGACAAAGCAGGAGCTCCTCGAGGGCGGAAGGGGCCCTGTTGATGCAGGAATCCGTCTCGGAGCCGCCGGGGCGCGGGGTCCTGTCCGCATCCAGGAAGTCGAGCACGACGGGGGCCAGTCCCGGCTTCCCGGCCTCTTCCCAGAGGGTTTCCCAAGGCCCCTCGAGTTCCCGCCGAAGCGTGGAGCCGTCGGGAAGGAAAAGCCCGGCCAGCGGCAGGGCCCTGTTTTGCGGGGCAAGGGCGACCGTGACGGAAGCCGCCGTCCCGAGGGGGACGGGCCAGGTGGAAAACCATGGCTCGAGCGGGGAATCATAGGCGTTCCCGTCCAGCACGAGCCCCTTCCTGGCGGCGTGGACGACGGTTTCGGCCAGGCTCCGGGCCTCAAGGGAAAAGGCGGTCGCTTCCGCTTTCCGCAGTTCCGTCCTTGAAAACCAGGCTAAGGCCAGCGATCCCGTCACGAGAATCGAGACGGACAGGAGGACGGCCACGAGGACGAAGCCCCGTTGTTTACCGTTATAGGGGTGCGAGCGTGTCCGCATGGGTGGCCAGTGTTTCCTTTCGCCCGATTTTCAGGGAGATTCCGGCCGGGAGAGGGCCGGAGTAGTCCTCGACCCAGGCTTTGCCGTCAAAGACCTCGACCTCGAAACGGTCGGCATTTTTTACCACGAGGACAGCCGATACGGGCTCCAGCCGGGCCAGGTCGACCTCGGCGGGAGTCATTCCCGGGAAAGTCCAGCGATAGAGGCCGGGAGTCATGCCCTCGCTGAAGGGGCCCGGCTCGAGGAGCGCGTAGACCTCGGTTCCCGAAGGGCTCCTGCGGGCCAGCGGGGCCGCCGTCCAGAACGCGAGGGTGTCCGAACGCCTGTCGCCCGCCCCCCCCCTTAGGGTTCTAAATGGCGTCTTGCCGCCCCTGGGGAGATTCTGCCTGCACTCCGAAGCTATGGACCGCACCGCATAGGAGAGCGCGGCGCCGGACGCATAGTCCTGCCGGACGGCATCGAGGCGGACGACAAGAGCCGTCAGCGGACCGATGGCGAGCGCCGCCACAAGGCCTGTAAGGCTTACCGCGACGAGCACCTCCACGAGGGTGAAGGCGCGTTTCCGTAAAGGGGGATTGCCGCTCATGAGCCTATTTTACCCCCCGCAACGGCCCCCATGGGCCGGAAAGCCGAGGCGAAGGGTTACAATATCCGCATCGGGCACGAGCCCGGCAGCGAGCGGCAACGGAGAGGGGAAAGGCCCTTGCACCCGGTTCTTTTCAAGATCGGCTCCCACGTGATCGACACCTACACCGTGGCCTGGACTTTCTGCCTGGCGTTCGCTTTGGCGTGGACGCGAAACAGGGCGAGCCGCCTTTACGGGATGGACGACGAAAACGCACGATTCGCCCTTTTCTGGGGCTTTCTGGGAATCCTGGCCGGGGCCCGCCTCGGTCATATCGCGGTGAACTGGCAGGACTACGCCCGGGAGCCGTTGAAGCTGCTTCGCTTCTGGGAAGGCGGGCTCTCTGCCCTGCCGGCCATCCTGGGAGGAGGCCTCGCCGCGCTGGCTGCGCTAAGGAAGAGAAAGCTCCCGGTGTGGCCGCTGGCCGAATCGGCCAGCCTGCCCGCGGCGGCCCTGGTGGCGGTCGGTCGTTGGGGGTGCCTGGCCGAGGGGTGCTGTTACGGCAAGGTGACCGACGTCCCGTGGGGGGTTCACTTTCCCTTCGATCCCACTGGGGTGGCAAGGCACCCGACACAGGTCTACGAATCCCTTTCGGCCTTTTTCCTTTTGCTTGCCCTGGCCTTCCTCGAACGGAAAATCGGAGGAACCGGCCGCAAGCTGCAGCGGGCGGTCCTGTGGCCCCTCTTCCTGGCGGGATACGGGTTCATCCGGCTTGCGGTGGAACCCCTGAGGGGGGAGCCCGTCATGGGGACCTTCGCCGCGCGTTCCTGGAGCCTGGGGGTCTTCCTGCTCGGGGCTGCCTGGCTGGCCGTTTCGGTTTTCCGTGCCGGAAAGGGCTCGCCTGCCGGGGAGGAAATCCGGTGAGAGGGGCGGCCCTGGTTCCGCTCGTAGCGGTGGCCGCCATGCTTTACGGGCCCTATCTCTGGGCACGGGCCCGGAAGGAACCCCTCCAGGCCTACGGCCTTTCTTTTCGTCCCTCCAGGCGGGCGCTGTATGAGGCGGCGGCCGCCGCCATGCTCACCCTCGGTCCGTTGACCCTTTTGGTGTTCACAGGGTGGCCGGGCCGAACCTGGCCCCGGTCCCTGCCTTTGTCCGCCGTCGCGGCTTTTGCCTCGTCAGGGCTTGTCGCGGCCTTTTCCGAGGAGGTCTTTTTCCGGGGCTGGGTCCAGACGCTGCTCGTTCGAGCCTTCCACCCGGCTCTCGCGGTCGCCGGTGCTTCGGCCCTTTTTGCCCTTTCGCACCTCGTTTTCCGTTCCGACCCTTTTTATCTGCTGACGTTCTTCCCGGGGCTGGTGATGGGATGGCTCCGGCTGAAACACGGCGACGTGGCCCCGGCCGTCCTCTACCATTTCCTCGGGAACCTCTGGGCGATCTGGTTCTTTCCGCACCCCTGAAAAGAAAGAGGGAGGCGGTTTTTCCCGCCTCCCCGTTTTTCAACCGTTCTCTTTTCCCGCAGCTTTTACTTTTTCTTCAGCTGCTTCACGACGTCGATGACCGTGCCGTCCCGCCACTCGATGACCCCGATGATGCGATCCTCGGTTTCCACCGGGTCGGTGGGTCCGCACATCTCGTGGGCCCGTGCGACGAGTTCGTCCATGGAGACGAGGGGCACGTTGCCGGCCGTTTTGCAGGCATCCACAAGGTCCTGCCGGCGCGGGTTGATCGTGACGCCGTATTCCGTGACCAGCGCGTCCACGACCTCGCCCGGCGTGGTGACCGAGTAGACCTGGTCGACGACGCAGGGGATGCGGCCGCGGAGCAGGGGCTGGCTGATGATGGTGAGCTTGGCCCCCGCGGCGGTGTCCTGGTGCCCGCCGATGCCGTGCAGGAGGGCGCCGTCCGCCTCGGTGTTCACGTTCACGTTGAAGTCACGGTCCATCTCGGTGGCGCCAAGGATGACCACGTCGAGCATGTTGACCGCGGTCCCCGCGTTCCAGGGGTTGGCGTACCAGTCGGCCGAGATCTCGATGTGGTTGGGGTTCTCGGCGATGGACTTCACGGCCTCGAGGTCGAAGGACTGGACGTCCATGAGTTTCTCGACATAGCCTTCCTTGAGCAGGTCGACGAAGTAGCCCGTGATGCCGCCAAGGCCGAAACTTCCCTTGATCTGCCGCTTTTTCATCGCTTCCTTCATGAACGCCGTCACCGCCAGGGAGATGCCGCCGGCTCCCGTCTGGAAGCTGATGCCTTCCTTGAAGTAGGGGCTGGCCTCGATGAGGCGCGAAGCGTACTTGGAGATCAGAAGGCGCAGGGGATCGCGGGTGACCCGCGTCGTTCCCGAGACGATGCCCGCCGGGTCGCCGATGCTGTCCATGACGGCGACGATGTCGACGTAGACCTGCGAGATGGATACGGGCGATGCCGGGAATGGGACGAGGTTGTCCGTCACCGCCACGACGCAGTCGGCGTACATGGCGTCCGTGAAGGCGTAGCCCAGCGACCCGCAGGCGGACTTGCCCTGCGAACCGCAGAGGTTGCCGTAGGCATCGGCCGTCGGGGCGGCCACGAAGGCCACGTCGATCTTCACGTCTCCCGACACGACCGCCCTGGGCCTGCCGCCGTGGCTGCGCAGTACGACGGGCATCTCCATGCCGCCCTCGGAGACCATCTGCCCGATGGGGCCGTTGACGGAGCCCATGATCCGGCGGATGACCCCGCTCTTGATGTGCTCGATCAGTTTCTTGTGAACCCCGAAGAGGGCCGTCGGGAAGAGGGTCAGGTCCCTGATGCCCATCTCGGCGCAGGCGTCGATGACCGCGTTGACCACGTAGTCGCCGTTCCGGAGGTGGTGGTGGAACGACACCGTCATGCCGCTCTTCAGTCCCGATGCCGCGATGGCGGCCTTGAGGTCGGGGACGACCTTGCTGGTGCGGTCGTTGAACGCCGAGCGGAGTTTCGGCCCGGCTCGGTTCCCCTCGGGTTTCCGGGCGTGCTCGCCCATGAAGGGGAGCGTCTTGCCGTAACCTTCGATGAATTCCGGGATTTCCCGTCCAAGGATGTTCTTAGGCATTGTCGGTTCCCTCCTCCAGGAGGCCCGCCCGGGTGAGCGTGAAGAGAGCCCTCTTCACGACGGGGGCGTCCACCATACGTCCGTCCACCTGCACGGCACCGAGTCCCCGCTCCGCGGCTTCCTTAGCCGCCGCAACGATCTTCCGGGCGCGCTCGATTTCCTTCTCCGTCGGTGTGAAGACCTCGTGGATGACGGGAATCTGGTTCGGGTGGATGACGCTCTTGCCGTCGAAGCCGAGTTGCTTGATGAACGCCGTTTCCCGCTTCAGCCCCTCGTCGTCGGTGATCCGGGGGAAAACCGTGTCGAGTGCGTCGACGCCGGCTGCCCGGGCGGCCACGATCACGGTTTTGCGGATGCCTTCGAGCTCGGTTCCCTCGGGTGACCGGTTGGTCCTCAGGTCGGCGGTCAGGTCCTCGCCGCCCGGGATGACCGCGGTCACGCGCGGGGACGCCGTGGCGATGTCGTAGGTGTTGAAGATGCCCTTCGCCGTCTCGAGCAGGCAGAAGATCTTCGTCCTGCCGACTTCGAGCCCCGCTTTCGCCTCGATCTCGGAGAGGGCTTCGTCGAGCTGCCTGACCGTGGCGGCGTCGTCCACCTTGGGGGCGCGGACGCCGTCCAGCCTGCCCAGCGGGACGAGGGTTTCGATGTCCTTTCTCCAGTACTCCGTGTCGAGGCCGTTGATCCTCACGGTGACCTCGCAGGAGCCGAACTCGCCTCTCTTCAGGACGTCCCGGATGAGGATGCGGGCCGCGTCCTTCTCCCGGACGGCGACGGCGTCCTCCAGGTCCAGGATCAGGCCGTCCGGGGCGAAAAGATGCCCCCGGAGAAGCATGTTGGGGTTGTTGCCGGGAAGGTAGAGCATCGTGCGACGCAGCCTCATGCCTCTTCCCCTCCCTTCAGCCTGGCGACGGCCGCCTCGACGCGGGCCTTCAGCACCAGGTCGAGCGCCCCGTTGTCCTGGACCGAGACGGTCATGTCGGTGATTTCCAGGTTGTCCAGGGTGTCACGGACCGCCTTGTCCATGGCCTTCGAGAAGCGGGCCACGCTGGCGCCGGCGAGGGCCAGGGAGATTCCCGTCCCCGGGCCGGCCTCGGACACCGTGACAAGGCAGTCCATGGATTCCACGGTTCCGGCTTGTGCGGTTCTCATGGTGTTGACCTCCTTCGGTTTCACGATTCCTATGCGAAAGGGGCCCACCGCGCTGCAGTGGGCCCCTCGGGGTCCTTTTGGCCGGTTCCTACTGGGGCAGGTGCTCCCAGGCGCACATCTCCTTCGCCTTCGCGGAGAACTGCGCATCGAACTTGTCGTAGTCCGGCAGGATCTTCCGGGCGACGGCGCGGGCCATGTCGAGGGTCGAGACGGCCTTCTTCTCCCACTCCGGATCGCCGTTGTCGCGGAACACGTCGTAGGTCAGGTCCTTGCCTTCGACGAGGACGGCGCTGATGGCGGCCTCAAGCTTTTTGGCAGCTTCATCGAGGCCGAGGTACTCGAGCATCATCGTGGCGGCGTTCAGGAGGCCGCAGGGGTTGATCTTGTACTGGTGGGCGTACTTCGGCACGGAGCCGTGGCTGGGCTCGAACAGCGCGAAGTCCTTCCCGATGTTGCCGCTGGGGGCGAATCCCATGCCCCCCACGAGCTGGCTGGCTTCGTCGGAGAGGATGTCGCCGAACACGTTCGGCGTCACGACGACCTGGTAGTCCTGCGGGTTCTTGATGAGCCACATGGCGGTTGCGTCGGCGTTCTCGTCGATTGCCTTGATGTCGGGATATTCCTTCGCGATGGCCAGGAAGATCTCCTTGAACATGCCGTCCGTGGCGCGGATGACATTGGCCTTCGTGGCGCAGACGACCTTGTTCCGGCCGGTGGCCTTGGCGTACTCGAAGGCGGCGCGGATGATGCGCTCGCAGCCTTCCTTGGAGAAGACCTTCCAGGAGACGGCGACCTCTTCCTTGTCCTTGAAGCGGGCCATACCGGGGTGCATCTCGAAGTGTTCCTTCGGGGTGGGGCGGAACTCGACGGCGGCGTAGAGGTCTTCCGTGTTCTCACGGAACATGACGATGTCGACCTTGGGGTCGCCCTTCAGGGGGCAGATGATGCCCGGCATCGACTTCGCGGGGCGCAGGTTGATGTAGAGATCGAACAGCTGGCGCATCTGCAGGATGGCGGACTTGAAGCCCTTCACGCCGGCCTTGGAGGTGATGGCGGCCATGAGGGCGGCGTCGCTCTCGCGGAGGGTCTTCTTCGTTTCCTCGGGAACCGTGTTGCGCTTCGGGTCGCCCTCGGGGAGCTCGAGGCAGGACTTGGCCCACATGCACCAGCCCATGTCGGCGCGAACCCAGTCGATGGGCAGGCCGAAAGCCTTGTCCATGGCCTGCATGACGATCATGGCGCCTTCCATGACGTCGAAGCCGGCGTCGTCCCCGGGGATGTAGGCGACCTTGTAACGGGGCTTCGTTTCCTTCACTTTAAGGACGTTGCGGATATCCATCTGGCTATTGCCCTCCCTTGGATTGTTTGTTTTTTCCACGGGGGCGCGGGGAGAACCCCGCGCCCCCGGTCTCTACTTGGAAAGTCCCAGCGACTTCTTGACGTGGGGGATCAGCCCGCCGTCCTCGATGAGGCCCCGGACGAACTCGGGGTAGGGCGGGAACTTGAAGACCTTGCCGCCTGCGGTCCTGATCTCGCCGGAGTCGAAATCCACTTCGACCGTTTCCCCGGCGTTGACGGCGTCGACGGCTTCCGCCGAAACGATGATCGGCAGCCCCTCGTTGAGGCAGTTGCGGTAGTAGATGCGGGCGAAACCCTTGGCGATGATCGCGCCGATGCCCCGCTCCTTCAGGCAGGTGACGGCCTGTTCGCGGCTGGAGCCGCAGCCCCAGTTCTTCCCGCCGACGATGATGTCGCCGGGCTGGGCGTTTTTCGTGAACTCGGGATCCAGGTCTTCCAGGGCGACCTTGGCCATCTCCGCGCGATCCTTGATCGTGTAGGTGTACTTCCCGGCGAAGATGACGTCGGTGTTGACGTCATCCCCGTATTTCCAGACCTTTCCCTGGATCTTCATGGTTACAGCACCTCCCGCGGGTCGGCGATCTCGCCCTTCAGGGCGGAGGCGGCGACGGTCATGGGGCTGGCGAGGTAGATGAAGCTCTCCTTGTTGCCCATGCGCCCCTTGAAGTTACGGTTGGCAGTCGAGATGCAGGCTTCGCCGGGGGCGAGGATGCCCTCGTGGTTGCCCATGCAAGGCCCGCAGCCGGGGTTGGTGATGACGCACCCGGCGTCCATGAAGACCTCGAGCAGCCCTTCGTCCATGGCCTGGCGGTAGACCCTCCAGGAGGCGGGGATGACGATCGTGCGGACGGCGACTTCCTTGCCCTTGAGGATGCCCGCGGCGACGCGCAGGTCCTCGATGCGGGCGTTGGTGCAGCTGCCCAGGAAGGCCTGGTGGATCTTCGTTCCCTTGACCGCGTCGATGGGGGCCCAGTTGTCGACGGTATGCGGCTTGGCGACGCAGGGGAGCAGTTCGGCAAGGTCGTAGGTCAGTTCCTTGGCGTAGACGGCGTCGTCGTCGGCCCAGATCGCTTCCCACTCGCTCGTCTTCTCGATTCCCCTAATGGCATCGAGGACCTTCTTGTCCGGCGGGCAGACGGCGTTCTTCGCGCCCATCTCGATGCCCATGTTGCAGAGGGTCATCCGCTCGGCGATCGTCATTTCCTCGATTGCGGGACCGTGGAACTCGACGGACATGTAGTCCGCGCCGTCGGCCTTGATATCGCCGATGATCTTCAGGATCAGGTCCTTGGCGGAGACGCCCTTGTTGAACTTGCCCTTCACGGTGATTTTCAGGGACTCGGGGACGCGGAACCAGATCTTGCCGGTCGCCCAGGCCGCGGCCATCTCGCTGCGGCCGATGCCCGTGGAGAAGGCCCCGTAGGCCCCATAGGTGCAGGTGTGGCTGTCGCTGCCGATCATGATGAGCCCGGGGAGCGCGAAGCCCTCCTCGCACATCTTCTGGTGGCAGACGCCGCCCTTGCTGGTGACGTCGTAGAAGTGGGGGATTCCCTGCTCCTCTACGAATTCCCTGATTTCCTTGTGGTTGATGGCGTGTTCGTCGGTCGGGGCCGGGATCGCGTGGTCCAGGATGAAGACCAGGTGGTCCGGCTTCCAGACCTTCGGGACGCCGATCTTCTTGAAGGTCTTGGCGATCGGGGCGGCGTTGTCGTGGCTCATGCAGAAATGGGGCTCGACCGTGACGACCTCGCCGGCCTTGACCGCGTAACCCGCTGCCTTGCCCAGTACCTTCTCAGCAAACGTCATGCCCATGAGTCGTTCGCCTCCCTACTTCTTGGCCGCCTGGGCCTTCAGGTACTCGATCAGGCCGCCGCTGGCCATGATGTCCTTCTCGAGGTCCGTGACCGCATCGCCCTTGAAGGTGTTGCCGTTGGTCACGTCCTTGATTTCTCCCGTGGCGATGTTCACTTCCAGGTCGTCGCCGTCCTGGATCTTGCCGGCCTTGATGGCATCGCTCAGGCCGTTGACGAAGAGCACCGGGTAGCCGTTGTTGATGGCGTTGCGGTAGTAGATGCGGGCGAAGGATTCCGCCAGCACGACGGGGACGCCCAGTTCCTTCAGGCAGTAGACGGCATGTTCGCGGCTGGAACCGCAGCCGAAGTTGCGCCCGGCCACGACGAAATCTCCGGGCTTGGCTTCCTTGGCGAACTTCTCCTTGCCGGGGTAGTACTCGAAGGAGAACTGGGCCATCTTCTTCGGGTCCGTCTCGGCGAGGTACTTGTTGTGGTAGATCAGGTCCGTGTCGACGTCGTCGGTGAAGACCCAGGCTTTTCCGCGCAGGACGCTCTGTTCCATGGTCTGTCCCTCCTTAAACCTGTGGAGCCTACTTCAGGATGTCCCGCGGGTCGGTGAGGACGCCCTTCACCGCGGAAGCCATCGCCGTCATGGGGCTGACAAGGTACGTGTGGCTGCCCTTGCCCACCTTGCCGATGAAGTTCCGGTTCGTGGTGGAGACGCCCACGTCGCCGCCCGGGAGCACGCCGTAGTGCTCGGCGGTGCAGAGGCTGCAGGTCGGGTTCGTGAAGATGACGCCCGCCTCCAGGAACTTCTGGATGAATCCCGCCTCGGCGCACTGCTTCATGACCTCGCGGGTGCTGGGGGTGATGATCGTCCGCACGCTGTCGCTGACCTTGAAGCCGGAGAGCTTCAGGATCTCGAAGGCGGCGGCGATGTCCTCGAACCGGCCGTTGGAGCAGGAGCCGATGTGGACCTGGTCGATGTGTGCGCCAGCGGCCTCGCGGACGGTCTTCACGTTGTCCGGGGCGTCGGGGCAGGAGGCCATCGGCTCGAGGTTCGTCACGTCGAAGTGCAGGTCGTCGCTGTAGACGGCGTCGGCATCGGCCCTGATGGCCTCCACGCGGTCGAGGACTTCCTTGCCGGCACGCTCGACCAGCCAGTCGAGGACTTCCCCGTTGGGCATGATGAGCCCGACCTTGCCGCTCATCTCGGTCACCATGGAGCAGAGGGTGATCCGGTCGGCCAGCGAGCTCTTCTCGATGGTCTCGCCGTAGAACTCGACGGCCTTGAAGAACATGCCGTCGGCGCCGAGCTTGCCCACCAGGAAGGTGAGGTAGTCGCGCATGCAGACGCCCTTCTTGAAGGATCCAGTGGTCGTGATCTTCATGGTCTCCGGGACGCGGAACCAGAGGGTCCCGTTGATCCAGGAGGCGACGATGTCGGTGTTGCCCACGCCGGAGGCGAAAGCACCGACGCCGCCCAGCAGGTTCATGTGGCTGTCGGTCCCGAGGATGACATCACCCGGCTTCACGAGCCCGTGCTCGAGCAGGACGTGCTGGCCGATGCCCCAGTTGACGTCGAAAACCTTGCTGATGCCCTGGCGCTTGGAGAAATCGCGGATGATCTTCTGGTTGTTGGCCACTTTCTCGGCGTGGGCCGGGGCCTGGAGGTCGAAGGTGAAGGCGATCTTGTCGGGATCCCAGACCTTCGCCTTGTCCGTCACCTCGTCGAACTGCAGGACGCAGTTCGGGCCGCCGAAATCGCGAGCCGTGGAAAGGTCGATGTTGCACCAGACCCGGTCCCCTACCTTGGCTTCCTTGCCGGAAGCCCTCTGGATGATCTTTTGGATCATCGTCTTGCCCATGGCGTTACACCTCCCGTTTGAATTGGTGGGAAAACTCTACTTCATTCCGAGGAACGACTTGATGGTCTCGAAGTTCACGAAGTCGGCCTTGTTGACGACGACGCCCTCGGGGCTCCGCAGGGTGCCGTCTCCCTCGTGGGCGTGGTTGGCGATGATGTGGCCGATGTCGCTCGAAACGCCGTTGCGCAGGGCCAGTACCGTTCCGGAGAAGGGATGGCGGAGGTCCTTGCCCATCTGGGACTTCACCGTCGCCCCGTCCGGGGATTTCTCGTACTCGACCAGCTTGCCCACGTCGTGAAGGATGGCGCCGGCCATGAGCTTGTCATGGTTCAACTGGAAGCCGCCCTCGTCCTTGTAGAGGGCGTTGAACTCCTCGTAGACCCTCTTGCACACGCGGGTGACGCCCCGGGTGTGTGTCAGGTAGGAAGCTGGGCAGTTCGGGATGAGGAGCGTGAAGGGGATCTTCGTCATGTCCTCGGGTTCCCAGCCCCCGGTCTTCAGGGCGTCCACGTAGGTGTCGATGACCTGTTCCCGCAGTTTCTGGTCCGTGATCCAGTTGATCTCAGGCAGCAGTTCCACGATCTTCTCTCTCATGTTTCTTCCCTCCCGTGACTTGGTTTGTAAAGCCTGTCGCGATGCTCTATCGACGCTTGATCATCCCTGTTCTTCCAGGGAGATGCTTTCCTGCAGGGTATGGTAGACGCGTTCGATGTGGGTGCCCGCTATTTTCGCCGCCAGTTTCGCGTCGTGGTCGACGATGGCGGTGTAGAGGCCCGAGTGCTCCTTGAGGAAGGCCTGCTTGTCCGTCAGGCAGCCGTAGATCCGCTCGTGGGTCGCCATGATGAGGTTGAAGGTCATCTTTGCGATGTTGACGAAGATGAAGTTGTGGGTCGCCTCGGCCAGGGCCAGGTGGAAGTCGAAGTCACACTGCGCGCGGTGTGCCGAGGACTCCAGGTTCTGCTCCGTGCGGGAAAGGACGCGGCGGATTTTCGTCAGGTCGGCGGGTAGGGCGCGCTTGGCAGCCTCTCCGGCGATGGCGGGATCGATGATTCGCCGGGCTTCCATGAGCTCGAGCACGGCCGCCCCTTCGAGCGGGATGTTGCGGGATTCACCGCTCTCCGTGACCGGCCTGCGCACGAAACGCCCCTTGCCGGGGACGCTTTCGATGAGGCCGATCAGCTCGAGCACGCGGAAGGCTTCCCTTAGGGAGCTGCGGCTCACGCCCAGATCTTCCATCATCTGGCGCTCGGGGGGCAGGGGGTCGCCGGGGCGGAGCTCTCCCCGGGAGATGAGGTCCTTCAGCTCTTCCACGACTTTCTCGTAGATGCGCGTCGGTTTGACTTTCCTGGTTTCCATGGGAACCCTCCTAGCGTGGACCACCCAGTGCACTTATATACCTGACCCGTGGAAAGCGCAAGGGGCTTTGGCCTGTCTGAATATTAAGATATTTTGCAGTCAATTCGGGTAAATGAGGGGGTGTTTCGGCCGTTTTGAGAACAATGGGATGAACCAATAAGGCGGGTAGTCAGGCTACTGTTCAGACCAGTTGTCCGTACATTTTACCCCAGGCAGGTCTTGCCGGCAAGGAGAACCTGAAAGCCAGGGGGGGAGTCCCTGTTCGGTCCGGCATCCGTAAAATGGCCCTTGTTTGACGGGAACCCCGAAGGGTATATGATAAAAGACTTTTCAATTCAGGGTCCAGGGGAATTCGAAGGGGGACGAGCTTTTGAAGTGGAAGAAAACGGCAATACCGATCCTTTTGTCCTGCTCGATCGGCTTCCTGCCGGCGGTCCAGGCCTGGAACGGCGCGGCGGAGGCCGCGGTCCGGACAGCCGCCAGCGCACCCGCCAAGGGGGCCAAGCTCCCCGCCGGTTCCACGGGTTACAATGCCTTCTACGTTTCACTGGAATGGCTCAGGCTGAACATGAACGGGGTCGTCCTGCTGGACGCCCGCCCGGCGTCTCTTTACGCAGGCGGACACATACCGGGAGCCCATAACGCCGAGTGGCAGTCCTTCAGCTCGATGAAGGGAGCCCCGGGCAGCCGGGGATGGGCCACGCTGCTGGCCCAGAAATCGCTCGCGGCGCGTATCGGAGCGCTCGGGATCGACGGCAGCCGTCCCGTCATCGTCTACGGGGAACCCGGGACATGGGGACAGGACGGGTTTGTCGCCCTCACCCTGCGCATGGCGGGGGTCCAGGGAGTCCGCATCCTGGACGGCGGCTGGACGGCCTGGCGCTCCGCAGGTTTGCCTGTGACGAAAGCGGTTCCCAAGCCCAGGCCGGCCAACTTCGCGATCAGGAAATACAGGGACGATCTCAACGCCACCGTGGACCATATCCGGGAAAGGCTTCTTTCGGCAAAACTGCTGGACGTCCGCACCCTGGAGGAATACAAGGGGGCCCGGTACTTCAGCGAAAAGCGCGGAGGACACCTCCCGGGGGCCATCCTGGTACCCTATAACCAGCTAGTGGGCAGGGACGGAATGCTTCTGCCGGAGCCGGACCTCAAGGCCCTGTTCCAGGAGGCGGGCCTGTCGCCCGAGGACGAGATCGTCGTCTACGACACCGCAGGGGTCCGCTCTGCCTACGCTGCCTGGGTAATGCTGATGCTGGGCTACACGAACGTGAGGAACTACGACGGTTCGTTCCACGAATGGGCCGGGATCCCCGAGCTCACGGTGGAAACCGGCGATCCCGGCGAACAGCCGGTCCTCAGCGCAACCAAGCCACAGCCCGTTTCCCCGCCCCCGGCGGCCGCTCCCGCCCCGAAGCCGGCCCCTCCCGCGGTGCGGTCGGCAGACGCCAAGCCCGCCGGGAAGACCGAGGCCCCGGCCGCGGTCACCCCCGCAACTGTGCAGCCTGCTGTCCAAAACCCCGCCGGAAGGGTTCCCATCTCCATACCCCCCGTTTCGCCGGACGTGGATTACAAAAGCGTGAAGCCCATCCCCATCGGGGTACCCAAGGTTTCCCCCAGCGTCACGTCCGCGGACTCCAAGCCCGCGGCGGCTAAAATCCTGGCGATCCGCTGGAACAGGGACGATCACAGGATAAGGATGGTCGTGGACCTCGACCGCACCCTGGAGCCCCGGATCGTCGTCAACCCGGGGGTCGTCGAGCTGGCTTTCGGTGCGTTCCCGGTCAAGGAGATCGCCGGCATGACATCCCCGTTTGCGAAGGAGGTGTCGTTGACCGCTGCCGAAACGGCGGTCGGCACGACCCTGAAGTTCTCCCACAGACTGAAAAAGGTGCGCCATTTCCGGCTGGAAAAGCCTGACCGCTACGTGGTGGACTTCGAGTTCTAGGGGGGCCGGCCGATGAGCTTCCGCGTGACCGAGGAAAGCAACGGGTCCTTCGAAGCGCAGGGGCCGATGAGCGGCCTGGAGGTCCTGGCAAGGGACGGCCGGACCCAGGGCAACATTGTGGCCTGGCGGGTGAACCGCTACCTCCGGCCTCTCGGCTGGGTGGTTTCGGAGGACTGCTGCGTCTCTTTCGTGGATACGTCGTGTTTCGAGGGGAAAGAGGTCTACAGGCGAACCCTCACCTTCCTGCTGGTACTGGCCTGCCGCAAGGCCCTGGGCAGGGAGGTCGTGGTTCGCCACTCTCTCAGCGACGGCTATTACTGCGAGACCCCGGGAGAAGCCCTGTCTTCCTCCCAGGTGGAGGCCGTGAAGGGTGCGATCGCGGAACTGGTGGCCTTCGACCTGCCGGTCACCAGGGAAGTCCTGTCTTTGGACCGGGCGCGGGTCCTTTTCGAGCGCCAGGGGAATTTCGACAAGGCGGAACTGTTGAGGTGGATCGGGACAGATCCCGTCGAAACCTACCGGATCGGGGACCGCAACGGTTTCTTCTACGGCCCTCTAGCCCCGACGACCGGGGCCGTTGGGGTTTTCGACCTGGTTTTCCATGATCCCGGCATGGTGCTCCGGTTTCCCACCGTGGCCTATCCGGCCCAGCTGCCGCCTTTCCAGCCCCCGGTTCGCCTCTCTGATGTATTCCTGGAATATTCCGGGTGGCTCGACATCCTTGGCGTCAGCACGATGGAAAGCCTTCACAGGGCCGTGGCTTCCGGGAAGGCCACGGAACTCATCCTGGTCTCCGAGGCCCTCCATGCGCAGAGGCTCAACAGGATAGCCGAAGCCGTCGTCTCCCGGGAGGCATGCCGCATGGTCTGCATCGCCGGCCCGTCGGGCGCGGGCAAGACCACGACGTCCCACAGGCTCGCCGTCCACCTTGCGGTATGCGGGAAACGTTCGAAGATCCTGGCCATGGACGATTACTTCCTGGAGCGTAGCAAGACGCCGAAGGACGAGGACGGGAACTACGATTTCGAAGCCGTCGAGGCCCTGGACATGGAGCTTTTGAACAGGCACATCCGCCTTCTTTTCGAGGGGCGGCCTGTAAGGCTGCCCCGTTTCGACTTCCACGAAGGCACGCGGGAGGAGGGGCCCGAGCTGAGGCTACAGGAGGGCGAGATCCTGGTCGTCGAGGGGATCCACGGCCTGAACGACCGGGTGGGGGAGGGCATCCCCGACACCGAGAAGTACCTCCTGTACCTGTCCCCCCTGACCGGGGTCAACCTGGACCGGCACAACCGCACCAGCACCACGGACAACCGCCTTCTCAGGAGGCTCGTCCGGGATTACCGCACCCGGGGGAAGAAGCCGGAAAATACCCTTCTCCAATGGCCTTCGGTCATCCGCGGGGCGACCCGGCACATTTTCCCCTACCAGGAAAAAGCCGACGCGATGTTCAACTCCGCCCTTGTCTTCGAGCTTTCCGTCCTCAAGGGGTATGCGGAACCGCTCTTGAGGAGGATCCGCGAGGAATCGCCCGTTTTCGGCGAAGCGGCTCGGCTGCTGGACCTGCTCCGATACGCCCCTTTCATTCCCGCGGACGACGTGCCCAACAACTCGATCCTCCGGGAATTCATCGGGGGCAGCTGCTTCGGGGAATGAACCTCGGAAAACCCAGGGACGAAAAAAAGGCGGGGAGCCTTCTGGGGGGCTCCCCGCCTTTCTTATCGAGGTTTTTCGGTTTTAGAGGGCTACCGGCCTGCAGAGGTTCTTCGCTTCCTTCGCCACCCTGCCGCAGTTCGCGCAGACGAACTTCCCGTCCTTGACGAGTTCGACGTACTTCTCGAGTTCCGCTTCCACCATTCCCATGTTCTGGTAGTAGCAGAGGTGGTTCTCATGGTCCGGATGCGGCCAACCCAGTTTCATGGACATCCCTCCCGAGAGGTTTTTTGCTACCCTTTTATTATATTGCCTCGGCAGCCCAAAGCCAAGTTAGAGATTAACCTTACCAGCCGCCGCCGCCTCCTCCGCCGCCTCCTCCGCCGGATCCCCCGCCGCCCCCGAAGCTGCCTCCGCCTCCACGGCCACCGAACCCGGAACGGCTGCCGGGTGCCACGGAAGCGGAAGATATGGCCCCGGAAAGGCTCGAGCCCAGGTTGGAGGCGAAGGCCCCGGTGTTGAATCCACGAAGGGAGTCTCCCATGTACCACGCCGGGTGGTACCCTCCCCTCCAGGATTCGGGGGCGGTCCCCTCGGCAGCCATGCGGGCGAACACCTCCGAGAACTGCTCGGACCACTCCTGCTCGACCCCCAGGGCCAGGGCGTAGGGCAGGAACTTCTCGAACAGTTCCGGCGTCCGGTCGGGCGGGTTCAGCAGGTTCATCCGGTCTTTTTCCGCGATGGAGAGGTACAGCCTGAATCCCTCTATCTCGTCCATGGCCTTACGCCCGGCCGGGGTGCGGGCTTTCAGGATCCGGGCGAAGAAGACGTTGGACAGCACGAGCAGGACAACGGCGGCCAGTACGGTCCAGGAAACGATGCCGGCCAGTCCCTTGCCCATGACCGCAAGGGCCGACCCCACGGGAACCAGGAGGGCCAGCATGATGACGAGGCTAAACAGGGACCGGACCTTTTTCGGGCCATTCCTGACGGCCGCTGCCTGCCTGGCGATCCCCGTGACGAAGGCCGTGGCGAAGAGGGTCAGCATGGGGAAGACGAAAGCCGAGGCGATGTTGAAAGGCAGGTTCGACGCAGACGGGTCCAACAGGACTCCCATGGCGAGGCTCAGGGCCGTGAGCGTTACGCCGACGACAAAGAACCCCGTGTTCTTCACGAAGGTTTTCTTGTAATACCGGTTTCGCAGCAGGTCCTTCAGCGCGGACACGGCCGCCCCGATCACGCCGTGGTTGGAGTTGTCGAGGGCCAGCGTCGGCAGAAGTCCCACGAGCGGCTGGGCCGTCACCCGTTCCTCGGAGTCCAGGGCATTGAAATCGGGCCGGGGCCCCCGCCGGAGGAAGTACTTGTCGCCGTCCTGTTCGATGGTGACGACTCCCTTTACTGCCGCGTTCAGGAGGGTAGCCGTGAAGCACTTGTCGTCGTAAGCCATCTTGTAGACGTAGCGGACCCCTCCCGGCGTGTAACCCTCGGGGGGGGAAAAGCGCGGGATGATCGTTCCGGGCCGCGGATCTCTGCCGAAACGGGCCCAGACCAGGAAGTAGTAAAGGAAGATCACCGCCGCACCCAGGAAAAGGGCCACTTTTCCCGCGTTGTCCTTCAGTTTCCAGGCCAGCCGGGTTGCGGCGGAAGGTTCGGGGACGATGCCTTTCGGCCATCCCGCCACGATGGAAAAACCCTCCCCGGGGTAAAGGGTCCGGGTGGTCTCGAAACGCGGGGTACCGTCGGGTTCCTTGCCTATGGTGAAGTCGCTGCCCTTTTCCCCGAACCTGCCGGTGTAGGCCTCGGTCATCGTGATGCGGGATCCCCCGCCCGCGACCGGCAGCGTGACGACGCACCAGGCCGCGTCTATCGGAAACCCCCACCCGTTGCCGGTGACGTTCCAGTAGAGCTCGTCGTGGTCCTGGAAAAACCCAAGCTGCCTGCCGGTGCGGTAAACGAGGGTATAGGTGTGGATCCCCGGCCTTACGTAGCTTCCCGGGTCCCCGATGTACACGCGCTTGCCGTTGGACATGCCCTTGACGGTGAAGGGCTCCGGCCTGCCGTCGAGCAGGGTGGAGAGGACCTCGAACGGCACCGTCACCGTATTGCCTTTTTCGTCCTTGTAAGCCGTCGGGAAATCGCGGTAAATCCCCCTGCGGATGGCCTGTCCCTCCGCCCTCACGCGGATCGTCTCGGTGACCTCCAGCGAGGTGTCGGCTTTCACGGTGACGAGGCTGCCGTATTCCAGGATGCGCTCGTCGGCCGAGGACGGCGGGGCAAGCCAACCCAGGACCGCCAGGCAGCAGAGGCCCAGTAAGAGCCGGGAGAGGAAGAGGCGGGTTCTCATGGGGGGATTCCGTCTAGTTGAACTTGACCTGGGGAGTCTTCCGTTCCCCTTCGTCCTCGAGCTCGAAGAAATCGCCCTTGCCGAAGCCGCCCAGCCTGGCGACGAAGTTGCTGGGGAAGCTCTCGACGAGTACGTTGTTCTCCCGGACAGTGCCGTTGTAGTACCGGCGGGCCATCTGGATCTGGTCTTCTATCTCCGACAGGCTTTTCTGGAGTTCGAGGAAGTTCGTGTTGGCCTTCAGTTCAGGGTAGGCTTCCGCGACCGCGAAGAGGGTCCGGAGGGACGCCGTCAGGCCCGTTTCGGCGGCAGCCTGTTCCTTGACCGAGCCTGCCGAGATCGACTGGGCGCGGGAAGCCGCCACCTTCTCGAAGACTTCCTTTTCGTGGGTCGCGTAACCCTTTACCGTTTCGACGAGGTTCGGGATCAGGTCGACCCTCCGCTTCAGCTGGACATCGACCCCGCTCCAGGCTTCGGCCATCATGTTCTTCAGGCGGACGAACCGGTTGTAGATCGAGACTCCCCAACCGAGCACGAGTACGGCTGCCGCGGCGATGATTCCGATTACCAACATGGCGATTCCTCCCATCGGGGAATGGCTTCGGCTCCATTGTAGCCCAAGAGGCCGGGAAAAGGAGGACGTGATAGAATTGCAACCGGTTGAACGGAAGGGGCGTGACGCATGAGGGTAACGATGGTCCAGGTCGCCGGGGAGGCGGGGGTCGACAAGGCCACGGTGAGCCGGGCCCTGAAAGGCGACCCCCGCATATCCCTGGCCACCAGGGAGAGAGTCTGGGAAGCCGCCAGGAGGCTCGGCTACGAGCCGGACGCCATGGCCAAGGGGCTTTCCAGCAGCAGGAGCGGGATGATCGCGGTCGTCCTGCGCTCCCTGTCGCCCTGCTGGACGGGGCTCTTCCTCGAAGGGGTCGAGCGCGTGGTGGCGAAGGGGCGGATGGATTTCATCGTGCGCTCGACGGGCGGCCAGCCGGGCGTGCGAGAAAACCTCATGAGGACGATCTCGGCCCGCAGGGTCGACGGCCTTGTCTGGGTCGATCCCGGGATGCCCCGGTTGCCGGGGGTCCCGACGGTCGCGGTGGGTTTCCCCCTGGAGGGGGCCATGTCCGTCGTCACGGACCTGGAGGAGGCCCGGCGGCTGCTTGCCCTTGTGTCCGGGAAAGCCGGGCTTTTCCACAGGGCCGGCCCGGATGCTCTTTTCCCGGGACTCGCGGGATCGCTGGAAAACGCACCTGAGGGCGGCGTGGCCGCTCCCGCCTGGGTCTTCTGCGACGGGACCCCCCCGGGAGAGGGTGAACGGGCCATCCTGTCCTGCGGGAAGCTCTCTGCACACTTTGCTGCATCCCACCCGGTGCTCGTCTGGCCGGCTTTTGAAACCGGGGTGATCGCCGCGCGGCTTCTTTTGAACTCCATGAAAGGACAGCAGCCGCTCCCGGATGTAGTGATGGTGCGCCCTCGGCTTGAAGCAGCCGAGGACTCGGGGTTGTCGGATTGAAATTTTCAGACAGCTTTAGTTTACTTATACAATATAAATAAACTGGCGTTGACTCTTCCCGAAACTTCTGGTATAACAAGCCGAAGAAAGGGAACGGGGGTTATGGAATGGAATTTTGCAGTGTCCCGACCAGCCGAATGAGACGAGCGAGACGTAGCCTCGAGGGCGTTGGAGTTTCCGGCGCCGCGGGACTTCCCGCGCGGCCTGTGGATTTCGGCAAGGGAGGGTTCGATATGTGGATGAAGGATTCTAAAGGCAACTGGTACATGGCGGGGCAAGAACCGATACAGGGCATTTCCGAGGTAGCGGGCGGCTGGGAGAAGGACAGTTCCGGCGGGTGGGTTTTCCTGGCGACGACCGTAGGCAGCCTGACCGGCGTGAAGGGGCAGGCTTCAATTCCGGTGCATACCCCGGTGGCCCTGTAGGGCCGGCAAGAAACGATACCGATTACCCGAGGGGCGGCAGGCGCAGAAATGCGCGGGCCGCCCCCTTTCGTTTCGGCTATACTGGCCCCGGGAGGGACTTCCATCCCCCCCTTTCGAAGACGAGGAGGGTCGGTTGCCTTGAGAAGGACCGGCGACAAATCCCTGTTGTTTACGGCCGCTGCCGGTTTGGGCGCTTCGCTCCTGGCCGCTTTCGCGTTGTCCCTCCTTTCGGGGGATGTCGCACTTTCCCCGATGGAAGTGATTTCCATCCTGGCCTCGGGCCCCGGCGCGGCCGACGGAAACTCCGGCGCCATGGCGTCCGCCGTCGTTTGGCAGGTTCGGTTGCCCCGGTCCCTCACGGCTCTTTCCACCGGTGCCGGGCTGGCGGGTTGCGGGGTCCTTTTCCAGGCCCTCCTCCTGAACCCGCTGGCCGAACCCTACACGCTCGGGGTCGCCTCCGGCGCCGCTTTCGGAGCGGCCGTGGCGATCTCGTTCCACCTGCCTTTCCTGACCTTCTGGGCTTTTTGCGGCAGCCTCGCCGCCCTGGGCGTGGTCCTGGCGCTGGGAGGGAAGGGGGCGCTGCGGGAGCCGACACGCATGATCCTTGCGGGGGTCGTCGTGGGAAGCATCCTCAGCGCGGCCATCGCCCTCGTGAAGTCCCTTTCCGGCCAGATGATGGCGGCCATCGTCCTGTGGATCATGGGGAGCTTTTCCGGCTCCAACTGGACGAGCACGGCCTGGTGCCTTCCGGCCGCGTTCGTCGTACTCGGCCTCGGGCTCGGGTTCCACAGGGATCTCGACATCGTGTCCTCGGGAAGCCCCGCGGTGGTCCTCGGTGTAGACGAACCCCGCCTCAGGCTGGGGCTGCTCCTGGCCTCGTCCCTGGCGACGGCGGTTTTCGTCTCGTTTTCCGGCGTGGTCGGCTTCGTCGGCCTCGTGGTCCCCCACCTGGTAAGGATCATCGCCGGCCCGTCGCACTCGCGGCTTATGCCCCTGTCCTTCCTCGGCGGGGGTCTCCTGATGCTGGTCGCGGACCAGGCGGCCCGCGGGCTGGCGGAAATCCCGGTAGGGGTGATCACGGCCCTGGTCGGAGGCCCCGTCTTCTGCCTTCTTCTATGGAGGCGGGCGTGATGCTGGAGGCTCGGAAGGTTTCGGCCGGTTACACGGAGCGGCCGGTCATCCGGGAACTTTCCCTCGAACTGCGCCGGGGAGAACTCCTGGCCCTCCTCGGGCCGAACGGGAGCGGGAAAAGCACGCTGCTGTCCGCTCTCTGCGGGGTTTTGCCCTGGCGTTCGGGGGAAGTTCTCCTTGAAGGCAGCCCCATCGAGGAGATGGACCGCCGCAGCCTCTCCAGGAAAATCTCCTACGTGCCGCAGCAATCGGCCTTCGTGCAGGGTTTTACCGTGGAGGAGATCGTCCTGATGGGGAGGTCCTGCTGGCTGGGGACGTTCGAGAGGCCGGGCGAAAGGGACCTGGCGCTCGTGGAATCGGCGGTCGGGATCATGGACCTGCGGGAGGTCCGGTCAAAATCGGTCCTCGAGATTTCCGGCGGGGAAGCCCAGAGGGCCTGCCTGGCCAGGGCCCTGGCGCAGGATACTCCCGTGGCGCTCTTCGACGAACCGACGTCCTCCCTCGACCCCCGGCATGCCCTCCTCGTGATGCAGAGGCTCTCGTCGATGGCACGCGAAGGCAGGGCCGTGGCGGTGGCTCTCCACGACGTGAACCTTGCCCTGAGGTATGCCGGCCGGATGGCTTTCCTGAAGGAGGGGTGCCTGCTGGGCGTCCGTACTCCCCCCGAGGTGGACGGGCCCATCCTGGAATCCGTCTTCGACGTCGGGTGGAATTTCGCCGGGACATCCCCCGGCTCCCGACTGGCTTTCCCCGTTTAGGGCCGTCTAGGAGAGGAAGGAGAAGACCGCGTTCAGGAGCCCGCCGGCGGTAAACGCCGTCGCCAGCATGATGGCGAGGCTCTTGACGGTGTCCCTGCCCCCCAGTTCCTTCCAGAGGACCACGAAGGTGGCGATGCAGGGAAACGTCATCGACAGGGTGACGGTCGCCACCACCAGCTGTTCAGGCGTAAGCCCCAGGGGAACGAGCATCCCCACGGCCACGTCCTTTCTCAGGATCCCCAGGAGGATGGCCCCTGCAGCCGAAGAAGGCAGGCCCAGGACAAAATTGAACAGCGGCGCCACCGCATTGGAAAGAAATCCGATGACCCCGGCCGTGGTCAACAGGTTCGCGAGAAGTATCCCTCCCAGGACGAGAGGCGTCGCCTCGACGAGGAACCCCCTGATCCTGAACCAGAGCTTCATGGAAAAGGCCCGCAGCGACGGCAGCCTGTACGGGGGGATTTCAACGATCAGCTCCGGGCTGTAGCCCGGAAGCAGCTTGTGCATCAGCCTGCCGAGCACGATCCAGGAAACGAAGAGGGCACCGTAGACTAGGAGCACGTACCTCAGGCCGATATTGCCCAGCACCCCGACCACCATGGCCTGCAGCGCCGCGCACGGGATCGCTACGGAGATCAGCGTCGCGGCGATGAATCTCTCCCGCCTCGACTCCAGGACCCTCGTGGCGAGGATGCCCGGGACGTTGCACCCAAGGCCGAGGAGGGTCGGGATCACGGCGTAGCCGTGTATCCCGATCCGGTGGAGCAGCGCGTCGAACAGGATGGCGAGGCGGGGCAGGTAACCGGAATCCTCGAGGAAGCTAAGCACGGCGTAAAAGGCCACGATGTACGGGAGCACCATGACGAATTCGACGTAAAGCCCCGTCGACAGGACCCCGAAACTCTGCTCGAAGTCGATCTGCCCGTCGAAAAGCGTTCCGACCAGGAGCGTGTGCAGGAAGGATCCCGGGCCCAGGATGTCTGAGAGTTTCATGAGGACCGGCCTGGCGGCGGACTCGAAGAACGGGTCCAGGAGCAGGTTGATGAGCCCTTCCCCGATTTCGCGCACGGCCATGTAGCTGAGCGAGAGCACCGACAATCCGATCAGGGCCCCCCAGAACTTGTGGACGCTGGCGTCCTCGAGCCGGTCCCTGAAGGTGTGGTGACGGTGCACCACCTTCTGCACGCGGTTGACGATGGACCCGATCGCCTGCCACCGGGACTCCGGCGGGGTCGCGGTGAGGGGGGAGACGCGGGCCTCGTCGAGCCGGGCGACCAGTTCCCGTATACCCTGTCCCGTTACGGCGACCGTCGGGACGACCGGGACACCCAGTTCCGTTTCGAGGGCGGCGCTGTCCACGATGATGCCGCTGTGGCGGGCCTCGTCCACCATGTTGAGGGCCACGACGGATGGGATCCCCCTTTCGAGGACCTGCAGGGCGAGGACCAGGTTCCTCTCGAGGGCCGTGGCGTCGAGGACGATGATGATTTTTTCTCCGCCTTCGGCCACCAGTTTCCGGGCGATCTCTTCCGCCTCGTTGGTCGGTTCGAGGGTGTAGGCTCCGGGGACGTCGACCAGTCGGTAGCACGCCCCCTCTGTCCGGAGAGTCCCTTCCATGAAGCCTACCGTGGTCCCGGGGTAGTTGGACGAGATGGCGTGCACGCCGGTGAGGCGGGAAAAGAAGGCGCTCTTCCCGACGTTGGGGTTCCCGGTCAGGAGGATGCGTTTCGTACATTCGGGGGCCGGGGTCCCGCCGGGAGCGGGGGCCTGGAGGCAGCCGCCGCAGCTCGAGCAGCGGCCGTCGCAATGACCCATCAGTCGACTTCTCCCGTGGATTCCGCCGTTTCGACGATCAGGTGGGAGGAAACGCCGTGCCCGATCGCGATCTGCCGCTGGTCGAGGAGGATCGTCACCGGCCCGTGGAAAGGCATGCCGGAGACCTTCACGAACGCCTTGCCCGGGTAGAGGCCGAGGGCTTCGAGCCTCTTGCCGCATTCCCCGGCGGGCATTTTGGAGACGATCGCCCGGGCTCCGTCCTCTAGGGCGTTTAAAGTTAGCTTCATCAGAATCCCCATCCCTATTTTAGGCATGCCTAACTTATAGCCGAGTCTACCTGCGGTGTCAAGATGGCGCGGATCAGGCTATCCCGGTGAGCGCTTTCAGGAACATCGTGGCATATGAGCTTTTCGGCAGGAAGAACCCCATCGGGCGGCAGAGCTTGCCGGGATAGGCCCCGTCAGGCTCCGGCGGAAAGAGCACCAGGTCCTTCGGCATGCAGACGGCCCTCCTGGGAAACGATTTGAAAAAGCTTTTCCTGACCCCACGGAGGTTGAACTGCGGGCGCCTGACACCCCTCTCTTCGAGCACGCCGTCCATGATCCGCCGGGTCCCTTCGTCCACCGGGCCCAGTTTTCCCGCTTCTGTCGGAACGACCGCTTCGGCCAGGGGGTTGTTCCCCTGCGGCTCCAGGCTGCCGAAGTGGAGGGTGGGCGCGACCCTTCCGTGGACTTCGAAGGTTTGCCGACCGTAAAGCCCGACGAGTTTCCGCAGGGTTTCGTTCCAGAGGAATGACTGGTAGGCCGAGAAGGCCATGGACAGCGTTTCCCTCGGGATGGCGTTGACGGCCCGAAGCATCCCCTGGCGGGAGGGATCCGAGACGAGGATGCGGGCGACCTGGTTTTCGTCCCTTGTCCGGCTGAGGGACGCCACTTTCGCCCAGTTGCCCCAGTTTTCCCGGCGCATGGATTTCAGGGCCTTCAGGGGGGAGGGGTCCTCCGGGTGGACGGCGCAGAAAAACAGCTGGAGCGCCCCGGACAATTCTCCGCGGATGAGTCTCTCCGCCAGGAAGGCGCCTTCCGAGACGCTCCCGAAACGCTGGTCGTCGAAGTAGTTCGCGAACCCCCACCTTTGCACCCGCTCCGTTCCCGTCTCGAGCGACGCCGATTCCTTCAAGGAAAGGTCCCTGACGGTGATGCGGAACTCGTTCCCCAGGAGGTGCAGGGAGGAGATGAAATCGCTGGCGAAGCCTTCGCGGCTTACCGAAACGTTCCTGGATTCGAAATCGAGGGTGTACCTGGAGGGCACTGAAAGGAACTGTACCGTACTGGCGTGCCGGTCCTTTTTTCCGCCGTAGCCGATGGCCGAGACCGGGACGCCGTTGGCCCGGGCTGCCGCGGCGATCGCGTCGACGGTATTCCAGCCGCGCTTTTTCAGGCTGTAGATCGCGTAAGTCCCGCCGGTGGCGTTGATCGGCAGGTCCAGCCTTTCCGTCACCTGGAAATCCTCTGGGAGCACCTTGATTTTCACCACACCGCCTCGCTTTCGCTCGAAACTGTCAAGTACCCGCCTCACTCGAGCCTGAAGACTACCGGGACGAGCAGGATCCGGGGTGCCTTCGGGTCGAACCTCCAGGCCCGCACCGCCGCCATGGCGGAGTTGTCCAGGGCCGGAAAGCCCGAGGAGGATCTTACGGAAACCTCGTGAACCCGTCCCTGGGCGTCCAGCCGGACGGCCAGGACGACCGTTCCGGATTCGCCTTTCTTCCTGGACGCCAGGGGGTAGAGGGGGTGTTTCCTGTAAAGGATGTCCGGAGCCGCTGCCTCGCGGGGGGTGTCAACCCGGGGTTCCTCCCTCGGCAGGGTTTCCCTCTCGAACCCGCCGTTGCCGGCTGCAGGCGGAGGGGTTTTCGGTTCTTCGACCGGCACGGGGCCGGCGGGAATTTCCGGAGAGGGAACCGAACCCCGGGGACTGGACGCGACGGGTGCCGGCTTTTTCAGGGGAACTTCCGGCCTGGCTGTCGGTTTGGGTTTGGCCGGTGCCTTGGCGGCCTGTTCCTGCGGAACGGCCCGGGGTTCAGGGGCGGCCGGAGGAGGCAGAGTGACCAGCCGGGCCTTCAGCACCGTCGGCTGCGGCTGAGCCCTGGCCGGGAACACCGCGTCGGGCAGCGCGAGCATCACGGCCGCGTGCGCGGCGAGGCTGAGAGCTGCCGGCAGGAGCCAGCGGTTCAAGGGGATTTCCCCCCTTCGAGGGCGAGCCCCACGTCCTTTACCCCGGCCGAGCGGAGCGCTTCCAGGATGGCCGCCACCCGGCCGTAGGGAACGCCCCTGTCGGCGGCGATGACCAATTCCCGTCCCTCTGAGGTGTCCCTGCGGGCGTGCTCCACCGCCGACCGGGTATCGACCTCGTTCCCGTCGTACCTGATCTTCCCGTTCAGGGGGATCTCCAGGACGACGGGTCGCCCGAAAAGGGCGGTGCCCTGGCCCGAGGGAAGCCGGACCGAAATCTGTCCCTGCAGCAGGGAAGCGGACAGGACGAAGAAAAGGACCAGCATGAAAAGGACGTCGATCAGCGGGGTCAGGTCCAAGTCTGGCTGGAGCCTCCTACGGGACAAGGGGTTTCCCCCCTTCCGATGCGTTCAGCGCCCGTGCGAGAAGGCCGGCGGCCTCGAGGACCCTTGGCCCCGGGTGGAAGAGGGAGTCCGAGCGGACCTCCACCACGCGTCCCGTACGGATCGCTCGGAGCGGCAAACCCCGGAAAAGGGCGTCGAAATCCCCCCGGGTGGTGGCCATTCCCTTGCCGGCCTGTGCCAGCACCACGACGTCCGGGTCGAGGGACAGCACGGTTTCGCGGTCAACCTGCGGGAAGGAATAGACGATCCTCCGGGCCGCGTTCGGGATCGCCAGGCGGGTGAGGATGTCCTGGATATAGTTCGTGCGCCCCGCGACGGTTAGGGGATCGTGCCAGACGACCACCAGCACCGAAGGCACGCCCCCGGGATGGGTCCCGAGTATCTGGCGTCTCCCGGCGTCCAGCCCCGTCCTGATCTTCACGACGGCTTTCTCCGCGGCCGCCTTCCTGCCGAGTTCCTTCCCGAGCGCCCTCAGGGCCGTGTCGACCTGGTCGAGGGACCGGTGCATCGTCAGGGAGAGTGTCCGGACGCCCATAGCGGAAAGGCGCGCGAGGGTGGCGGAGTGAAAGGTCGCCTCCCCGATCACCAGGGTCGGCCTCACGGCCAGCACGCGCTCGATGGAAGGGGTGGCATATCCGCCCACCTTGGGCAGGCGCCCCACGGACGGCGGGCTGTCGTCGTGTTCGGAAACGGCCACGATGGAACCCGACATGCCGATGGCGTCGAGCGCCTCGGTGATGCTGGGCGCAAGGGAGACGATGCGGAGGTTTTGGGCCCCCGGTGCGTCCCATGCCGGGTTTAGGCAGGCGATGACCAGCATCGCGGCCAGGAGGGCCTTTTTCATCCCGGGTGCTTCCCTACCGCGACGTCCGGGCCGCGAAGCAGCTTTTCGCGGACCAGGAAGTCGATTCCCCTGTGGAGGGTTTCCTCCTGGCTGTCGATGCGGGCCGTGAGGTAGGTGTGGCAGAGGATCACCGGGACCGCTACGGCCAGCCCCGCGACAGTCGTCAGGAGCGCCACCCAGATCCCGGAGGCGAGCTCCGCCATGCCTCCCGCGGCGGCCGGGGCCCCGGACACCGCAGGCAGTCCCCGGAAGGTGGACACCATGCCCAGGACGGTGCCCAGGAGCCCCAGGAGCGGGGCCACCCGCGCGATCGTGGCGAGGGTGCCGAGCCCCTTTTCCCAGCGGAACATCTCCCGCCGCAGCTGCTGTTCCATGAGGGCCCTGAGGGAATCGGGCTCCGCCTGCCAGTGGGTGATGGCGATCTCGAAAAGCCTGTGGAGGGAGCTTCGTCCCCCCCTCACGAGGGCCGTGGCGGCGGTCTCGTCGCCCTCGTAAAGCGCCTTGCCCAGGGCGGTTTCGAGGGCCATGGGGTCTGTCGAGGCCCCCCGGAAGAAGAGCAGGCGCTCGACGACGATCGAAAGCCCCAGGACGGAAACGGCGGCGATCAGCCACATCAGGGGGCCGCCCAGTTTCATGTAGGTCAGGTTCATCTCTTCTCACCGCTTTCGGTTCGACGTCGCCCTTGCGGCGTCATTATAGGGGAACTCAGGCCGTCCGGGCCACGGAAACCGCCGTTTCCTCGAACAACTCGTAAAACGTCTCGCGCCTCGCGGGCGAGCCTTTTAGGGCCTCCAGAGAGACGATCCAGAAATCGAGGGGAGCGGAAGGGCCGATGAGTCGGTCCGCTACAGGGGCCAGCCATTCCGAGAGAAGGGAGGCCTCGGCCGCCGTCCTGGTGATCCAGACCCACCAGGTGACGGAAGACTGCTCCTGGGTGTCCGTGTCGAACCGTCCGGGCAACAGGATCCTCCTGGCGTACTCGAGGAAGGGGCGCAGTCTTGACAGGTCCTGTGCCGCCCGTTCGAGGAAGAGACCCGGGTCGAGACGGGCGGGTTCCGCGAGCCGCACCAGGAGCCGGTCGGTGTTCAGCAGCTTCAGGGAATCGCCGGGCGCCGATGCCTCGAGATAATACCGGTAGTCGTAGCGGTGGATGAAAAGCACGTCCAGGGGGAGGGCGCCCTGTAAGGCCCCGGTCCGTCCCGCCCATCGAGTGAGGCTTTCTTCGGGCGGCGCCGGCCGGTCCTGGCCTCCCCTGGGGAATTCGTCAGCGAAGGAAACCCAAAGCGGGTGCCGCTCGAGGGCTTCCAGTTCGTCGAAATTAGAGCAAGCAGGCAGGGTAGGGTAATAGGGCAGGAGGATTCCCGCCCGGGGGTCCTTGCTACCCCATGGACTGTGGAAACCCCGATCCAGGCTCATGATGGCCTCCAGGGCGAAAAGGCTAAGGCCAGGATCTTCCGGCGACTCCCCAGGCGTGCTTTCGAGGAAGGATTCGGCCGCAAGGCTCGCGAAACGTCTCCGTCCTTCCGCCGTCAGGACATAGCCTCCCTGCGGCGTCCTCTGCAGGAGCGCCTGCCTCTCCAGCCGCCCGAGTCCTTCGGGGTCCTCTCCCGCCAGGCCTGCCAAAGCTTCGGACCAGCAGGGACGGTTCTTGTCGAAAAGCAGCAGCAGGCTCGAATCCTCCATCCTTTTCTCTCCCTTCACGTGTTAGATTAGTGGCGACCGACATGCACAGGAGGCCGTGATCGTGGCGCCATCCGTTTTCTGGTTATTGCTTTCCCTCGGGGTCATCGTCGAGACGTCCCTGTGCCTTAGGCAGTGGGGATGGCTCGACCGTATCGATAGGAGCGTTCCGCCCGGCCTCGTCCCGCTATTGCCCGAGGGTTACGGCTGGTGGCGGGGTGTCGCCTACGCCCGGGAGCGGCTCCGCGTCCAGTTGGGTTCCCTCCTGTCACGCTATGCGGGCATTGCGGTGCTGGTCGGTCAGGGGTGGCTGGCAAAAGCCGCAGGAATCGCCCTGGAAGCTTTCCCCGGGCCTTTCCCTTCCGGTTTCGCACTAGGGGGCGTCCTGGCGCTTTTCTTTTTCCTCTTCGACCTCCCGTGGGGGTTCTACGAAACCTTCCGGGTCGAAAACCGCTTCGGGTTCAACCGCTCTCCCCTGTCCCTCTTCCTGCGCGACAGCCTCCTCCAGGCAGTGCTCTCGTTCGGGTTCTCCGGGGTACTTGCGGGTTCCGCCTCTTTCCTCCTGGGGTTACCCCGAGGGCTTGCCTGGGCCCTGGGGGGGCTCGCCGTCTTCGACCTGCTCCTGGCGACCCTGTTCCCGAATCTCGTCCTGCCCCTTTTCTACCGGTTGAGGCTCCTTCCCGAAGGGGACCTAATGGACAAGCTCGAGTCGCTTTTCGGGCGGACGGGTTTTCCCGCCTCCGCCCTCTTCGTGGCGGACGGAAGCCGAAGGTCCACACACGGAAACGCCTTCTTCATGGGGCTCGGCCGGCTCCGGCGCGTTGTCCTGTTCGACACCCTCGTGGACCGTTTCCCGGTGAACGAGGCTGCCGCGGTCGTCGCCCACGAGATCGGGCACTGGAAAAAGCGCCATGTCCCGGCCGGTCTTCTGCTCATGTTCGCGTTCCAATCCAGTTTTGTCCTCTTCGCTTTCCTGTCCTGGCATGCCGGAGCCCTGTCCGGGTCCTTCGGGTTGCCCCCGGGCCCGGCGCCGTTCATCGTCATGGCTTTCCTCGCATGGTCCGCTGCGGCGGGGCTGGTCATCCAGCCCGCGCTATCGTCGGGTTCGCGCAGGCGGGAATTCGAGGCGGACCGTTTCGCCGCGGAAAACGAGGGCTCCTGCGCCATGATCGGGGCGTTGACGCGCCTCGCCGCGGACAGCCTGGCGTGGACGCCTTCGGACTCCTGGTTTTCCGCCTGGTACGCCACGCACCCTTCCGTTGCGGACCGGATCCTGGCCCTGGCGGAAAGGGAGCCTCCTACATCCCCCGCAGGATGATCTCCCGGTCGGCAGGGTAGGTCAGGCGGTACCGTACCGTCAGTTTCTTCGTTTCCCCGGGCGCCAGCTTCAAGTCCCACGTGAGGATGCCGCGGTCGTCCTGTTTAGAGGGCTTGGGGTCCAGGGCCAGCAACTCGACCTTGATCTTCTCCTGGGCGCTGACGGGGATCCGGTCGAGCACCTTCACGGCAGCGGCCGTGCCGGTGCCGTTGGTAACGGAGACGGTGAAGGATTTTTCCAGCTTGCCCCGTCCCCAGGTCGTCCCCTCGCGGGGCACGGCTTCCTCGACCGCCGCGGTGACGAGCGGGACGCGGCCGAAAGCCAGCTTCAGGCTGTCGCCGCGCCCCAGCATGCCGAGGTGGGCCCTGCCCGAGGGCGACCCGTCAAGGGAAAGCTCGGCGGTCCCGGAAAGCAGGGGCCGGTCGAGCGACTTGACCTCGGCCGTCAGCCAGGCTTCCCGTTCCAGGGCGGGGATGACCACGACGCTGGTTTCGGAGGGGAGGCTGAAGCCCCCGACCGAAAGCCGGGACGGGGTCCCCTCGCCCGGTACGCGCCCGCGGGTCGTCAAGGAGAGATCGGTCAGGGTCTCCTCCTGGACGAACGAGCCTGCCTTGTCCGGGACGGCGGCCTCCTTCATCATCGATATCCCGGCGTTCCTCGGCTGTACCGTCTGGAAATCCGCTACCAGCGGAGGCAACTCGGGAGCCGTCACGGTGCGCCTCGGCTGGACCGTGTGCAGGACCACCGTTCCGTCCCAGTCCAGTCCCGTCCGCTGCTGGACACGGGCTTCCTGGCTGAAGGCCACCTTGCCCGTCCGGCCTGCCAGGTCGAGGGCGTAGGCCGTGTGCCAGGAGGCTTCCGGAGTCCAGATGGCCAGGCGGACGGTGCCGGATCCGGAGGTCTTGATCCGGACCCTGTTGGCCGCCTCGTGTTCCGGGGGCATTTTCCCGGTCAGTTCGTTCTCCAGGCGGGAGAGTTCCGCCCGGGCTTTTTCCAGGGCCCGTTGGTTCTCCCTGGTTTTCTGTTCCACCTGTTCCCGGCGCTTCTCGGCCGTTTCCAGGAAGGCCGCCAGGTCCTGCGGCCTCCAGCTCGAAGGCACCGGGTCCTGGAGGTGTTTCGCGGTTTGCTGCAGCGAGGCGAGGCGCGACTCGAGGCGGTCCACCTCGGCACGGGCCTTTTTAACGCGGGCATCGAGCCCCGCAAGGGCGGGGGGGACCCAGCCCGTCCGCTGGATGCGGCTGGTCTCGACGGAAAGGATCCGGGTTCCCGCGCCGGTCACCCGGATGGACTCCTCCTCGAACGAGAGAGGGAAGTCGAAGGTCATGTCGGGCTGGGACTGGGCTTCGAGGGTCACGCGCGCCCCCCTCGGGTAGACGTCGGCGATCTTCACCACCGCTTCCTGCGATAGGGCGGGTGCGGAAAAAGCGAACAGAAGGCACAGGGCCATTGCGATACGGTGCCGTTTCAAGGCGACCACCTCCTCTGGACAATGATACCCGATGATGGCCGTCCCGCTATAATGGGGCGGAAGCGATTGGAGGGATGCCCATGCTGGGTTGCGGGATCGTCGGTCTTCCCCTGAGCGGGAAAACGACCGTTTTCAATGTCATCACGGGTTCGGGCGCCGAAGTGAAACCCTACGCGGGGGGCAAGACGGACCCCAACAGGGCGATCGTCGAGGTGCCGGACGAGCGCGTCGACAGGCTGACGGAGATCTTCAAGCCGAAAAAGAGGACCCCCGCCATGGTCGAGTTCGTCGACCTGGCCGGGCTTTCCAGGGACGCCTCGAGGGGGGCCGGCCTGGGCAACGCCTTCCTTTCCTTCGTTGCCGAGGCGGATGCCCTCGTGCACGTGCTGAGGGCCTTCGACAACCCGGAGGTGCCTCACCCCGAGGAAACGATCGATCCCTTGAGGGACTGGAACATCGTCGAGACGGAACTGATCCTGCGCGACCTGGGAGTGACCGAGACCCGGCTCAACCGCCTGGCGGCGAAGAAGCGGCTCCTGCCGGAGGAACAGGTGGAGGCCGATCTCCTGAAGGCGTGCCAGGATCACCTGTTGGAGGAGCGCCCCCTAAGGGACCTGCCCCTGAAGGAAGAACAGCTTCGCCTGTTGCGGGGGTTCACCTTCGTCTCTCTCAAGCCGGAACTGGTGGTCCTCAACCTGGACGAGACGCAGGTCCAGGACGAATCGATCCCCGGGCTGGCAGGGTTGAGGGACCTGTGCGAAGCCAGGGGTATGCCGCTGGTTCGGGTCTACGGGCGCATGGAGATGGACCTGGCGGCCCTTTCCCCGGAGGAGCAGGCGGAGTTCATGGCGGACCTGCATGTCGAGGAGACGGGCCGGCGGAGGCTGATCTCGAAAGCCTTCGGGCTGCTGGGCCTCCAGTCCTTCTTCACCGTCGGGCCCGACGAGGTTCGTGCCTGGACCCTGAAAACCGGGGCGACCGCCGTGGAGGCGGCCGGGACGATCCATTCGGACCTCGCCCGGGGTTTCATCCGGGCCCAGGTCGTCCCGTACGGCGAATTCATGAAGCACGGGGCTAGCTTTCCCGCCTGCCGCGATGCGGGCGTCCTGAGGCTGGAGGGCAAGGAATACCCCGTCCGTGACGGGGATATCCTGGAGATCCGCTTCAACGTCTAGAAGAAACGCCCGGTTTCCAACGAAAGGGGTGGTCTCTTGTCGACCCTGCACGTGCTGATCCTCGCCGGGGGAAGCGGCACCCGCCTGTGGCCTCTCTCGAGGGAAGAGCTTCCCAAGCAGTTCCTGCCGCTGGTCGGGTCACGGACCCTGTTGCAGGAAACCGTCCTCCGCCTGGCCTCGATTGCGCGGAAGGAGTGCATACGGATCGTCGCGGGCCGGGAATGGCGAGCCCTGGTGAAACACCAGCTTCGGGGCATCCTGCCGGAAGAGCCGGATCCCGTGGTCATCGAGCCGATGGGTCGGAACACGGCGCCGGCCATCGCCCTGGGGCTTGCGGCCCTCAAGGAAAAGTTTTCCGCCTCCGACGACGACCTGGTGCTGGTCTGCCCCAGCGACCACCTCATCCGTGACCGCGGTGCCTTCGGAAAGGCCGTGTGCCTGGCGGTGAAGGCGGCGGAAGAAGGCTTCCTCGTCACGTTCGGGATCGTGCCTCGGTCGCCGGAGACCGGTTACGGCTACATGGAGTGCGAAGCGCCGCGGAAGTTCGAATGCGCCCGGAGGGTTGTCCGGTTTATCGAGAAGCCCACCCGGGAGATGGCGGCCCAGTATATCGGGAGCGGACGTTTCCTCTGGAACGGCGGGATGTTCTGCTTCAGGCTGGGCCGGATGGCGGAGGAGCTGAAGGCGCACGCTCCCGAGATCGGCACCCTGTACGAGGCGGGACTGGCGGCTCTGGTTGGGGGATTCGAGGGGCTTCCCTCCGTCTCCATCGACTACGCCGTCATGGAAAAAGCCGAAAGGGTGGCGGCGGTGCCGCTGGAGGCCGGGTGGTCCGACATCGGCAGCTGGGACGCGGTCTACGAGGCCCTCCCGACGGACGAGAGAGGAAACGCCCTGAAAGGGAACGCGCGCCTCATCGGGGGCAGGGACAACCTTCTTTACGGGCACGACCGCCTCATCTTCGGCGTGGACCTGCAGGACATGCTGGTCGTGGACACACCGGACGCCCTGTTCGTGGCCCCGCGGGGCAGTTCGCAGAAGGTCCGGGAGGCCGTCAGGGAACTCCGGGACGAGGGGCGGAGGGAAGTCTTCGAAGCGCCGGTAAACGCCCGTCCCTGGGGGACTTACGAGACTTTGGGGCAGGCCGACCGCTACAGGATCAAGAGGATCGTCGTGGAACCGGGCGCCAGGCTCAGCCTGCAGTACCACCACCATCGGAGCGAACACTGGGTGGTGGTCAAAGGAACGGCCATGGTGGCGCTGGACGGCTCCGAGTCCCTGGTTTACGAAGGGCAGAGCTGCTATGTCCCGAAAGGGGTTCCGCACAGGCTTTCCAACCCCGGCAAGGTCCCGCTGGAGATCATCGAGGTCCAGAACGGGGAATACGTGGGGGAAGACGATATCGTCCGGATGGACGACGATTACAGGAGGGAGGGGTAACCCCCCTCCTTATTTTTTGCCTTTCCGTAGAGAACAAAGCGAAAAACTCTTGCCCGCGGTTTCCCTCTTGGTTAACATTAAGATAAATAAAGCCGGTTTGCTCCTGCGGAAACCGGAAAAGGAAGGGGGAGGTTCCATGAGAAGGATTTTGGGGTTGCTGTTGCTGCTTCTCCTTGCCTCCGCGTCCGCCGCCCTGGCTGCCGACGTCGCCCTGACGTCGGTGGGGCAGAGCCCCGATGCGGTCATGGTCAAGGTCGTGATGAAAAAGATCAAGGTGGAACCCGAATACGACGCCCTGATGAAACCGGCAGCCCTGGGAAGCCAGAAAGTCCTGGTGGCTGTGGTGGGCGGAAGCTCGAAGGGGCTGGGAGCCGCCGGGGTCAACGCCGACCAGGAAAAGGCCAGGGCGGTGTCGCTCATCGAGGGCGCGAAGAAGAAAGGGATGAAGATCCTCGTCATGCACGTGGGGGGCGAGGGGCGCCGGGGAACCCTGACCGACCTTTTCGTCAACGCCGCCGTCCCGTTTGCCGACCAGGTGATCCTCGTCAAGGGAGGCAACAACGACGGCCTTTTCACGAAGCTGGCGAAGAAAGGCGTGACGATCACGGAAGTGCCCACCGTATCGGGTGTCCAGGCCCCGATGGAGCAGGCGCTGAAGGACTGGAAGGTCCTCCCGTAGGCAGGGGTCATGGACTGGTTCTGGCCTGAAGGTTTCCTGACCCTCCTGATGGTAGGCGGGTTTGCCTTCGGGGCCTTCGCCCTGAAGCTGCCGATCGCCGTGGCCATGTCCGCCGCCGCCGTCCTGGGCGCGGCAGCCGGCGGGGCCGGGTTGCCGGTTAGGCACCTGGTGGAGGGGATGTTCGGCTACCTCGACACGATCCTGATCATCGCCTCCGCCATGATCTTCATGAAGTCCGTCGAGAAGATCGGCCTGCTGGAAGGCGTGGCGGCCTGGATGATCAGGAAGTTCAGGGAAACGCCCACCGCACTGGGCCTCGGGATCATGCTGCTCATCATGTTCCCCGGCATGATCACGGGCTCGTCCACCGCGGCGGTGCTGACCTCGGGCGCGCTGGTCGCCCCGGTGCTCATACGGCTCGGGGTTCCCGTGCTGCAGACGGCCGCCGCCATCGCCATGGGTGCGATCTACGGGATGATCGCCCCGCCCATCAACCTTCCAGCCATGATCATCGGCGGGGGAATCGACATGCCCTACGTAGGTTTCGGGCTGCCGCTTTTGATCTGCACCATCCCCCTGGCCGTGGTGACGGCATTCATCCTCCTCGTGCCTTTTCTTCGGAAAGGGGGCCGCGACGACGAGGCGCTGGAGGCGGAGCTCGCGAGGATGGAGCGGAGCCCCATGTCCTTCAGGCTTTTCCTCCCGATCCTCGTCCTGGTGGTGCTTATGGGAGGAGAACGCCTGTTCCCGACTTTATGGCCCGGGCTCGGGATGCCGCTCGACTTCCTCCTGGCGGCTGCTTCGGCGCTTTTGTCCGGGGTGAAGTGGAACCCCCTGGAAACGGCTACCGAAGCGGTGAAGGATGCCCTGCCGGTCATGGGGATCCTAATGGGGGTGGGCATGTTCATACAGGTCATGACGCTGACCGGCGTACGGGGCTTCGTCGTCGTGAGCGCCCTTGCCATCCCGGCCTGGCTTCTCTACGTCTCGATCGCCACGTCACTCCCCCTCTTCGGGGCTGTATCGGCTTTCGGGGCCGCCTCGGTCCTGGGGGTCCCGTTCGTCCTGGCCCTGCTGGGGAGGAACGAGATCGTCGTCGCATCGGCGCTGAGCCTGATTTCAGGGCTTGGCGACCTCATGCCTCCGACCGCCCTGGCGGGGATCTTCGCCGCGCAGGTCGTCGGGGAGGAGAACTACTTCAAGGTCCTGAAACACTGCCTGGTACCCGGGCTCCTGACGGCAGGCTGGGGCATCGCTGTCATCTACGGTGCCAAGGCGATCGCCGGGATCCTGTATTGAGGAGGATGCCGTGATGATGACTCTCGCCTACCGCGGCGTCGCGCTGCTGGTTGCTCTCCTGGTCCTGCGCTGCATGTTCCGGGAGAAGGATTTCTGGAAACAGGTGACGGGGGCCCTGGTCCTGGTCCCGCTGGTCCTCCGCATCCTCATGGTCAAGTGAGGGGGTGCCCGGATTGTCCCTCGAGATGAACTGGAAAGGCAACCGCGCCACGGCCCTGGTCCTCGTTGCCGCCGCCCTGCTGGTAGCGGCCGTCGCGGGGAAATCCTTCACCGGGATGTGGAAGGACGACGTACTGGTGCCGGCTCCCGGTTTCGAGCGGCACATGCTTTCCGAGTGGCACGCCCCCCTCGCCGGGACCCCGGCCGACACCCCCGTCTACATCCAGGCGTCTTCGCAGCCGGGGGGGACGGTGCTGGTCATGGGGGGCACGCACCCGAACGAACCCGCCGGAACCCTGGCCGCCGTGCTCCTGCTGGAGAAGGCCCGGGTGGCGCAGGGCCGCCTGATGGTCATCCCCTTCGGTAACCACATGGCGTTCACGCACAACGATCCCCAGGAAGGAGCCCCGCAGAGGATCCACCTCAAGCTGGCCGACGGAAGCGCGCGTGTGTTCAAGTACGGCTCGCGCGCCACGAACCCGATCAACCAGTGGCCGGATCCCGACGTCTACATCCACCCCCAGTCCGGGCAGGAACTCTCCGGGAAAGAGAGAAGCAACCTGAACCGTGCCCACCCCGGGACGAAGGAGGGCCCGCTGACCCTGCAGCTGGCTTACGGGCTCCGAGAACTCCTGGTTAAGGAAAAAGTCGACCTCGCTTTCGACCTTCACGAGGCCTCCCCGGAATACCCGGTGGTGAACGCCATCGTGGCGCATGAAAAGAGCATGGAACTGGCGGCGGTCGTGACGATGGAGCTTGAAGGGCAGGGTATAGCCATGCGCCTGGAGCCTTCCCCGAAAAACCTGCGGGGGCTGACCCACCGCGAATGGGGCGACACCACGGAAACCATGCCCATCCTCATGGAGACGGCGAACCCGAGCCAGGGACGTCTCCGGGGCCGTACCGACGAAGCCCTGGTCCTGACGGGCAGGGACAAGGCCTACGCGAAAGCCATGGGCCTGGGGCGCCTGTTCATCAATTACGAGGGGGACCAGCCCCTGGACCTGAGGGTGGCCCGGCACGTGACGTCCATCAAGGTGTTCATGGACAACCTGGGGCTGCTCTACCCCGAAAAGGCCATCCTGGTGGACGGCATCCCTGATTACGCCTCCATCGTGGAGAAGGGCACGGGAACGTTCCTCAACCCTGAAGTAAAGGCAAACTGAAGTGACACAAAAGAGAGGGGGAAGTGTGATGAAGAAAGCGTTGGTCCTATTCCTGGCCGTCCTCATGGCCTTCGTGCTGGCAGGGGCGGGCATGGCGGAGGAGGTCGTCGCGAAGAACGGGATGGTCTCGTCCGCCCACGAACTGGCCTCCAAGGCGGGAGTCGAGATCCTGAAGAAAGGCGGCAACGCCATCGACGCAGCCGTGGCGACGGCGATGGCCCTGAACGTCGTCGAGCCGAACGCCTCCGGAATCGGCGGCGGCGGGTTCATGACCATCCGTTTCGCCAAGACGGGCGAGGTCGTGGTTCTCGATTACCGCGAAACCGCACCCGGCTCCGCCACGAAGGACCTCTTCTCCTCCGAAAAGTCCAAGGCGGAGAAATGGTCCATCCAGGGCGGCAAGTCCGTCGGGGTGCCGGGCTGGCTGATCGGGATGTGGACCGCCCTCGAGAAGTACGGGACCCTGAGCTTCTCGGAGGTCGCTCAGCCCGCGATCCGGCTGGCGGAGCAGGGTTTTGCCGTCCACCCGATGCAGAACGGGATCATAAAGGACGAGTTCGCCAAGCTGGTGGAGTACACGGACCCCGAGCGCCTGCCCTTCCTCGAGAGCGGGCTGCCCCTCGAGCAGGGGAAGATCCTGAAGCAGCCAGCCCTGGCGAAGACCTTCAGGCTGATCGCCGAGAAGGGGCCGGAGGTCTTCTACGGCGGACCCATCGGCCAGGCGATCGTTGAGGCCGTCAACAAGGCCGGAGGGGCCATGACCCTCTCCGACCTCAAGAACTACAAGATGGAGGTCCGAAAGCCGGTTCACGGGACCTACCGGGGCTACCACATCTACTCGGTGCCCCCTGCCTCCAGCGGCGGGACCCACATCGTCCAGCTCCTGAACATCATGGAGAACTTCCCCGTGAAGGATTGGGGACATAACTCCGCCAGGGGCCTGCACGTCATGGCCGAGGCCATGAAGATGGTCTACGCGGACCGGGGGGCCTACATGGCCGACACCGCCTTCGTCAAGGTTCCGCTGGACGGGCTCGTTTCCAAGGAGTACTCGAAGAAGCTGTCGTCCAAGATCAATCTTTTCTCCGCCATGAAGGAAATCCCCGCGGACGACCCGAAACCCTACCAGAAGGCCTCCGTTCCCGCGTACATCGGGGGTGAGCCCCAGGAGCGGGTTTCCACGAGCCACTTCTCCGTCGTCGACTCCATGGGGAACATCGTGGCCTCCACGAACACGATCAACTACTTCTTCGGCAGCGGCGTCTTCGTGCCGGACTACGGGTTCATGCTGAACGACGAGATGGACGACTTTTCCACCAACCCGGCCAGTGTCAACGCGCCCGAGCCGGGTAAGAGGCCGCTTTCCTCCATGTCTCCGACGATCCTGCTGGATCCGAACGAGCGTCCCTACATGACCATCGGCGCTGCCGGGGCAACCCGCATCATCAGCGCCGTTGCCCAGATCGTCATGAACACCGTCGACCACGGGATGAAGATGGACGAAGCCATCGAACAGCTGCGGATCTTCAATTTCTCCTCGGGGGGCAAGGCGGGCAACCTCGTTTACGAGAAAGGGATCACCGCCGGCACGATCGGGGTCCTGGACCTCATCGGCCACAAGACGGAGGGGCGGGACAAGAGCGGGTACCACGGTACGGCCCAGGGCATCCTGTTCGACGTCGACAAGGGGCTCATGTACGGCGGGGCCGATTCCAGGCGCCTCGGCGTCCCGGTCGGCTACTAGCGGAGAGTTTCCCTACCGGGCCAGGGGCAAAATGGGGGAGGGGGGCGGACCCCCCTCCCCTTCGCTGTTAAAATGAGGCCATGATGAAGAATCTCGTTTCCGTCCCCATCCGGGTCCTGGTCACGGGAACACGGGGAAAAAGCACGATGGTACGTCTCCTGCAGGCGGGAATCTCTTCGCTCGGGATTGCCTGCCGGGGGCGGATCACCGGTGTCCTCCCGCGGGAGATCGGCCCGAAAAGAGAACGCATAATCGAGCGCTCCGGGTGTGGTCACGTGGAGGAGATGCGCTGGTGGCTGCGGCAGGTCCCCCCGGGGGATGGAGCCGTCATCCTGGAAAACGGCGCCGTGTCCCCGGAACTCCAGGGGCTGGCAGCCCGCTGGCTGGGGCCGACCCTCGTCGTGTGGACGAACTCTCGGGCCGACCACCTGGAAAGCTGGGGCCCCGGCCGAAGGAGCGCGGAAACGGCTCTCCTGCAGGGCATTCCCCCGTTCTCGGCGGTTGCGGCCGGCGCGGAGGTCGCGTGCTCTTCCTTCGTCAGGGTGGAACTGGAAAAAAGGGGTTGCCGGCTGGAATCCCCTCCGCCGGTAAACACCTGCCGTTCGGGATTCGGGGCAGAGAACCTGTCGCTCGCGAAGCTGGCGATGACGCTCCTGGGACTGGATGCCGAAAAGGCTGGCCATGCCATGGAAGGCCTTTCTCCGGACCTTGCGGACTTCTCGGTGATCCGGGAAGGCGGGGGGGTCCTTGCCCAGGCCTTCTCGGCCAACGATGTGCAGAGTGCGGCGGGGATCTGGGAATCCCTGGGCTGGGAAGCCCGGGAAACAGTCCTTCTCTACAACCACCGGCCGGACCGGCCGGCGCGGCTGAAATCGTTCACGGCCTGGGCGAAAAACCTCCCATGGATGGGCATGTGCCTCATGGGCCCTTTTGGCTTTGGTCTTTTCGACCGCGTTTCCCTTGAGCGGGTGCGCATCTCGACGGCGGAGGACCTTCGCCGGTTCGTCGGGGAGAAAAAACGAGTGTTCGGGTGCGGGAACGTTGCCGGGGTCCCGATCCGCTATTTGGAGGAGAGGCGGGCCGGAAAACATGGAGCCTGAGTGGACGATCGGCATCGCCATCGCGCTTTCGATCCTCTACACCCGGAAGACGGGCTTTTCCTGCGGGGGGATCATCACGCCCGGGCTCCTCGCGCTGCACATAGGCGACCCGGCCCGGTGCGCGATGGCCCTGGGCGTTGGGATGCTCCTTTCCGTCGCCCTGGAGGGACTCGTGCGGTTTACCGGCGTCTATGGCCGGGAAAGGCTCGCCCTGTCTCTCCTTTTGGCCCTGGCCGCGCGGCTGGCCTTCCAGGCCTTCCTGCCTCTCCCGTCACCGTGGCTCGGGTGGGTCGTCCCGGGGCTGGTGGCCGCGGACATCCAGAGGCAGGGCCTGGCCGGGACCCTTTCGGCGGCCGTTTCCGTCTCCGTCGCGGCGGTTTTTGCCTCGGACCTGGCCGTGCGGCTGCTTTCGGAGGTGGTCCATTGAAGCTCGAGACGAAATCCCTGCTGCGGCTCTCGCTCCTTACCGCAGCCCTGGCCCTGCTCTGGGGGTTCCAGGCCGCCACGGGGCTTTCTCCGGCGGAGAAAGACCTCTGGAGGACCGTCAGGTCGGCCCAGGACCATCTGTACGAGTGGCGTTTCCCTTCAGGCGGCGACAACGCGGCCGACCCGTGGAAAACGGGCCTGATAGGGGTCGAATGGAGTCCCACGACGACCACGCTGGGGGAACTTTCAGCCAAGAGGACCGCCTGTGACCCGCTCTGGGCGGTGCAAATAGGAAGATGGTTCGACGAGGCCGGCCTGAAACCGGGGGACCGGGTGGCCATCCTGGCTTCCTCGTCCTTCCCGGGCCTCGTCCTATCTTCGATCGCCGCAGCCGAGGCCCGCAGCCTGGAAAGCCTCCTGGTCGTTTCCCTGGGCGCCTCCACCTGGGGGGCGAATTCCCCCGACCACCCGTGGCCGGTCATCGAACGGGAGCTTCGGCAAGGGGGGTTCGTCCGGGCGAAGGCCGCCTTCTATACCCTCGGCGGGGACGGGGAGGCGGGAGGGAGCCTCTCCCCCGAGGGGCGGGCGCTTCTTGAAGCCGCGGCCCGGTCCAGCGGCGTGCCCCTTCGGGTCCCGGACGGGCTGCAGGAAGCCATAGCGACCAAGCGGGAAGCGCTCCAAGCCTTCGGGCCGAAAATGCTTGTCAGCATCGGGGGCAGCCACGCCAACCTCGGGGACGACAAGACCGTCCTCGACCTTCCCCCGGGCCTTGTCGTCCCGGCTCCGGGGATGCGTGCGGGCGACGGCGTACTGGGGCATTGGCTGGGTTCGGGGCGCCCCGCCCTGCACCTGCTTGCCATCGAGAAACTCGCCCTGAAGGAGAAAATCCCCGTGGACTCGCCCCCCAGGCCCTGGTTTGCGTCCTCTTCCCGGGCGTGGGCCGCCGGGGCGGGGCTCGCCCTGTTTTTTGGTGTCCTTTGCACGCACCGGCGCTGGGCCTGGAGGGAAAAAGATGACTAGGAGGAACCCGTTCTCCCCCCGGGTCGAGAGACCCAGGGACAGCCTGGCGGCCGGGTCGTTGTTCCTGCTAGTGTGGGCCGCCAGCCTGGCGATCCCCCCATCGTGGGTCCTACAGCTCCTGAATGCCGCCGCCGACACCGGGGACAGCGGTTTTGTCCTGGCCGCAGCCGGAAGCCTGGTCCTCCTCAACACCGCGAGGGCCGTACCCATGTACCTCGGCTGGTTCATGGGAGGGGAAGCCCTTGCAAGGGTTTTTCCCGAGAGGGGAAAAACGCTGTCCTGGCTGGTCCCCCTTACGGCGATACCCGTCAGCTACTATTTTCTGCACCTTTTCTCCGGCCCGGTCACAATTCACTTCGGAACCCCCGCGATTCTGGGCATTTTCTCGATCCTGGCGCTGCACTTCCTGACACGGGGAGTCCCCGGGTGGGGAAACAGGGCTCTTGCCCTTGCGCTGCTAATCTTCTCATTCCAGTGGCTCGACATCATCCCCCTCCTGACGCCTTACGGCTTCGGGTGGGGAGAGATCTCCCTGTCCGTCAAGGAGATGGCGGTGCTGCTCGGTGGAGGAGCGGTCTGGATCCTGAACGGCGCGGGCCTGGTCCTCTTTTTCAGCGTTTTCGCCGGGGCCCTTGTGACGACGGAGCTTTTGGTGAACCTCGGCCTCAGGCTGGGGAACGCTCTTCGCCTGAGGGAACAGGAACGCCAGATCGCGGTACTCCGCGAGGAAGCCATGGCGGCAAGGAGCCTGAGGGAACTGCAGCAGCTCGTCCACGACCTGAAGCGCCCCCTCACGGCTGTGACGGGACTGACGGATGTCCTTTCGGCAGACCCGGCCATGGCCGGGGCTGCCCCCCATCTCGAACGGATCGCGGCCGCGGCCGCGACGATGAACACCATGATCTCGGAGATCCTCTACGCCAACGTGCGCCGGAGGTGCCCCGCGAGCGAGGTGCTAGAATACACATTGAGCCAGCTGAGCGCCTTGTCCTGGAAAGGGATCGTGACGGTCCGGCCGTTCCCCGGCGAAGGGGGTCCGGTCATTCACGTCAACCTGGTGCGACTTTCCCGCGCCCTGATGAACCTCCTGGACAATGCCAGACGGGCGACGGAAGGCACCGATTCCCCGAAAGTGACCCTCGAAACCCGTATCGGGGACCGAGTTGTCGAATTCGAGGTCACGGACAACGGGCCCGGTTTCGGCCCCCGCGGAGGGGGGGAAAAATCGGGATGGGGAAGCACGGGGATAGGCCTTGCCTTCGTTCGGGAGGTGTCAGATGCGCACGGCGGAACCCTTTCCTTCCGCGACCTGCCCGGGGGAGGGGCGGCTGTGTGTATTTCGCTTCCGCTAGACAAGGCAGGGGGAAAAACGGAGGCACAGCCATGAACCTTTGCATCGGCGCTTTGGATGACGATTGCGGGATCCTCTACACGCTGGAGGCGATGGCCTCTTCCCAGGGATGGAAGATGCTGACCACCCTCGACCCCGAAACCTGCCTGGGGTGGGTACGCAACGACGAGGTGGACCTCCTTCTCCTTGACTACCACATGCCCGCCGCCAACGGGCTGGAAGTGCTGAGAAAGGTGCGGGACCTGTCCGCCGGGATCCCAGTGCTGGTGCTCACGGTCGAGGAGCGTCCCGATGTCGCCAGGGAACTCCTCCTGAACGGGGCGGACGACTTCATCAACAAACCCGTGAGGCTGGCCGATTTCGCCGCGCGGATCAACCTCCACCGAAGACTCGCCAGGTCGAGGAAGGACCTCAACTGGGAGCACAATCGGAAGGGCATCAGCAGGGAGACGTTGCGACTCGTGATGGAATCGCTTCGGAAGGCGGGAGGCGAAACCCCGACGGAAGCGGTTGCCGAGAGCTGCGGGCTTGCCTACGTGACGGTTCATCGATACCTTGAACACCTCGTGGAACAGGGGTTGGCCGTAAGGCACAGCCCCGTGCAGGACGGTCGCCCGGGCCGCCCTCGTACTTTATATGCACCCGCCTGGGAGGAGTGAAAACCATGAAAATCCCAAGCCTGAAAGATCCCCTTGAGATCAGGGGAACCCGCATCGAGGGCAGGATTGCGGCAGCCCCGCTGGCCACGGCCTCGGCCGACCATGACGGCAAGCCCACTCCCCGTAGCCTCGAGATTTACCGGCGTATCGCCGGAAGCGGAGTCGACCTCGTGATCGTCGAACACCACGCGGTATGCCGCAAGGGAAGGGCCAGGGTCGCGCAGTTCCGCCTCGATTCCGACGAGAACGCCGAGGCTGCCGGCGGCCTGGCGAAGATCTTCCTGGAAGAGGGGTGTCCCGCCCTGGTCCAGATCAACCATGCCGGGAGCCAGGCAAGGGACGAAGCCCTGCTGGCCGAAAAATACGCGTTCCTGGCCCCGTCGGAGGTCAAGAACCCCGCCTGCGCGCTGCCGGTGAAGCCGAGGCCGATGGATGCCGGAGAGATCGCGTCGACGGTGGAAGCTTTTGCCTCTGCCGCCCGGAGGGCCCTGAAGGCCGGTTACCGGGGCGTGCAGGTCCACTCTTGCCACGGTTATCTTTTGGGGCAGTTCCTCAGCCCCCTGACGAACCTCCGGAGGGACGGCTACGGGGGCGCCATCAGGAACAGGGCACGGTTCCTCTTCGAGGTGGTGGAAGCGGTCCGGCCCGAACTTGGCAACGAAGGGATCCTCTCCGTCCGTCTCGGTCTCTCCGACTCGCTCCCCAAGGACCCGCCGGAGGGGCTTTCCCTGGCGGACGGGCTGTGGGTGGCCCGCGAACTCGGGAAAATGGGGATCGACCACCTGGACATCTCCGGCAACTTGTGCGGCTACGATGCCCCGGGGGAAGGGTATTTCGGCGATTGGGCCCGGGCGGCGAAGGATGCCGTCGGCGCCGTTCCCGTGACCTGCACGGGAGGGATCCGGAAGCTCGAGACGGCACAGGCGCTCCTGGCCGGTGGCGCCTGCGACATCGTGGGCATCGGCCGCGGGCTCCAGAAGGACCCCGAGCTCGCCAGGAAATGGAAGGAGAGCCTGAGATGAAAGTTTACATCAGCCTGGACATGGAGGGAGCGACCGGGATCGTCTCTCCGGAACACGTAAGGCCCGGATCCCAGGAATATCCTTTCGGAAGGGCCATGCAGGCCCATGACCTGTCGGCCGTGCTCGAAGGCCTGGCGGAAGAGGGCATCGCCGATGTCCTGGTGAACGACAGCCACTGGTCCATGACGAACCTCGACATTCGGCCGCTTCCCCCGGGGACAAGACTCATCAGCGGCTGGCCGAAACCGCTCAGCATGGTCGAAGGCGCGGAGGGCTTCGACGCCGCCTTCTTCCTCTGCTACCACGCCATGGCCGGCACCGAGAAGGCCGTCCTGGACCACACGCTTTCGGGAGGCACGGTCCACGACGTGGTCCTGAACGGCATGAAAGTGGGCGAAACCGGCATCAACGCGGCCCTTTGCGGGGTCCTGGGCGTGCCGGTCGCGCTGGTGACGGGCGATCTGGCGGCCTGCTGGGAGGCGGAAAGCCTCCTGGGACCGAACCTCGTCACCTGCGGGCTCAAGGAAGGTCACGGGAGGCACTCCGCGGAACTGCTTCCCCCGGCCGAAACGGGACTACTCCTGCGCCGGGCGGCCAGGAAGGCAGCCCGGAACGCCCGGGAGGGGCTTTCCCCGCGCCTCGCCCTTGAAGCGCCGTTCGTCATGGACGTCTCCTTCCACAGGACGATACAGGCGGACGCGGCCGCCTTCGCTCCCGGTTCCTACCGCCTGGACGGAAGGACCCTGCGCTACGAGTCGAAAGACCTGCTGGACGTTCGGCGCTGGCTTTGCGCGGTCCTGGACCTGGCAGGCCAGGAAGGCTTCTAGGACATGATCCTGGGAGTGGATCTGGGAGGGCACTCGTTCGCCCTCGGCTTCGTCCGGGAGGGATCGGTCCTGTCCCTCAGGGAGTACGACACGCCCCGCTCGAGGTCCCATGAGGCCGTCTCCTCCGCCTTGAAGGAAAAGATCGAGGAAATGGCCTCCGGCATCAAGGTCCACGGCATCGGCATCGGCGTGCCGGGGATGCTGGACTGCGAAAGGGAAACGGTCCTGCGGTCACCCAATTTCCCGGGCTGGGAGGGATTGCCCCTACGCTCGCTCCTGGAGAAGGCACTTGGAATCCCGGTGCAGATGGAAAACGACGCCAACTGTACCGCCCTGGGGGAGGGAGCGCTCGGAGCCGCCCAGGGGCTGAAGGACTACGTGGTCCTCACCCTGGGGACAGGGGTGGGAGGCGGCATCGTCGCCGGCGGCCGGCTGGTCAGGGGAGGGCATGGCATGGCCGGCGAGCTGGGGCATATCGTCGTTGGCGGCAGCCTTCCCTGCGGCTGCGGGGGGGCCGGTCACCTGGAAACGATCGCGGGTGCCGACGGGATCGAGGCGAAGGCCGCAGCCCTGGGGCTGGAACCCGACCTGAAGCGGCTTTGGGAACGAAGAGAATCGTCGGGCGCCGGCGAGATCTGGCAGACGGCCCTCGAGGCGCTCGGCCGCTCGGTAGCTTCGCTAATGCACGTTCTCGATCCCGAGGCGGTCGTCCTTGGAGGCGGCCTGGGACCCGCCGAAGGGTTCATAGCGGCCCTGGAACCGATCGTCCTGAGGTACCTGGGAGAACCCTACAGGTCTTGCCTTGATCTCCGCCCCGCCTCCCTGGGGAAGGCGGCGGCGGTCATAGGGGCGGCCGGCCTGTTCGAGGCGCCCCGCGAGGAGTGAGTGTGCTAGAATGAAGCGTTTCACCATTCCCTGTCTTGAGGAGGTCAACTGGACAAATGGCGATGCCGATGCAGATCAACCTCGATGAACTGCTGTCCATGGTTCTTGCCCGCGTGGACAGCCTTTCTTTTTCGGACGAAAACCAGAAGACGAAGTTCAATATCCTTGCCCGGGTCCTTTACCGAAAGGGACTCCTGACGGATTCGGACGTCCTGGATTCCGTCAGGGAAGAGCACAGGGTCCTGAAGGAACTGGGGCTCATCCCTGACGTGCCGCCGGAAGAAACGCTGAAGACGATGGCCGACAGCGTGCTGCTCTGGATCAAGGGTGACGTGCCCACGATCAAGAAGAGCATGGAAGAGTACGACAAGAAGATGCGGGAAATGGCCATGCAGGAAGCGCAGGCCCAGAAATCCCGCATAGACGTCGCCCCCTCGACGGTCCTCCATCAGCTTGACCGCATGAGCGGGAAAAAGCCCGGGGGTAAGCTTATCGTCTAGGGTTGAAAAGGACGCGAAAAACGGGGGAGCGGTATTCCGCCCCCCGTTTTTCGCGTCCTTCCGGAGTTAGGCTAGAAAGGCTCGAAGCCGGGGCGGTAGATCAGCACCGAGCAAGGGGCATACCGCGCTACCTTTGCCGCGGTGCTCCCGACCACGAGATACTCGAGGGCGCTGTGCCCGCGGTAACCCACAATGACCAGGTTGTAGTTCCCCTCCCGGGCGATGCGGATCACCGAATCCGCCGGGTCGCCCTCCTGGATCAGGATATTGTGCTCGTGGTTTTCCAGTCCCATCACCTGTTCCGCTTTCTTGAGGAAGTAGTGGATCTTCTTCTCTGCGATGCCGCGGACCTCGGAGTCCAGGTCCGGCGGGACCCAAGGCTCGTAGCCCTTCCAGAGGTAGGGCTGGGGAAGGATATGGACGAATGTGCACTCGACGCCAAGCCTGTGCGCCAGGGAGTGGCCGTACAAGACGACCTTTTCCCCCAGTTCGCTGAGGTCGACGGCTACCAGGATTTTCTTGGGCATTCCGGCTCCCCCCTTTCCATACGTCCAGGAACTTTCCCGGACAGGATTCTTTTCTGTATTAGTATAGTGAACAGAAATGCATTTATCAAGATGTTGCGCCGGTGAAAATCCCGCTGTGGTAAGATGACGAAAAATCCAAAGGAGCGAAACCTTGGAAGATTCCCTGTTCATCCTCTTCTCGGTCGTCCTGGGGGCCTGCATGGGTTCCTTCCTGAACGCCGTAGCCCTCCGGACGGTGGAGCAGCGTCCCTGGTGGGGATCCGAACGTTCTCGCTGCGGCGCCTGCGGAAAGGTCCTGGGGCCTTCGGAGCTCGTCCCGCTTTTTTCGTGGCTTTTCCTCAAGGGGAAGTGCCGAAGCTGCGGGGCAAAGATCCCCTGGAGGTACCCCCTGTCCGAGGCGGTCGGTGCCTTGGGAGCGGGCCTTTTGGCCTGGCGCTGGGGGTTTTCCTCCGCCGGCCTTTTTGCCCTGGCTGCAGGCAGCCTCCTCCTCCTGAACTCCCTCACCGACATTTACAGCGGGTACATCTACGACGCCTTCGCGCTCGTCCTGGGTGCGGCGGGAATTGTCCTCAGGCTTGCCGGGGGCAAGGGCGCCCTCCTGGACGCCCTCTTCGGAGCGCTCCTGGGGGCCGGGGTCATCATCCTCATCATCCTCGTTTCCCGCGGCGGCATGGGTTGGGGGGACGCGTGGCTGATGGCGGGCATCGGGGCGGTCCTGGGCTGGAAGCTGGCCGCGGTGGCCCTTTATTTCGGTTTCATCGTAGGGGGTGCCGTCGCCCTCGTCCTCCTCGCAGCCCGGATCGTCAGGCGCAAGGACCCGATTCCCCTTGGCCCCTTCCTGGCCATCGGGGCTTTCCTTTCCCTCCTTGTCGGCCCTGAGCTCTGGGGATGGTTTGGGTACTCCATGAACTGGCCGTGGGCCTAGGAGAAAATCCCGTGACCGTATCCGTCCAGTGCCGAACCAGCCTTTCCCCCGATCTTCCCGAAGCCGACGCATGCCTGGTTGTAGACCTTTTCCGGGCGACCACGACCCTGGTGAGCTTTTTCGCCCACGGCGGGCCCCGCTGCCTGCCGGTCGAAAAGGTCGACGAAGCGAGGGCCCTCAGGGCATCCCTCGGGCCCATGTGGATCCTCGCGGGGGAACGCGATGCCCTGCCTCCCGAAGGGTTCGACCTGGGCAACTCTCCCAGGGCTTTCGAGGGGATGGAACTCGCCAGGCGGCAAGGGATGGTCATGACCACGACCAACGGGACGCGGGGGCTGCTCAAGGCGGCAAAATGCGGGGGTGCGGTCCTAGTGGCCTGCGGACTCAACGCGGGGGCTGCCGCAGCCAGGGCCCTGGAATTCGGGGACAGGGTATGTATCCTGTGCTGCGGCCAGGAGGGCAAACCGGCCTTGGAAGACTCGATCTGCGCGGGACTCCTGGTCGAACGCCTCCTCCTGCTGAGGCCGGGCCTATCCCTGGGAAAGGGAGCCCGCACCGTGCTGGAGGCCTGGTGCCGTGCCGGGAGGAAACTGGAGGCGGCAATGCGTTCTCCTCACGCCCGCCGCCTCCGCGAAATCGGTTTTTCGGAAGATCTCGACTTTTGCTGCAGGGTCGATGTGACCGGCATCGTCCCGCGTTACGACCCCTCCACGGGGCTGGCGTTGGACAGTTAGGCTAGAAATCGCCCATCTTTTCGACGATCTCGATCGCCAGTGCGTCGATCTTCTCCGGGTCCTGCTCCCCTTCCTGCTGTAGCAGCGCCTCGAGCTGGCCCTGGGCGATCTTCAGCATGTCACCCATCCCCGCCTCCTGGAGTTGGGGTTCAAGGGTCTGTGCCACCTCGTCCGGCAGGCGCCCGGTCAGGAAACCGAAGATAAGAATCGGGGTGTTGAACCAGGCCGAAGCCTGTTCGTCCTCCTCGATCAGCGGGCCGAAGACGAGGGCCATGGCATGGGTCCTGTCGTCCTGTTCCTCCGTCTCCTCGTCCATCTCCCAGATGCCCGTGACCAAAAACGGCAGGTCGGGATCGACCTTGACGGCTGAACAGACGGCCCGGTAGGACTCGTCGCATGCCCCGGAGAGGCGGAAAGCGGCCAGCGCCTTCGTGTAGGCCCGCTCGGGCGAATCCACCCCGTCCTTCATCGTTTCCCGCAGGGCTTCCCTATAGCGCTTAAGTCTCAGCAGCGCCCCGTAGTGGAGGAGCCGCCCGAGGGATTCGCTTTCGGCGTCGAGCGCGGAAAGCTCTCCCGAAAGGGCAAGGGCCTCTTCCAGTTCCTCCTCGCCGCTTTCCTCCCCGCACAAAAGCGAGAAGGCCAGCCTCTGGAGGGCCGCGATTTTCAGCCAATCGGGCCGGCATCCCTCCGAGAGGAGGCCGCTCCACTCCGGGGAGGGCTTTTTCAGGACGTCGAGGACATGGCGGATGCGGGCCCTGTATTCCTCCTCGCCCCCGTCGAAAACTTCAGCCGCGAGGAGCAGGGCCTCGGGGTTGTCGGGGGAAACCGAAAGCACCTTTTCCGCGAGTTCCATGCAGGTCCTGTCGTCCTCCGCGTCGTAAGCCTCTTCCATCCACCTGGATACTTTCTTCTGCAGTTCCGATTCCGTGTTCACGAAATTCCTCCCTCGTTTTTCCCGCCTCGGGGGCGGTTTTCAAGCCAGCGGATCCAGCCGGGCCTGGCTGGATCGCAGTTTCACTTCCGGCATGGGCACGATGGTGATGCCCGATTCGGTGTCGAGGAAATAGCGTTCCGCGTCGACATCGCGATTGTAGCCGATGACGGTGTGGGGCGGGATGACGTTGTTCGCGTCGATGATGGCGTGCCTGATCTTGCACCCTTCCCCGATCACGACCCCGTTGCCGATGAGGCTCTCCTCGAGCACGCAGCCCGCCTGGATCTCGCAGTTGCGGAAGAGGACGCAACGGTGGACCACCGCGCCGAGGATGCGGCTTCCCTCGGCCCTCAGGGTGCCTTCCGCCGAGCATCCCAGCCCCTTGTCGGGATAGGTGAAGGACGGCGGGTCCGCGAAGGAGGTCGTCCTCACCGGCCAGTTGGGATTGTAGAAAGTCAGGTCGGAGGGGTGCTGCAGGAGGTCCATGTGGGTTTGCCAGTAGGCCTTGATCGTCCCGACGTCCCTCCAGTAGGGGCGGTCCTTGCCTGGCAGGACGTTGGTGGAGAAGTCGTAGGCCATCACGCGGTTCTTCCTGAACAGGGAGGGCAGGATGTCCCGGCCGAAGTCGTGGCTGCTGGCCGGGTTTCGCGAATCCTCGATCAGGGCCTGCTCGAGCATCTCCCTCTCGAAGATGTAGTTTCCCATGGAGACGAAGCTCCAGCCCGGCTTTCCCGGGATCTCGGGCGGTGTCGGGGGCTTCTCCAGGAACCCCGTGACGACGCCCTGCCCGTCGGTTTCGATGCAGCCGAACTGCCAGGCCTCGGCGCGGGGGACGACGTTCGCCGCCACCGTCACGTCCGCCTTGTTCTCGATGTGGTAGGCGAGCATCTGCTCGACGTCCATCTTGTAGATGTGGTCCGCCGCGAAGATGCAGATGCGGTCCGCGTCGTAGAGCGTGACGAGGTGCAGGTTCTGGAAGACCGCGTCGGCAGTTCCCGCGTACCAGTGGTCCCCCGTCCACATCTGGGCGGGGACGTTCGTCACGAAGAAGTCGCGCCCCCGGAGGGCGTTGCCGAACTGCCAGCCCCGGTCGATATGCTCGTTGAGCGACTGGCTCTTGAACTGGACCAGGACGTAGATCGAGAAAAGACCGCTGTTGATCAGGTTCGACAGGGCAAAATCCACGATCCGGTACTTGGCGCCGAAGGGCACCGCGGGTTTGGCCCGGTACTTGGTGAGGGGCATGAGACGTTCGCCTTTTCCGCCTGCGAGGACTATTCCGAGTACGCGTCCGTACTTTCCGTAGATCATGAGGCTTCCCCCCTTTATGGTTCCTTCAAATCGGAAGCTTCCACCCCGAGAAGCTCGAGGTAGAGGTTTGCGTAAGCCGAGGCGGAGGTTTTCCAGGAGAAGTCGGCGGACATGCCCAGCAGGACAATCTCCCGCCACCGGGCCTCGTCGGAAAATGCCCCCAGGGCCCTGCCCACCGCGTGGACCAGTTCCTCCGGCTGGAACTCGGAAAAGAGGAAGCCGTAGCCCCTGTCCGAGCCGTCCGCGTCGACGATCGTGTCGGCCAGGCCGCCGACGGCCCTTGCCACGGGAACAGTCCCGTACCGGAGCGCGATGAGTTGCGAAAGCCCGCAGGGTTCGAAAAGCGAGGGCATCAGGAGGATGTCGGAGCCGGCGTAGGCCAGGTGCGCCGCTTCCTCGTTGTAGCCGATATAGGACCAGAAACGGCCCGGGAACAGCTCGCCCGCTTTCCTCAGAGCATCCTCGTAAACGGCGTAGCCGCTCCCGATCACGAGGATCCGGCAACCCATCCGGACGAGGGGTTCGACTGAGGGCAGCAGCAGGTCGACCCCCTTCTGCTCGACCAGCCGGCCCACCCAGAGGAGGAGGGGAGACCCGTCGTCCTCCCACCCGATGCGCCGCAGCAGTTCCTTTCTGGATTCGGCCTTTCCTTCGGGTGAGGCTGCGCTGAACGGGGACGGCAGTAGAGGGTCGGTCTGGGGGTTCCAGACGTCGGTGTCGATCCCGTTCAGGATGCCCCGGATTTTCCGTTTCTGGGTCTCCAGGACCCCTTCCAGCCCCGCTCCCCCGGCCTTGGTCTGGATTTCCCAGGAATAGCGGGGGCTCACCGTCGTGATGGCGTCGGAGGCGAGCAGGCCTCCCTTGAGCAGGTTCACCTGGCCGTAGAACTCGAGGCCGTCCACCCCGAACGATGCGGGCTCGAACCCGAAACCGTCCAGGACCTCTTTCGGCAGGATCCCGTGATGGGCCATGTTGTGCAGGGTCAGGACCGTGTCCACCTCGGGCCCCAGGCGCCGGTAGTGCCGGTGCCAGCGCAGCGCCGCGGGGAGCAGGCATACCGGCCAGTCGTGGACGTGGTAGATCTGCGGATGCCACCGCGTCACCGAGGGCAGCTCGAGAGCCGCCAGGCTCAGGAACGCGAAGGGAAGGGCGGAGGATTCCGTCAGGTCCGCCGGGTAGATGGACGGGACAGAAAAAAGCTCCGGCTGTTCCAGCAGGTAGACCGGGACGCCGTCCAGCTCTGTTTTGAGCACCCGTGCCGCGTAAACCCTCCAGTCGAGGGCGACGTGCACGGAGGACCGCATCCTGGTGAGGGGCATGCCCCTCTTTTCCAGGTTCTCCAGGACGCAGGGGAAAGCCGGCAGGAGCACACGGCAATCCAGGCCCGACTGCCTGAGGGCCTTTGGCAGCGCGTGGACGACGTCGGCCAGGCCCCCCATTTTCGCGAGCGGGGCCATCTCGGTCGCGACGTGCAGCACCTTGGGCCTAATGGGTTGGAAAAAATCGTTTTCGGTCAGGGCATTCCCCTCCTTGCCGGCGTCATAGCCCCCTGAAAGCGATACCGTAGGCTTTCTCGCAGTATTCCCTCACGACCCTGTGGGTATTGAAGACACTGGCGTTCAGGGCGATGGCGTTTTTCATCATGGAGATCCAGCCGGTGCGATCCCTCAGGTAAGCGGGGATCACCGTCTTTTCGAGCTTGGCGTAGAAATCCTCCAGGTCTTCGGCGCCCCGGTTGTCCTCATGCCCGGGTATCGGTTCCGGCCCTATGGCCCAACCGGTGACGCCCTCGATCCACCCCTCGATCCACCAGCCGTCCAGGACCGAGAAATTGAGCACGCCGTTGTGCGCGCACTTCATCCCGCTGGTACCGGAGGCCTCCCTGGGGCGTGTGGGGGTGTTGAGCCAGACGTCGACGCCGCTGGTCATGAGGGAGGCGATGTCCATGTTGTAGTTGGGGATGAAGACGACCTGCAGGGCCGGGGAAAGTTTCCTGGCGGAATGGATGACCTTCTGCAGGACCTGTTTTCCGTCCTTGTCGTTCGGGTGGGCCTTCCCGGCGAAGATGAACTGGGCCTTCCCGGAACAGATCTCGGTCAGGCGGTCCAGGTTCCCGAAGATCATGTCCGCCCGCTTGTAGGCGGCTGCCCTCCGGCCGAACCCGATCGTGAGGAGGTCGGGGTCGAGTTCCACCCCGGTTTCCTCCAGGACGCGGGCAAAAAGGCGCATCTTGGCCGCCTGGTGCGCTTTCCAGACTTCCTCTCCCGGGAGGTGCAGCGCCTGGACCAGCCGGGAGGGATCCATGTCCCAGCCCGGTATCGCGTGGTCGAACAGCTTCTGGAACCCCGCACAGGTCCAGGTGCGGGAATGGACGCCGTTGGTGATGGCTTCGACCCCGGGGAACTTGAAAATCTCACGGCTCACCTGGGCATGTTTCCGGGAGACCCCGTTGACGAACCGGCTGAGCCGGAACCCGAGGTCCGTCATGGAAAGGCTGCCGGTTCCCATCTGTTTTTCGAGTTGTTCCGCGAAGACCGGCGAGAGGACCTGGCGCAGCAGTTCGGTCGTGAAGTTGTCGTGTCCGGCGGAAACGGGCGTGTGAGTGGTGAAGACCACCTGGTTCTTCACCTTCTCGAAGTCCATGTACCCCTGCTCCCGCAGGAGTTCGAGGGCCAGGAAGCCCGCGTGCCCCTCGTTCAGGTGGAAGGTGTTGATGCGCCGGTACCCGAGGTCCCTGAGCATCCTCAGGCCGCCTATCCCCAGGATGACCTCCTGCGCCAGGCGGTACCGCTCGTCCCCCCCGTAGAGGCTTCCGGTCAAAGGCCGGTCCTCCTTGTCGTTTTCCTCGAAATCGGTGTCGAGGAAGTAGACGGGGACCGGAAAACCGGAACTGCCCACCAGTTCCGTCATCCAGGCGCGGATCTTGACGGTCCTTCCTGCGACCTGGACGGAAACCTCGTTGGGGAGCAGGTAAAGCGAAGCCTCGGGTTTCCACTCTTCCGGCGATTCCTGCTGCCAGCCTTCCGCATCGATCGTCTGCCTGAAATACCCCTTGCGGTAGAGCAGGGTGATACCCGCCATGGGGACCCCGAGGTCCGCTCCGCTTTTAAGGATGTCACCCGCCAGGATGCCCAGCCCCCCCGAATAGGTCGGCAAGTCCGGTCGCAGCCCGATTTCCATCGAAAAATAGGCGACCGAGCGGAACGAGGGGTCCGTCTCCATCATTTTCCTGAGGGAACTGCCGATATTCTTTCCATAGCTCATCAGGGACATCATCAATCCTCCTAAAGGGTAAAAAGCCGGAAACCTTCAGCGGTGCCCGGAAAAGCCTAGCCTTGCCGCCAGGGCCGAAAGCTCGGGGCCGGCGGGGAAATCCTTCTGCCCGATGACTTTCCAGAAACTCTCCTGCAACGGCACGAGTGGAAGCTCGATCTCCATTTTCCCGGCCCTCTCCATCGCCTGCAGGGCTTTTTCCAGCGGAACCGCGGACCGGTCCCGGGCCGCCTCTTCGAAAAGCTTCTCGATTTCGCCCGCCAGGCGAGGGGCGAGCAGCGCCAGTTCCGGCTTGAGTCCCATGGAGTGCGCGTCCTCGAGGATCGTTTCCAGGGCCGAATCGTCCCGGAGCAGTGACAAGGCCCCCGGCGTGTTGCTGACGGCCTCGTCCATCGCCTCCTGCATCGAGAAGGAGGCCGCGCTGGCCATGAACGGCGGAAGGGGGGCCCCCACGGCGTTGAGCTGGACGATCAACCGGCGGTTGTCTTCCAGGATTTCCGTAGCCTTTTGCAGGCAGTCCTTCTCCGCCCTGCTGGAGCGCTCCGCGGCCAGCGAGTCCCTCTGCTCGGGGGGCAGGGAATCGATGCCCCAGGGGCCAAGCGGGTACTCCCGCATGAGAAGCCGGGCCAGGTCCCCGAGGGAAGACCGGTAAAAGGCCTGCCGCAGGTTTTCACTGCCTTTCCTGCCCGAGGGGGCGAGTCGGCAGGTGTCGTCCAGCCCCCCCGCGGACAGGACGGCCGCCGAGCCGCTCCAGGAGAGCCCCGTTCGCCTGTCGGTAACAGCAATTCCCCCGAACCGCAGGGCCAGTTCGCCTCCGTTCAGCACCTGGGTCCCGTTTTCGACATCGAAGGCGTAGAAGGTTCCCTGAGTGCCGAGAATCGCCGCCGAGGCGGCGATATCCTGGAGCTTTCGGCTTCTCGCCAGAACTCTTTTCTCGAACACCGTCCTGCCGTCGGGCAGGTCCTGCCTGTTGCCGCGGGCGGTTTCCAGGTCGGACACGAAACGCTTCCCGAGGGGGCTGGCAGCTCCGCCGCCCCCCAGTTCCAGGGCGCGCAGGGCAAATCCCATCACGAGCCTGGCCTCGAGGCCCGCCACGTCGTTGAAGAACCAGGCGCAGGACGTGTACATGGCCATCCGGAGGCGCTGGCTTTCAAGCAGGCAGAGAGCGGAAGTCCTGTTTTCTTCGTCCAGGGTCCCGAGGTTTTCGCGGATCCAGCCGGCAGCCTGGTCCGGCCCCAGCAGCAAATCGACGGCGCCGTCCCTCAGTTCCCAGGGGTCGAGCCCAAGATCGCGGCAGTGCTTCTCGAATTTTTCGTCGAGCCCGTCCCTCAGGTGGTCGAGAGCTTCCCTCAACGGGGATCTCCATCTCTGGTGCCAGCCCGGCTCGCCTCCCGTGCGGCAGCCGCAGTCGGACCTCCAGCGCTCTACGCCGTGGACGCATGACCAGGAGGTGTTCTCACGGACGCGCGCTTCCCACTTCGGGGGGTGCGCCCTCAGGAAGGCACCGGGGCTTTCCAGGGAGAGACCAGATTTTCCGGAAAGCACCTCCAGGGCTCGCGCGAGGCCCATCTCCCCGAAACGGTGGTGGTGTCCGAACGTCTCCCCGTCCGTCGCGACGACAAGCATCCGGTCGTCCCCGTCGTCCGGAAGCGCTGCGGCGATCCTTTCGGCCAGGCGGTCCCCGTTGTCCAGGAGGGTGCCGAACGCCATGTCCCTCGCGATGGAATCCTCGTGGAAGAAAACCGCGATGGACCGCCCGGATGGCAGTTCAACCCTGTAGGCCCGGCTGGTGTCGGGCCTGGAGTCCTCCCGCATGTCGCGCCAGGCCCCCCCCGGGGGGCGGACCGCCGCGCACTGGTGCGGGCAGAGTATCGTGAAGCGAATCCCGGCTTCTGCCAGGGCTTCGAGCGACCGCAGGTTCACCGCGGTTTCCGGGAGCCACATGCCTTCCGGGAGCCTGCCGTAGCGGTAGCGGAAATCGGAGATGCCCCACCGGACCTGGGTCCGGAGATCCCTGTCGGAGGCAAGGGGCAGGATCACGTGGTGATAGGCCTGGGCGATCGCGTTCCCCGACCCTGGGGAAGAGAGGGAAGCTTTGTCGGCGTCCCGGATCAAGGCCTCCACACCCGGATGGTTGGCCGCGAGCCACCGGTGGAGCGTGGGTCCCACGTTGAAGCTCAGCTTCCGGTAGTTGTTCACGATCCGCGAGATGAGCCCGTCGCCTCCCAAAAGCCGGGCGGACGCGTTGGGGGAATAGCACTCTGCGGTGATCCGGTGGTTCCAGTCGCGCCAGGGCGCAGCCGAAGCTTCCGGCTGGACGGATCCCAGCCAGGGATCTTCACGGTCGGGCTGGTAGAAATGGGCGTGAATCGCGACAGCCCTCAGGGCGATCCCTCCTTGGTTTGCGGCGGTGTGCCTGTTTCTTCGCTAGCCGTGAATCCTTGCTCCATTATAGGTTAGCCGGAGGGAAAGCCGAAGTTTCCCAAAAACATTAAAAAGAGCGAAAGTTGTATCCTCTTATAGGCTCCTGCTTGCCTTCGGCCCGGGTTTCTGGTAGAAACTCAAGAATAGCCAACCGAATATTTTCTCCGAGCCTCTCCGGCCTAAAGGGATCCCCCATGGCGGAAGGCCATCGGGTTTTTCCGGAAACGGGTGAGCCTCCCCCCTTGGAAAGGAGAAGAACGGATAGGTGCGAAGCCGTCTACCGCCAAGGGAGACGGCTTCGCTTGTACCTAGAGGGGATCGTTGTTGTTTTGCGCGACCCGCCTTGTTAAAATTATAACAAGCATCCTGTAGCCGAAGAGCGTGTCCAATCGTTTTGAAAATGGGTATGAAGACACCGTAAAGGGGGAAAGAAGATGGTAACAGCGATGGGTGAGGTTGCCGAGAAAACGCTGGAGATATTGGAACCATGGCGGGGGCGGAAGGGTTTCCTGATCCCGGTCCTGCAGTCGGTGCAGCATGTTTTCGGGTACGTTCCCAAGGAAGCGATCGAGGCCATCTCCAGGGAAATGAAGATGCCGACGGCCGAGATCTACGGCGTGGTGACGTTCTACGCGCAGTTCCACCTGAAGCCCCGGGGCCGGCACATCATCCGGGTCTGCCGCGGTACGGCCTGCCACGTCAGGGGCAGCCTGAAGCTCCTGGACAAGGTCAAGGAGATGCTGAAGGTGGAGGAAAACGGCACCACGGAGGACCTGCGGTACACGCTGGAGCCCGTGGCCTGCCTGGGAGCCTGCGGGCTGGCACCGGTCATGATGGTCGACGAGGAGACCCACGGCCGGCTGGTTCCCGAAAAACTCGGAAGCATCATCGACCAGTACGCCTAGAATCCTGGGGGGTGCCGTTCTTGAAGATCACGAGCCTGGAAGACCTGAGGAAGATCAAGGCGAGCGCGACGGACCAGACGTCGGCGCGTTCGGAGGGGAAGACGCGGATCATCATCGGCCTGGGGACGTGCGGCATAGCCGCGGGGGCCCGCGCGGTGATGGAGGCGGTGCTTGAGGAGCTGGGCAAGCGGGGGCTGAAGGACGTGTCGGTGGAGGGTACGGGCTGCATCGGCATGTGCCAGCAGGAACCGCTGCTGGACGTGATCCGTCCGGGCGAGCCTCGGATCACGTACGGCCGCGTGACGGTGCAGGACGTGCCGCGAATCGTGTCGGATCACCTGGTGAACGGCCGGATCGTGGAAGACCGGCTGATCGGCCGGGCGGACTAGGGGGGAGCGAAGATGCCGACCTATCGGAGCCACGTGCTGGTCTGCGGCGGGACGGGCTGCGTCTCGAACGGAAGCATGAAGCTCCAGGAGAGCCTCACGGCCGAGCTGGCCAGGAAGGGCCTGGACAAGGAAGTCCTGGTGGTCCAGACGGGCTGCCACGGGATGTGCGAAGCCGGCCCCATCGTGGTGGTGTACCCCGAGGGGACGTTCTACACCCGGGTCCAGCCGGACGATGCAAGGGAGATCGTGGAAGAGCACCTCTACAAGGGCCGCGTCGTGAGCAGGCTGCTTTACACGCCTTCGGAAAAGATGGAGAGCGTCAAGCATTACAACGAGCTTCCCTTCTACGCCAAGCAGCAGCGCATCGCCCTCCGCAACTGCGGCTACATCAACCCCGACAACATCGAGGAATACATCTCCCGTGACGGGTACCTCGCCCTCGCGAAGGTGCTCAAGGAGATGACACCCGACGACGTCATCAACGAAGTCAAGAAATCCGGCCTTCGGGGCCGGGGAGGCGGCGGCTTCCCGACGGGGATGAAGTGGGAATTCTGCAAGAAGTCGGTGAGCGACAAGAAGTACACGATCTGCAACGCCGACGAGGGCGACCCCGGGGCCTTCATGGACCGCTCGATCCTGGAGGGCGACCCCCACTCGGTTTTGGAAGGGATGGCCATCGGGGCCTACGCCATGGGTGCCGACGAAGGGTACATCTACTGCCGGGCGGAGTACCCGCTGGCGATCAAGCGCCTGAAGACGGCCATCGCTCAGGCGGAGGAATACGGCCTGCTGGGCAAGAACATCATGGGGACGAACTTCTCCTTCGAGATCCACATCAAGGAGGGCGCCGGGGCCTTCGTGTGCGGCGAGGAGACGGCGCTGATGGCGTCGATCGAGGGCGAGCGCGGAATGCCGCGTCCCCGTCCGCCGTTCCCTGCGAACAAGGGACTCTGGGCGAAACCCTCCAATATCAACAACGTCGAGACCTGGGGCAACGTCCCGCAAATCATTTTCCACGGCGGTGCCTGGTACGCTTCCCTCGGAACCGAGAAATCCAAGGGGACGAAGGTTTTCGCCCTCACCGGCAAGGTGAAGAACACCGGCCTGGTGGAAGTCCCGATGGGGACGACGATCCGCGAGGTCGTGTTCGACGTCGGCGGCGGCATCATCAACGACAAGAAGTTCAAGGCGGTCCAGATCGGCGGGCCGTCCGGCGGGTGCCTGACGGAGGAGCACCTCGACCTTCCGATCAGCTACGAGTCGCTGACGGGGGCCGGGGCCATCATGGGATCCGGCGGGCTGGTCATCATGGACGAGGAGACCTGCATGGTGGACGTGGCCAAGTTCTTCCTGGAGTTCACCCAGAAGGAGTCCTGCGGCAAGTGCGTTCCCTGCCGCGAGGGCACGAAGCAGATGCTGCTGACGCTCGAGCGCATCACCCGCGGTGAAGGGGTGATAGAGGACCTCGACAAGCTCGAGGAGCTCGCGGTCATGGTCAAGGAATCGTCGCTGTGCGGGCTGGGGCAGACGGCCCCCAACCCCGTCCTGACGACCCTGCGCTACTTCAGGGACGAGTACGAGGCCCATATCAGGGACAAGACCTGCCCGGCCAAGGCCTGCGCGGGCCTGATCCAGTACATCGTGAACCCGGACCTCTGCCGGAAGTGCGGGCTTTGCGCCAAGAACTGCCCGGTGAAGTGCATCAGCGGGGACCGGCAGACGCCCTACGTGATCGACCAGTCCAAGTGCATCAAGTGCGGCACCTGCCTTGAGGTTTGCCCCTTCAAGGCCATCCGCAAGGAATAGCGGCGGGAGGTATACGGCGATGAAAGAGATTACCCTGAATTTCGACGGCAAGGAATGCAAGGGCGTCCTCGGCGACACGATCCTGGAAGTCGCGCAGAAGAACGACGTCTATATCCCCACGCTCTGCTACCTCAAGGGCCTCTCTCCCATCGGGGCCTGCCGCATGTGCGTGGTCGAGGTCGAGAAGAACCCGAAGCTTTTGACCTCCTGCACGACCCCGGCCGTGGACGGCATGGTCGTCCACACGAAGACGGAAAAGCTGCACAACTTCCGCAAGCAGATCCTCGAGCTCCTTTTCGCGGGCCGCAACCACTTCTGCATGTACTGTTCCCAGAGCGGGGACTGCGAGCTCCAGCGCCTGGCCATCGAGCACGGCATGGATTCCGTGCGCTACCCGTACCTGTACGCCCCGTTCGAGAACGACGCGACCCACGCCGATCTCATGATGGACCACAACCGGTGCGTGCTCTGCCTTCGCTGCATCCGGGTCTGCGCCGAGAAGGTCGGGGCCCATACCCTGGATCTACAGAAGCGCGGCTGGGCGGCCACCGTCTGCGCCGACATGGGGCAGAAACTGGGGGACAGCACGACCTGTGTCTCCTGTGGAGCCTGTGCCCAGGTCTGCCCGACCGGGACGATCACGGTCCGGGAGCTGGCCTACAGGGGGAAGAGGAAAGACTGCGACGACGCGGTGGAGAGCCTTTGCCCGCTCTGCTCCGTGGGCTGCAAGATCAAGGCCTATGTTCGCACGGGCAGCATCGCCCGGGTGGAAGGCACAGGAACCGAGTCCCCCGACGGCGGGCAGCTATGCCACATGGGGCGCTGGTGGCTGCCGGAGTCGACCGAGCGTGAGCGCCTCACCGTGCCGATGATCCGCGAGGGCGTCCATTTCCGCGAAGCTTCCTGGGAAGAGGCGATGGCCCTGGTGGCCGAGAAGCTGAAGCCCGCCGCGGCGGAGGGCAAGGCGGGCGCGCTGGTTTCGAGCATGTGCACGGACGAGGAACTCTCCCTCTTCTCGGCCTTCTACCGGGATACCCTGAAGGTCGAGATGGACACCTTCGACGGCGACATCCTCCGGGGCTTCATGAAGGGACTCGCGCCTTTCCAGAAGCAGGGAGTACGCCCCTTCACGGCCGCCCACAACATCCTGGAAAGCGACCTCGTGGTCAACCTCTGCGCGGACGCGCAGGACGAGGCCCCGGTGGTGGCCAGCTACTGCCGGGTGGCGGTCCTCCGGAACAACGCCAAGATGGTTTTCATCGGCGACATGGCCGACCCGTTCGACGGCCTGACGGACGTCAGCCTCCGCCTGGACGGGCAGTGCAAGGACCCCGCGCTGCTCCAGGAACTGGCCCAGACCCTGATGGCCCTCGCCGAGTCCAAGGTGGACCTGGACGGGATGACGGCGCTTGACAGCTACGGCGAGTCCCTCGAGAAGGTGGCCCGCATGGCGGGGATCGACCGCAAGAAGGCGGAAGAACTGGTTCGCCTGCTGGCCGCGGCCGAGAAACCGGTTTTCGTCCTGGGCAAAAACCTGGCGAAGAACCCGGCCGTCGTCACGGCAGCGGTCAACCTGGCGATCGCCGCACGGGCCTTCTTCAGCGACGGGCTAGGGATCGTTCCGCTCGTCGTGAGCAGCAACAGCCTGGGAGCGCTCAACACCTGCGTTTCCGACAACCCGTGGCTCGCGACCCGTGACAAGGATTTCATCTACGTCTACTCCACGGGCATGATCCCCGAAGACGAGGACGCCCTCTCCGCAATTTCGAGGAGCGCCTTCTCCGTCGTCCAGACCCCGTACCTGGTGAGGCCGCTGGTCAACCTGGCGGACGTGCTGCTTCCCGCCCCGGCCTGGTTCGAGCGCAGCGGGCATTTCTGCACCATAGAAGGGGAGAGGCGCAGGCTCAACGTCATCGTTCCCCCGAAGGCCAACCTGAAGGGCCTTTCCTCGATCCTCGACGGCATCGCGAAGGACCTCGGGGTGACGCTCGGGCGGCCCGAGACCGCGCCGTGCGAGCAGTTCTTCGTCTCGAGCGTTTCGCCTGAACTCGCCAAGTTGGCGGCTCTGTAGGGGGTGGATGTAGATGTCTAAGCCGAAACTAGCCACGGTATGGCTGGAATCCTGCGCGGGCTGCCACATGTCCTTCCTGGACATCGACGAGAGGATCGTCGGCCTGCTCGACAAGGTGGAGGTCACCGCCACGCCGATCACCGACTTCAAGGAAATTCCCTACGTCGACATCGGCGTGATCGACGGGGCCATCGCGAACGAGGAAGAGAAACACATCGCCCTCGAACTCCGCAAGAAGGCGAAGATCCTCATCGCCTGGGGGGACTGCGCCGTCTTCGGCGGGATCAACACGATGCGCAACTTCCTGCCCGTCAAGGAAGTGCTCGAGGGCGCCTATCTCCATACCCCCAGCACGGTGAACCCGGACGGGGTCATCCCGCAGGGAGAGGTCCCGGCGCTCCTTCCGAAGGCCCTGCCGGCGGACAACTTCGTCAAGGTCGACGTGTACGTGCCGGGCTGCCCGCCCGATGCCGACACCATCTATTACGTGTTCCAGGAACTGCTCGAGGGGCGCATGCCCAAGGTCCCCTCGGACATGATGCGGTACGACTAGGAGGGACCGGATATGGCTGCCACTGCTGCCACACGGAAGATCGAAATAAACCCCGTCAGCCGTATCGAGGGTCACGGGAAAATCACCGTCGGCCTCGACGAGAGGGGAGAAGTGAGCTACGCGCGCTTTCACGTCACGCAGTTCCGCGGTTTCGAGGTTTTCACCAAGGGACGGGATTTTCGCGAGATGCCCGTCATCACGCCGCGGACCTGCGGGATCTGCCCGGTAAGCCATCACCTGGCCTCGGCCAAGGCGTGCGACATGATCCTGGGCGTCGAAGTCACGCCCACGGCCCACAAGCTCCGGGAACTCATGCACATGGGGCAGATCGTGCAGTCCCATGCCCTGAGCTTTTTCCACCTGTCGAGCCCCGACCTGCTCTTCGGCTTCGACGCGGACCCGGCCATAAGGAACGTCGCCGGGCTCGTGGCGCAGTTCCCCGACCTCGCGGTCAAGGGCGTCACCCTTCGCAAGTTCGGGCAGGAACTGATCAAGACCCTGGGCGGCAAGAAGGTGCACCCCTGGCACAGCATCCCGGGGGGCGTGAACCGCAGCATCCGGGTCGAGGAGCGCGACGCCTACCTGGCGCAGATTCCCGCCATGAAGGAGATCGTCCACGAGGCCCTCGCGCTCTTGAAGAACTACCTCTCCGAGCACGGTGACGAGGCGAAGAGGTTCGCCACCCTAGAGATCGCGAACCTGGGCCTGGTCAACGGCGGTTTCCTCGAGCTCTTCGACGGCGACATCCGCCTGAGGGGGCCGAAGGGCCGCGTCATCGACGAGTTCGCCGACTGGGAATACCTGGACCACATCGGGGAACACGTCGAGGAGTTCAGCTACCTGAAGTTCCCGTTCTACCGCCCCCTGGGCTACCCGAACGGTTCCTACCGGGTCGGGCCCCTCGGCCGCGTCAACGCCTGCGACGACATCGACACCCCGGAGGCCAGCGCGGAGCTTGCCGAGTTCAGGACCCTCGGCAAGAACGGGATCGTCCACTACACCATGTACACGCACTACGCCCGCCTCATCGAGGCCCTCTACGGCCTGGAAAGGATGGAGGAACTCCTCGAGGACCCGGACATCACCGGGAGCGATCTCCGGATCACCTCCAACGACCTGCAGCCGGAGGGCATCGGTGTCATCGAGGCCCCGCGGGGCACGCTGATCCACCACTACTGGGTTGACGAGAAGGGCGCGATCACGGCCGTCAACATGATCGTCGCGACCGGGCACAACAACTACGCCATGAACCGCGGCGTCGAGATCGTGGCCCGCGACTACATCAAGAACGGCGAGGTCACGGAAGGCATCATGAACCGGATGGAGCACGTGATCCGGTGCTACGACCCATGCCTCTCCTGCTCGACGCACGCTATCGGCCGCATGCCGCTGGCTCTCGAAATCCTGGAGGCCGACGGCAAGGTTCTCAGGAAGATATTGAAGTAGAATCGAAGAAAGGGGCGAAAGGGGGGCCCGCCAAGGCGAGCCCCCCTTTACGATGCGATCATGAAGATCACGATTTTCGGGTACGGGAACGATTCGCGCATGGACGACGGGGTGGCTTTCCTCCTGGCGCCCGGGATAGCCGGCTACCTGGAGGAACGGGGGCACAAGGTGGAGCTCTCCCTCGAGCACCAGCTTCTGCCGGAATCGGCCGCCGACCTGGAGGAGGCCGACTTCGCGCTCTTCGTCGACGCTTCCGTCGAGAAGAGCGCGGAGGGTTTCCGGGTCAGGCGCATCGAGGCGAGGGAAGTCTTCGAGGGGCTGAACCTTCATTCCGTCAGCCCGGAATGGATCCTGGCCATGGGGGCGCGGCTTCACGGCAAGGTCCCGGAGGCCTGGCTCGTCACCGTGGAAGGCGAACTCTTCGACTTCGGCGAAGAGTTGACCCCCCTGTGCGCGGAGCGGATGGAGCGAGCCCTTGCAGCTTTCAAGGCATTGTGGGAGGAACGGGAAAATGCTTGAGGACCTGTCCCAGCACATCCTGGACATCGCCGAGAACAGTCTCAACGCCGGGGCTTCGAAGGTGGAGATCGCCGTCGAACAGGATGCCGCGAGGAACATCCTCTCGCTTACCGTGAAGGATGACGGCCGCGGAATGGACAAGGAAACCGTCTCGAAGGTTTTGGATCCCTTCTACACCACCCGTACCACGCGCCGGGTGGGGCTGGGACTGCCGTTCCTCAAGCAGTCCGCCGAACTCTGCGGCGGTTTCCTGCGGCTCGATTCCGAGCCCGGGAAGGGGACGTCGCTCGAGGCCGCCTTTACCCTGGACTCCATCGACCGCCCCCCCATGGGCAACATCCCTTCAACGCTTGTTACCCTCCTCGCGGGTTCCCCCGTCGTGCACTGGACCTACCGCCATGTTTGCGACGGCAGGGTTTTCACTTTCGACTCGGACGAGGTCGTCTCGGTCCTGGAGGACCCCGAGATGCTCCGAAGCGCGGAAGTGGCCCTGTGGCTGCGGGATTTCCTCCGCGAGAACATCGAAGCCACCGAACACCCTTCCTGAACCCTGCCATTCCGGGCCTCAAACGTCATCCTTTTTGTTCTTGCATTAAACTTAATCGAATGGTATAAGGCATGCTGTATGCCAAAGTCGAAGGGGCACAGCATGTCTTTTCATTTTTCATGTGAAGTTTTTAACTATAAAAACGGCTCCGCCATCAACGCCGGAGCGCACGCACCACAGAAAGCGAAGGGGGAATGGGAATGCTGGTGAAGGAGGAAGTGGTCTCCAGGACACAGGAGATCGTGGCTCCCTGGAAAGGACGGAAGGGAGCCCTGATCCCCATCCTGCAGGAGACCCAGTCGGTCTTCGGCTATTTGCCCGCGGACGCCATCCAAGCGATCTCGGACGAACTGCTGATCCCGACTGCGGAGATCTACGGCGTCGCCACGTTCTACGCGCAGTTCCACCTGAAGCCCCGGGGCCGGCACATCATCCGGGTCTGCCGCGGTACGGCCTGCCACGTCAGGGGCAGCCTGAAGCTCCTGGACAAGGTCAAGGAGATGCTGAAGGTGGAGGAAAACGGCACCACGGAGGACCTGCGGTACACGCTGGAACCCGTGGCCTGCCTGGGAGCCTGCGGGTTGGCCCCGGTCATGATGGTCGACGACGAGACCCACGGCCGGCTGGTCCCCGAAAAACTCCAGGGGATCCTGGACCTGTACCGGTAACCGGAACGTTTGGGGGGGCATCGAGAGTGGCGAAGATCACGAGCCTGGAAGACCTGAGGAAGATCAAGGCGAGCGCGACGGACCAG
>CAYRNZ010000002.1:0-98414 GCA_964425765.1 uncultured Synergistaceae bacterium
CCCCGAGCCCGCTCCGAAAAAAGGCGAAGCCAAGTAGGAGCGCGACTGGTCCCCGGTAGAGGACCGCAAGAGGCCGGAAGCCGAAAGGCGCCGGCAACGAGGGTGGCAACGCGGGCAAAAAGCTCGTCCCTGTAGAAGGGACGGGCTTTATTTTTTTACAAAACAAAAGGAGGAAGATCAAGATGGGTTACAAGGGAAAGATCGTATTGGCGTACAGCGGTGGGCTTGACACTTCCGTGGCGATCCTGTGGCTGAAAGAGCAGGGATACGATGTCGTCACGATGACGGCTGACGTGGGGCAGGCCGTGGATCTCCAGGCAACGAAGGAAAAAGCTTTGAAGACCGGAGCCTGCAATGCCTACGTGATGGACCTCAAAGAGGAGTTCGTCAAGGATTTCGTTTGGCCCTGTCTAAAGGCGAACGGGATGTACCAGGGGACCTATCCTTTGAATTCGGCGCTTTCCAGGCCGCTCATTTCAAAATACCTGGCCTCTGTGGCGGAGATCGAGGGCGCTATAGCCGTAGCCCACGGCTGCACCGGGAAAGGACAGGACCAGGTGCGGATCGAGGTTTGCACAAACGCCCTGAACCCGAAGCTTGCCTGTGTCGCACCCGTTCGGGACTGGCAGTTTACCCGTGAAGCGGAAATCGATTTTGCGGCGGAGCATGGAATCGAAGTGGCGCTTACGAAAAAAAGCCCTTACAGCATCGACGAGAACATGTGGGGGCGCTCCATCGAATGCGGCGTGCTGGAAGACCCGTGGAACGAACCTCCCTCCGATGCCTTCAAGCTCACCGTGGACCCCTGGGATGCACCGGATAAACCCGAATACGTCGAGGTAACGTTTGAGAAAGGCGTACCGGTTGCGTTGAACGGGAAAACGATGGACGGTGTCGCCTTGATCTGGGAACTGAACAAGATAGCTGGCGCCCACGGCGTAGGACGTATCGACATGATCGAAGACCGCCTGGTCGGTTTCAAGAGCCGCGAAGTTTATGAATGCCCGGCCGCAATCACCCTCCTGAATGCACACAAGGCCCTGGAGACCTTGACTTTGAGCAAGGACCTCCTCGCCACGAAGAAAGAACTCGAAACGAAATACGCGGAACTTGCCTACGTCGGATACTGGTTCTCCCCTTTGAAAGAAGCACTCGATGTTTTCATGGATCACACGCAGCAATCCGTCTCGGGTGTCGTGAAAATTCGGCTCTTCAAGGGACAGGCCATGGTTGTGGGAATGAAGTCGGATTCCTCGATCTACAAGCACAACCTCGCCACCTACTCCGAAGGTGATGCATTCGACCATAAGGCGGCGGTCGGGTTCATCAAGATCTGGGGCCTTCCCATCAAGACCTGGAGGCAGGCGCACCCGGTGGAGAAAACAGTCTTCAAGGAAAGTTAGAGGAAAGCCCCAAAAAAACAGGGATGACCAGGGACGGGCCCCTAAGCCCGTCCCTTTTTCATGTTTTACGGAAGTGCTAGGATAAAGAAATTCCATAAGAAAGGAGGGATTATCCTGGTCGAAGGGCTCGGTCCCAATGCCCGGAATAACCTGGGGATGCTCCTGGATGCACTTAATGCCTGTAAACCGGAAAAACTCGTGCGAAAAAGCCTCCAGGAGGAAGAAGCCCGGAAAAAAGGCTACGGTTTCCTTTACGATTCCCAGCGGGTATTCTTCCTCAGCTTTGGAAAGGCTTCGATGCAGATGGCGAAAGCTGCCGGCGAATCGCTAGGGTGGCACCGGGTGGAAGGCCTTGCCGTCACTAGGAAGCAAGCGGAAACAATCGTTCTTCCCGAATCCGTTGCGGTGATAAAGAGCGGTCACCCCTTACCCGACCGGGAATCGCTCCGCGCCGGCAAAACCGCCCTGGAGAATCTTGAAACCCTTGAAAAAGGGGTTCCTGTCCTCTTTCTCGCCTCGGGTGGGGGATCTTCGCTTTTCGAGAGCCTCCAGGATGGGATTGCCCTCGAAGATTTGAGGAACCTGACGGAGGAGCTCCTGAAGTCCGGGGCTTCGATCGTCGAGATCAACAAAGTAAGAATTCCTTTTTCGAGGATTAAGGGCGGAAAATTGCTGGGAGCGGCTGGAACACGGGATAGCCTCACCCTCGTCCTGTCGGACGTGGTCGGAGACGATCCCAGGACGGTCGCTTCGGGCCCAACCGTTGAAACCTGCGGTAACATGGCTTCGGAAGCCTTCGAAGTCCTGGGTAGATACGGGCTCCGGGAAACCCTTCCCGCAGGAATGAAACAAGCCTTGGAAAACGAGGCGAAGAGGCCTGGAACGATCTCTTGCACCGGAAGGCACCATATCGAGGTGGTCGGCCACAACCGCCTCCTCTGCCGCATTTTGGTAAGCAAGCTGGCTGAAAAGGGGTACAACACCCTTTTCCTGGGTTCCACGATTACCGGGGAAGCCAGGGAAACAGGGCGCCTGATGGCCGACTTGGCCAGGGAGGTACGGGAATCAGGCAACCCGGTCGAGATGCCGGCTGCGATCGTATCCGGGGGAGAAACCGTCGTCACGTTTAAAGAGGACGGGGACGGCAAAGGAGGACCAAACCAGGAAGTTGCGCTTTCCTTTGCGCTCCATGCGGCCGGCCTGGGGGAGTCAACTCTCGTTTCCATCGACACCGACGGTTTTGACGGGCCCACGCGATTCGCGGGAGCTGCAGCGGACGGGCACACCCTGGAACGGCTCCGGGAAAAGGGGATCGACGCGGAACGCGAACTGCACCGGCACAATGCCTCGGGTGCCCTGGGCAAGATCCGCGCTTTGATCGAAACCGGAAGCACAGGAAACAACCTTAACGACCTGCGCCTTCTTACTGTCGGAACGCCCATGCGATAGAAGGCAGAAAGGAAGGGTGCGCAAGATGGCAAAAAGAGTTTTCGTTTCGAGAAATATCCCCGAAAAGGGTCTCTCGCAAATAAGGGACCGGTTCTCGATCGAAGTCTGGCCAGGTGAAATGCCGCCTGGGCGGGAAGTCTTCCTCGAAAAGGCCGCCGTCTGTGACGGACTCGTGGTCATTCCGGGCGATCCCGTAGACAAGGGTGTGCTGGAGGCAGGCAAATCACTGAAAATCGTCAGTTGTTATGCGGTCGGTTACGACACGATCGATGTAAAGGCCGCTACTGACCTGGGGATCATGATAACGAACACTCCTGATGTCCTTACAGAGACAACAGCCGACCTTGCTTTCGGCCTGCTTATCGCTGCGGCCAGGCGGATAGCCGAGGGGGATCGTTTCGTAAGGGCTGGGAAATGGAAAAACTGGGGACCTCGTTTCATGCTGGGAAGCGAGGTTTCCGGTGCAGTCCTGGGTATCATCGGCATGGGAAGGATCGGTAAAGCCGTTTCGAAACGCGCCAAAGCGTTCGGCATGGACGTCCGCTATTTCGCCCGGCATCGGGATATGGGAATGGAAAAATGCCTCGAGGTGCAGCATATGGAAATGGAAGGCCTTTTTGCGGTTTCCGATTTCGTTTCGCTTCACTGCCCACTTAATCCTTCAACAGATGGGCTTATTGGCGAAAGACAACTCCACTCGATGAAGAACACGGCCATCCTTATCAACACGAGCAGAGGACGCGTCGTCGTAGAGAAGGATCTCGTGCGTGCCCTGGAAGAGGGATGGATTGCCGGGGCGGGACTGGATGTTTTCGAGAAGGAACCGCTTCCCGACGGACACCCCTTCCTGGGGATGGAGAACGTCGTGCTCTGCCCTCACTTGGGAAGCGCCACGACGCAAACGAGAGACAGGATGGCCGTCATCGCGGCTGAAAACCTTATTGCAGGCCTTTCCGGGGGGACTCCGCGTTTTCTCGTGAATCCCGAAGTTCTTTCAAGGGAGGGGAGTGATTTCAATGCTTGAGAGCCTTGACCTTAAGAAAAAGCTGCGCCGTAAGGACTACGAGAAAGCGCTCGAGCAGTCACACGTGGAGTTGGGCAGGCTGCAGCGGGAATTGAAGGAGAAGGGCATTCCTCTTTTGGTCGTCGTGGAAGGCTGGGAGGCCTCCGGGAAAGGTTACGTGATCAACGAACTCCTGCGCCCGCTTGACCCTCGGGGTTTCGTCGTCCACGACCAGGCGGAAGAGGATCCGAAGGCGTCACTTTTCCCGCCTTTTCGTCGTTTCTGGAAGATGGTACCCGAAAAGGGGAAAATCGTGTTCCTTAACCGGAGTTGGTACAGAGTGCTTTTTGAGGGAAAGAAACCGGGGTGGCAGGACGTTTCTTCGATGTCTGCCTTCCTGGCGAGTGCGGAGGCGTTCGAGGAGAACCTAGCCGCGGAAGGGGTCGGTATTCTCAAGATTTTTCTCCACGTCAGCCAAAAAGAACAAAGGCAAAGGCTTGAAAAAATGGCGGAGAATCCTTCCACGAGTTGGCGGATTTCCGGGAAAGATATGGAAGAAAACCGTAAATATGCGGAAATGACCGCCGCCTGGGAAACCATAATCCACCGGACCGACAAGCCCCACGCCCCGTGGGTGTGTCTCCCGGCCGATGACCTGCAGGTCGGCGCAATGGAGGCGCTCGAGGCTTTGCAGGTACTCTTCCGGGGGGCGGCTGAAAACGCCGGCGGGGGAACGCAGGGGAAAGGCGTCTCCTTCCTTCCGGCCGGATTGCTGAAAAGGGTGGACCTCGGGAAGACGATCCCGGAGGAGGATTACAAAAAAGAGTTGCGCGGGTTACAGGATGGCCTTCTCGAAAAACAGTACGACCTTTACAGGAAAGGGAAGGGATTGGTTGTCGTTTTCGAAGGCTGGGACGCTGCGGGCAAAGGCGGTGCAATCCGGCGTCTCACCCAGGGGCTTGACCCGAGGGGGTATGTCGTTCACCCGATCTCGGCTCCTAACGAATGGGAACGGGCCCACCCCTATCTCTGGCGTTTCTGGGTCAGGCTCCCTAGGAGAGGGCATATAGCCATTTTCGACAGGAGTTGGTATGGCCGGGTTCTTGTCGAGAGGGTGGAAGGTTTTTGCTCCGAAAGCCAGTGGAGAAGGGCATACGGGGAGATCAACGAAATGGAATCCGAGTGGCTCGATTCCGGCTACGGGCTGGTCAAGTTCTGGCTGCACATCGACCAGGAGGAGCAGTTGAGGCGATTTCAGGATAGGGAGCAAACCGACTACAAGAACTGGAAGATCACCGCAGAAGACTGGAGAAACCGCGAAAAATGGGGCCAGTATGAATCAGCCGCGGAGGAAATGCTTTTCCGTACGAGCCCTGCCGTTGCTCCCTGGACTATCGTGGAAGGAAAAGACAAGCGCTACGCGAGGGTGAAGATTCTCAATACGGTTCTCTCCACCGTCAAGACACTTCTGGAGTAGAAAACGGAATGCCGAGCTCTTTTCTAGAACTTGTCAGTCGGAGGGAAAGCACGCGCGCTTTTTCGGCCGTCCCGGTGGAGAGGGAAAAAATCCTTCGTTGCCTCGAAGCTGCCCGCCTGGCTCCCTCGGCCTGCAACGGGCAGCCCTGGCGTTTTATCGTCGTGGATTCACAGCCCTTCAGGGAAACCCTGGCGAAGCGGGCGTTTTCGGGTATCCACCGCATGAACGCTTTTGCAATCGAGGCTCCTGTCCTGGTTGCAGTGGCGACGATTCCTACCAGGAAACCCGCCCTTTTGGGCGGCCTTTTTCGAAGGTTGTCCTATCCCCTTTTCGACATCGGCATCGCCTGCGAACATTTTGTCCTCCAAGCCACCGAGGAAGGATTGGGAACTTGCTGGCTGGGTTGGTTCGACGAGAAAGCCGTCAAGAAACTGATTCCCACCGGGAGGTGGGAACGGATTCACATCCTGTTGGCAGTCGGCTATCCTAAAGGTGTCATCAGAAGGGCAAAAAAAAGGAAACCCATCGAGGAGATGTCCGAGTTCCGTTGAAACGGAACAGGAAGGATTTAAAATTAATGAAATCCAGCACCGCTCGGCGTATCCTTTCCCTGGAACGCGTTTTTACTATCCTGAAAGGGGTGTAGGCGGAAATGCGTGAAAAGTTGAAGCTGGATCCGGCCGTAATCGAAGAACTCAACGAATTCCTGCTGGATCCCGACAACCCCCTCGTCAACGGTGTCTTGCGGGTAATCGCGAAATACGGGACTCCTGAGCAGATCAACAGGCAGGCAGAGGAATCGAGAAGTCTTCCGAACCTCTTGTCCAGGCTTAGGAAGATGGATTCGCCGTACCTGAAGGAACTGGAATGGCTCGAAGGAGTTCGCGACAAGGGGGCCTTCACGACGATCGGTGAATTCCGGAAAAATGCACTTTCCGGGGCGATTCCTGTCGGGGAGTATGCCGAAGACAGGGCGGTGACGCTCGAGATAAGCGCACTTCAGTATTTCCCATGGCTGATAGAAGAAGCGAAGCGTTCGATCGACCACAAAGAGTTGATGCCTGGGCGTTTCATTCGCGTAAGGCGGATGGAGGAACAGGAAAAAGACAACGGTGACATCGCCGCAGTCGCCGCCGCCATGCAAATCGTGGGTGCCAGCTATGTCGAGACCCTGGACACGAAAGGCACCGACGGTTCGAACGTGCACCTTGGAGGCCCGGAAACGATCACGGGATATTTCGGCGGTATCGGGCAGCCAAACGGGCATCCGCTCCTGTGGCTGGACGAGTTCCTCTATTTCTATACGAACTACGGGATCCAGCAGGTCCTGAACATCAACCCGGGCACTGTCCTCGTCGGCTACATCGCCTACAAGCTGGGGATCGACATGGGCTTCAAGATCTCGGTCTTCATGGGGAACGACAACCCTTACTCCATTTTATGGACCCTGATGACGGCTCGACTTTTTGGCCGCCCGGACGGGACAACCCCGCTCGTCGGTTTCAACGTGAGCAATTCCATAGACGCCAACCATCTGGCGCTTTCCGCCGAGATCAGGCGAAAACTCGGCCTGGAAAGCGAAGTCCGGATCGAACACCACATTACGGAAACCTACAAGAGCATCGTACGTCAGCCGTACTGCAGGCGGGAAGACCTTCTGGCACTGGCCGCAAAATACCCGAACATCTCGGCCAAGCACGAAGGGGGAGACCCGGAAACGGAGAAAGAGAGACCCCATCCCTCCGATATCCTGGATTATTTCAGGAGCAAGGAGGAAGTCTGCAAAACCGGCGAGATGGACCTTCTCCTGACGAACTACCTCGACAAACATGCTGCTGTCAATAGGACCGCCGTCGCTTTGGCCCGGGCAGGCCTCTCCTTTGTAGCCGCCACAAAACTGCATAAAAGATAGAAGTTTCAAGAGAAGAGGGGGTAGGCCCGAAAGCCTGCCCCCCTCTTCTCTTGATTTCAAAAAGCTTCTTCCGGTGCGACCGGAAAGCCCTCCAGTTCCTTTCGGTCATTCCTTATCTTGTCGGAAGCGGCCTTGTTGTAGGCCTCAAGACGCCCCCTGAGAAGTTCGTCGTTGAGTGACAGGATCCTGGCGGCCATCAAAGCGGCGTTTTTCCCTGCGTCTATGCCCATGGATCCTACAGGAATTCCCGGAGGCATCTGGGTGACGGCAAAAAGGGCGTCCTTCCCGCCAAGCGTCCCGGAAGAGACGGGAACCGCGACGATCGGCAGAAGGGAATGGGCGGCCATCACACCGGGCAGAGCAGCGGAAAGACCTGCGACACCTATAAGTACCTGGATTCCCCTTCCCCGGGCCTTTCCGGCATAGGTTGCGACGTCGTCAGGGGTCCTGTGAGCGGAAGCCACCGTGATTTCGTACGGGATTCCGAGTTCAGCCAAAGTTTCGGCGGCCTTTTTCCCGACAAACAGGTCCGATTTTGATCCTAGAACAATGCCGACGATGGGTCCGGGCATGGGATTTCCCCCTTTCATGAATTGACAGGCCAGGGTGGAGTGCCTGCCTTCCAGGAAATATCCGTCCTGAAAAAAGCGTCCGCGAAAGCGATCCTGGAAGCAGCCTCGTACGCTCTTGACTTCGCACAAGCGAGGTCAGGCGCTTTCGCAACAACTGTGAGGACTCGGCCGCCGGAAGTCACGAGCCCAAGGTCCGGCACCATTTTCGTCCCCGCCTGGAACACAGTGACCCCTTCGATCGTTTCGGCTTGTTCTATGCCGAGGACGAGGTGACCTTTCCGGTATTCACCAGGATATCCTCCAGATGCCATCACGATGCCCAGGGCGCTTTCCGAAGGCTCTTTCCAGGATACCGACGCGAGGCTGCCTGCACAGCAGGCTTCAACGACTTCTCCCCAGTCCCCCGGGAACGCCCTCAGGACGACCTGTGCTTCCGGGTCGCCAAGCCTTACGTTGTACTCGAGGACCCTGCAGTTTTTCTCGGAATCGACCATAAGGCCCGCGTAGAGAACTCCCGTGAAAGCGATGCCTTCCTCTTCCAGCCCTGCCACGGTAGGTTCGAGTATCGTTTTCGACACCTTGTCCAAAAAGAATCTGTCTGCCCATGGGACCGGGGTATAGGCCCCCATGCCCCCCGTGTTGGGTCCCTTGTCCCCGTCGAAAGCCCTTTTGTGGTCCTGGCTCGAGGGGAGTTGCCTCACTGTTTTGCCGTCTGTCACTGCGAGAACCGTAATTTCGCTTCCAGGGAGAAAATCCTCGATAACGACCGTGCGCCCCGCCTCGCCTAGGGCTCCCTCTACGAGGAGCGCGTGGCATATCTTCAAAGCTTCATCGAAAGTTTCGGGCAGGAAGGCCCCTTTGCCCGCAGCCAGCCCGTCCGCCTTGACGACAAAGGGCGCGTTCCTCTTGACGAGTGCTTCGCGAGCCTGTGCCATGTCGGTGACGATGTCGAAAGAAGCCGTCGGGATTCGATGGCGCTTCATGAAGGTTTTTGCGAAGGCCTTGCTCCCTTCCAGGCGCGCCCCCGACCTTCCGGGGCCGAAAACGCGTATCCCGGATTGCCGTAGTTTGTCGGCCACGCCGGCGACGAGTGGCGCTTCCGGCCCTACGACCACGTGGTTGATCCCAAGACGCAATGCCAGGTCGAGCACCGCAAGCGGGTCGCACGGGTCGATATCGTGACATTTCGCAACCTTCGCGATTCCGGGGTTACCCGGAGCACAGTCCAGGTGTTCGACTTTCCTGGATTGCACGAGCGCCCAGGCGATGGCATGTTCCCGCCCGCCGCCTCCCAGAAGCAATACCTTCATGCAACGACCCCCTTTCTTCTAATGGCGAAATGTCCTCCATCCCGTGATAAAGAGGGAAACCCCCAGTTTTCGTGCGGTTTCGAACACTTCTCCGTCACGGATCGAGCCTCCTGGCTGGATAATGGCCTTTATGCCCGCTTTTGCCGCCAGTTCTACGCTGTCGGGAAAGGGGAAAAAGGCATCGCTCGCCATGACGGCTCCACGGGAGGCGTCTCCCGCTTTCGAAAGTGCCCACTCGGTGGCATCGACCCGGCTGGTGAAACCGCGCCCGATTCCTAGAGTCCGGACGCCCGAAGCGATGACGATGGCGTTGCTCTTGCTCAGGGCACAGGTTTTCCAGGCAAAAACCAGATCCTCCCAAAGATCGGGGCAAGGCCTCCCGACCCATTCCCCTTTCTCCTGGTCCGGAAGAGGCGGGAGCGCATCTTCCTGCACCAGGATGCCACTCCAGGTGCCAGTGAACTGGAGGGAGCCGACGCGCCCCCCTTTCCAGAGGATGATTCTCAGGTTTGGCCTTGACTGCGCCAGGAATTCGACGACACCTGGTGCAAAGGAAGGCGCCACGAGAAGTTCCGTGAAATTGGCAGCGACCTGTTCGGCTGTTTTCATGTCGAGTTCGCGGGTCACTCCGACGATTCCTCCGAAGGCTGAAACGGGATCGCATTCGACGGCGTTGCTGTAGGCTTTTTCAAGGTTGGGCCCAACGGAAATGCCGGAAGGAGTCGTATGCTTGATCACGACGACAGCCGGGGCATCGTGGAACAGGGCGCATGCCCGAAGGGCGGCGTCGAGGTCGAGGATGTTGTTGTAGGACAGTTCTTTGCCGGCCAGTTTCTCCCAGGGTAGTACGGAAAGAGGGGGCAGGGAGAGCGAGGCTTGCTGGTGGGGATTTTCCCCGTAGCGGAGGTCAAGGACGGGTTTAAGAGCCAGGGGGATGGTCGAGGCCGGAACCTGGTCTTTTCCGAGCTCCCGGGAAAGCCCCGAGAAGATCGCCGCATCATAGGCGGAAGTAGCGGCAAAGCCCTTGAGGGCAAATTCCTGCCTGGACTGGATCGTCACGTTTCCTTCGTCGGAGAGTTCCTTGAGAGCCCTACCATAATCCTTCGGATCGGTCAGGAGGATGACCTGGTGGTAGTTTTTCGCGGCCGCGCGGATCAGCGTAACCCCGCCGATGTCGATATTCTCCAACAGTATGTCGAGATCCGCTCCCTGCCGGGCGACCTGCTCGAAGGGATAAAGATTGCACACCACCATGTCGATAAGCGGTATGCCGAACCGTTCGACGTCGTTGAGGTCCTCGTCGAAATGCCTCCTGGCAAGTATCCCGCCGAAAATGGAGGGATGCAGTGTCTTGACCCGTCCGCCGAGCATGTGGGGATAGCCCGTAAGATCCGCCACTTCACGGGTTTCCAGGCCAGCCTGCTTGAGTATCCTGGCAGTCCCCGAGCTCGAGATGATTTCCCAGCCGGCCTGGGAAAGCCCTTTTGCGAGGTCTAAAACACCCTCCTTATCCCAAACGGAAATGAGTGCCCGTTTTTCGCTCAAGGCGCAGTTCTCCTTTCTAATGTCCTGGCTTCACTTTTGAAAAGTTCCTGCAGGGTTCTCCAGTAAAGATCGTGTTCGACTCCGTGGATCCTGGATTCGAGGGAGGCGATGGATTCCCCTGCCTCTAAGCTGACCGGTTCCTGGGCCAGTATCCTCCCGTGATCCACCTCTTCGTCGACCAAATGGACGGTGACTCCAGTGACCCGAACCCCATACCGCCATGCCTTGGCGATCGCATCGGTCCCAGGAAAGGAGGGGAGCAAGGAAGGATGGATGTTGACGATCTTTCCCCAAAAGCGCGATACGAAGGCAGGGGACAGGATTCTCATGAATCCCGCGAGAACCACCCATTCCGCGCCCGAGTCTGTGATGTCGCCCGAGATTTTCTCCTCGAATGCCTGGCGTCCAAGCTTCCCGTAAGGATAACACTTCGTAGGCAACCCCAGGGCTGCTGCCTTTCCAAGCCCCTCCGCTTCCGGGTTGTCGGAGGCGACCAGAACGATCCGGCCATCGAGGTTCCCCTTCAGGATATTTGCCGCCAAGGCTTCCATGTTTGTGCCTCGACCCGACAGCAGGACGGCGAAGGGGGTCATCAGCCTATTTCCCCGATCAGAAGAGGGGTCTCTCCGACTGTTTCAAGTGCGGCGAGAACATCGTCGAGTCCTTCGAGGGACACTACAAGGACGTACCCGATGCCCAGGTTGAAAACCCGCCGCATCTCGGTTTCCGGGACTCCCGAAGCCGAGATCAGGGAAAAGACGTTAGCCGGTGTCCATGCGTCGTATTCGAGATGCAAGTCGGTCCCGGCAGGAAGCACGCGACGGATGTTGTCCTCGAGGCCGCCGCCGGTAATGTGCGCCATGCCTTTCACAAGTCCGGTGGAGGCGGCCTTCAGGGCCTGGCGGACGTAGAGGCGCGTGGGTTCGAGCAGTATTTGCCAGAGCGGCATTTCACAACCCTCTGGAGTCTGGAGAAGTGCCTCGTTTCCTTTTCCGTCAAGAAGCGCTTTCCTCACAAGGGAAAAACCGTTGCTGTGCAAACCTGAACTTCTTAATCCGACGACCAGGTCTCCTTTCGTAATCGCCTTACCGTCAATGAGGTCCCGTTCCTTCACGATTCCAGCTGCGAACCCCGCAAGGTCAAAACCGTCACGCGGGTAAACTCCCGGCATTTCAGCGGTTTCCCCGCCAAGGAGGGCGCACCCGCATTCGCGGCAGGCTTCATGAACCGACCTGACGACCGGTTCGTAAAGGTCAACGTCGAGGTGCCCGCAGGCGAGGTAGTCGAGGAAAAAGAGCGGCCTGGCCCCGCAGGTTACGAGGTCGTTGACGCTCATGGCTACGAGGTCCTGACCGAGTTTCTCAAGATGGCCGCATGCTTTCGCTATTTCGAGCTTCGTGCCTACGCCATCGCAGCAGGCGGCAAGAAGGGTTTCTCCGTCCAGGCGGTACAAGCCGTTAAAACCGCCAATCCCTCCTACGAGGTTTGGATCCGCGTCACTGCCTGTCAGTGCCTTTATCCTTTCGACAAACAGGTTCCCCCGATCGATGCTGACGCCCGAGCCCTCATAGGTCAGCCCCATCTCCGTTCCCCCCTTGCAGGTAATCGCCCGTGAAGCAGGCCGTGCAAAGCTCGCAGGACGGCCTGCCGATAGCAGCCACGAGGTCTTCGGGCGACATGTAGGCCAGGGAGTCTGCCCCGACCATTTTCTCGAGGCTTGGCAGGTCCAGCTGAGCCGCGGCAAGTTCCTCGCAGGTTGGAGTATCGATACCATAATAACAGGGGAACCGGACAGGCGGGGAGGCGATCCTGAGGTGAACGGCAGAGGCGCCGTTCTCGCTCATCATGTTCACGATCCGCCGGGCTGTCGTGCCCCGTACGATAGAATCGTCGACGACGACGACTTCCTTCCCTCCGAGGATTTCACGGATGGGGTTCAGCTTGATCCTTACGCCCAGGTTCCTGACGCGGTCCGTAGGCTGTATGAACGTCCTTCCGACGTACCGGTTCCTGACCACCGCGATCTCGAAGGGTTTTTGCGACGCTTCCGAGTAGCCGAGGGCGGCGAGAGTTCCGCTGTCCGGCATGCCCGTGATGAAGTCGGCCGACGGGCAAGGAGAGCCCTGGGCCAGCTTTTCGCCCAAAGCCTTCCGTACCTTGTAGACGGAACGGCCGTCGATGATGCTGTCCGGCCTTGCGAAATAAACGTATTCAAACGAGCAGGAGTAGTGGCGGGTTGTCTTCACCGGTATGCGAAGGGATTTGATTCCGCCCGGGTCAAAGACGACAATTTCCCCCGGCTCGACATCCCGCAGGAAACGCGCTCCGACGATATCCAGGCCGCAGGTTTCCGAAGATACGTAGTAAATGTCATCTTTCTGCCCCAGGACGAGCGGACGGAAACCCCAGGGATCCCTTGCCGCGATGAGCCTTTTTCCTAACATCACCGACAGGCTGTAGGCCCCCTGCAGGCGCCTGAGAGAGTCGACCAGGGCGTCCAGGGGCGGCTTGTGGGACTGGTGGGCCATCAAATGGACGATGACTTCCGTGTCCGTCGTGGATTGGAATATGGCCCCCCGGTTCTCGAGGTACCTGCGGATCCCGTCCGCGTTTGTGAGGTTGCCGTTGTGGGCTATGGCAATGGGCCCCCTGGCGTATTTCGCCGCCAGGGGCTGTGCGTTTGCCAGCAGGGACTCCCCCGTCGTGGAGTAGCGTACGTGGCCGATCGCGCAGTTCGCCTGGATGGCTGCGAGTTTCTTCTGGTCCAGGGCAGTGTGGACAAGCCCCATTCCCTTCAGGCTGTGCACGTTTTCCTCACCGTTGATCCAGGAAATTCCAGCAGATTCCTGCCCCCTGTGCTGCAAGGCATAAAGCCCGAGGTAAACGTCCTCGAGTACGGGTCTACCTGCCGGGGAAAAGGCCCCGAATACCCCGCACATGTCTAGTCACCCCTCCAGGCTTGCTCGAGACGCTTTATATTTTGCGGAGCAAGCCCGGGAAGCCGGAGTTCTTCTCCCCCCACCATCCCGATTCGCCTTAACGGGAAGCCTTTCCAGACCTGCAAAAAGGCGAAGGCGTTCCGTTGAGGCACGGCGTAAAGGGCTCGTGCTCCTCCCTCCGAAAAGAAAGTTACGGAAGGGGTCGTCGGCGTCTCGATAAGGACCTCGGCCCCGATCTTCGAAGAGATAGCTTCCTTGCAGAGGGCGATACCCAGCCCTCCGCCAAGGATCGGGACGGCACTGTCCGCAATTTGCATCTCTGCAGTTTTGAGAGCCCTTTCCATGAAATCGCTCTCCGTCTCGGGGGAGGGTGGTACCGGCCGTCCCGCAAGTTTTCCGATACGGGTGGCCTGGAAGTGGCTTCCGGGTATTGCCGCGTTATCCATCCCGGCGAGGTAGAGGATATCCCCATCTTTCCATCCTCCTGGCAACAAAGGTTTCCTGCCGGAAGGGATCAAGCCCACCGCGCAGACCAGGGGAGTCGGCAAGATCGGGGAACCGGCCGTTTCGTTGTAAAGGCTTACGTTGCCGGAAACGACGGGACAAGAGAGGTCCTTGCAGCATTCAGCAAGTCCCCTGACGGACTCGGAAAACTCCCAGAACTGCTCCGGGTTTTCCGGAGAAGGAAAATTGAGGCAGTTGGTCATGCCGAGGTGTCGGGCCCCCGTTAACCAGATCGGGCGCAGAGACCTCGCCATCGTTTCGTAACCTCCGCGGAAGGGGTCCAAATAGCAGGCCCATGGCAAGGTTTCCATCGTGAGAGCGACGATGTTGCCGTTTTCCTTGATCCTTACGAGGCTGACGGGTGAACCGGGACCGACCACGGTATTGACCTGCACCATGCTGTCGTACTGCCTGGTTATCCATGATTTGTCCCTCAGCGAAGGGGATGACAGGAGTTCGAGAAGATCACTCTCCAGATTCCTTCCCGCCGAGTCTTCTTGCGGTTCGTATGCCTGTCTTGCCTCGAGGCCTGCCGGTTTGACTGAAGGCCAGGGGATTTCCGGGCAGCCTCCGCCGATAAGGGAGGCCGGCAGGTCCACGGCTACGGTCCCTTCTTTTTCCAGGATGAAACGATCCCCTTCAACGGTTCTGCCGATGACGGCCGCTTCGAGATCCCATTTTCTTCCCAAAGCCAGTACCTGGTCGAGCATTTCGGGGCGGACGATCAGCAGCATACGTTCCTGGGATTCTGACAGGGCTATCTCCCAGGCGCTCATGTCCTGCTCCCTCAGGGGTACGCGGTCAAGGTCGATGACCATTCCGACGCCGCTTTTTGCCGCTATCTCGCTCGCGGAGGAAGTTATCCCTGCGGCCCCCATGTCCTGCATGCTGGTCACAAGTCCCAGGTCCAAGGCTTCAAGGCAGGCTTCGATCAGGAGTTTCTCGACAAACGGGTCTCCTATCTGGACCTGGGGCCTACTGGATTTCGTGTCCTCGCCAAGCTCGACTGACGCGAACGCGGCTCCGCCAATCCCGTCTCGGCCTGTCCTGGAACCCAATAGGACAACGAGGTTTCCGGGTTCTGCCGTCTGCGAACTGACGATACGGCTCGAATCCACGAGACCGACGCAAAAAGCGTTCAGGAGCGGGTTGTCCTGGTAATGCCCGTCATAAAGGGTTTTGCCGCCGACCGTCGGCACACCGACGCAGTTTCCGTACCCGCCCACGCCTTTTACGATACCGTTCGACAGGAATACCGTTTTAGGGGACCCGGGCTTCCCGAAAAAAAGCCCGTCCAGGGAAGCCATTGGCCTGGCACCCATGGCCAGGATGTCGCGAATGATGCCGCCGACGCCGGTAGCCGCTCCCTGGTAGGGTTCGACGGCTGAAGGGTGGTTATGGCTCTCTACCTTGAAAGCAAGCCCCCAACCGCCGCCCGCATCTACCACGCCCGCATTTTCCCCTACGCCTTTCAATACGGCGGGGCCATCTTTAGGGAAAAGGCGAAGAAGAGGGCGGGAGGATTTGTAGGAACAATGCTCGGACCACATTACACCGAAAATCCTCAACTCGGTTTCGTTGGGTTCTCGGCCTAGTTCCGTGCAGATCGTGCCGTATTCGTTTTCGAGAAGGCCCGCTTTCTTGAAATCCAAGCCCGTCTACCTCCCTTTCAGCCAGGACTTGATCGAATTCCACATGCCCATCCCGTCGGAGCAGCCGAGAAGATCCTCGCTTGCCCGCTCTGGGTGGGGCATGAGGCCGAGGACATTGCCTTCCCGGTTGACGATCCCGGCGATTCCGTTCAGGGCGCCATTGGGGCTGAATTCTGAACCGGTCTTCCCGTCCGCGGAAGCATAACGGAAAACGACCTGTCCGTGGTTCTCGAGGTCTTTGAGTTCCTCATCCGGCAGGAAAAAGAGTCCTTCATGGTGGGCTATGGGGAACTGCACGACCACCCCGGCTCGGTATGCGTTCGTGAAGGGGGTATCGTTCCTTTCGACCTTTAGAAAGCAGGGGCTGCAGATGAATTCGAGAGAACTGTTAGAAAGAAGCGCCCCGGGAAGGAGTCCTGCCTCGGTCAATACCTGGAAGCCGTTGCAGATCCCCAGGACGAGGCCGCCGCGACTGGCGTGTTCCCGGACTGCGTCCAAGATGGGAGAGCGGGCTGCCATTGCCCCGCTGCGAAGGTAGTCACCGTAGGAAAACCCGCCCGGCAGGACGGCTAGGGCCGTATTTTCCGGTAGCGCCGTTTCCTTGTGCCACACGGCCAATGTTTCGATCCCGGCTACGTCCCGAAGCGCGTGCAGGACATCCCTGTCACAGTTGCTGCCCGGAAAGACGACAACTGCGGCTTTCATTCAGAAAGCCTCCAGTGTCACAGAACTGGATTCGATGAGTGAGTTGACGAGAAGGTCATCGCACATGGCCTCGACCTGCCTGGCGGCGTCTTCCTTCGAAGTGGCTTCGATAGTGACTACGATGGACTTGCCGACCCTGACCTCGGATATGTTGGAATGTCCCATGTTCCTGAGACTGACAAGGACCGCCTTTCCCTGAGTGTCGAGTACACCCTCTTTTAGGGAAACAAGCACGTGTGCCCTAAAGCGCATTTCTACTCCTCCCTCCCGCTCAGTCTTTTCCAGATTTCCCGGTAGGCCCCGAGGACATCGCCGAGATCCTTGCGAAAACGGTCCTTGTCGAGGCGTGCACCTGTTTCGACGTCCCAGAAACGGCAAGTGTCGGGGGAAATCTCGTCGGCTAAAAGGACCTCTCCAGCGGAATCCCGCCCGAACTCCAGCTTGAAGTCCACGAGAACAATTCCTTTTTCGAGGAAAAGGCCTGAAAGGACAGAATTCACCGCGAGGCTTTTTGCCTTCATCGTTTCGATCTCGTCCTTGTTCGCCCAGTCGAAGAGAAAGGCATGGTCTTCCGTGATGAGGGGATCTCCGAGTGCGTCGTCCTTGAGGTAAAACTCTATGAGCGGTCTCGGCAGCTTTATGCCTTCGGGAACCCCCAGCCTCTTGCAGAGTGTCCCGGTCGTGATGTTTCGCACGACAACCTCGATGGGAAGGATTTGGACGCGTCGAACCAACTGGTGGTTGTCGTCGACGAGTTTGACGAAGTGCGAGGGGATGCCCTTTCCGGAAAGGTATTCGAAAAGCCACGCGCTGATAAGGGTGTTGTAACGTCCCTTGCCTTCCATTTCAGCCTTTTTCTGGGCGTTGAAGGCCGTGAGGCTGTTCTTGTATTCTATCAGCAGGATTTGCGGATCGGACGTTTCGAACATTTTTTTCGCTTTCCCCTCGTAGAGCATTTTACCCGTCTGCATGATTTTGCCCTCCCGTTTCTGGAATACTGACATTATTGCTCCTATAAAAACATAAATCAACCCATATGGATCATTCCACGAGGTTACCTCCATAAATATGAAGGTCACTGGCAGCCGACGGCACCTCAGTGTAGACTATGATTTTGTAATAAACGGATTGGGGGTAAAAGAACCGATGTTGACAAGTATGACCGGTTTTGGCAGAGCCGCGGAGAAGTGCTCGGCCGGACAGTTCGTTGCGGAGGTATCTAGCGTCAACCATCGTTTCCTTGAGGTTTCGGTGCGGGTACCCCGGGAAATGTTGAGCTTCGAGACGGTGATCCAACAGCGAATAAGGGACACCGCAAAGCGCGGAAAAGTGCAGGTTCGCCTCGAGATAGCATGGGCGCCTGAATTCCGCGCCCTTGAGCTAAAGGAAGAGGTCCTCGAATCCTACCTGTCGAGGCTGAGCGATTTTTACCGAAAGATCGGGAGGGATGGAACGGTAGATCCCGCGGTGCTTCTTTCTTTGCCGGGAGTCTTTGAATCCCCGGCCCAGGACGAGGAATCCTGGAGGGAGGAAATCGGCGAAGTGGTCGAGACGGTCGTAAGGAAAGCAACCGAAAAATGGATCGAGATGAGGAAGCAGGAAGGGGAACACCTTCAGGACGCAATCCTGGAGAACCTCGACGCGCTCGGGAAACTGACGGAAGAACTTGGATCCGCCGCAGCGAAGGCCAGGGAAGAGGCCTTGTTAAACCTTAGAAAGAGGGTAGAGGAAGTCATGTCCCTTTCGGAGGAAGCCGTAAGGGAACAGCGTCTCGCGCAGGAAATCGTCCTTCTCTCGGATCGGTGGGACGTTTCGGAAGAAATCGCCCGGCTCAAGAGCCACCTGGTCAAGTTCAGGGAAGCCATCGAGAAGGGTGATGCGATAGGGCGGAAACTCGACTTCCTTTCCCAAGAAATAAACCGGGAACTGAACACGCTGGATTCGAAGGTATCCGCGGCCGATGTCCGGTGGATGGCGGTAGAAGGGAAGACGACACTGGAAAAAATACGGGAACAGGTACAGAACATCGAATGAACGGTAAGAAAGAAGAACACACGAAAAAGGAGAGTTTCCCGGGAGGGACCCCATGAAACGAGAACGGATCAGGAACTTTTGCATCATCGCCCACGTCGACCACGGGAAGTCGACCCTGGCGGACCGCCTCCTCGAGGTGACGGGCACGGTCGATTCCCGGACGATGCGCTCACAGTACCTGGATACCCTCGAGCTTGAAAGGGAACGCGGGATAACGATCAAGTCCGTGCCAGTGCGGATGGATTACAAAGCCCCCGATGGCAGCGAATACATCTTGAACCTTATCGATACGCCAGGCCACGTGGATTTCAGCTACGAGGTCTCGCGATCACTTGCCGCGTGCGAAGGGGCCCTGCTGGTCGTCGATGCGGCCCAGGGTGTGGAGGCGCAGACCGTGGCTAACGCTTACATGGCCGCAGAACAGGGTCTGGAACTCATTCCCGTGATCAACAAGATCGATCTTCCATCGGCGCAACCCGAAGAGGCGAAAAGGGAACTCGAGGAGATCATCGGCGTGGACTCCCATGACGCCGTCCTCGCCAGCGCCAAGGAGGGAAAAGGTATCCGGGAAATCCTGGAGAAAATAGTCAGGGACATCCCCGTCCCGAAGGGGAACCCGGATGCCCCCCTGCAGGCGCTGATCTTCGACTCCGTGTATGACAACTACCGGGGGGTCATCTGCTACATCCGTATCGTAAACGGCAGCCTGAAAAGCGGCCAGGCGATCCGCTTCAGTGCCACAGGCAGGGAATACCTTGCGGAGGAGATCGGCATCTTCAAACCGGGCATGACCCCCGTCCCGGAACTGGAGGCGGGAGAAGTCGGCTACCTTGCAGCGAGCATAAAGACGATCAACGAAGCTCACGTGGGAGACACTGTCGTTGAGGGCGGGAAACCCGCTACCGAGCCCCTACCGGGGTACAAGAAGGTCAAGCCTGTAGTTTTCTGCGGCTTTTACCCTGTCGTCAACGAGGATTACCCGCAACTTCGCGATGCTCTTGAAAAGCTCCAGCTGAACGATTCCGCGATACTATTCGAACCGGAAACCTCCGCGGCCCTGGGTTTCGGGTTCCGCTGCGGCTTCTTGGGGCTGCTCCATATGGATATCGCCAGGGAAAGACTGATGAGAGAGTTCGATGTCAACCTGGTTGCCACCGCTCCCAACGTCGTCTACCAGATAGTCCGGCCGGGCGGGGAGGTTTTCGAGGCGCACAGGCCTTCCGATTTCCCCGACGCCGGCCAGATAGAGGAAATCCGGGAACCCTACATCCGCCTCACTGTGTTCGTCCCCTCCGAGTTTGTCGGAAAGGTCATGCAGCTTTGCCAGGACAAGAGGGGCATTTTCCACGCGATGGATTACATTACCCCCGAAAGGCTGAGGCTTGCGTACACGATCCCCCTGGCCGAATTCATCGTCGATTTTCACGACAAGTTGAAATCGACGACCCGTGGCTATGCGTCCCTCGACTACGAACAGGTCGGGTTCCGCGCTTCTGAACTTGTAAAGGTCGACGTGCTCGTCAACCAGGATCCGATAGACGCCTTTTCTTTCATCTGCCACAAGGATTCCGCCTTCCACATGGGGCAGGCGGTCGTCAGGAAACTGAAAGAACTAATCCCGCGGCAGCTTTTCGAGGTCCCCATCCAGGCTGCGATAGGAAAGAAAGTCATCGTCCGCCAGAATGTGAAGCCTTTGAGGAAGGACGTGCTGGCAAAATGTTACGGCGGAGACATCACCCGGAAACGGAAATTGCTCGAAAAACAGAAGGAAGGCAAGAAGAAGATGAAACAGATAGGGCGTGTCTCGATCCCGCAGGAGGCGTTCCTGGCTTATCTCAAAATAGGGCAGGAAGAGGAGGACTAGGGGTAGGACTCTCCTGCTACCTGCACGTCCCCTTTTGCCGGAGCAAATGCCGTTATTGCGCCTTCTTCAGCCGGCCCGCCACGAAAGAGGCTATCGATGTTTTCCTCGAAGCCCTGAAATGGGAACTCGAGACTTGGGTGAAGAGATTCGAAGGCAAACCGCACATTGAAACCCTTTATATCGGAGGGGGAACACCCACCTGCCTTTCGCCCGGGCAGTGGGAAAAACTGCGCAGAACATTGGAAGAAGGGCTTTCCTTCTCGAGAGACATCGAGATCAGCGTCGAAGCCAACCCTGAATCGCTGGAGGAAGGGCACCTCCAGCAATGGCTGGACTGGGGAGTCCGAAGGGTCAGTCTGGGGATCCAGAGTTTCTCCGATCCTATCTTGCGCTGGCTGGGCCGTATCCATGACGGCCGGCAAGCCTATACGGCCTTGCATAAATGCAGTGAACGTGGATTTCGCGTTAGCGGCGATCTCATTTTCGGCATTCCCGGCCAGGAAATCAGGGAGTGGCACAAGGACCTCAGCCTCCTGGCCAGCTGTGCAGGGCACGTTTCGATCTACCAGTTGACCAGGGAACCAGGCACGGCATTGGAAAGAGAGCCCCTCCCCACACAGGGGGCGGGTTATGCCTTCTATCGTTTTTCCCAGTGGTACCTGGCCGGCAAGGGGTTCACCCAGTACGAGGTTGCCAGTTTCGCCCAAAAGGGGCAGTGGTGCCTCCACAATTTGGCTTACTGGAAACAGGCCGACGTGCTCGGGCTTGGCCCGGGAGCCTGGGGTTACCTCGACGGAGTTCGTTACAGCAACAAAGCGGATCTCGAAGCGTACCTGGCGAAAGACCGGAAATCCCTGTCTTCGTGGACTGAAAAACTGTCCAGGGAAGAGCACGCGCGGGAAGCCGCCATCCTCGCTCTCAGGACATGCTGGGGTATCCGCTGGAGCCTTTTCCGGAAAAAGTACGGACTTAAGGAGGCCCGAGCCGTCCATGCGGCCCTTGCGGACCTGCCGGAATCGCTTTTTGTCAAAAAACGTGGGTGCACTTCCTTCAGCCCCAGGGGTTTCCGCGTTGCAAACGGGGTCTGGGAAACGCTCGTCTAGGGGAGGGAACGGATGGATTACGTCATTCTCGAAATCCCCTCGGGGAAAGGGGATGAATTGGGGGAGAAATTGCTGGAACTTGTCGCCCTGCCCTCCAGCCCAGGGACTCCCGGTTTTGAAACCCCGGTGGAATCCCAACTTGCCGCCGGTCTGTCTCCGCTGGATTATTACGACCCCGCCGCGGACACAAGGCGTGATTTTCTCCCAGTTCGCCTGTACCAGAGAAAAGAGGGCGGCTCGAAGCGTCTCCTCCTGGTGGGGGAAAACGTTTTTCCGGGCGTCGCTGGCGTTTTGGGAGTCTTCACCGAAACTGTCTCGGGAAGAGGGCATTACGGGCAGGAGGAAAATGAACCCCCTGACGAGGGATGGTCGCTGGTAGGCATGGCTTTACCGGGGTGGGTGCTTTATTTCGACCCGATTGCAGAGACAATCGAGAAGTCGGAATACAGTCCGGGCATGACCGTCCTGAATTTGCCGGCGGCCCAGGGCTGCCGACTGGAAGTTCTATCGCCTTCGGTTCCCGCGAAAACTGCCTTGGAGGTCCTTTTACGCCACATTCTCTCCCTGCTCGGGAATTAGGTTGAAAAGCCGGGCTGGCCCGAGAGGCCTTGTGGACTCCCGGCAGTCGAGGATTTCGACGGGTGAACAGGCTACGGAAAGGGGATCCGGGAATGAATGAACGGGTAAGGGAATTACTCAGGCAAATCCCTCCGATGGACACGCTTCTTTCCGAACCCTGGGTCTCGAGGTACGAAAAGGACCTGGGGCGCCCGGCAGTCAAGGCGGTTTTCAGCGACATCATCGGGGAAATCAGGAAATCGGCGCTCGAAGGCAACGAACCGTCTGCGGACCGCGGCAGGATTGCCCTCGAAGCCCGGAAAAGGCTTGAATCATACGATACTCCTTCCCTAAAACGGGTTGTCAATGCGACGGGTGTCGTCATCCACACGAACCTGGGCCGTTCCTGCCTTTCAGAGGCCGCACTGAAAGCCGTCATCGAATGTGCGGAAAACTACAGCACCCTCGAATACAACCTTGCCTCCGGTGATCGAGGGCACAGGAACGATCATGTCGAATGGCTTCTGTGCCAGGCCACCGGTGCGGATGCCACCCTCGTCGTGAACAACAACGCCGGGGCTGTCATCCTATGCCTGGCCGCGATCGCCTCCGGCAGGGAATCGATCGTCTCGAGGGGAGAACTGGTCGAAATCGGGGGATCCTTCAGGATACCTGACATCATGGCCGCTTCAGGCACGCGGCTGGTAGAGGTCGGGACAACCAACAGGACTTACGCTTCGGATTACGAGAAAGCGGTCGGTGAAGCGACGGCGCTGATCCTAAAAGTCCACCCTTCAAATTTCCGTATCGTTGGCTTCCAGGCCGAACCCGCCAGGGAGGAACTGGCTTGCCTCGCGAGGGAAAAGGACTTGGTTTTCATGGAAGACCTCGGAAGCGGGTTCCTCCTGGACCCCAGCTCGTTTGGACTCAAAGGCGAAACTTCCGTCAGGGAGTGCATCCTTTCGGGAGTCGATGTCGTGACCTTTTCAGGCGACAAGATGCTTGGGGGGCCGCAGGCAGGGATCATCGCCGGACGTTCTCAAATCATCGGACGTTTGAGGAAGCACCCCTTCATAAGGGCCCTGAGGCCGGACAAGATGACGCTGGCGGCCCTGGAGGCCACCTTGAGGCAGGTCCTGGCTGGGGATATTGATGAAATACCCACTATCTCGATGATTTCGACACCTCCGGAAATCCTCCTGTCGAAGGCGAAAAGACTGGCCAGGCGACTTCGGAAATCTTGCCCGGAATATGCCTTTACGGTCGTACCTGTTGAGGATGCCGTCGGAGGCGGCAGCCATCCCGAGATCCCGCTTCCGGGTTACGCGGTCGCAATCGGCCATCCCCGCTTTTCTTCAGGCTGGATCCAGAAAAAGCTTCGGGATGCCCCCTGCCCGGTCATTGCGACCTCCAGGGAAAAGGCCGTCCTGTTGCATGCCAGGACAATACGGGATTGGGACCTCGAGAAAATCGTAAAGGCCCTGTCCGCAGCCAGTTCGGGAACGGAGGCTTCTTGAGATGTCCGCTCGTGAGATTCCGCTGGTCCTGGGAACGGCAGGACACATTGACCACGGTAAGACTACTCTTGTCAGGGCTTTGACCGGCGTAGACTGCGACCGCCTTGAAGAGGAAAAGAGGCGCGGGATTACCATCGAGCTGGGTTTTGCCCCGCTAGAACTGCCCGACGGCAGGACCATCAGCGTCGTGGATGTCCCGGGGCACGAAAAATTCATCCGGCAGATGGTCGCCGGAGCAGCCGGGATCGATGCCGTACTGCTGGTCGTCGCAGCTGACGAGGGGGTAATGCCCCAGACTAGGGAACATCTCGAGATACTGGAGCTTCTTGGGATAAAAGAAGGACTCGTCGCCTTGACAAAGGTAGATCGGGTCGACGGTGAACTTCAACAGCTTGCGGTCGAAGACGTCAAATCGCTGCTTGAAGGGACTTTCCTCCAAGATGCACCGATTCTGCCTGTGTCCGCCATGACCGGTACCGGAATAAAGGAACTCTCCCTCGCGCTGCAGGGTATTGCCGCAAGACTCCAGCCAAGGCCCAGGGGAGGCGCGCTTTTCCTGCCCGTGGACAGGGCTTTCCCGATAGCAGGGTTCGGAACGGTTGTCACAGGAACTGCTTACGCCGGATCCGTAAAAGTCTCGGACGAGGTGGAGATCATCCCTTCGGGCGCCCTGGCCCGTGTCAGGAGCCTGGAGGTTCATGACAAACCCGTTCAAGAAGCGTTCGCGGGTCAGAGAACCGCGGTGAACCTTTCGGGGATCGGTTTCAAGGATGTCCGAAGAGGGGATACGGTTTGCACTCCGGCTATTTTTAGAGCCACAAGCTGCGTTGACGTCCTCCTGAAAGCACTGCGGAAAAACAGCGAACCAATCAAGCACTGGCAAAGGGTTCGGCTTCACATGGGTACGTCGGACCTCATTGCCCGCGTATCCTTTGCGGATCCAGGAACCAAGCTCATGCCCGGGGATTCCGCTGTAGCTCAACTCGTCCTCGAGGATCCGGCGGGTGCCGCTTACGGCCAGGGATTCGTGATACGGGCCTATAGCCCACTCGAGACGATCGGGGGCGGGCAAATTCTATTCCCCTACGGATGGAAACCGAGAAGCCGCCAGAAAAAAACGGAATACGCCGAGATGCTTGGAAACCTTGCGGAATCTAATAGCGCGGCCGACCGTCTTGTTTCGGTCCTTCGCCCGCGGGAAATCCTGTCCCTCGACGAAGCCCAGAAGGCAGTTCAGTCGCTTCCGACAAAGATAAGGGAGATCGCAAGGCGGAAAAATCTGGAGAAAGAGCTGGTCTTCCTCGATAGCGGTCCCGGCTGGGTCGTCTCGAAGGAAAAAATGACGTCGGTATGCCAAAAATTCCTCGAAAATCTCCGCCTTTTCCACGAGAGCGAACCTCACCTGAAAGGGATGACGGCGGAAGAAACCTTGTCTGTCCTTTCCCAGTGCCTGGAACCAAGGGTAGCGAAGGCAATTCTAGCCTACCTCCAGGAAAACGGTAAAGTTGAGATCTCTGAAAACCGAGTCTTTCTGCCAGGATTCATTCCGGAAGAGGCATCCCGTTTCGAAAAAGAAACCCGGTTGCTTCTCGATTTTTGTGAAAGCAAGGGATTCGAGATGCCGTCGTTGGACCAGGCGATGGCCGTAACCGGCCTGTCGGCGAATATTTTTTCGACACTGCTCCGTCAATTGAGGGAAAACGGCAGTTTGCATGTCGTTGGTGGAGAGTTGCTTCTATCTGTAGCGGTCATGGAAAAGGGCATTGCGCTTTTAAAAGAGTGCAGGGGTGACATCACTCTTGCAGCTTTCAGGGACTTGTCCGGGACAAGCAGGAAGTTTGCCCTGCCTTTTCTGGAATACCTTGATTCAATAGGTGTGACGCGGAGAGTTGGCGAAAAAAGGATATTGAGATTACAAAAAGCATGATGGCTAACGTTCCACGAATTCCTTGTTTTTTTGTAAATTGTGTGGTAAAATGCAACAAAATGCTCCTGGGAGTGAAGTCAATGAGCGCAGATCTCTGCAAGATAAGAGCCCAGGTTGCGGTTCACAAAGGAGCAAGAGTTCGCTACCGCGCAACCAAGGGCAGGCGAAAGGTCGAGGAACGGCAGGGTGTGATCTTGGAAACCTACCCGAACTTGTTCACTATGTACGTTGAGTCACAACAGAGCACGGTATCTTTCAGCTATGTCGAGCTTCTTACGAAAGAAGTTGAACTAGAGATACTGCCCGGACACGAAAAACTGATCTGAAGGTGACGCGAAACGGGCCTCGGCCAAAAAAGCCGGGGCCCGTTTCGATGCCTTCGGCCAGAGAAAAGGAAAAAACATGGAATACCTGATTCCCTCGCACCTAAAATTGAATCTCACCTTGCGGGTCACTGACAAACGTCTCGACGGCTTCCACGACATTCATTCGCTCTTCCTGCAGCTTCCCGGTGCAGAGTCGCTGGTCATACGCACTCGCCCCAGAACGTCGAAAGACCTTGTCAGAGTTTACAATTATCCGGTAAAGGGTCAAAATATTATCTTTAAAACCCTGTGTTTATTGAGAAGCCTTGGTATTGAACTCGGCCCCTTGGAAGTCGACATCCTGAAGGCGGTACCCCCCGGTACTGGCCTGGGGGCGGGCAGCGGGAACGCGGCGGCCTTTATTGGATGGGTTAGGAACACTTTTGGGGTGGAGGTCCCCCGGTTCCTGGAAGCCGAGGTCGGTTCGGATGTCGCTTTTTTCTGCAGCGGAGCAGGCATGGGCCTTGTCACCAAGGCCGGAGAAGCGGTGGAATGCCTTGACGGAACCCTGCCTCTTTCGAGAATGGTGTTCGTCCCCCGGTGGCGTTCCGATACCGCGACTGCGTATCGGCTCCTCGACGAGGATGCCGAGAGGGTTACGCTTTCGGAGAAAGAAGCGGCCGTAGAGTGTCTAAGCGTCATGGCCTCTCTCGCATCAGGAGAGAAGGTCGGTCTCCTGCCCAACGATTTCATACCGGTTCTCGTAAGAGGCAATAAGGCATACGGGGAGTATTTTTCTCGTCTCGAAGATTCAGGTGCCCTTGCGTGGGGTATTTCGGGAAGCGGGAGTGCTCTTTTTGCCCTATACGAGAGATGTCCGTCAAATAGGGGTATCGCCCGTTTTTTTGCAGGAGAACCAGGGATCGAGAGAATCCTCTTCTGGGAGTGATAGCCTTGAAAGTCCAGAGAACGGAACGGCTCGTGCGAATCGCTTCAAGATTCCTGCTTTTCCCTTCGCGACTCATTTCCATGACGCAGATGGCTGATTGTTTCAAGGTTTCGAAAACCGTCATCAGCGACGACGTCTCGATCATCAACGATTCGCTCTCCGAAGAGGGAATCGGGTCAATTTCAGTGGACAGGGGAAGAACCGGAGGCGCTTCCTTCCTGCCCACCCTGGGGGCAGGGCGACGGGGGGAGATCCTGGAATCGATCGCAAAACTTCTTTCGGACAGGGACAGGGTGCTCCCCGGTGGATTGATCTATTACGGAGACATCCTCTTCGACCCGATGTACGCTTTTTGTCTAGGTATGGCCCTGGCATCGGATTTTTCCGACCGAGATGCGGAAGTGGTCATGACCTCCGAGGTAAAAGGCATCCCGCTTGCGCTTTTTACCGCTCACGCGCTGGGTCTTCCCCTTGCTGTATGCCGTTTCAGGAACCGCGCATCGGACGGACCGGCGGTCGCAGTCCACTACCCGACGGGGACAGGGGATGTCCAGGCAATGTACCTCGGAACCCGCCAATTGCAGAAGGGAAAACGGGTCTTACTTGTGGACGACTACATGCGCGGGGGCAGCACGGCTGCTGGCATGCTCCTCATGGCTAAAGAATTCGGCGCGGAAGTCGTAGGGACGGGCGTGTTCATCGCGGCGGCCGAACCGGTTCGAAAGGCGGTTTCTGATTACCGGGCCCTACTGAAGCTCGAAAAATCCCCCGAGGGCACACCGATTGTTTCTATCGTGAAGGAGAGGGCTGTTTGACGCTCCTTGCCACCTGGGTTAAAATCTGTCTCGCGGAGGAGGTGACCCCCTTTCATGCTTGTCAAGGTGAATCAGGAGGAATGCATCGGGTGCGGAGTCTGCGCCCAGATATGCCCTGAAGTTTTTGAACTGGACGAGGACGCCGGCAAGGCAAAGGTCATCCATGCCGAAGGAGCCGACTGCGCGCAGGAAGCCGCAGACAGTTGTCCGGTAGGCTGTATCGCTGTACACGAATGATGAAACTTCGGGCCCATAGCTCAATTGGTTAGAGCCACCGGCTCATAACCGGAAGGTTCCTGGTTCGATTCCAGGTGGGCCCACCAGAATGGAAAAAAGCCACCCATAGGTGGCTTTTATTTTTACAGGGGGGATATTTTTGAAGCTAAAGACCCTTGTAAGCGAGCTTGAAAACCTCTTTCCTCCGGTATGGGCCGATGAATGGGACAGGACGGGGCTGCTTTGCGGCGACCCGGAAAGCGAGATTTATAAAATCTGCGTCAGCCTTGACTCGACCCCGGATTCCGTGGCCAAAGCCGTCGAAATGGGTGCGAACCTGCTCGTGTCGCACCATCCGGCTTTCATCCGGCCTTTCGAGAAATTGACCACCGAATCGCTGGAGGGTGAGACGGTTTTCAAGGCGATAAGGCATGACGTCTCCCTTTATGCCATTCACACGAACTGGGACGTCTCGCATGAAGGCGTCAACGTTATCCTCGCAAGGGATGCAGGGCTTGTAAGCACTAGCCCGCTTGCTGAGGGCAAAAACGGGTCCTGGGGTATCGGTGCGGTCGGCGACTTAACGGAAGAGATGCCGCTTTTTAGGGTATCGGCGTTCCTGAGGGAAGCCTGGAAATTGTCCTGGATGAGGGTCATAGGTGACAAAGTCAGGCCGGTAAGGCGCGTAGCCCTTTGCGGTGGTGCGGGAGGCGACCTTTTGGAGGAAGCGTCCTGGTCTGGTGCGGACCTTTTCGTCACAGCCGACATTGGTTACCATAAGATCCTTCAGGGCGTCTCGGCCGGACTGGCTATTGCCGTGTGCGACCACGCCGAAATGGAAAGCGTTTCACTGTTCCGGCTCGCGGAAATGATCCGTTCCGTTTCTGGGCTCCAGGTGGAAACGGTCTGCACCCGGCAAGTCCCTTTTTTCTTTGATTTGTAGGAACAGGAGATCTAGCTAAGGGGTGATCCGATGATGAAGGAACGAGTCTTCAGTGGAATGCGGCCGACCGGCAAACTGCACCTTGGGCACCTTGCGGGAGCCCTGACCAACTGGGTCAGGCTGCAGGACGAATTCGAGTGTTTCTATTCGATCGTGGATTGGCACGCACTCATGTCCGATTACGCCGATTCCAGCCAGATCAAGGAGAATACCCACGAAGTGATGCTCGATTTTCTCTCGGCCGGCCTTGATCCGGAAAAATGCAGCATTTTCGTTCAATCCACCGTACCGGAACATGCCCTTATCCACCTTGCCTTTTCCATGGTGACGCCCGTAGGGTGGCTCGAACGCTGCCCGACCTACAAGGACCAGATCAAGAACATCCAGAACAAGGACCTGGGCAACTACGCTTTCCTGGGCTATCCGGTACTGATGGCGGGTGACATCCTCCTCTACAAGGCTGGAAGGGTTCCCGTAGGCGAAGACCAGTCTGCCCACCTGGAATTGACCAGGGAAATCGCCAGGCGTTTCAACTTTTTCTTCGGTCCGATTTTCCCCGAACCCGACATCCTTCTAACGCCGACACCGAAGGTACCCGGTACCGACGGAAGGAAAATGAGCAAGTCCTACGGGAATTCCCTCATGATCTCGGAGGATCTCAAGGATATGTGGGAAAAACTGCGGACGATGAAGACCGACCCTCGGCGCGAGAAACGGAAAGATCCAGGCAATCCTGACGTCTGCCCCGTTTGGGACATCCAAAAAGTTTTCAACCTCGATTTGCAGGAAAGGGAGAGACTGGACAATGGTTGCCGCACTGCAGGAATCGGCTGCCTTGAATGCAAGAAGGCGCTATTTTCTCACCTCGAGAGGCTCCTGGACCCGATACAGTCCAGAAGGCGGTACTTCGAGGCGCATACGGATGAACTCCATGACATCCTGCGGAGGGGAGCTCGCCAGGCAAAGGCAGTGGCAGAAAAGACGATGGAAGAGGTGTTCCAGGCGATCGGTTTCTTCCAGTGAGGATATTTCAGGAAGGAGCAGAATTTGGGTTTCGACATTGAAGTCGATGAATTCTCGGGTCCTCTCGACCTCCTGTGCAAACTCATTGAAACAGGCCAGATGGAGGCAAGCAGAATCCGTGTAAGCGACCTGATCGCCACCTACGCGGCCTATCTTTCGGTGGAGAGGGCCATGCCTCTCGGAAGGGTGAGCGAATTCATCTCCTTGACCGCCCGGTTGCTGCTCGTCAAGGTAAGAAGACTGTTCCCGAAAGGACCTGCAGCGACCGCAGACCAGGAAACATTCAAACCGCAGGATGATTTTGCCGACGAAGCTCTTCGTGCGGCGATCCTGCGTTACAGGCCTTTCCGTAACGCTTCCAGGATCCTGGGGGAAAGACTCGCCTTCAGGCAGCGCATCTTCCTGCGCCAGTCGAAGGATGACGAAAAGCCACTCTATGATTTCGGCGACCTTTATAGCCTCGCGAGGCTCTGGTGGGACCTGATCCTTGAGAAGAGCGCTACAGGCCCGGAAAGGATTCTGGGACCCTCCGAGGAAATGCTCGGTTTCGAACCGGGTGAACCGGATGCAGCGCAAGTCGAGCGCCGGATGGAGGAAATCGTGTCTTCCCTTCGGGGCAAGGGCCCCGTCCTTTTCGGGACGATCCTCGGACAGAGGGCGGGCCGATGCGCGATAGTCGTTAGCCTACTGGCTCTACTGGAACTGGCACGCTTAGGGGTACTGAAACTTCAACAGGAGGGACGCTTCGATGAACTTCGATTCGAAATCTCCTGAAGACCTGAGATCCCTGGAGTTTGCCCTGGAGGCTCTGCTGATCGCTTCGTCCGAACCTGTCAGTGCGGAAGATTTGGCGAAAGCCCTCGAACTGCCGGGAAGGCTTGTTTTGGAAACGCTAAAGGGCCTCAAAGACCACTATGAGCAGCATCATGGTTTTCGCCTTGTCCGGCTAGGAGGCGGTTGGCAGTTTGCATCGGCCCCGGAACAGGCGGAGAAGGTCGCACGGTTTCGGGAAAACGGGGGAGAACAACCCCTTCGGCTAAGCCGGGCCGCACTGGAATCACTAGCGGTGATCGCTTACAAGCAACCCGTGACCCGGGGCGAGATAGAGGAAATCCGCGGAGTCCGTTCCGAAAAGGTTGTCGAGACACTGCTACGGCTCGGCCTGATAAGGGTCGCGGGAAAGCGCAAAGGGACCGGTACACCTTTGCTTTTTCGGACTACTTCGAGTTTTCTCGATTCGTTCAACCTGGAATCCATTTCGGATCTGCCGAGCCTGGAAGACCTTCAGGATGTGAACATCGACGACAACCAAGGAGAGCAGGATCCTTGATACCCGAAAAAGACGGTGAGGCTTTACCGGTACGATTGAACCGTTTCCTTGCCGAATGCGGACTAGGAGCACGGAGAAAAGTTGAAGAAATCGTCTTGTCGGGCAGGGTGTCGGTTGACGGACTAAAGGCAACTGAACCCGGACTAAAAGTCCTGCCCGGGCAAGTTGTGGAAATCGACGGGCGTCCGCTTGTCCCGACAAGAAAAAGATACCTCCTCCTATACAAGCCCGCGGGGGTTCTTTCAGCGGTTTCGGACAGACGCGAAAAAACGGTTATCGACATGCTTGGCACGCAATTCCGGAATTTAGGGCTTTTTCCGGTAGGGAGACTGGACAAGGAAAGCGAGGGGCTGCTTCTACTGACCAACGACGGCAACCTCGCTCACCATTTGACACACCCTTCGAAGGGCGTGTTAAAGAGGTACGATGTATGCCTCGACCGTAACCCTTCCTTACAGGACCTGGAGAATTTTGCCATGGGTGCCGAAGTGGAAGGAAAATGGGTAAAGCCCGTATCCGTGGCAAGGCTCACGGAGATTGGCCATAAGGAGTGGATCCGGGTGTTTCTCCGCGAAGGGAGAAAAAGGGAATTGCGGGTCATGGCCGAGATGCATGGATTCCGGGTAAAACGACTTATTCGGACGGCAATCGGCGGCTTGGAGGCGGCGGGTCTTCGCCCGGGTGAGTTCCGGGAGTTTTCTCTGGAGGACCTGGCAGAACTTATTGGGATAGGAGAAAAGAGATGAAAGGATGTCGAGGGGAAAAAGCCTTTGTCGTAACCATCGACGGACCCGCAGGTTCGGGTAAAAGCACCGTCGCGAAAAGAGCGGCGGTAGAGACCGGCCTGCGTTACCTCGACACAGGCAAACTTTACCGTGCGATAGCGTTATACCTATCAAGGCAGTCCATACCGCCTTTTGAAAGCGAAAACCTAAAGGCAACTCTTGCCAATTTGTCACTGAAGATCGAGGACGATTCCGTCCTTGTGTCAGGGCAGGACGTTACCGATGAGCTACACACTCCCGCCATTGACAGTATCGTGTCTTTGTACGCAGCTCTGCCTTCGGTACGGGAAAGACTACTAGACCTGCAGAGGATGCAGGCCGAAGCCCCCGGGCTGGTTGCGGACGGGCGCGACATGGGAAGCGTCGTTTTCCCCGATGCGGATCTTAAAATATACCTGACCGCAGACAGCCGGGAACGCGCGCGAAGGAGATATCTCGAACAAACCGCAAAGGGTGACCAGATCACGATGGAGCAGGCCCTTTCGATTGTCCTGTCCAGGGATGAAACGGATTCGAAACGCGCGCTTGCCCCGCTCGTGATACCTGAGGGGGCCGTAATCCTGGATACGACGGGAAGACTCCCACGGGAAGTGCTCGACGAAATCGTCAGGCTCATGAAAGAAATTTGGCGCGGAGACGCGGAAGAGGATTTGGCTGATGTTCTCTAAGATTCTATATTGGGTTGTGAAAAACGCCTACTTCGTTTTTTTCAAGGTTTTCAACAGACTCGAAATCTTGAACGAAGAAAGGATTCCACGGTCACGGCCTCTGATCCTCACTTCCAATCACTGCAGCAATCTGGATCCCCCGGTTATCGGCAGTGTCTTCAAGGATCGGTTGCGGTATATCGCGAAAGCCTCTCTTTTCACTCCGGCTCCGTTCGGCTTCGTGCTCAGGACCCTGGGTGCAGTTCCCGTGTCGAGGGAGGACGAAGCAAAAGCCGGGATGGTCCTGAAAATGTTCCTCCGCTTCCTCGAAAAAGGTGAGAACGTGCTGATCTTCCCGGAGGGGAAAAGGTCTCCTGATGGGCACCTACAGCCCCTGGAGGGAGGGGTTGCTCTGCTATCGCTGAAATCAAGGCGTCTTGTCGTTCCGGTATATATACGAGGCACCTTCCTGGCGCTTCCCAGCGGGACGAGTTTCCCGCGTGCTGTTAAAATAACAGTGAACTATGGTTTCCCAATAGCCCCTTCTGAGATCCCTGAGGGGCTGACAGATAAAGAAGCGCGATCGATTTTCCTTGAAAGGCTGGATGGTGAATATAGAAGGCTCGAACGCGAGACAGGCGAAATCCCAGGTTAGTTTTCAGAGGAGGAAGGCGCTCCTCGTGTCTCTGGACCGCGGGGGAAAAGACGTTCCCGTCGGGGAGCTCATGGATGAACTGGAATTGCTCCTGGGGAACCTCAATATCCCGGTAGCCGCAAAGATCGTGCAAAACAGGGATCACGAAGACCCCGCGACCTACATTGGAACGGGCAAGGTTGAAGAACTTAAGGAAGTCGCCAGGCAGAAAGGGGCATGCATCATCGTTATCGATGCGGCACTGAGCCCCGTGCAGGTCAAGAACCTGAAGAACAGGACAGGGTGTGCGATCTGGGACAGGCCTTGGGTCATAATGGAGGTCTTTCGCTTGCACGCCCGTTCGAGCGAGGCGAAACTCCAGGTCGAGTTGGCCCGCTGCCGTTATGAAATCCCTCACCTGAAAGGATTAGGCTTCCAGATGTCGAGGACGGGGGCGGGGATAGCGACCAGGGGACCGGGAGAAACGGAGTTCGAAAGGCATCGACGAAAGGTCGAAAGAAGAATACGAGAAATCGAATCCAAGCTCGATGGAATAAGAGAAAGGAGAGAGAACCAGAGAAAGCGTAGAACCCGTTCGGGAATCCCTCTCTTTTCTCTCGTAGGGTATACCAACGCCGGTAAATCAACTCTTTTCAAAGCGCTGTGCAAAGACCCAAGAGTCATTTCGAAAAACCAGCTTTTCACGACGCTTGACACGACCGTAAGGGCATTCAGGCTCCCCGGCCAAGGGCCGGCCTTGCTGACGGACACGGTCGGATTCCTCAGGAACCTCCCGCCGGCGCTTATTGCAGCATTCAGGGCGACTCTAGAAGAAGTCCTTGAGGCGGACGCCATTGTTTGGGTCATGGATGCGCTAACCGCCGAAAGCGAAACGATGACCGCTTCGGTCGAATTGGCGATGAAGGAACTGGGGGCATGGGAAATACCCAGGATAATAGGTCTGAACAAGGTCGATCTCCTCGGGACGGAGGAGATAATCAAGCTGGAAAGAAAAATCGAGGGATTGGGTGAACGGGTCGTACCGATCAGTGCCAAGACGGGGCAAGGCCTGCCCGGTCTCGTTCGCGAGATGGAACGGCTCGTCATTGAAAAAAGAATTTCCGACGGGAAAGCGGGGTGATCGTCGTGGCCTACCACCTTGTCCATATTGGGTTCGGGAACATGGTTGTCGCAGAGCGTATCGTGGCAATCATCAACCCCTCTTCGGCCCCGATAAAAAGGCTGAAGGAAGAATCAAGGGAAAACGGGTTGCTCATCGATGCGACCCAGGGGAGAAAAACCAGGGCGATCCTCGTCATGGACAGTCGCCATGTCATTCTCTCGGCAATACAGCCGGAAACCATTTCTTCAAGGTTCGAACCTCAGGACGGAACAGAAGAAAGAGATGAAAAAGGGCCGCCTCTTTATCCTCTCCGGCCCTAGCGGAGTCGGGAAAGGAACCTTGAGGGGCCTTCTTTTCAAGAGGGTCCCCGGTCTTTCATATTCGATTTCCTGCACCACCAGAAAACCGCGCGAAGGTGAAATCGACGGTGTCCAATACCGATTCCTCGATGAATCAGCGTTCGAATCGTATATCACGGCAGGGAAATTCCTCGAGTGGGCACGCGTTCACGGGCACCTTTACGGGACACTCAGGTCGGACGTGGAAAAGGAACTTGAAAAGGGGAGACATGTAGTCCTGGAAATCGATGTCCAGGGAGCGATCCAGGTCAAGGAACAACTGCCTGATTCGGTCATGGTCTTTCTTGTGCCTCCGAACCTCGAGGAGTTGGAAAAACGCCTCTCGGGAAGAGGAACGGAAAAATCCGAAACCATGAAAACAAGACTTCGGAATGCTAAAGAAGAAATAGCGCTCTCGGCGCGTTATGATTATGTCGTCGTGAACGATAGAATCGATAGGGCTTCCGGCGAATTGACGGAAATATTCAAAAGCGAGATCCGAAAATCCGAAAGGGGTAGGGACAATGATCTTCTATGACATCGAAGCGATCATACGAGACCGACAGATAGACAACAAGTACCGCCTTGCCAGGGCAGTCGCAGACCGTGCCAGACAGCTCAGCGAGCAGAAAGGGCGGAGACTCGTGGAAGACTCTATGAAGGAAAAGTACATTTCGCTCGCGCTGGAAGAGATTGCACAGGGTAAGGTCATCTTCCCGGAAACCGGGGAAAAACGCGGAAACATCTAAGGCCGGCCTGAGATGGATTGGAAGACGAACCGCAGGGTTCTCTTGGGCGTAAGCGGCGGTATAGCAGCCTACAAGATTCCCGACCTTGTCAGGAGACTGACCGGGCTAGGCAACGCGGTCGAGGTAGTCTTGACGGAAGCGGCGGAAACCCTGGTAAGCCCTCTCGCGCTTTCGACCCTGTCCGGCCGAAGGGCGTGGCGGCAGAAAGATTTTCTCGACACCGAACACGGCTGGGAAATCCCGCATATCACCCTCGCGGAGTGGGCCGAAGTTATCGTTGTCGCTCCCTGCACGGCAAACATGCTCCGCCGGGCAGCCCATGGGGAAGCGGAGACCCTTCTCGGAGCCATTCTACTGGCGACTCGTTCCCCGGTTCTCCTTTGTCCGGCAATGAACTCGAACATGTGGGAGCATCCTACTACAGTCTCGAACGTTGAAACCTGCATAAGCGCAGGTTTCAACGTACTGCAGCCCGATAGCGGCTTTTTGGCCTGCGGGACGGAGGGCAGAGGCAGATTACCCTCTTTGGATGCAATACAGGAGGAAGTCTGGCGGATACTTTCCCCCAAGCGGGACCTCGCAGGGAAAAAAGTACTGGTTACCGCCGGGCCTACCCGGGAGTATTTGGACCCCGTGCGTTTCATCTCGAACCCGAGTTCCGGCAAGATGGGCTATTCGATGGCCCGGACGGCATGGTACCGCGGAGCGGAAGTCACGATCATATCGGGCCCCGTTGCAGTCGAAGCTCCTCCCGGTATTGAAGTTGTCCCTGTTGAGAGCGCAGAACAGATGAAAGATGCTGTAATCGAACGAGCCGAGGCCTCGGATTTCATAGTCAAGGCGGCTGCCGTTGGAGATTATCGGCCGGTTTCGAGATCCGCGGAGAAAATAAAAAGACAGGCTAAAAGCCGCCTGACCGTAACCTTCGAACAGAACCCGGACATCGCCGGGCTTGTCGGTGCCGGGAAGAGACCTGGTCAAGTCCTCATCGGTTTCGCTGCCGAATCGCACGATCTAGAGAAGAACGCATTCGAAAAAATCCACCGGAAAAATCTCGATTTCATAGTCGCGAACAAGATTACAGGCGAAGACGGGGCATTCGGGTCGGACCACAACACGATCCAAATCCTTGATCGAGGAGGAGCCAGGCAGACTTTTTCCGGAACAAAGGAAGAGGCGGCCTGGGCGGTCTGGGATTTTGCGACGGGAACGGGATCGGCAGTTGCCCAGGGAAGTTGAAGTCGCCCTTCCCTCACCCTGGTGGCCGACGTTAACTTACGAAAGCGATTTTCCGCTAGAAACCGCTCAGCGTGTCCTGGTGCCACTCGGGCGGTCAAAGAGAGTGGGATTCGCATGGGATCGGGGCCTTAGCGGTAAACCGGTCGAGCCACCCCCGCGCTTGAAAAAAATAACATCGGTTATCGACGAGGGGCCTTCTCTTACTCACGACCTTATCGATACCCTGGATTGGCTTGGGAACCGCCTCCCCTACGGTGTGGGACACGCTATCCGGGTGGCTTGCCCCGCCCCACTGCTGAAAGGGGAGGTTGTACTGCTACCCGAAGCGGCTGGGGTAAGGCCCGGCAAGGGACTGAATACCTTCTGCTACGAGCCGAGACTCGCCTCAAGGGAAGAAACCTACATCGAGGCCATTATAAAGGCGAAAGGCGGTTGCCTCCTCCTTTTCCCAGACAGGGACTCCCTCTCAGGCTTTTTTGATTTGCTCCCTGATAAAAAAAAGTCGTTAGCTTGCGTCTGGCCTGTGGGCGGAGGGACGAAGCTCTGGAAAGCCTGGCTTGCCGTGAGGAGAGGGGAAAAAAGCATTGTCATGGGTACTTCCGGCGCGGTTTTTGCACCGGTTTTGGATCTTTCGCTCGTAATCGTGGAGGAGGAAGCGGATCCCGGCCACCAGATGCCGGCGTTTCCCCGAATGAGTGCCAGGACTTTAGCCTCGAAAAGAGCGGGTTTATCCGGCGCTGCACTGATCCTTGGCGGGACTTCACCTTCGTCGAGAGTCGCTTTGCTTTCCGGCGTCGATTGCGGTGAGGTCCCGAAAGGCAGGGTTTTTTTCGTGAAAACCCAGGCCCCCCCGGCCAGCCGAGGTTTGCAGTCAACTTCATTCCCTCAGGAAATACCTGTTTCCGGGAAACTGAGGGAAGAGACGGAAAGGTGCCTGGCAGAAGGCAGGAGTGCCTTGTGGATTCTCGACCGGAAAGGGTATGCAACCGAGATCAGATGCACGGAATGCGGCAGGGCCGTCACGTGCGGCAGGTGCGATGGCAAACCTCGCTGGAGCCTGGACAGCGGTTCCGGGGTATGCCTGGGCTGCGGGGAAAGGACCGATTGGCCGGAAGAATGTCCCGTGTGCCGGGGACGTTTGCTCGAGGTAAGGCATCCGGGCCTAGAGAGGTCCTATGACCAGGCGAAAGGAGTTTTTGGGGGTCGGTACCCGGTCTCGCTCTTGAGCGATTATTCCAGCTTCGGCAAAAGGGCTAGGCGTGAACTCGCCAGGCAATTCCAAACGAAACCGGCGCTGGTTCTGGGGACAAGGGCCCTCCTTTCCCTGTGCAGGTCTTCGGATGTCGGTCTCGTGGGATGGCTGGACATCGACATCGAAGGATGGAAAGCGGATTACGGGGCGAGGGCGGAAGGCTTCAGGACAATCTGGCTTTCCTGCTGGACAGGGATAGAGCCCGATAGGCGTAGAATCGTCGTTCAGAGCCGCAAGCCCAAACTGGGGTGGCAGGTTGGCCTGGAAGCTGGTTTCACTTTCTTCTGGGAAAGGGAGCTTTCAGAAAGAAAAGAGCTTGGGTTGCCCCCGTTCAGGCACCTTTCCGAAATAGCGGGAGGTAGTGAATTACTTTCCACGATACGCAAAGCGCTTGAAAGTGACGGGCTCGAGGTCTTTTCGGGGACGAGAGCCGTAGAATCCCTGCAGGTCAAATTGCAGGGGTTCGAAAAATTCAGGGCTTTGTTGGCTCCTTTTTTCGCAGTCAAACCAGGGTTCCAGGATTACCCGAAAATCAGCCTGGATTTCGAATGACCGGGAGTTGGTAAAGATGTCCATTGTCACGATAGTCGGAAGGCCCAACGTTGGCAAAAGTTCCCTTTTCAACCGCATGACCGGTTCACGAAAGGCAATCGTGGACAATATGCCGGGAGTTACCCGGGACAGGCTCTACGCAGAGGTTGAGGAAGGAAACCTTCACTTCTACCTCGTCGATACCGGCGGGCTGCTACCGGACAGCGTCCACCCGCTTGATGAACTCATCATGCGTCAGGTGAAGGTCGCCATAGAGGAAAGCGACGCAATTCTTTTCGTCCTGGACGGCAGGGAAGGCCCGATCGGCGTCGACCGGGACATAGCCCAGCTTCTGCGGAAAAGCGGGAAACCCGTCATCGTTGTCGCGAACAAGATGGATGACCCGGTGCACGAAAACGAACTATGGGCCTCTTTCGGGCTCGGTTTCGACCGTGTTGTGCCAGTCAGCGCGGAACACCGGAGAAACATGGAAATCCTGTTCGAAATGCTGGAAGAACTACTTCCCTATGAAACGGCGGAAAAAGAGGACGAGACTTTGAGTGTCGCTCTCATCGGCCGTCCCAACGTGGGAAAATCAAGCATACTTAATTTTTTAGCCGGGGAAGAGCGGGCCCTCGTCAGCGATATCCCGGGGACAACGCGGGATGCCGTAGATTCGCTTGTCGATCTGGGGGGCCGGCCTGTAAGGCTGGTCGATACGGCTGGACTGAGAAAGAAATCACACGTCGATTCCTCACTCGAATATTACTCCACGGTACGGACCTACCAGGCAATCGACCGTGCGGACGTCTGTATCCTCGTAATGGATGGGCTCGAGATCGCGACGGAGCAGGATCAACGTGTCGCCGGACAGGTTCTCGACAGGGGGAAGGGACTCGTTTTCCTTGTCAATAAATGGGACCTGCTGGACAAAACCCCGAAACTGGGCGACCAGACAAGGGATCGCATCAGGGAAGAGTTTGCGTTCGCAATTCATGTACCGATGCTGTTTGCTTCTGCAGTCACCGGCAGGGGCATAGAAAAGCTCCCCTCCATTCTCCTTAAGGTAGCGGAAAACAGGAACCGGAGGATTCCAACCGCAAAACTCAACCGACTCCTGAAAGACCTTTTGGTCTTCGAAAAGATGCCTTCGAGCAGGACCGGGAAAGTTCTCCGGATTTCCTATTGCACCCAGGTGTCGACGGCCCCGCCGTCATTTGCCTTCTTCGTCAACGACTCCAGGCTCGTGAACACGGCCTTTAAAAGACACGTGGAAAAAAAATTAAGGGAACTAGATGATTTTTCAGGTTCTCCATTAAGGATTTTTTGGAGAAGCCAGGGGAGGAAAACCGAATAAAAGCTGTCAACGCAAAGCTTTTTTTGCTTTCTCCCCTTGACCTATAGCCGACTAGCTGCTAATAATACCTTAGAAAAGTTTCGGTGAGGCTTTTTTAAGCCTCATAAATCGATGGAGGAGGTGCGTTACGTATGACCAAGACCGATCTTGTTAACGAGCTTGCCAAGTCCACGAACATGAGCAAGAAGATGGCGGCTCACGCTGTGGACGCCCTTGTCGGCGCGATCCAGGGCGCCCTGGCCAAGGGTGAGAAGGTCCAGCTCGTGGGATTCGGGACCTTCGAAGTGCGGGAGAGAGCCGCCCGCCAGGGACGCAACCCTCAGAACCCGAAGAAAGTCATCAAGATCCCTGCCAAGAAGGTTCCCGTTTTCCGCGCGGGCAAGGCGCTGAAGGACCAGGTTGCAAAATAGCCGATCCAGGCCGAAAAGCGAATTCATCTGTAAAGCTGGAAGGGCGGTTTAAAAACCGCCCTTCACTTTTTCAAGCTCTTTCCTGCAATCCTCCCAATTCTCCCCCGATAATTCCTCGGCCCTTATCTGGTCCCTGAATCCGAGAGCGTTCATGAAAGATTCCCACTGCGAAGCGTTTAGGATCTCCCATCCCTTCAGGTTATTGAAAAGCGTTTTCCGTCTTTGCGAGAAGGAGCGCCTCAACAGCTCCCGCCATAATGGGTCCACAGCAAGCCCAAGTGAGTTGCTCAGGGAGACCGCGATGACGGTCGAGTCGACTCTGGGGGGCGGGTTGAAGGCTGTTGGCGGGACATCGAAAAGCCTTTTGACCGAGCCCATCCTTTGAAGAGTTGCTCCCAGGGGAGAACGGTTCTTCCCCGGTTTTGCCCAGACGAGTCGATCCGCCGCCTCTTTTTGGACCATGAGGATCATTTTCCGAAGACCGAAAGGAGCAAGCTCTTCAAGTACTTTCCAGATGACGGGTGTCGTTATGTGGTAGGGGAGATTAGCCACGATTTTAACAGGCCTCGGCCGAAGAATTTCCGCTAAGTCCATCCCCAGTACGTCTCCCCAGGAAACCGCCAGTCGAGAGTCTTCCTCCAGGTTGGAAAGAAAGAAGGCCAACCTCGTGTCGATTTCTATCGAATGGAGGTGACGCAGCGGAGTGCCGAGAAGGCGCCTCGTCAGTACGCCTTTCCCGGCACCGATCTCGAGGATGACGTCTTCTCCGGTTATTTCTGCCGCGGCAACGATCTTGTCGAGGACGTTCGTGTCCACGAGGAAATTCTGGCCGATTTCGGTATTGGCTTTGAACGGCTTCATAATTCCTTTCACGAAGCATTCCTCCAAAATAAAAGCGGGAAAACCGAAGTTTTCCCGCAATTTTACTGGTCGGGGCGAGAGGATTTGAACCTCCGACCACCTGCACCCCATGCAGGTACGCTAGCCAGGCTGCGCTACGCCCCGAGAACGTGGTGTATTTTAGGGCTTAAAGCAGTATGGGTCAAGACATTTCCTTACGGAGCTCTACCGGATAGAATGAGGGCGCTTAAAAGGGGGGGCCATGGTGCCTGTTATCTCAACTATCTTCACGAATACACGGGAATTTTGTTCTACGGGCCGGAAAAACCTTTTCTCTTCCTATGACCGGAGAATCGTCGAGATCGGTTTCGGGAACGGGGACTTCCTCGTGCATCTTGCCGAGAAGCACGGGCCAGGAACTCTCATCCTGGGGCTGGAGGTTTCTGCGGTATGCGCTTTGAAAGCGACCAGGAGATTGAGTGAACGACATTTGACCAATGCCAGGATTATACTGGGAGATGCACGGTTTCTTCTGGAAAAATGCTTCCCCGATGAGAGCCTGTGCGATGTTTTTATGAATTTCCCCTGTCCCTGGCCCAAAACGCGCCACGCTTCAAGAAGGGTGACCTCCGGGAGATTTGCCGGAACCCTATCGAGGGTACTGGAAAGGCAAGGAAAATTCAGCCTTGTCACGGACGAAGGATGGTACGCTAGAGAGGTAAATAACAGTTTCCTGCAAGACCCGAGCTTCGAACTTGTTTCCTTTGACCATGACCCCGACCTGGAAATAACGACAAAATACGGATCAAAATGGCGGGAAATGGGGAAAACCATTTTCAGGTTGACCGTGAGGAAGAAGGGTAAATATTCCGGCTTCCCGCTCGAAAAGGTGGAGGAAATCGAAACGATGCACACTAGAATCGCTTTGGCGGACATTGAAACCGGCAGGAGAAAAGCCGCCGACCTTCTGTCGGGGACCGGTACGAAAGGTCCCTGCCACTGGTCTTTCAAGGCTATCTACTGGTCTGACGACGGGCATGCCCTCGTCAAGACGATCACGTCGGACGACGGTTTCGAACAGACCTTTTTCTTCCGGCTCGTCTTCACGGGCGGTAGCCTGTTAGTGAAAGTGGAGGATGCAGGGGCCCCGCTGCACACGGAAGCCGTGAAACTCGCAATGGCTTCGATTGCAGCGCATTTCAGGGAGGCCCTCTAAGGAAACCTCGCTTGCCGTACCGACCGTGCAGGAATGTATAAACAGTCGAGAGAGAAAAATCGCGGAGGAGCATGGATGAACCCGATCCGCCCGACTTCAGGCAAACTGGTCCAAACTTTGTTTAATATCATAGGTCCCAGGCCAGGAGGGAGCTTCCTGGATCTTTTTGCCGGTACGGGCAGGGTCGGCCTCGAAGCACCTCGGTGGGGGTTCACGTCCATCGTTGCGGTAGAGCTGAACCCTAAAGCCTGTTCGGGGCTGAAAACGGCCGCTTTGCGCAAACCGAAGGAAATTTCTTTTGAAATCATGTGTATGGATGTTCGGCGCGCGATGACCCTTCTATCCCGTAGGGAACGGGTCTTCGACATCGTTTTTGCGGATCCTCCCTACGAGAATGACTGGGTGTCATCGCTTACAAAAGGGGATTCTTTACTTTGGCAGGGCCTTCTTTCGGAAAACGGATGTTTTGTCCTCGAGCATTCGGTAAGGGAAAAGCTTCCGGATAACCTCACGGGCCTGGTTTCCGAAACTCGCCGTTACGGAGACAGCAGCCTGACTTTCCTCAGGTCTCCGAGAAGGGGTGAATGTCAATGATCAGAGCAGTCTATCCGGGATCATTCGACCCTATAACGAACGGGCACATCTACATCGCGGAAAGGGCATCCTCTCTCTTCGACGACCTATGCGTGGCGGTTCTCCATAATTCGCAGAAAAGAGCCACTTTTAGCGTTGACGAAAGACAGGCAATGGCCCGAGAGGCGACGAGTCACCTCCCGAACGTAAGGGTGAAGGCCTTTGAAGGGTTACTCGTCGATTTCATGCGGCGGGAGCAAAGCCGCATCATCATCAGGGGTCTGCGTGCTCTTTCCGATTTCGAGTACGAGTTCCAGCTTGCCCTGATGAACCGGCAGCTGGCGCCTGAAATAGAGACCTTTTTTATCGTGACGGATGCCCAGTACTCCTACTTGTCCAGCCGGGCGATCAAGGAAGTCTTCGATTTTGGCGGTTCCGTCCAGGGCATGGTCCCTCCCGGAGTCTTTAGGCGACTGAGGGAAAGGTTCCCCCCAAAAAATCATTTCAGGGAATAAGTATGGGTTTGGCTTTTTTTTCCGCGTCGGCGCGAGGCGAGGAAACGAATGTTTCCCAGATTTGCGCGGCCTTCCTCTCGATACCCATGATGGCAGCGACGGGCTTTGAAAAAGATTCATTACACCTGCCAATCACGGGCAGGCTCGCGGTATCCCTCATGCGGCGGAGAAGTTCCCGTCCTTTGGAATTCGCCCCGAGTACCCTTATGCAGGGGGGGCCAAGGCGTTGAAAAGACCTGTTTGTCCAATGGTCCAGCCCCAGAAGTGAATGGACGAGGTGCCTGCTGATCCTCCCTTTGGGGTACCTTCGGGTGGAGCACAGGCGAAGGAAATCGTCGAGATTCACCGCTCGCATCGCCGCAGACTTCAGGCGGGATTCGAGCCCCTCGGCCATCTCCGCCATCTTCCCAAGTTCCTCCCTGTCCGCTCTCGCCAGGATGATCTTATAGGCGGCCATGATCCTGCTGTCGTCAAGGACACATCTTCCCGAAGTGAAATCCCTGAGGAGGAGATTGAAATTGCTGGCCGGCATTGCCTGCCGGACTGCTTCCAGGTCTCCTCTTCTTGCCTGGAGGCGTATCGCCGTCGCACTCGCCAGCGTTCCATCCTCGGTGGAGTGGTAACCGGCCCCTATTCTCCATACGGGCACCGGGATGATTGGGGCGGGTCTTCGCGCAAGCTCCAGGAGATAGGCAAATGCGAGGTTGTTGTTGGGTGTAGACAACGAGGCCCGGGCACCCGGAACCAACCGGTCTATTGCCAGGGCCCTTGCTTCCACGAAGGATAAGCCGTTTTTCAGAAAAGTTTTCAGGTCTTCCTTGAAACGAGGAGGTTCATGCAATAAAATGTCCACGATCCTTTCCTGTTCAGGGATTTCCGCTTCTATCCCGAATGAAAGGTGAGTGACAAGTCCTGTCGAAGCGAGGATCTTGAGGCCCCCCCTTGCGAAAACCCCGGCGTTGTGGCAGGAAAAGGGGACGGGAAGTTCGAGCACCAGGTCAGCCCCCCCCGCCATCGCCCCCTCTGTGCGGGACCACTTGTCCTGGAAGGAGGGTTCGCCCCTCTGGACGAAGTTTGACGAGAGGACGACCACGATACTCTCTGCCTCGGCGAGTTCCTCGGCCTGTCGAAGATGGTACGCGTGACCGTTATGAAAAGGGTTGTATTCGGCAATGATGCCGACGACGTTTTCCGGAAACATCGCACTCTCCTGTCATTAAAGGCTTTTTTTAGACTAATCGGGGTCAACCAATCGGTCAAGGGAGGTTTTTTTATGAAGGTTCTTGTCCTGAATTGCGGAAGTTCTTCCCTCAAGTACCAGTTGTTCGACATGACTGACGAAAAGGTACTCGCAAAGGGGCTCGTGGACCGGATCGGCATCGAAGGCTCGACAATCAAGCACACGAAGGCGGGCCTTTCTCCGGTAACCACGACAACCGACATACCCAACCACAAGATCGCGATTCGCCTGGTAACCGAGCACCTGCTGGATAGGGACCATGGTGCCCTTGAAAGCCTCAACGAACTTTCCGCCGTTGGTCACAGGGTCGTACACGGGGGAGAAAAATTCGCCAAGTCCGTCATTATCGATGATGAGGTGCTCGGCGTCATCGAAGATTGCGTTCCTCTCGCCCCGCTTCACAACCCTGCGAACCTGATGGGTATACGCGCCGTTCTTGACGTGTTGCCGGATGTGCCGCAAGTAGCCGTTTTCGATACTGCCTTTCACCAGTCCATGCCGGCTAAAGCCTTCACTTACGGCCTGCCTTACCACTATTACGAGGAAGGCCGTCTACGCCGCTACGGATTCCATGGCACGAGCCATTACTACGTAGCACACAGGACTGCGGAACTTCTTGGGAAAAGGATCTGCGACCTGAAAATCGTGACATGCCACATGGGTAACGGCAGTTCGATAGCGGCCGTTGACGGTGGGAAGTCGGTGGATACGAGCCTCGGTTTCAGCACGGTCCCAGGGATTCTAATGGGTACACGCGCGGGTGACCTGGACCCCGTCATGATACTTCACCTGATGGAGCAGGAGGGGATAACCCCGAAGGCGATGAGCCACATCCTGCACAAGGAGAGCGGCATCCTGGGAATATCCGGGATAAGCAGCGACCTGCGGGATATCGAAGAGGCCGCATCGACCGGGAACGACAGGGCTACACTGGCGCTCGAGATGCTCTGTTACGGCGTGAGGAAATACATCGGAGCCTACGCAGCTGCCATGGGAGGCATCGACGTCGTTGTCTTCACGGCGGGAATCGGTGAAAACAGCACCCTCGTCCGGCAAATGGTCTGCGAAGGGCTTGAATTCCTCGGAGCAAAAATGGACGTCGAGAAAAACAACGTCCGTGGGAAGGAAACAGTGGTCAGCACCGACGACTCGAGGGTCAAAATCCTCGTCGTCCCGACAAACGAAGAACTCGTCATAGCCAGGGACACGAAGACTCTCGTAAAGGCATGAAGAAGACGCGCGACTCTACAGGCGGGGAAGCCTTTCTGCCTAAATGGTTCGTCACCCTCCCCGTGGAATCGGAAACTCCGCCGGGAGAAGAGGAAACTTTTAATTGGGAATTGGACATGCCGCAGACTCTTGAATATTCCGGGCAGAATTTTTCTTTTACCGGGAAGTTGGCAACAAGAGCGGCGAGGTTCCAGGATGATGGCCGTTTCTGGCTCGAACTGCGCGTTTTTTGCAGCTGTGCGGCTCCATGTTCGCGGTGTTTGAAGGAAACCCCTCTTGAAATAGAAGGGACTTTCCGGTATTTTTATACTCCGTCGACTGCAGGGGAAAACAATGTTCCGGACGACGACATGACGGTTTTTTTCGATCCCGGCGAAAGCGTTCTGGACCTGGGCCCACAAATATGGGAAAGCTTTGTTTTTTCCCTGCCCGAAAAGGTTCTTTGCGATGAAAAATGCGCGGGATTGTGCCCGGAATGCGGCAAGGACCTGAACGAGGGTAGTTGCAGCTGCCTGGCGGAAAACGTCGACCCCAGGCTGCAAGCGTTGAAGAAGGCGATCCAGGGAGATTCCCCGGATTGACGAAGGGAGAGGGTTCAGTTGGCAGTTCCAAAGAGGAGAGTATCCCATTCCAGGACACACAAGAGAAAAGCCCAGTGGCTGGGCGGCCTTTCCGCTCCGGCAGTAGGCACATGCCCGCATTGCGGAGAGACGCTACAGGCTCACCATGCCTGCAAGAGTTGCGGTTACTACCGCGGGCGAAAGGTTGTCGAAATCGCTTCTGCTGACGAAAAGTAAAGGCAAATGAGAAAAAGGCGGGGCAGCCCAAGGGGTTGCCCCGCCTTTTAGCTTGACCCGCGACCTCCGTATGTTTATACTGATAGGGTCTTCGAATAAACTCTTATGACCAGGTCTTATGGCGGAGGAACCGAAGAGTGGACCATGCCCAGAAGAGAACCAGGCAAAGACGCCTTCTAAGGCTCCTCGAGGCAAATCCCCTCATGAACGACGAGGAACTGGCGCGCTCCCTCGGCGTGAGCGTCAGTACAGTTCGTCTTGACAGGGCCCTTCTAAACGTCCCCGAACTACGCGAACGGATGAGGGAAATGGCGGAAAAGACCGCAGGCCCTCTCGCAGGGATGGGTATCGGTTCTCTTTTCGGTGAATTGATAGGCCTTGAGCCGGGACAATGGGGCCTTTCACTCTTCAGCCCCGGCAGAGATATGGCCGAAGCCGAAACGGGGAAAATCGGCAGTCATTACCTCTATACCCAGGCCGCTACGCTGGCCTTGGCCTCCATTGGAAAATTGTCCGAAGGGAACCCCCTGGTGGAATCGGCGAGAATAAGATTTGTTCGGCCCGTGTTGCCCCTCGAGAGGTGCATCGCCCGTTCAAAGGTAGGGACGAACAAGGGGGGACGCACCGTCGTCAGCGTCAGGACAAGGGTCATGGACGAAGATGTCTTTATCGGTAGGTTCATACTGGCCGCTGTTCCTGAGACCCGGGAAACAGAAGAGAGCGGGAGGGAAGCAAGTTGCTCATAGCTGTTGACGCAATGGGCGGTGACAATGCCCCGCAAGAGATATGCAAGGGGGCGGCGATAGCCTGCAGGAGCATGCCCGATCTGGAAATAGCCCTGGTCGGCAAAGAAGAAGCGGTGAAGGAGCAGATCGAGGGAATCGAATCCGCAATTGCCAGGAGGATTCACCTCGTAAAAGCGGACGACGTGATCGGCATGGAGGAATCTCCTGTCGTCGCCATCAGGAAGAAAAAAAACTCCAGCCTCCGGGTTGCCATGGAAATGGTCTACTCGAGGGAAGCGCAAGGATGCGTATCGGCAGGCAACACGGGTGCCATCGTTGCCGGGGGGATCCTCGTGATAGGGCGCATTCCCGGTATCGAGCGCCCGGGATTGGGGATGCCGCTACCCGCGCTGAACCGGACCAGCATGCTGATCGACGTAGGGGCCACGGTAAGGGCAAAACCGGAAAACCTTTTCCAATTTGCCCTGATGGGGCAGATATACATGCGGCATATTTTCGGGGTTAAGGAACCTGAGATTTCGCTTCTTTCCAACGGAGAGGAGGAAATCAAAGGCGACGAAACCGTCATGGCTGCACGGGAAATGATCCGGGCGGCGAAGCTGAATTTCAAGGGGTACGTAGAAGGAAAAGACATTCCTTTCGGAACCACCGATCTCGTGGTCTGTGACGGCTTTACCGGGAACGTCCTCCTGAAATTCATGGAAGGTTTCGGGGAAGCCGTTTATGCCCTGCTCAAGGAAGAGATGGGGAACCGCCTTCTCCCCAAAATGGGCATGGTCTTCATGCTTCCCATGATCAAGGAACTCTGGACCCGTTTCGACTACGAGCGGTATGGAGGCACCCCGCTGCTTGGAGTGAACGGTGCCGTGATAAAAGCCCACGGTAGGTCGAAGTGCACGGCGGTAGCGAACGCCATTCGCGTTGCTCACGATTTCGTTGAGAAAAAGGGAGTCGAGATGATCAGGGAAGAACTGACCGAAGGAGGGAAACTTTGATGCCTCTTTTCTCCGGCAGGCCGGTGTATTTGCATGGGACGGGTATGAGAGTGCCTGACCGTGTCCTGACGAACGAGGAACTTGAAAAAACCGTTGATACGACTCATGAATGGATCGTAGAACGGACGGGCATTCACACAAGGCACATAGCCGCTCCCGGGGAATTGACGAGCGATCTGGCCCTTGTCGCCGGCAAGCGCGCTTTGGAAGCGGCCGGTATTGCTCCCGACGAACTCGACATGGTTATCGTCGCAACGAACTCACCGGACACGATTTTCCCCGGTGTCTCGGCAAAAGTGCAGGGAGCTTTGTGCGCAGTCAGGGCCGGCGCCTTCGACGTGCAGTCGGGGTGTACCGGGTGTGTCTATGCGCTTGCAACAGCGGCCGCCGGTATCTCTTCCGGTATCTGGGAGAACGTCCTGGTGATAGGCGCGGAGATACTTTCCAGGCTGATAGACTGGCAGGATCGAAATACCTGCGTTCTTTTCGGTGACGGTGCGGGAGCGATGGTCCTGTCCTCGAGACGGGAGGGGGCCGTTGCAAGATTCCTTTCATCCGATCTCAGGTCGGACGGGACCAAGTCGGACCTGATCTGTTTTCCTGGAGGCCTGGTGGAAAACCCCGCTTCCGAGGAAACCCTGGCTGGGAACCTACACAAGGTCCAAATGAAAGGGAACGAAGTTTTTAGGTTCGTGAACCAGGCCCTTCCGGGGTTCCTTCAGGAAAGCTGCGAGAAAGCGGGCATCCCCGCGATGGAGATAGACTGGTGGGTTTTCCACCAGGCCAACATGCGGATCATAGAGTCTGTCCTTCGAAGGCTCGAGATCGACATTTCGAAGGCAGTCATCAACCTTGACCGCTATGGCAACACTTCCGCCGCTTCCGTTTTCATCGCTTTCCATGAAGCCGTTGCAGGAGGGAGATTCGAACCCGGGCAGAAAATACTCCTTACGAGTTTCGGCGCGGGGATGACTTATGGAAACCTCATTCTCGAGATCCAAGGAGAAAGCCATGTACGGAAATAACCGTTTGACGAAATTGCTTGGGATCGAATACCCCATCATACAGGGAGGCATGGCCTGGGTAGCCGATGCCGACTTGGCAGCTGCTGTCAGCAACGGAGGGGGATTGGGTGTCATCGCGGCGGCAAATGTTCCGCCGGATCTCCTTGAAAAGCAGATCCTTCGGGCGAGGACACTTACACGGCGTCCTTTCGGTTTGAACATCATGCTCCTTTCTCCGACTGCGGATGACGCCATCGAGCTTGCCGCACGCCACCGTGTACCTGTCGTCACGACAGGAGCCGGAGTCCCAGGGAAAGTGATCGAGAGACTCAAGCCCCTCGGTACGATCGTCATCCCGGTCATCGCTTCCGTCGCGCATGCCCGGCGAGTGGAACGACAGGGGGCGGATGCAGTCGTGGCGGAGGGAACGGAATCTGGGGGCCATATTGGCGAATCGACCACGATGGCACTGGTTCCCCAGGTTGCGGATGCGGTCGGGATACCGGTCATTGCGGCAGGAGGCATCGCGGATGGCCGCGGGATCGTTGCGGCATTCGCCCTCGGCGCCGAAGGCGTGCAGGTCGGTACGAGGTTCGTCTGCTGCCTGGAATGTAACGCCCATAACCGGTACAAGGAAGAGATACTGGCGGCAGGTGACCGCTCTACCGTCACAACGGGCCGCCGGACCGGGCATCCCGTAAGATGCCTTAAAAACAAGCTGACACAGGAATTTGAGAAACTCGAAGAAAAACAGGCGAGCGTTGAAGAATTCGAAGCCCTCGGAGCAGGGCGGTTGCGAAAGGCTGTTGTCGAGGGCGACGTGGACTGGGGTTCCGTGATGGCGGGGCAAGTTGCCGGCTTGATACGTGATGTGAAGCCCGCTGCCGAAATCATCAGGGAGATGTTCGAGGCGGCCGGCCAGGTTTCCGAAAGGCTTGCGTCGAATCTCAAATTCGGGAGGTAGTCACCCCATGAACTATGCTCTGATTTTTCCAGGCCAGGGAGCCCAAGAGGTGGGGATGGGGCGGTATTTATTTGACGCTTACCCTTCTGCCAGGGAAGTTTTTGAAAAAGCCGACGACGCACTGGGCTGCAAGCTGAGCCGGATCATCTTTGAAGGGCCTGAGGAAGAACTGACCAGGACCGAAAATGCCCAGCCCGCCATTTTGACAGTCTCTATCGCTGTCCAGGCGCTTCTTGAAAACGAAATGGGCTTGTCTCTCACCCCGTCGCTCGTAGCGGGACACAGCCTGGGAGAATATACCGCCCTTGTTGCTGCAGGATCCTTGAACCTGGAAGACGGGGTAAGGCTCGTACGGCTTAGGGGAAAGCTGATGCAGGATGCAGTCCCGGTTGGGCAAGGCTCGATGGCTGCGATCCTTGGGCTGGAACCAGACCTTGTAACAAAAGCCTGCGAAGAAGCAGCGATGGGCCAGGTTTGCAGCCCAGCGAACTTCAATGCCCCGGGACAGGTTGTCATTTCCGGGCATTCGGAGGCGGTTAACAGGGCTGTGGAGGTCGCCCGAAGCCTTGGAGCGAAGAAAGCCGTCCCGCTCAAGGTGAGCGCGCCTTTCCATTGTGCCTTGATGGAACCAGTCGCAAGCAGGCTTTTCGAGGCATTCGAAAATTGCCGCTGGGAGATTCCAGCCTGTCCCCTGGTCAATAACGCTTCTGCTGAACCGATTACCGGCCCCGGCGAAATCCGAATTGCACTCCGGAAACAGACCTACAGCCCCGTAAGGTGGCTCGAGTCGGTCCAGGTTATGGAGCGTTCGGGCATTTCAAGCTATTTTGAGATAGGGCCGGGAAACGTTCTTTCCGGGCTTGTAAGAAAATGCCACAAGGGAGCCGCCACTTACGACACTTCAAGCATCCAGAACATCGAAAAGACATGTGCGGCCCTTTTGGGGAAGGGAGAGGAAGCCCTTGGGTGAAAACGGAAAAGTTGCCCTGGTGACCGGTTCTGGCAAAGGTATCGGACGAGCGGTGGCTATCGAGCTGGCAAGAAGGGGATATGCGGTTGCGATCAACTTCAGCCGTTCCGAAGGCGGTGCTCGCGAGGCAGAAGAGTTGATCCTCGCTGCCGGAGGGAAGTGCGGACTATACAAAGCGGACGTGTCGGACCCCGAGCAGGTGCACATCCTCTTCGACAAGGTGAAGGCCGAGTTGGGGCCGGTTTCGATCCTGGTCAACAATGCCGGAATGACGAAGGACACCCTGCTTGTACGCATGAAGAACGAAGACTGGCGTGAAGTGCTGCGCCTGAACCTCGAAGGAGCTTTCCTGTGCACGCGCGAAGCGGTTCGCGACATGGCTAAGAACCGCTGGGGAAGGATCGTCAACATCAGTTCGGTCGTTGGCCTCATCGGGAACGCGGGACAAGCCAATTACTGCGCGTCAAAGGCGGGGCTGCTGGGGTTGACGAAGGCTGTGGCGAGGGAATACGGACCGCGTGGGATAACTGTGAACGCAGTCGCGCCAGGCTGGATCGAAACGGAGATGACGTCATCCCTCAAGCCCGAAATTCGTGAGACCATGCTGAAATCGGTCCCCGCGGGCAGGCCCGGCCTCCCGGAGGACGTAGCCGCTCTTGTCGCGTTCCTGGTATCCGAAGAAGCGTCCTATGTCAACGGCCAGACGGTTGCCGTGGACGGCGGGATGACGATGGTTTAAAGTCATTCGGAAGGAGGTGAAGGAAAATGAAGAAGGAAGAGATTCTCTCCAGGCTGAAAGAAATCGTGATCGACCGGCTGGACGTGGAGGAGGGGCAGATCAAGAACGAAGCCTCCTTCATCGAAGACCTCGGGGCGGATTCCCTCGATATCGTGGAGTTGATCATGGGTATCGAGGAAGAGTTCGACATCGAAATCCCCGATGAAGACGCGGAAAAACTGACAACTGTCGGAGAAGCGCTGAACTACGTGATTGGCAAGCTGGGCGTCGAAGAGTAACCAAGACCGCTTCGTCCGGGCCGGGGATCCATGATCCCCGGCCCTTTGCAGGAAAAAGTTTCAATCCTCATACGAAGGAGAAGGAGTGACCCGGCTTGAGAAGAGTGGTCATAACCGGCCTGGGAGTCGTTAGCCCAATAGGCGTGGGAAAGTCGGAATATTGGAAGGCCCTCCGTGAAGGGAAAAACGGAGTGGCGACTATCACCCATTTCGACGTGGAAAAATACTCCGTGAAAATCGCCGCGGAAGTAAAGAACTTCAAGGCGGACGACTGGATGGACCACAAGGAAGCCAGGCGTACCGATAGGGTCATCCATTTTACGATGGCAGCCGGGGAACTGGCAGTAAAGGATGGGGACCTGGACGTCGCGAAGCTGGACAGGGAGCGTTTTGGGGTCTTTCTTGGGAGCGCCGAGGGAGGTATCTTCACCAGCTACGAAAACATAAGGACCCTGATCGAAAAAGGGCCGAACCGAGTTAGCCCCTTTTTCATCCCAATGATGATCAGCAACATGCCCGCGGCTTACCTGGCTATCCGATACGGGGCCAAGGGACCGAACATCTGCGTCGTTACCGCTTGCGCCACCGCTACCCATACGATGATCGAGGCCTACAACACAATCCGGAGAGATGAAGCGGACATCATCCTTGCCGGCGGAGCCGAATCGGCTATCTCGCCCTTGGGAGTTGCGGGATTCGCGGCAATAAAAGCCCTTTCGACGCGCAACGATGAACCCGAAAGGGCATCCCGTCCTTTCGATGCGGACCGGGACGGTTTCATACTGGGAGAAGGAGCGGGAGTCCTGATCCTCGAAGAACTCGAGCACGCAAAAAGCCGGGGAGCGAAGATCTACGCGGAGATCACGGGGTACGGTTCAACCTGCGATGCCTTCCACATAACGGCTCCGGATCCGGAGGGCGAGGGGGCGGCGAGGGCGATGCGCCAGGCTGTGGAAAGGTCTGGATGGAAATCCGGGGACGTAGATTTGATCAATGCTCATGGGACTTCAACTCCCCTCAACGACAAAATGGAGGCAAAAGCGATCCGCAGCGTGTTCGGGGAAACGACTGAAAGGGTGATGGTCAACTCCACGAAGTCGATGATCGGTCATGGTCTCGGCGCAGCAGGTGCATTGGAAACGATAGCTGCCATTCAATCCATAGCCGAAGGCTTTGTCCACCCCACGCTCAACCTTGATAACCAGGATCCCGAGTGCGACATCCTTGTCGTCGGCAAGGAGGGTGCCAGGCGGGACGTTCATCGGGTGCTGATCAATAATTTCGGTTTCGGTGGACACAACGGGGTGCTGGCCATACAATCCTTTTCCGAATGAACGACTGTTTCGGCAGAAAAAAGGCAAACGCCTTCTTATGGGAGGCGAAACTGGAAAAAGTACAGGAACGGACCGGTTTCAGGTTCAGGGACTTCGAACTTCTCAAGCAGGCCATGACGCATTCGTCCTACAGACATGAAGCTGGACTGGCAAGCGACAACGAACGCCTCGAATACCTGGGGGACGCAGTTTTGGAACTCCTGGTGACTGAAAGGCTCGTTGAACTTTTCCCAGCAGCTGGGGAAGGGGAACTGACGAGGCGTAGGGCAGACCTTGTCTGTGAAGAGTGTCTTTCTGAAAGAGAAAAGGAGCTTGACCTTTTCGAATGCCTGCGCCTCGGGAAAGGAATGGAAAAACAATGCGGTCGATGGGATACTTCGGCCCGGGCGGATGCCCTGGAAGCCTTCCTGGGAGCGCTTTACCTTGACGGCGGCTTTTTTGAGGCTTCCCGTTTCGTTCGGGAAACCCTGTTTCCTGAAGGCCTCGTCCTTGGAAAGACATTCGGAACGGACCCAAAGTCCATGCTCCAGGAGCGTTGCCAGGAACTAGGGAAAGCCGTACCGGAGTACTTCCTGGTCGAGAAGACGGGGCAGGAAGATGCCCCTCTCTTTGTTGCAGGAGTCAGACTCGAAGGAGAAATCCTAGCCACCGGAAGCGGGCACTCGAAAAAGGAAGCTGAATTCAACGCCGCGAAACACGCGCTTGAGGCGATAACATAAATACAACCGGTTGCATGTTTGTTGCCGCTGGCTTATAATCCGGGACGCAAGGTCATGACAAATCCTTTAACGGGGTCCAGAGAGGCCCGGAAGGAGGCTCACTTGGACAGAAACGGAACGAGACGGTTCTTTAAGCAGGGGAACTGGCACCGATGAGTGCCGGGTCCCCTTTTTTCATGGAGGAGGTTAAATGATGAAACTGAGAGAGAAAGCCAAACTGATGAGCGAGGCGGACATCGAACGGGCGCTTAGAAGGATGGCCCACGAAATCGTCGAGTCAAACAAGGGCCTGAAAGAAGTCGTTTTAGTCGGCATCCAGCGGAGAGGGGTGTTCCTCGCTCACAGGATCAGGGAGGTACTAAGGCAGATAGAGCAGGAAAAGGTCCCCACGGGAGAACTCGACATCACGCTTTACAGGGACGACCTTACCCTCCTTCACGACCATCCCGTCGTACACAGTACGTCGATGCCCCTGGACATCACGGGGAAAAGGATCATCCTGGTCGATGACGTGATCTACACGGGCAGGACAATCCGGGCCGCCCTCGATGCCCTAATGGACCTGGGCAGGCCGAGTGTCGTCCAGCTTGCGGTCCTGGTCGACCGGGGTCACAGGGAACTCCCCGTTGCCCCTAACTTCGTCGGCAAAAACGTGCCGACTTCCCGGGAAGAGGTCGTCGAGGTAAGGGTGACCGAGATAGACGGGATAAACGAGGTCGTCATCTGCGAGAGGGAGGCATGATTGCCGATGGAATGGAAGCATAGGCACGTTCTCGACCTGAAGGACTGGACAAGGGAAGAGATTCTCCTCCTCCTTGACCAGGCGAAAAACATGGACGATTTGATGGACAGGCCGATAAAAAAAGTCCCGGCATTAAGGGGTAAACTCGTGGTCAACCTCTTCTTCGAAGCTTCGACCCGTACGAGGGTGTCCTTCGAGCTCGCTGAAAAAATGTTGAGCGCCGACGTCGTCAACTGGACCGCCAGCGGATCCAGCGTCGGCAAGGGCGAAACCCTTCGTGACACGGCCTGGACGCTCGAGGCGATGGGGGCAGACGCGGTCGTGATCCGTCATGGTTCCGTAGGATCTGCCCATTACTTGGCTAAGAAACTCCACAGAGCTTCCGTTTTCAACGGGGGAGACGGCGCTTACTCGCACCCGACCCAGGCACTGTTGGATGCCTATACAGCGTGGAAGCATTTCAAGAATCTCGAAGGAAGGAAAATGGCGATCATCGGGGATATCCTCCATAGCCGGGTCGCGCGCAGCGACGTCCGGGTTTTCAGGGAGCTCGGGTGCGAAGTCGTACTGTCAGGCCCGGAAACGTTGATGCCCAGGGACGTCAAAGCCCTCGGCGTCTCCTACGAGCCGGACCCGAGAAAAGCCGTTTCCGGTTCGGATATCGTCTATCTTCTCCGCATACAGAGAGAACGTCAGGAAGAAGGTCTTTTCCCCTCCCTGGACGAATACTACCTACGGTTCGGGGCCGACCGGGAACTCGTCCTGCACGCCAATAAAGAAGCCCTCGTCATGCATCCAGGGCCCATCAACCGGCGCGTGGAAATCGACTCCGCAGTGGCCGACGGAGCACAAAGCAGGATCCTCCAGCAGGTCCGAAGCGGAGTGGCCGTCCGCATGGCCTTGCTTTACCTCTGCCTGGGAGGTGTCATGGCATGATCCTTTTTAAAAATGCGAAAGTATTCGATGGGCAAGTTTTTCTTGAAGGCCTGCAGGATGTCCTTGTGACGGAGGGCCGCGTCGAAAGGATTGGCCAACACCTTGAGGCTGAGGGAGCCGATCGGGTCGATCTGGGGGGGAAGACGATTTCTCCAGGATTCATCGACCTCCACTGCCACATGCGTGACCCCGGGTTCGAGTGGAGGGAAGATATCCCGAGCGCTGCTGTCGCAGCCGCTAGAGGAGGTTTCACGACAGCGGTCTCCATGCCGAACACCGATCCCGCGATCGATAACGATGCCTTGGTCCGTTACGTGATCGAAAAGGGGAAAGCCGCAGGATTCGCCAGGGTCTTGCCGGCAGGCTGCGTCAGCAAGGGGAGAGAGGGGAAGGAACTCGCGGAGATGGGGAAAATGGCGGAAGCCGGATGCGTTTTTTTCACCGATGACGGCTCGCCTATCGGTTCTCCGCGCCTTTTCCGGACGGCCTTGCTTTACAGCAGGGATTTGGGCGTGAGGATCATGGAGCATCCCGAGGAAACTTCTCTTTCAAAGGGAGGCCATGTCAACGAAGGACGCTGTTCTTCCTTATCCGGCCTGAAGGGCATGCCCGCGTCCTCGGAAGAAATCGGCGTTTTCAAGGCTGTTTCCTTATGCAGGGAAACGGGGGTTCCGGTTCACGTGACACACTTGAGCACCGGAAGGGCACTTCACCTTGTAAGGGAAGCAAAGAAAGAAGGACTTCCGGTAACCTGTGACGTCACGCCCCATCACCTCTGCCTTTCCGAAGAATGCGTCATCGATTCCGGCTTCGATTCACGGTACAAGGTCAACCCTCCGCTTCGTTCCACGGAGGACGTCGATTGCTTATGGGCAGCTCTTTCCGACGGGACCGTGGATGCGATCGCCACGGACCACGCCCCCTGGCACCTCGATGAAAAAGACTTACCCTTTCCTGAAGCCCCCTTCGGAATCCCCTCTCTTGAATGTGCATTTGCTGCCATCTACACGGAATGGCTTGCGAGAGCCCAACCCTTTGGCATGGAACGCCTTTTGTCTCTTTTCACGAAAGGGCCGGCCTCGATTTTGCCGAAAAACTGGTCCGACCTCGGGCTACTTGCTACGGGAAACCGGGCGGACCTCGTGGTTATCGATACGGAAATCGAAACTCCCGTATCGGTGTCCTCCTGGAGAAGCAAGGCTCGGATTTCGGCCTGGGAAGGTAAATCCCTCAGGGGATGGCCGGTCATGGCCTTCGTGGAGGGTCAGCCGGTCTACAACCGGGAAAGTGAATGAACTACATGCTGAGGCAGTTCGGTGCCTTTCCGGTGATCGAGCAGGACGTCTTTGTTGCCGATAAAACGGATATAGGCGAGAAATTGTTCCTGCTTTCCCTTGAAATGCGGCAGGAGGCGTACTTGCCGCAACCAGGACAGTTTGTGATGCTCAGGGCAACCCAGGGACTTGACCCGCTGTTAGGGCGACCCTTCGCGATTTGCGGTTTCGAAGGAGACCGACTGGATATCCTTGTCGCGACCGTCGGCAGAGGAACCCGTCTTTTGCGGGACCTTCGACCCGGTACGAGGCTTTCCATGAGAGGGCCCCTGGGAAACCCTTTCCCCGACAGGCTTGAAGGCAAAATATATTGCCTTGCCGGAAGCGTAGGTATCGCCCCTTTTCTTCTCTCACATCCGTCGAACGCCCGGGTGGAAATCCACCTAGGCGTTCCCGGCGAAGAATGGGCTCCTCTTGCCGACTGGGCGAAGGGGAAAACGGACCGTCTCACCGTTTATTCCGAGGACGGGAAGTTCGGGATTCAAGGCAACCCGCTCCTTTGCCTTGAGGGTGTCGACAGGAGAACCGACGTCGTATGGGCCTGCGGCCCGAACGGAATGCTGAAAGCGGTGAGCCGTGAATGCGGGCGGTTGGGCATCGAAACTTACGTCAGCCTTGAAACCCGTATGGCCTGTGGAGTCGGGGGGTGCCATGGCTGCACCGTTCGAACCGTCGGGGGCCTGAAGAAAAACTGTACCGACGGCCCGGTTTTCAGGGCCGAGGAGGTTCTGTGGGATGAAACCCGGTAAACCCGTCCCCTCGATTTCAATAGGAACAGTGTCCCTTCGAGCCCCGATCGTCATCGCTTCCGGGACTTGGCCGCACCAGCCGGGATTTTGGAAAGGCGCGGTAACGGAAGGGATCGGGGCAATTTGCACGAAGGCGCTTACATTACACCCTCGTTCCGGGAACCCGGGTATCCGCCTTTGGGAAACACCCTGCGGTCTTCTCAACAGCATCGGACTGCAGAACCCCGGTATCGACTCTTTCCTGGAAGAGGACTTGCCCGGGATTTGCGCCGGTGACGTAAAAGTAATTGCAAACGTTGCGATGGAAACGGAGCTGGAAACCGTGCAGGTCCTGGAAACCCTGGCGAAAAAGGATCGAGGCCTGGCCGCTGTTGAGCTAAACATCTCGTGCCCGAACGTCGATGGAGGCGGGATGGCCTGGGGATCGGAACCCCTCCAGGCTGCCAGGGCGGTAAAAGCTGCGAGGGCTGCCTGGGACGGCCCCCTCTGGGTAAAGCTGACACCCCAGTGCACGGATATCGCCTCGGTGGCCAAAGCCTCCGAACAAGCAGGCGCTGATGCCCTTGTCGTAGCGAATACCTGGCTGGGCATGGCCATCGACTCCAAAACGGAAAGCCCAGTTTTCTCCAGGATCGTGGCAGGCCTTTCCGGCCCTGCAGTTTTCCCTCTTTCACTACGACTCGTCTGGGAAACCTCCTCCGCGGTCAAGATACCTGTCGTAGGGTGCGGAGGGGTGTCCAGTTCGGAAGACGTGGTCGCGATGTTGATTGCCGGGGCCTCCGCCGTGGAGATCGGCACGGCTCATTTTACGGATTTAGCCTGTCCCGGGCGGGTCATGAAGGGAATCCTTGATCACTTGTCGGCGAAAGGGTATGCTTCGCCAATGGAAATGGTAGGAAGGGGGAAAAGGAGTGGAGCCGGCTAGACAAGATATTCCGCTAATCTTGGCTCTGGATGCGCATGACCTTGCGGAAGCCAGGGAAATCGCGGCTTCCATGCGATCCGTCCTCAAGTACCTGAAGATCGGCCCAAGACTTTGGGTCCAGGGAGGGGCGCGCTTTGTGGAAGAAATCCGCAACCAGGGATTCGAGGTTTTCCTGGATCTGAAACTTCACGACATCCCCAACACCGTCGCTGCGGCCGTAGACGCTCTGGCCGATCTTGGCTTGTGGGCGCTCACGGTCCATTCCGCCGGTGGGAAAGCGATGTTGGAAGCGGCGGTTTCCGCCAGGGACGATGCGGGATCGGAAACTGTCCTTCTCGGGGTCAGCGTTTTGACGAGCATCGACGAACAGGCCTGGCAATCTGTCTGCCCGGGTTGCCCCCTAACCGAGGCGATAAAAAGCCGTACAAGGCTATGTGCGGAGAGCGGGCTCGACGGCCTCGTCTGTTCTCCCCTGGACCTACCCATGGTTAAGGAAGTGGCCGGGGAAAATCTCGTGACCGTCGTTCCGGGTATCCGCCCCTGGAAATCGAAGGACGACCAGAAAAGGGCGGCCACTGCGATGGAAGCGATACGGGATGGGGCGGATTACCTGGTTGTCGGGCGCCCCATCATACAGGCCGAAAACCCCCAGGAGGCCGTTTCCTCCATTTTTGGGCAGATAGTGGAGGGGTTCCGTTGCAGAAAACAACGGTAGATGAAAGGCTGCACGCCATGATGAGGGAGACGGGGGCGCTCCTGGAGGGACACTTCAGGCTGACCTCGGGTCTTCATAGCGGTCACTACATGCAGTGCGCCCTGCTTCTAAGCGTCCCGCGATACGCGGCTTATGCGGGAGTCCTCCTTGCCGAGGAACTCGCCCCTCTTGAACCGGAAGCGGTTTTTGCCCCCGCGCTCGGCGGTTTGATCATCGGACACGAAGTCGCTCGGCAACTTTCCGTACCCTTCTATTTCGCCGAAAGGGAAAACGGCTCGATGAGGCTCAGGCGTTTTCCACACCCGTCGGGAACGAGGTTTGTCGTCATCGAGGATGTCATCACGACGGGCGGTTCGGCGCTGGAAGTCGGGACCCTAATCGGAGAGACGGGGAACCACTGGGTGGGGACGGGCTGCATCGTCGACCGGAGCGGAGGCAAGGCCGCCTTCCCTCATGCACTCCGTTCCCTGTGGGAAGCCGCTTTCCCGACGTTCCCGCAAGAGCAGTGCCCTCTTTGCAGGGATGGGATACCCGTTGAAAAACCAGGGAGCCGTTAGACCTCTCCTATTCCTGGTTTTATTTTTTTACCTTTGCGGTTTCGCCGAGGCGGCTGTCGATATCAGGGTTGCGAATCCCTGGCTCGCCCTGATGACACGATTTGTCGGCGGTCTCCAGGTACAGGTACATGCTCTTTCCGGTTGGAACGCCGCCGGTGGAGTAGTTCGCTACTTGAGTTCATCCAGGAGGTTCCCTGCGATCGCCCTGGACGAGGCTGAAGCCCGTACCTTCAGGCTTGGTAAAAGTGGGGTCAAAACGCTCTTCACGGAAGCGCCTGTCGGGATTTCGCCTGTCCCGTCAGCCTTCTTCGATCCCTCCGCCCTTTCGTTCATAGGGCAGAGGCTGTTAGGTGCGATGTCTTCGATCGATCCGAAAAATTACGTTTATTACCAGAGAAGGCTGGCAGAATTCCAATCAAGGACGGACACGACGGTCGGGGTGGGCCGGCAGCTTTTAAAGGGACTCGTAATCCTGGACCTCACGGGTGCTTCCGGGAAATGGATCCTAGCGGCCGCAGAATCTCCAGTACGTCCTCCCGACCGTGTCATGAACCTCTGGAAAAAAGGGAGATCCCTTGAGACGCTGGGGATCGCCCTGAACGAGGCCTCAAGGAAAAACTGGGTCATAGCCGTTGACCCCTGGACCCCTTCCAATGTCAGGGAAAAGGTGCGAGGGCTGCCCCGTGTCGCCGAAATCCCTCCGCCCTCCCAGGAAAAAGAGATGCTAACCATCCTCCACGATGTCTACCTCGCGGTCTGGAACGCTTCGGGAAAGAGGCTCAATCCTCAGAAGCCCTGACATGAAGTACATCAGCAGCGGCGTAGACTCTTGTGGATCCATTCACATCGACTTGCAGCGCTCCGTCGGCCGTGACGTTTTCGGCTATCCCGTAATCGATTCCCGAGTCCGTCAGGACCCTGACTTCCTTTCCAAGGGTGCTGCATCGATCCCGGTACATGGAAACGACCCTTGAAATCCCTTCCTGTCCTTGCTCCAGCAATGAAAGGGCTCCCGAGAATTCCTTGAGCAATCTAACGAGGATCTCGCCTCTCGAGGATTCCTTTCCCGTAATCTCCCTGACTGAAGAAGGCTTGTCGGCTCCCGCTTCAAGCAGTTCCCCCTCATCCAGGTTCACGTTAAGCCCGATACCGGTGACCGCGTAGTGGACCCGGTCCGTTTCACTTGCTGTCTCGCTAAGGATTCCGCAAAGCTTTTTCCCTTTCCAGAGGATGTCGTTCGGCCACTTCAGTGAGCAGCGCACCCCGTAAAGACCTTGCAGGGCCGCTTGCACGGCCAGCCCGGCAGCGAGGTTGACCAGCTGTATCTTCATTGGCGGGATGTTGGGTCGAAGTAGGACGGAGGCATATATATTCCCCCCTGTAGGAGACAACCAGTTCCGCCCCATACGTCCCCTCCCTGATTTCTGTTCCTCGGCGAGTACGACAAGCCCCCCCGGTACCCCTTGCCTGGCGGCATCCTTTGCGATCTCCTGTGTCGAACCGACGCTCTCGAACAACAGGATCGGGTGCCCGAGCGGGCATCCTTCGAGCATGCATTCGAGCCAGGAAGGGCTGAGATCGTAAAGCGGAGGGTGCGTCAACCGGTAACCCCTGTTCGGCAGGGAATCGATCCCGATCGTTTCAGACTTGAGGCTTTCTATACCTTTCCATATGGCCTGCCGGCTCACGGCTAAGGCCTCCACGAGTTCCCCGCTGGGAACCAGCCGGGCAGGCGTCGAAAGCAGTCGTTTCAATATCCCGATTTTTGTCGGGGTTGTCCTGTGCAAGGGTAATCCCCCTCTTCGGTCTGCAGAGGCACGATGTTATAATCACCTACAATACCGGATAAATACCGGATTTCAAGCATTTCATGGAGGTTCGGGAATGGCTCTTTTACCTTTCAGAACAGTTATGGAGGAACTGGCCTCGCTGGCTCGCGAGTTCCAGGACAGCCTTTGACCCCGCAGGGCTGGAACGGCGGGAAAAAGAACTGACCGGTAGGACCCTTGTCCCCGATTTCTGGTCTCGCCCCAATTCCCAGGAGGTTCTCAGGGAACTGTCCCAGATAACATCCCGCCTCGCTTTGTGGGGAGGGATAAACGCGGAGATAGGGGAACTCGAGGCTCTTGTCGAAATCCTCGGCGAGGGGGAAGACCCGGAACTACTGTCGGAATTCTACGCCCGGGCGGGGGCCTTGAGGAAGTCGATCAAGAACGACCAACTGATTATCCTGATGAACGAGGAATATGACGACTCCAATGCGATCCTGTTGATTCACCCGGGGGCGGGCGGTTTGGATTCGCAGGACTGGGCGGAGATGATCTTCCGCCTTTACCTGCGGTGGGCGGAAGCCCACGGTATGGAAACAAGGATTTTCGATTTGCTCCAGGACGACGAGGCGGGAATCAAGAGCGTCACTTTCATGGTCAAGGGACCTTATGCCTACGGTTACCTGTCCGGGGAGCAGGGAGTTCACCGTTTGGTGCGAATTTCCCCTTTTGACTCGGCCAAGAGGAGACACACCAGTTTCGCTTCGGTCGAAGTCTCTCCGGAACTCCCGGAAAGCGTTGAAATGGAGATTCGTCCCGAGGACCTGGAACTACAGACGTGCAGGGCAAGCGGGGCCGGCGGGCAATATGTCAACATGACCGACTCTGCGGTCCGGATCAAACACATTCCTACGGGCATCGTGGTAGGCTGCCAGAACGAGAGGTCACAGCACATGAACCGGCAGGTAGCGATGCAGGTTTTAAGGTCCCGTCTCTTCGAAAGGGTTTTGAAGGAAAGGCAGGAACAGCTTGACAGCCTTAAAGGCGAGAAAAAGGAAATCAGCTGGGGCAGCCAGATAAGGTCTTACGTGCTTCACCCGTACACGCTCGTTAAAGATCATCGGACAGGGTGTGAAACCGGTAACGTGCAGGCCGTGCTTGACGGAGAAATCGACGAATTCCTGATGGCAACGCTGAACCAACGGAAGATGGGGAAGGATACCGCATCCCAGGGCGCAAAGGAGACGATAAAGTGAAAGCCTGGTTTTTTTTAATCAAGCTGGTCTTCCTGGGTGTGTTATTTGCGCTTTTGCCTTTGCAGTCGGCTTGGGCCGCGCCTTTCCAGCCTGAGTCGAAAGTCATGAAGGTGGACGAAATACGGCCAGGCATGAAGGGTGAAGCCCGAACCGTCCTCAAGGGGCAGGCCGTCGTGAGCTTTCCGGTCACCGTCGTCAGTGTCCTTCCCAAGAAGGGCATCCCGAGGCATTTGGTCCTTATCCGTGCGGAAGGCCCCCTTATTGAAAAAACCGGAGGCATCGCCGCGGGCATGAGCGGCAGCCCGGTTTTCATAGAGGGGAGGCTAGTCGGGGCGATCGGCTACGGTTGGGATTTCAGCGACCACAGGCTCGGGCTCGTCACCCCGATCGAGGATATGGCTTCCGTCTTCGAATGGACTGATTTGAACCCGCCGTTTTACAGGCCCCCGCTGCCGGTACCGAAGGTCATTTCCGACGATGCTGCCTCTCAGGATATCGTTTCCGGAGATGTTCCCGAGGATGTTTTTTCTGAAGACGAAGAAAATGGAGCGGAGTCGGACGATATCCTTCCCGAACCCTCTGTCTCCTCCGAGGAGCCGGCGGGGGCAAACACCCCGATGATCACCTTTTTCTCGGACGGTCTTAGCCGAAGGGCCCTAGCTAGCCTATCCGATACCCTGGGTTCGCGCGTCCTGTCTTTGGGGGGAAGTGCCGGGAAGAATGTCCCGCCCGTAGAAAAGGTAAAAGGGATGAAGCCTGGCGAAGCTGTGGGTGTCCTTCTAGCATGGGGGGATGTGACTCTCGGAGCTACGGGTACGCTTACGACAACCGGGAAAGACGGCCGGTTCCTGGCTTTCGCGCACCCCTTCACCAGCAAGGGAGCTGTTGCCTATCCCCTCACGAGGGCCTGGGTCCACGAAGTGATACCAAGTGTTGAATCGCCCTTCAAGCTCGGCACGCCGCTCAGCATAATCGGAACGGTTACCCAGGACAGGCCGCAGGCCATTGGCGGCAGGCTAAATGTTTATCCGCCTTCGTTTGATTTTACGGTGAATTTCGATGACGTGGACAACAAGAAGAAGACGACTGAGCGGTTCCATGTCGCACTGGCGCCTTTCCTGCTTTCGAAAATTGCCCCAGACGCGCTTACCGGAATGCTGGACGACCTTTGGGGACAGATGGGGGCAGGCACGGGGAAACTCAAACTGACCGTATCCGGGCCGGACCTGCCTGGCGGATGGAACCGGAACAACCTCTTTTTCTCGGAAAAGGACCTGACAAAGGAAATACTCAAGGAACTGAAAGAAATCGCCGAAGTCATCGCGCTAAATCCCTTTACGGAAATCGCCCCGCTGGGTTTCACTCTTGATGTGGAAATGACCTCGAAACCTCGGATCCTCCTTATCGAAGACGTGAAGCTGGACAAGAAGAAAATCGCCCCCGGCGAAAAAGTGCAGGTAACGGTGTCGATGCGTCCCTTCCGTAAAGATGCCTTCTCGAGGACTTTCGAGCTGACGGTCCCGAAGGACGCTGCGGGGAGCGCCACGGTAGTCGTTCGCGGCGGCGGCATCAACGAGCCGGAACAAAATTCGATCCTCGAAGGCAAAACGGCGATCAAGGATTTCCAGACACTTTTGAAAGAACTTGCGGTAAGGGAAACGAACAACCAGGTTGTCGTCGAAATCGTCTCGGCCGAGGCCCCGAAGATGAAAACCGCCAAGCTCCCGTTTACGAAAGAAACGGAAGACGACGAAGACGAGGAAGAAGAACCCAAGCTCCTCAGTCAGATCACGGAGAAGAAGCTCAAGGAAGGCAGCTTGAGGCTCTTCATGACCAACTATTACGTTGACGGGCTGCAGCGGCGCGAGATATCAGTCAAGACGAACTCCGGGAAGGAATGACCCTTCCGTGGAAGCTATCCGGTGGATCGGTAGGATTTCGATCGTATTCCTTGAATCTCTAGGTTTTTTCGCTCTTTTCCTCGGGAAATCCACCCGCGGGATTTTCGCCGGCACCTGGAGCAGGGCGGAACTCTCCAAACAGCTTGAACGTGTAGGAGTGAGCTCCATACTGGTCGTCTCCATCACGAGCGCGTTTACAGGAATGGTGCTGGCCGTCCAGACGATCGACCAGTTCGTGAGATTCGGGGCGACGAACTATATCGGCGGCGTCATTGCCCTCAGCATGGTTCGGGAGATGTCACCCGTTCTGACCGCTCTCGTCGTCACGGGCAGGGTAGGCGCAGCGATGGCCGCGGAAATCAGTTCCATGCGCATAACGGAACAGCTTGACGCCTTGCGGGCATTTGGGTTGGACGACGTGGCCTTCGTAGGTTCCCCCCGCCTCTTCGCCGGGCTTGTCATGCTACCGATGCTGACGGTCTATTCGTTTCTCATCGGTATCGGCGGCGGGTACCTTTTCGTCGTGACGCGAGGTATCGGCGGGCGCGTCTTCCTCAAGTCCATGGAGGCGCTGCTTGAACCATCGGATTTGTTCGGCGGCATCCTGAAGGCGGCGGTATTCGGTATCATCATCTCGACAACGTCATGTGCGGAGGGCTTCCGGGCAGGAAATGGCGCTATCGGCGTCGGGGAGGCCACTACTAGGGCGGTCGTCTGGAGCAACATGCTGATATTGACCTTCAACTACATCCTGTCGACGGTCCTTTTCGGAGGATTCAATTGAAGCGCCGAGTCCTTAGCGTAGAAAATGTCGAAAAGAAATTCGGGACGAACACAGTCCTCCGGCAGATCGATCTCAACCTGTCCACCGGTGAGATTGTCTCCCTTATGGGGCCGTCGGGCTGCGGGAAAACGACCGTGCTTCGCATGATCGTCGGGCTGATCGCACCGGACTCGGGAAAAATCGTCCTCTTTGACAGGGAACTTGACGAAGCCGAAGACGACGACTCCATCATTGAACTGAAAAAGAGGGTAGGGGTTGTTTTCCAGGGTGGGGCGCTTTTCGACTCGCTCAGTGTGGCGGAGAACGTCGCCTTTCCCTTGCGGTACTGCCTCGGGCTGGAGGACGAGAGCGAGATCGAGCTGCGAGTCGCAAGGGCACTCGAACAGGTCGAACTGCCCGGCACCGGGAGACTCATGCCTGCCGAACTTTCAGGAGGCATGAGGAAGCGCATAGCCATAGCCCGGGCCCTTGTGCATGAGCCCGAAATTCTTCTCCTGGACGAACCGACCACGGGACTCGATCCGCAGACAGCCAGGCATATCGACCGCCTCATAACGGAAATCGTGAACCGTTATGAAATTGGTATCCTGGCCGTGACCCATGACCTCGTCACAGCGATAGGCATTTCCGATACCATCCTCCTGATGGACAGGGGGAGGATTTCCTGGCGCGGCTCGCCCGATGAATGGAAAGATAGCCATGACGAGAATGTCAGGAAGTTCGCGGAAGGATTGAAACCAGTTCTCGAAGGAAGGGCGGTGTGTCCATGAACCGTGAATTCAAAGTCGGTTTGGCGGTATTCATAGCCCTTCTCGCCCTGGGAGGAATAGTCTTCTTTACCGGAGGTGCCCTATTCAGGCACGGAGGCAACATCTACGAAATCTCCTTTTCGGATGCGATGGGCCTCGAGGAAGGTGCCCCGGTTTACGTTTCCGGCGTAGAGTCGGGAGCGGTAAGGTCGATGAGGCTTTCCAGAGGGGGTGTCATTGTCGAGGTCGTCCTCGACCCGAGCGTGACTTTGCCCAAGGACAGCCGTGTCCTCATCGGTACGGGTGGATTGCTCGGCACACCGGTGATAAGGGTCGAACGAGGTTCAAGCCCCGATTTCTTTTCAACCGGGGAAAAACTCGTTGGAGAAACCCCTCCGGATTTCGATTCCCTCCTTGAAGAACTCCGAGGCGACCTGAAAATCCTGGGAGAGACCTTCGCCCATTTTAACGAAATTTTCGGTGACCCGGCACGCAAGAAAAAACTGGCCGCAACGCTCGACGGTTTACCGGAACTTGTCCGTGAAAGCCGCGCGGCGGTGGGCCGTATCAGGGAAGCGGGTGAAGAAGTGCGGGCGCTTGGACGCGACGCAAGGACCGAGATCAAAGTCCTGTCGAAGAGCCTCAACCGTTTGTCGGGAGACCTCGACAAGATGGTTGTCGATAACGAGGCTGAAATACGCGCCTCCATAACTTCCTTGCGAACACTCCTTGGAAGGCTTGAAAAAGCTTTTCTCCAATTTGACGAGGACGAAATGTCCGGTACTGACCTTAGGGAAGCCGTGACAAACATTTCGAACGCCGCGAAAGGAATAGAAAAACTCTCAATGAACCTTTCAGAAGCCCTGGGAGACAATACGGGCGATGCGAAAAGCCCCGGCAGGACATCCAACTTGAGGCAGGCGATCAAGAGCGCCGAAAATATCATCAAGGCTGTGGACTCGATCGAATACTCGGGCGAATTCGGCATACACGGGGGAGAAGGTAAATCAAGCGACGAGGAATGGTTGATGAATTTTTCCCTCCTGGTGGGCAGAGAAAACACCCCCTGGGGCTTCCTGGCGGGCGTGAACGATCTCGGCGACGGAAGCGTAGGAACCGCTTCTGTCGCATACCGCGCCCATTGGGGCAGGGTTTGGGGCGGTCTCGTCCGGGGAGATGTAGGGGTGGGGGCATTGCTCGATCTGCGCACTTCAAAAATCCCGCTTTCACTTTCCGCCGAATGGTGGGATGACCAGGGGGGAAGCTGGGCGGCTACAGGCAGATGGCATTTCGGAAAGAGTTGGGGGCTTTTCTATGAAAGGCTGGAACCCGGCGACGAGCGCGGGAGAGACACTTACGGGGTTTTCTACCAGTTCTGAAGGATCGGCAGGCGAGGGAAGTGTTCATCACCATAGAAGGCATAGACGGCTGCGGTAAGTCTACACAGGCTAGGCTCGTCAGTGAATACCTGGCGGAGCGCATCGGAAGGGATAGAGTCGTCTGGACACGGGAACCGGGCGGTTGGCCAGGTTCGGAGGGTCTCCGTGAGATATTGCTTTCCAAGGAATTCTCTCATCCCTGGAGCGAAGTTTTCCTTTTCATGGCAGACCGATGTGAACACGTGAGGAGAGTCATCGAACCGGGGCTTCGCTTGGGCTGCCATGTACTTTGCGAACGCTTCAATGACTCCACTCTAGCTTATCAATCCTGGGGGAGGGGACTTCCGCTTCGCTCGGTCCAACAGGCGCTTTCTATCGTCACGCAGCCGGTGCCCGACAAGACGGTACTAATAGACGTCTGCCCTGCCACCGCGCTCGACCGGCTCAAGAAAAGGGATGCGTTGGACCTTTACGAAAAGCAGGGGCTCGAATTCCTGCAGCGCGTGTCCGAGGGATACAGGCAACTCGTCTCGATGGATCCCTCCCGCTTCATCGTAGTGAACGGGGAAGGGACACCCGAAAGCGTTTTTGCGGTCCTCCGGGAATCCCTCGAGGAATACCTTTGAGCTTCCCTGGCGCAGCCGAGAAGAATTATGGGGATCCCCTGGACCTTATCCGCGAATCCCGGGCGTGGGAGGAGATTTCTGCGGCCCTGGAACGAAAGGTTGTCCCGCAAAGCGTAGCTTTTTTTGCCCCGGCGCTTTTTCACCCTCCTTTCCTCCAGCTTTACGCTCACTCGCTTCTCGACGGGGAAGAAGCAAACAACCCTCAAAAGGGATGGTCGGGAGACCACCACCCCGATCTCGTCATCGCGGGCAGCCCAGGCTCCCCTCCGGGAATCGAGGAATGCAGGGGGCTGCCGGGGTCACTTTCCTCGATGCCCGTCTGTGCCCCTTTTCGATTGGCGGTCATCCAGGCTGCGGACAAGTTGAGCCTTCCCGCTGCGAACAGCCTTCTGAAAATCACCGAGGAACCTCCCCCGCGAGGACGCCTCCTTCTCCTCCTGGAGGAGGACTTGCTGCTTGCTACATTACGCAGCAGGAGTTGGTGCCTCCGGCTGCCGCTCGAAGATGTGATCGAACCTTCACTGCCTCCCGGAACGGAGGAAGAATGGGTTTCATGGCTTGGGGGTTGTACATCCGGTAAGGTAGAGGGGATCCTGCTGAATGCGGCCCGGTGGTCGAGGTGGTATGCTCTTAACGGGAGTTTCCAGAAGGCCGCGGACCTCGATTCCCTTATCGCCCTGGCCCAGAAAACAAGGCTTTCTGCCCCGATGGTCGCCGACCTTCTATTTTTGTCTGTCAGAGAGGACGTTTCTATTGAAAACATACTTGGTTCTTTATGGTAAACCGCGCTACCTCGGTTTCCTGAAAACGGACGACGAAACCAACCTGAAAAAGGGAGACTCCGTCGTTGTTGAAACCGTTCGAGGACGCGAACTCGGTTTCCTGGGGGGAATGCTGGCCCCGGAACAGGAGGAGCGCTATCGTCGCGTCCCTTCCGGGGAAGCGGGGGAAGGCGGGCAAAAAACCGTTCTTCCCGCTGAAACGGTTGACTTTGTGGGGTTTCCGCTACCCGACGAGACGGACCGCACTGCCGAACGTCTTGCGGAAGAATCCGGAATCCTCATGAAAGCCCGTGAAATGCTGAAGGGGCACAACTTGCCAATGAAACTGGTTGACGTCGAATACCTCCTCGACCGTTCGAAGCTTTTCTTTTACTTCACCGCAGAGCAGCGGATCGATTTTCGAGGTTTTGTCAGGGACCTCGCTAGGGAATTCAAGACGCGCATAGAACTGCGGCAGATAGGCGGGAGGGATGAGGCCCGAGTCGCAGCAGGACTGTCACAATGCGGAATGCCCTGCTGTTGCAGCACGTGGCTGAACCGCTTCGAACCAATATGCATAAAAATGGTAAAACAACAGAACCTGGCACTGAACCCGACGAAGATTTCCGGTATCTGCGGCAGACTCATGTGTTGCATGGGTTATGAGCACATGACATACCAGGAGTTGTGGAAAGGCCTTCCTAACCCTGGGACTAAACTGAAATCACAGACCGGAGAAACCTACCTGATCTCCGGAGTGGACCTTATGGGCAAATCGCTTCGGGTTTTCTGCCCCGACCGCACGGAAATGATGGTGCCGGTCAACGAGTTCCAGAAATTCAAGGAAGCGATACAAAAAGGCGAAACCTGGCAGCCCCAGCGTGACGAGGTGGTCCCGCTGCCTTTCGATAAGCTTTTGCAGGAAGCGGTTTCGGACCAGGAGGTCATAACCGAGGACGGCAAATGTCTTCCTGAAAGGCCGCCTCGCGCCAAGGTCACCGGACAGCAGTCAAGATCCAGGTTGCCCAAACGCGGTGGAGAAACCCCCGTTCGCCGCCCGCTCGAACCCTCTCGTCCCATACAGGCTTCACGCGCTCTGGTCGAGGGTCCTCTTGGGGGACAAGCCCCCGAGCAGGAGTTGCCGAAGAGAAAACGCCCACGGCGGAAAAAAAGAAAGGCTTCCGTCCCACAGGCCGGAATGGAGAACCAGAAACTTGCCTTGGAAAACAGGATTCCTGAAAACTCCCATCAGGGCAATCCCCCTGAAAAGAACCGGCCTAAAAACAGGAACTCCAGGAGGCGCAGGACGAACCGGCCGCCTTCTGGCGAACCGGCCTAAAACCCGTGGGGAACCGGAGGTGAATTTGACTGGAGTTCTTTAGTCGGTTCAGGCAAAGTTTGAAAGAAACCGGATCCAAATGGGGGAATGCCCTTTCCCAAATGCTCGGGACTCCTGAGGAGGATCCAGGTTTCTGGGATCGAGTCGAAGAAACGCTCATTGCAGGCGACGTTGGGGTAGACCTATCCGAAAGGCTGCTAATGGCTTTTCGGGAGCGACGGGAGGATCCGGCTTTCAGAGGAGTACCTTCCCTCACACTGTTCGCCAGGCAAATCGAACAGGTATTTAAAAAAAACCCGCTGAACGGCATGCCCGTCCGTCTAGGCGCCAAACCGACGGTAGTGCTCCTCGCAGGTGTGAATGGAAGCGGAAAAACAACAACTGCAGGGAAACTTGCCGCCCAGTTCTCAAAAGAGGGGCGGAAAGTGGTTCTTGCGGCCGCGGACACCTACAGGGCTGCTGCGATCGAGCAACTTTCCGTCTGGAGCGAACGTTCCGGCGCCAGGCTAGTTAGCCATGGTCCCGGCAGCGACCCGGCTGCCGTGGTGTTCGACGCGATTAAGGCGGCAAAGGCCTCGGGAGCCGACCTAGTTGTTGCTGACAGCGCAGGCCGGCTTCACACACGTCATAACTTGATGGAAGAACTGGGAAAAATCTCGCGTGTCGTCACAAGGGAAGCCGGAAACGAGGGCGTTGAATTCCTGCTTGTCCTTGACGCGGTCATCGGGCAAAACGCCTTCCAGCAAGCGAAGGTCTTTCGTGAAGCCCTCCCCTTGACAGGCGTTATCCTGACAAAATACGACAACACATCCAAGGGGGGCATCATCCTGTCCGTCGTGGAAGAACTGGGGTTACCCGTCAGGTACGTCGGACTCGGTGAAAAGATTGACGACCTCGCCACGTTCCGGCCCTCAGATTTTGTAGAGGCTCTGCTGGATTTAAAAGAGGGATGCCTGTCGAAAGGAGACACCCTTTCATGATCGAACGATACGAAACTCCGGAAATGAAAAGGATCTGGTCAGACGAGAACCGTTTTCTTAAATGGCTCGAGGTTGAATTGGCCGTTTGCGAAGCCTGGATGGAAGAGGGCACGATTCCTCCCGAGGCAATGGAGGAAATCAGGGCCAAGGCAGGTTTCGATGTCGGCAGGATCCTCGAGATCGAGGAGACAACCCACCATGACGTGATCGCCTTCGTCAGCGCAGTTGCCGAGCGAATAGGTCCTAACGGGCGTTATGTTCATCTGGGCCTTACAAGCAGCGATGTCGTAGACACGGCAGGCTCCCTGCTTCTCCTCGAGGCTATCGGGGTGATCGAAAAGGTGCTCCGGGCCTTCTCTATCCTGGTCCTCGAAAAAGCGAGGGAATACCGGCACTTGCCTTGCGTAGGCAGGACGCATGGGATCCACGGAGAACCGACTACCTTCGGGCTGAAAATACTGAACTGGCATTACGAGTTGGAAAGGGACCGTGAAAGGCTCGACCTCGCGAAAAAACAGGTCGCCGCTGGAAAGATTTCCGGCGCGGTGGGTACTTATGCCCACTGCCCGCCGCAGATAGAAAAAAAGGTGTGCGAAAAGCTTGGCCTGGAGCGCGCGGCCGTTTCAAACCAGATCCTCCAGAGAGACAGGCATGCCGGAGTGATGACAGCTATAGCGATTCTTGGTTCCACACTTGAGCGGATCGCGACCGAAATACGCCATTTGCAGAGGACCGAAGTGCTCGAGGCCTCGGAACCTTTCTCGAAAGGCCAGAAGGGCTCCTCTGCCATGCCGCACAAAAGAAACCCGATCCTTTGCGAGAGGATTTGCGGTATGGCCCGGCTCATGAGGGGTTACGCGCTCCCTGCGTTAGAGAATGTCGCCCTCTGGCACGAACGGGATATCAGCCATTCCTCCGTGGAAAGGATCGCCTGGCCGGACGCCTTTCATCTCGCTCACTACTCTCTCAGGACAATGGACCGCATCGTCGAGAACCTTGCGGTGGACCCCGAAAAAATGGCGATGAATCTTGGGTTGACGAAAGGGCTGCTTTTCAGCCAAAGAGTCCTCCTTTACCTCGTTGAGGAAGAGGGAATCAGTCGTGAGGAAGCCTATTCGATCGTCCAGGACAACGCGATGCGATGCTGGAGTGGAGAGGGGCACTTGAAGGACCTCCTGGCGATAGATGCGCGCGTTGCCCATGTTTTGGACGAGGAGACGCTCGAAAGGCTTTTTGACTATGCGTATTTCACCCGGTTCGTGGACGAGATTTTTTCCCGTTTCGAAACCGACGGTGAAAAGTTCCGACAAAACGATTGAGGAGGTGCACCTATGTCTCTTCCGGAAAGGAACCTCGCGCTCGAACTTGTAAGAGTAACGGAATCCGCTGCCATGGCGGCCGGTCGATGGATGGGCCGGGGGGACAAGAACGGCGCGGACGGGGCGGCGGTCAATGCGATGCGCTACATGCTGAACACTATTCGCATGGACGGGACTGTCGTCATCGGTGAGGGGGAGAAGGACGAAGCCCCGATGCTCTTCAACGGTGAAAGGCTAGGCACCGGGGAGGATCCGAAAGTCGATATCGCGGTCGATCCCATCGACGGAACGCGCCTCCTCTCACTAGGACGCCAGAATTCGATAAGCGTAGTGGCGCTTGCGGAGAAAGGCAGCATGTACTTTCCGGAACATATCTTCTACATGAACAAGATCGCAACGGGACCCGAAGCAGCCGGCGCAATCGACATCGGACTCCCAATTGAGGAAAACATACGCAGGGTTGCAAAGGCCAAGCGAAAAGACGTTGAAGACGTCACAGTGGTTGTCCTGGACCGTCCCAGGCACGAGGAACTCATTTCAGACATTCGCAGGGTGGGGGCACGTATACGGCTCATCTCCGATGGAGACATAGCGGGTGCCCTTATGACCTGCAAACCCGATACCGGGATCGACCTTCTAGCGGGAATCGGGGGGTCCCCGGAAGCCGTGATTTCCGCTTGCGCCCTGAAGTGCGTTGGGGGCAACATGTTCTGCACCTTATGGCCCAGAAATGATGAGGAAACACGCAAATGCAGGGATTTGGGAATGGACCTGGGAAAAACCTTTTCCATGAGCGATCTCGTGAACAGCGAGAACGTCTTCTTTGCCGCCACGGGGGTAACGAACGGGGAACTCCTCCAGGGAGTCCGCTACGAGGGTGAAAGCATCAGGACGCAGTCGCTCGTCATGCGGTCGGCGAGCGGTACGATCCGGTACATCGAGGCCATACACAAGCTGGAAAAACTCGAGAAAATCAGCGCGATCGACTACTGAATCGCGAAGTGATGAAACCCTACAACCGCGGTCCCTGGTTTTTCCAAACCAGGGACCGTTTTTTATGAACGCCATTTTTCGTGGCCGATGACGGCCTGCCCGACGGAAACGCATTCATCGTTCGGTGATAGAAGGGTATGCGCCAGCGGGTGCAAGCCCCTTTTCCTGAGATGGGCCGAAACGAGGGTAAAAAGACGCCGGTTCTGCCAGACTCCGCCCGAAAGGGCCACGTAGCGGCTTCCCTTTTTTTCTGCCAGAGTTTCCGCCAATTCGGCAAGCGACAGCGCAAGACCGTTATGAAAAGCGGCAGCCAGACGAGCGGAGCCTTCTCGTGGCAAGCGTTCCATAATCGCCCTGATGGCCGGCCTCCAGTCCAGGATCTTTCCGTGCCCGTTTTCAGTTATGGAAAAAGGCAGAGTCCCCGATCCCCTCGAGGCGGCTTCAAGAGTCATTGGAGCCTGTCCGTCGTAAGAGACGACGTCACCGTAGCCCAACAGGGCTGAAATTCCGTCGAACAATCTCCCGCAAGATGTCGTTCGGACTCCTGCCTCGACAGCCGCGAAAAGCGCTTCGGGTGCAAGCTTCAGCCCAGTTGTTGTCCTCTTAAGGTGTATTGTCGCCTCATCCCTCCCGCAGCTCTCCAGGACAAGGGCATAAGCGGTTCTCCACGGTTCCAGGATTGCTCTTTCCCCCCCTGGAAGTGAAAAGGGCAGCAAATTGCCGAGATGTTCACAGGAAGTCGCGTCACCCCAAAGGATTTCCCCGCCCCAGACCGTACCGTCCGTGCCGTATCCCGTTCCATCCAGGATCAGGCCGATCGCCGGCTCCCTAAACTTGTTCTCGAAAAGACAGGCGGCCAGGTGGGCATGGTGATGCTGGACCGCGGTGCTCTCTTCAAGCTCCGGGACGGCTTCCCTGCAGATTCGTGTGGAAAGGTATTGCGGATGGAGGTCGTGAACCAGGAACCTCGGTTTCATGCCGAAGAGGGATAAAAAATGACCGAGGGCTTCACGGTAATAGTCCGATGCTGGCATTTCCTTCAAGTCCCCGAGGTACTGGCTTGGGAAGAGGTTGCCCTGGTGCGTAACCGAAAAGGTGGACTTCATCTCCGCACCCGCAGCTAGAATCGACGGGCCCTTGTCGCCCAGGAAAAGAGGCAGGGGCACCAGCCCCCTCGCCCTTCTCGTGTAAAAGGAACGGTTTCCAGCTACTGAAACCACGGAATCGTCTACCCGCATAAGGATGTCCCTGTCGTGCATGAGAAAAGCATCGACAAGCGGGCCGAGTTTTTCCATCGCCTGTCCGTTGTCTGCCACGATGGGTTCTTCGCTCATGTTCGCGCTGGTCATGACCAGCGCGTCCAGGTTTTCCAGGAGGAGATGGTGGAGCGGGGTATAAGGCAGCATGACCCCGATCGTGTCCAGGCCGGGGTTCAAAAAACGGGAGAGCCCAGAACCGGGCCTGCACTGGGAAAGGACGATGGGTCGCCGCGAGGAGGTCAGGCAATCGCGGCCCCTTTCTGTCAGGTAAACGAGTCTCTCCGCGCTGGCGAGGTCTTTTGCCATGACGGCGAAAGGCCGATGAGGGCGTTTTTTTCTTTCCCTGAGGAGCGAAACTGCGGAGTCAAGCCGCGCGTCGCAGGCAAGGTGGAAACCTCCGAGACCTTTCACCGCAACAATCTTCCCGTCCCCGAGCAACTTTACGGTGTAGTGGACTGCTTCTTCGCCAGCGGCAATTTTACGGCCTTTCCCGTCGCAGGCCCACAGGGAAGGACCGCAGGCCGGGCAGGCGTTGGGTTGTGCATGGAATCGCCTGTCGCGGCTTTCATGGTATTCCCGTTCGCAGGCCCGGCACATCCGGAAATGAGCCATAGAAGTTCTCTCCCTGTCGTAAGGCAAGTCCCGGATGATCGAGAAACGAGGGCCGCAAAGCGTGCAGTTTGTAAAGGGATAGCGAAAGCGGCGATCGCCTGGATCTTTCATTTCTGCGACACAGGCGTCGCATGTCGCGATATCCGGTGGGATAAGCGCTTGCCGGATGGTTCTTCCTTCGCTTCTCAGGATTTCGAAACTAGCCGGTTCACCATTTTCGATTTTCTGTCTTCCGAGCACTACAATGGAATGGATATACCCGGCAGTCGGGCATTCACGTTCCAGGCGCCTTAAGTATCGGTCGATATCGCCGGTCTTTCCCCAGGTTTCTATCTCGACACCGGCTGAAGTGTTCCTGACCGAGCCTTTCAAGCCTTCTTCGCTTGCCAGGCGGGCACAAAAAGGCCGGAACCCGACCCCCTGCACCACGCCGCTGACGAGAAAACAAGCCCTCTCCATGATTGACAACCCTCCACACAAAGCGCATTTTAAATTCAGTCAAGCTTATCGGCAACCTCAGGCTTACCGGGAGGGAAAGGCCATGGGATCTATAAGCCAAATCCATTCTAAAGATGCCCGGGAAGTATTGCTCGCCTTCGAAACCGACCCGTCGACGGGCCTCTCTTTAAGTGCGGCCTCAGAAGCCCTTGCGCGTTTTGGGACAAACTCCCTCCGAAAGCCGGAAACTCCGCCCTGGTGGTCGTTTATCGTGTCCCAGTTCAACAATCCCATGGTCTGGGTTCTTTCCCTCGCTGCCGTTATCAGCCTTTTCATGGAAGAGCGGCTTGACGCGGCCGCCATTGTCGTCGTTATTTTCCTTAACACGCTGATCGGGTTCGTCACGGAGTTCCGCGCCGAAAGGGCGATCGAAGCGCTCCGTTCGATGACTGCCCCTTCAGCGAGGGTCCAGCGGGAAGGCAGGCCTATGCTGGTACCGGCAGAAAACGTCGTTCCGGGAGACATCCTTCTGCTCGAAGCCGGCGATATCGTGTCCGCGGACGCCCGACTTTATGAAGCACGCAACCTTGCCGTGAACGAATCGTCGCTGACTGGTGAATCGATGCCGGTGGAGAAAGTGACGGAACCGCTACCGGAAAACGTTACCCTAGCTGACCGGACGAACTGCGTTTATTCGGGTACGGCGGTAGTCAGGGGAAACGCCCGTGCGGTCGTTTTCGCTACAGGATTGAACTCCGAAATCGGCAAGATCAGCTCCCTGCTGGAAGAGGTCGGTTCGAAGTCAACCCCGCTCGAGGAAAAACTAGGCAGGCTGAGCCGCGGCATTCTCTACCTGGTTGGAACGATAGCGACCTTCGTCTTTGTCGTCGGATCGCTCCAAGGCAGGGGAATCCTCAACATGCTGGAGACGGGTATTGCCCTTGCGGTCGCGGCGGTGCCGGAAGGACTTCCCTTCGTGGCCACCATGACGCTGGCGATTGGCGTCCACAGGATGGCGAAACAGAACGCCCTTGTCAGGAACCTCTCCTCGGTAGAAACGCTTGGTTCGACGACTGTAATTTGCACGGACAAGACAGGCACACTGACCATGAATGACATGTCTGTCCGGTCGGTCTTGCCGGTTTCGCCGGAATCCGAAGCATTACTTTACAAGGTCGCGGTCCTCTGCAACAACGCCTCCCTCGAAAAAGGCGAAGAAGTGGGGGATCCAATGGAAATAGCCCTCCTGAGGGCGGCGAACGAAAGGGGAGCGGATCCCGCCGCGATTAGGCAGGAATTCCCCAGAACCGGTGAAATCCCGTTCGATTCACGCACCATGACCATGACGACCTGCCACCGGGGTTGCAGGGCAAAGAAGGGTGCGCCGGAAAAAATCCTTCTCGAACTCGACTACCTGTGGAGCGAAAGCGGGCCCCGGCCTATTTCAGGCAGTGAGCGCGAACGTTGGTCGGACGAGATATCCCGTATCGCAAGCGGCGGGATGCGTTCGCTCGCATTCGCCTGGGGCGAGGAGGGAACAGAACTCGCTTTCGTAGGATTGATGGGGATTATCGATCCGCCGAGGCCAGAGGTCGCGAATTCGGTGAGAGCTTGCCATGAAGCCGGCATTCATGTCGTCATGGTCACGGGCGACCACTTGGGAACCGCCCGTGCGATCGCCGAAGAAGTCGGCATCCTTTCGGAGCGCTCCCCGGACAGCATGGACGGTAAGACTTTCGAAACACTAGCGCCGGAAAGCCTTGCCAGGCGAATCGGGAAGGTCTCGGTGATCGCCAGGGTGTCACCCGAACACAAACTGACGCTTGTCCAGACTCTTCAGGAAGCAGGCCATACCGTGGCCATGACGGGAGACGGCGTGAATGACGCCGTGGCGCTAAAACAGGCGGACGTGGGAATCGCAATGGGCATCCAGGGCACCGAAGTCAGCAAGGAATCATCCGATGTCATCCTTCAGGATGACCGCTTCTACACGATCGTGAAAGCCATCGTCGAAGGTCGCAGGATTTTCGGGAATATCCGGAAGTCTGTGGTATACCTTCTTTCCTGCAACCTTAGCGAGGTGCTTGTGGTCCTCCTGGGGCTCCTCCTGAGGCTGCCCGCGGTGCTTTTGCCGCTACAAATCCTCTGGATCAACCTGGTGACCGATGTTTTACCTGCATTGTCGTTGGCACTTGATCCAGCGGAACCGGACTCGATGCATCGTCCCCCTTTGCCGCGGAGCGAAGGCATCCTCACCCGGGCAATCTACAGACAAATCCTTTGCTACGGGTCGCTGATGGCCCTGGGAACCCTTGCGGTCGCTTTTGCAGCCCTTGCTCGGCATCCCGGGGATACCGAGTGCGCCACAGCCACGGCCTTCCACACGATCGTTTTCGCCCAATTGCTCTTTGTCTTCAACGTGAGGGACCACAGCCTATTCCACGACTTCGGGCAAATTTTCAGGAACCCATGGCTGGTCTCGGGTGTTTTACTTTCTTCCGCCCTGCAGGTCTTGATCACAACCATACCGGTTTTCCAGCAGGTCCTTTCAATAGCACCGCTGTCAATCACGGACTGGGCGATCGTCCTCGCCGGTGCAACCCTGCCCTCCTTGTTCGGGCAGGGTTGCAAGATCCTGGCGGGTTTGTAAAGTCCTGTCTGAAGGCCATGTGCTAACATAAACGCATCGCGAGAAGATCGACTGGAGGGAAACGAATGCCCAGACCGAAACGGTATGAACTCCCGCTGACGAAGCTCAGGAAAAAAACATCAACGACTTCCCTGGGTTTTGAAACAACAGCACAGATCGGCTGCCTTGAAGGCCTCATCGGCCAGCAACGCGCCGTGGAAGCCATGGAATTCGGCCTCGAGGTCGCAAGCAAGGGCTACAACATCTTTGTCGTGGGGGACCACGGAAGCGGGCGTACCACGTACACGCTGGACCAGCTCGGGAAACGGGCGAACCAACTCCCCTGCCCTGATGACTGGCTCTATGTGTACAATTTCTCTAATTCCGGAGAACCACTCGCCCTGAGCTTGCCCCCCGGAATGGGCAAAAAGCTTTCCGAAAACCTCACGGAATTGATCGACGAACTCAAGACGGCCTTGAGCAAGGCCTTTGAGAACAGCCAGTACGAGGATTCGAAGGCTCAACTTGTCAAGGAATTCCAAGAACAGGTCAACAGCTTGATGGAATCGGCCAGGACCTGGGCCCAGGAGAAAGGGTTCTCGATAAAGAGAACACCGCAGGGGTTCGTGAATATCCCGCTTTCCCACACGAAAGACGAGGAAGGGAACCCGGTCAGCAAGGAAATGCAGCAGGAGGAGTTCGAGGCCCTCTCCGAGAGCGAGCAGAAAGAACTCCAGGCAAAGTCCGAAGAGGTTTCCCAGAAGACCTTGGAAATCCTGAGGAAGATACGGGACCATGAGAAATCCCTGAAGGAAAAGATCAAGAACCTGGAGGCGGAAATCTGCCGCAACGCGATTCGCCCCTACCTTACCGACCTCAAGTCGCAATACGGGAAGGGCGAGAAGCTGGCCGGATGGATTGACGCCCTCACGGAGGACATCATAGAGAATTTCAACATCTTCATCGCAGCGGCCCGTGACGAAAACGCGGAAGTCGATTTTAGCCGCTATAGCGTCAATGTTTTTGTTTCCAACGAGCCGGGCACCGGTGCCCCGGTGGTCCATGAAACAAACTCGACGTACTACAACCTGGTCGGCAAGGTCGAATATGAAAGCCGCCAGGGATATCTTTACACCGATTTCCGAAAGATCGTCCCAGGAGCGCTACACAGGGCAAACGGAGGATTCCTCGTCCTAGACGCCGAGGAGATACTGAGGCAGTTCATGTCGTGGGAAGCCCTCAAGAGGGTGCTCCGCACCCAGGAAATGTCGATAGAGAACCTCGGGGAACAATTGGGATTCGTCCCGGTTTCCTCGTTACGCCCGCAGGCTATCCCGATCCAGGTTAAGGTGGTGATCATCGGCAGCCGCTGGATTTATTATCTCCTGAACCTTTATGACCCGGAGTTCCAGAAACTTTTCAAGATAAAGGCAGATTTCGACGTCGATATGCCGAGGACGAAGGCGACCGAACAGCAACTCGCCTGTTTTGTCGCGAGCTACGTAAAGAAGGAACAGGGGCTTGACTTCACCGCGGACGGTGTCGCCGAGGTCATAGAGTTCGCCTCGCGCGTCGCGGGAAACCAAACCCGGATGTCCACGCATTTCAACCAGATAGAGGAAATCCTTGTCGAATCGGTGGCCTGGGCCAGAAAACTGTCGAAAAAGCTGGTAACGGCAGAAATCGTCAGGAAAGCCTGCAACGCGAAAAGGTTCCGTTCAAACCTGATCGAGGAGCGAATCCAGCGTTCCTTCGAAAATGGCCAGGTCCGCATCGATACCGATGGGGAAGCCGTCGGCCAGGTAAACGGATTGACGGTGCTGGACTTCCGGGAATACATGTTCGGCCACCCCGTCAGGATAACGGCAAACGTCTTCATGGGGCAGGAAGGTGTAGTCAACATCGAACGGGAGGTCAAGATGACAGGACCCATACATAACAAGGGGCTCCTGACCCTGAGCAGCTACCTAGGCCGAAAGTTCGCGAGGGAAATGCCCCTTTCCCTGTCCGCCCGGCTTGCCTTCGAGCAGACCTATGACGGCATAGAAGGAGACAGCGCCTCTTCGACGGAGCTTTATGCCCTGCTTTCGGCACTTTCGGGTATACCAATCAACCAGGGAATCGCCGTCACAGGGTCCGTCGACCAATTCGGCAACATCCAGCCGATCGGCGGAGCCAACGAGAAGATAGAAGGATTTTTCCGCTACTGCTCCTACAGGGGGCTTACCGGGAAGCAAGGTGTCCTGCTCCCTAAACAGAATATCCTGAACCTGATGCTGGACCATGAAGTCCTCGAGGCCGTCCGTAAAGGGCTTTTCCACGTCTGGACCGTCGAAACCGTCGAAGAGGGAATTGAAATTTTGACAGGAACCTCCGCTGGGACACCGGACGAAAAGGGGAATTACCCCGCGGGTACGGTTTTCCGTGGAGTGATGGATCAACTGAAGGTCTGGTCGGAAAAAGCGAGCCAAACGAAGAAAAGCAACGGCAAAAAAACCGAGAACGCAGAAGATGCATCCGAAAACGATGATTGACCCGGTTCAAGTCATAGCAGTGCTGGACAGGTTGGAAGCGGTTTGGGGGATGGAGTCCCATCCCCCAAACCGCTCTTTCGGCAGCCCGCTGGACGGGCTGGTCGCCACCTTGTTGTCCCAGAACACGAATGACCGGAACAGCGAAAGAGCCTTTTATGAAATGAAAAAAAAATTTCCCAGCTGGGAAATGGTCGCGAAAGCAAGCTACGAGTCTCTCGTGGACTCGATCCGGATCGCGGGATTGGCTCCCACGAAAGCCACCAGGATCAAGGAAATCCTTTCCCAGTTAAAGAAAGACTTCGGGAAATTCAACCTGGATCACCTTCTGGACTGGAGTCAGCCTTCCGCAAAAGAATACCTCGAGAACCTTCCCGGCATCGGACCCAAGACTGCAGGCTGCGTTCTGGCCTTCGAACTGGGAATGCCTTCCTTCCCGGTAGATACTCACGTAGCACGCATCACGAAAAGACTCGGATGGTTCCCGCCTTCCCGAAATCCGGTCGAGATCCAGCAGGAAATGGAAAACCTGGTTCCTTCCGAACGCCAGGCGGGGGGACACTTGAATTTCATTCTTCACGGAAGGAACACTTGCCACGCCAGGAAACCTGCCTGTGCTGCCTGCACGCTGGCCGATCTCTGCCCCTCCCGGATTCCGTGAGGTCAGGAGCCGACTCGTTGAGGAACAAATTCCTTGTAGGGATTTGCCGATGTCCTTCGTATGAGCCCCACCTCGTAAAGGAGGCCATTTCGCTCGCGATAGAACGATCCGGCGGTGGTCCCTTTCTCCTGGGCGACATCCTCCTGAAAGTGAACCTCCTGTCTCCTGTTGAACCCGAAAAGGCTGTTACAACTCACCCTGAAGTCATAACTGGCCTCCTGGACTGGATATATGAGCGTAAACCGGAGGTCCGGGCATCAATTTCCGATTCCCCTGGTTACCTTTTTTCCGGCCAATGGCCGCTTTTTGTCGACAAGTGCCGCCTCTCGCCGCTATTAGGGAAATATCCCTGCAAGGTTGCTCCGCTCAACGAGGAAGGGTACGTGGAAATCGAAAACAGCGGGGCAGTGGAACTGAAAAAGATACGGATCCCGTCTAAGGTACGGAAAAGCGGGACCGTGTTCAATGTGGCAAAATGTAAAACCCACGTCGAGACGGAGATCACCGGCTGTCTTAAGAACACCTTCGGTTACCTAGACACGGCCACCCGTAAACTTGCACACAGGAGCGGATCACTTGAAAAGCTCTGCCATGCGATCCTTGACGCGCACATCTCCCGGGTACCCGACTGGCACCTGATCGATGCTGTACAAGGCATGGAAGGAGCTGGGCCCTCTCATGGAACCGCAAGGGACATCGGTTGGATCGTGGCCTCAGAGAACGCACTGGCCGCAGATTTCGTCATGGCTTCGATAATGGGGTATGAGGACCCGTTGTCCATTCCGTTGTTGGCAGTTGCGGCCAATCGCTCAATGGGCCCTGCCGGCAAAGAGGAAATCGATCTTTCGGGAGCTGCCTGGGAAGATTTGCCTGCAATGGGTTTTTTCAAAGCCCCGTCTTCCCTGAGGCGTATCATCCCGACACCGCTTAGGGGATTGGCTCACTCCATGGTTCGTCTAAAACCCTCCTGGAGCAGGGATTCTTGCACCTTCTGCGGCGCCTGCTCGGTTGTCTGCCCTGTGAAGGCACTCAGTGTTGCCGATGGAAAAATCGAAATTGACCGGCGTTTATGCGTGCACTGCCTTTGCTGCCACGAAATGTGCCCAACGGGGGCAATGGCCGCAAAGCCCAACCTCCTCGCCAGGTTGCTCCTGCGCTGAAAAAAGAGAGGCAGGCACTCTTCCCCCTGCTGCGGAAGGGAGAGCGCCTGCCTCTAAAAACACCGCACGTTAAAGGTTTTTCAGTTTTTCTCCTTTAGCCTGTCCAAAACTATCTTGTACCCGTCAGCGCCGTATTCGAGGAACTTCTTGACCCTGCTGATCGTTGCGGTGCTTGCCCCGGTCTGCTGAGCGATCTGCGGATACGTATACCCCTCGTTGAGGAGCCTGGCCACTTCCAGGCGCTGAGCCAACGCCCTGATTTCACCGATCGTGGCGATATCCTCCAGGAACCTGTAAACCTCTTCTTCCGTCTCTAGGGCCAATATCGCCTTGCACAACTGGTCAGTCAGACGATCCTTCCATTTTTCTGCCACCATTTTCACCTCCATTAGTGTTAACGCACCAACGTGCGTTGTTTGATTGGATTATAGCATAAACTTTACTTCGTTCAATCGTTGATGAAGCTGAAAGAGGAAGAAATCGAGCGGCGTTCCTATAGCCTCTTCTGGGCATAGTCCAGAAAACGCCCCATTTCTTCCTCCTTTCCGATCGTTACGCGTATCCAGGTCCCCGGTTCCCCCAGTTCGACCGGTTTGACGTAGATGCCGGCGGCGGCCAGCCCTTCTAGGAGAGAGGCATCAGGGAAGTCGGTTCGAACAAGAGCGAAGTTCGATTCGCTTTCATAGGCTCGCCAGCCCGGTATCCGGTTGAGCGCACGGATGAACTCGTCTCTCATGTAACGGATGCTCAAGACCCGGCTTTCCATCCATTCCCTGTACTGCAGGACGATCGAAGCGATTTCCTGTGACAGGATCCCCACGTTGTAGATGTCCCTAACGCTTTCAAGCCTGTTCCAAACCCATTCGGAACAGGCCGCGTAGCCGAATCTCAGTCCGGCCATGCCCCAAGCTTTCGAGAGGGTTCTAAGGATGCAAAGGCCGCATGGCAAATCGCTTCCTTTGTAGGTTTCGAGGAAAGTCTGCGGGGCGAATTCCCCATATGCCTCGTCTACCACGATCACGCCAGGGAAATTCCTCGCCAAACGAGCGAGGAAATCGTTAGGCAGTGATTTGCCGGTCGGGTTGTTGGGAGTATCCAGTAATACAACCTCCGGTGTTTCCCTGGCGAGGGTTTCCTCGAAAAGCCTTTCGTCAAATGAGATCCGGTTCTCCCCGATTTCAAGCGGGAAACGGAGCCATTTCGCGTCGTGCCGCATGCAAAGTTCCTCGTACTGGGAAAAAGAAGGGGAAAGGGTCAAGACCTTTGAACCCTTTTTTACAAACGCTGTGAAAACCATGGAAAGTATCTCGTCACCGCCGTTCCCCACGATCAGGTTCGAGTGGGGCACGCCTGTGAGGTCCGAAAGGGCACGTCTTACCTTTTCTGCCTTCGGGTCCGGGTAACGGTTCAAGTCCACCGTCGAGACGAGCTGCCTGATTTCTTCGCGAAGGGATGGGGGTAGGCGGAAGGGGTTCTCGTTCTTGTCGAGAAAGAGAGGTTCCAATTTTCCGCCAATCTTTTCGGTAAAGACGCCCTGTTTCTGCAATTGCTTCGCCTCCATTGGCATGCTACCTTACTAAAGCAGTGGCGTTGTCACACGAGGGAGAGTTTATCAGTTTTTATACAAGGTGTCAAACCGCCCGGACTCGTGCAAATCGGCTGGTATTTGCAGTTGACGACAATACCAAGGGTGCATATAATAGTTCAGCGCTGGCCGGGCTGGCGGAATTGGTAGACGCACGGGACTTAAAATCCTGTGGACGAAAGTCCGTGCGGGTTCGATTCCCGCGCCCGGCACCAAGGTGCAATTATCGCGGGGTGGAGCAGTCAGGAAGCTCGTCGGGCTCATAACCCGAAGGTCGCAGGTTCAAATCCTGCCCCCGCAACCAATGGCGGTGTAGCTCAGTTGGCTAGAGCATGCGGTTCATACCCGCAGTGTCAGTGGTTCGACTCCACTCACCGCCACCAATCGAATATTTCTTTATTAGGCGGGGTCTAACCCGCCCTTTTTTTTACCCGGGGGAGCCCCCCCTCTTGCAGGAGGGAACATGGCGCATCCAGTGCTCGGAAACCTCATTAGAGCGGGCAAGGAACAAGGGTGGATCGATTCCCGGGAAAAACTCGTCGCCGCTGTTTCCGGAGGGGGCGATTCAGTCGCGATGCTGCTCGCCCTCGAGGAAACGTACCCCGGGCCGATCCTCGTCGCCCACCTCGAGCACGGGATGCGCGACTTGTCCTCCCGGGAAGATGCCAGGTTCGTGGCAGAACTATGCGAACGGAAAGGGTTTCAATCGTTTTTTCGCTCGCTCCCCGTTCCTTCTATGCGGAGACAGGGAGAATCGCTCGAGGAGGCAGGACGCAGGCTACGATACGAGTTCCTCGAAGAAGTGTTGACGGTAAATGGCGCCTCCTGGATCGCCGTCGGGCACAATTCGGACGATGTCGTGGAGACGATGCTGATCAACTTGCTCCGCGGTACTGGGCTGCCTGGGCTTTGCGGGCTCCCCGGAAGACGGGGCAAGATCGTGCGCCCGCTTGTCTACTGCAGCCGTTCCGAGCTCAGGGACTACCTCTATGCCCGGGGACAGGACTGGAGAGAGGATGAGACGAACGAGGACAAGCGGTACTTGAGGAACCGGATACGAAACGAACTCATCCCTTTCATTTCGAAAAACTATGGCGCCTCTTTCACCGAAAGGATGCTTTCCCTCAGGGAGAACATCATGCCTTTGAAGTCTTTTTCCGAGACAAGAGGGAATATATGCTCGAAAATTCTGCGGCGAAACCTTCCACTGGCAATTTCCGCGTGGGACCTGGATTCCTTGAGGAAAATCGGCCGATTCGAAAGGGCCGAGGTATTCAGAAGTGATGCGGCCCGGCTTGGGCTCAAGACGCTGGACCAGCGTAAAATGCATAAACTGCTGGACCTCGTAGATGCGGGACAGGGCTGGAGATTCCAATGGGAAAGCACGTTGGAAGTCCGCTGCGGGGGAGGGTACGCGGCTTTGGTCGACAGGAATGTTCTCGACGCTGAATGTCCCCCGTCTCTGGCACTTTGCGGATACCGGGGAAGCCTTCGCTGGGGTCCGGGGAAAATCGTCTGGGAAGAAACCGGTCCAGCTTTTCCTGCTTTTTCGGATTTCTCGGCACTCATTCCCATCTTGGCCCGGCCCCCCGTCATCGAACCGGCCGGGCAGGTTTCGTGCCTTGAAGGGAGTTCCGCCGTCCCCTGGTTTTACCGCAAATGCTGGCCTACTGTCCTGTTTGGCGATAAAATGTCGTGGACGCCTTTTTGGGGCAAGAAAAGGGAGACTGCGGAAAAATCTTGCCCTTGCCTGAGGGTTACCTATTGCCCCGAACAATACACGGGAGTGGCATGAATGCAATACAAACCGGGAAAGATCCTTATTGACGGGGGAATGATCTCCAGGAAAGTCTCGGAGATGGCTGCCGAAGTTGCCCAGTGCTACTTCGACAGGGAGTTCATCGCTGTAGGCATCCTTAAAGGAGCGATATTTTTCCTGGCGGATCTTGTCAGATGCCTGCCTCTGGAATCCCGCGTGAAAATAGATTTCATGGCCGTCTCTTCGTACGGGGCATCCACGAAATCTTCCGGAATCGTGAAAATCGTCAAGGATCTGGATACCGACATCAAGGGAAAGCACGTGCTGCTCGTCGAGGACATCCTGGACACAGGGCTTACGCTTTCCTACTTGCAGGTTCTGCTTCGCGGGCGTGAACCGGCAAGCCTCAGGACCTGCGTGCTGCTCGACAAGCCGGATCGCAGGAGAATCGAGGTTGCAGTCGACTTCAAAGGGTTCTCCATACCCGACGAGTTCGTCGTAGGCTATGGGCTCGATTACTCGGGCTATTGGCGCAACCTTCCCAACATCCATGCCGCGGAACCCTCCGTGGAATCCGAGGAGAAGACACTACTCGAGGAGTGAAAGGCATTTGAACAGAATGGCGAAGAACCTTGGTCTGTACCTGATCCTGATCGTGCTGGTGGTCAGCCTCGTTAACGCGTTCCTGACGCCCGGCCAGAACACCCAGGAAATGGCCTCTCTCACATACAGCGATTTCCTGAAATCCGTCCAAGCGGGACAGATCGAGAAGGTGTCCATCGAAGAAAACCTCGTGAAGGGAACCGCGAAGGACGGCAAGCTCTTCAAGACTTACGTCCTCGATCCCGGCCCCCTTGCGCAGGACCTCGTGAAATTTGGCGTAGCGGTAGACTTCGTTCCGCCGCAGAAGGCTCCGTGGTGGGCCGGCATGATGACTTCGCTTTTCCCGACGCTGCTTCTCATCGGGGCCTGGATCTTCATCCTCTACAACATGCAGGGTGGAGGAAGCAAGGTCATGAACTTCGCGAAGAGCAAGGCAAAGGTTTTCCTGGACAACCGCCCTAAAGTGACTTTCAAAGACGTGGCGGGGTGTGACGAAGCGAAAGAGGAACTGCAGGAAGTCATCGAATACCTCCGGGATCCGGAGCGGTTTGCCCGCCTGGGTGCGAACGTCCCGAAGGGCGTCCTGCTCCTGGGACCTCCCGGAACCGGCAAGACCCTTCTTGCACGGGCGGCCGCCGGTGAGGCCGATGTGCCGTTTTTCAGCATCAGCGGTTCTGATTTTGTGGAAATGTTCGTTGGTGTGGGTGCCGCGAGAGTCAGAGACCTATTCGAACAGGCGAGGAAAATGCAGCCAAGCATCGTATTCATTGACGAGCTTGACGCCGTGGGAAGGCAACGCGGGGCTGGCTTGGGCGGCGGCCACGACGAACGCGAACAGACACTGAACCAGATGCTCGTTGAGATGGACGGATTCGACGCTTCAACGGGTATTATCCTGATCGCGGCCACGAACCGGCCTGACATCCTGGATCCCGCTCTCCTCCGCCCCGGGCGCTTCGACAGGCATATCGTCGTGGACAAGCCCGACTGGAAGGGACGCCAGGCGATCCTGGAAGTCCATTCGAAGAACAAGAAACTCGAGGCAGATGTCAATCTAGATATTATCGCCCGGCGAACCACCGGGTTTGTTGGCGCCGACCTCGCCAACCTGGTGAACGAAGCCGCGCTGCTAGCCGCCAGGAACGGAAGGAAAGCCCTTTCCATGCCCGATTTCGAAGAAGCGATAGATCGCGTGATTGCAGGCCCGGAACGGAAAAGCCGCATCATCAACGCGAAGGAAAGGGAGATCATCGCGGTGCATGAGTCCGGGCACGCCCTTGTCGCGCGTTTTATCCCGGGTAGCGACCCGGTCCACAAGATTTCGATCATTCCCAGGGGCCACATGGCCCTCGGGTACACGCTGCAACTGCCTGAAGAAGACAGGTTCCTCATCTCCCGCAACGAAATCATCGACCGCATCTGCGTTCTCCTTGGCGGCCGCGTCGCCGAGGAGATCACCCAGGGAGATGTGACAACCGGGGCACAGAATGACCTCGAAAGAGCCACGCAACTGGCAAGACAGATGGTCACGGAGTTCGGCATGAGTGAAAAACTTGGACCCATGACCCTTGGCCGCAAGCAGCACGAGGTGTTCCTTGGCAGGGATATCGTCGATGACCGAAACTACAGCGACGAAGTCGCCTTTGCCATAGACCAGGAAATGAGGTCCATCATCGACGGTTGCCACGAAAGGGTGAAGGGGATCCTGAGGGAAAACCTTGATCTTCTGAACAGGGTAACGAAGTCTCTCCTCGAAAGAGAGATACTGGAGGGCGAGGATCTCGAAACGCTGATTTCGGGCGGGGAGTTGCCTGCCCTTCCCGAAATGGCCAATAGCCCGGAAGCCAGCGAGCCCTCGGACGTATCCGAATGCTCTGAAATCAGGCCGGCAGAAACGCCCCAGGAAGTCTAAGGCGTTATTCGTGAGGGATGCAAATGGCGCACGGTTCTCCGTGCGCCATTTGTTTTCATGAGGCCCAGGGAGGCTATTCTTGACACTATTCAAGCTGCATTCCCCATGGTCCCCGTCCGGGGACCAGCCACAGGCTATAGATGCCCTTTCCCGCGGATTGGCGGAAGGGCTTGCCATGCAAACGCTCCTTGGCGTGACCGGAAGCGGCAAGACCTTTACGGTGGCGGGCGCAATCTCGACGATCGAGAGGCCGGTCCTCGTCATCGCGCACAACAAGACCCTTGCAGCCCAGCTTTACACCGAATTCAAGACCTTCTTCCCGGAAAACGCAGTTCACTATTTTGTAAGCTATTACGACTACTACCAACCCGAAGCCTATGTCCCGGCCCACGATCTTTACATAGAGAAAGACGCTTCCATAAACGAAAGAATAGAAAAATTGAGGCTGGCAACGACGAAATCCCTGATAGAAAGACGCGATGTCATCGTCGTGGCCAGCGTTTCGTGCATTTACGGCCTAGGGAAGAAGAAGGCATACGAGGAGGCCGTGTTCAGGTTCCTCACGGGGGAATGCTGGAAGAGAAGAGATTTCCTCTCGGCACTTTTGAGAAATTACTACCAAAGGAACGACCAGGTCCTCGAGCCCGGAACCTTCAGGGTAAAAGGAGACACGGTGGAGATTTATCCTGCCTACAGCGACATTGCCGTAAGGATCCTTTTCGATGACGACAGGATAGAAAGGATAACGGAGTTCGAACCGGTTTCAGGGAAAGTTTCAATAGAAAAAAAACAGGCGGTCCTCTTCCCGGCGCAGCATTACGTCACTACGAATGAGCAGATACTCGAGTCGATGAAAGCTATCGAGGAGGAAATGGAACTCCAGGCGGGACTTTTCGCTTCCCAGGGGAAACTGCTGGAAGCTCAAAGGATACGGGAAAGAACCCGGTACGACATGGAGATGCTTTCTGAGGTCGGTTATTGCTCAGGCATAGAAAACTACTCTAGACACCTTGAGGGCAGGAATCCGGGCGAACCTCCCGGTACACTGCTGGATTTCTTTCCCCCAGACTTCCTGATGGTGATTGACGAGTCTCATATCACGCTTCCCCAAATCCGGGGGATGTACAATGGGGACCGTTCTCGTAAGGAAACGCTCGTACAGTATGGTTTCAGGCTACCATCCAGCCTTGACAACCGTCCGCTGAAGTGGGAGGAGTTCAAGGAGTACATGAACCAGGTGATTTTTGTCTCAGCGACTCCCGGGGATTGGGAAACCGGCGCTTCCTCCAGGGTTGTCGAACAACTCGTGAGGCCTACAGGCGTCCTGGACCCCGAGATTCATGTCGTTGAAGCGAAAAACCAGGTTGACGACCTCATTGCAAAGCTAGCCGAATTACAGTCCTCACATGAAAGAGCCCTGGTCACCACCTTGACGAAACGTTCCGCCGAAGATCTAGCGGAATACCTTTCCGAGGCCGGTTTAAAAGTCAGGTACATCCATTCCGAACTGGACACTTTCGAAAGAGCGGATTTGATCAAGGCCCTGAGAACCGGATCCGTGGAAGTGCTCGTGGGAGTGAATCTTCTTCGCGAGGGACTCGACCTGCCGGAAGTCTCCCTGGTCGCGATAATGGATGCCGACCGGGAGGGCTTTCTCCGTTCACACAGGTCCTTGATCCAGATGATCGGTAGGGCCGCCCGGAACGTTGCGGGAACGGTTATTCTTTATGCAGACTCGATGAACGACAGTATACGGAAGGCAGTGAATGAAACACGAAGGCGCCGGGAAATCCAGAAAGCCTACAACGAAAGCCACGGAATCACTCCACGTACGGTAAAAAAGGAAGTCGTCGGGATTTTACCCGAAGAACTGACACCCGGTGAAGGTGAGGGAAGCGCTTCCCCCGGTGGGAAAGCGCGGGTTTACGACCGGGCAAGGCTCGAGGAAATGATGTGGAAGGCCGTAGAAAAACTCGATTTCGAGGAAGCGGCCAGGATCAGGGATATGATTCGAGAAGAAAATGGGGAAGGGGTTACCGATAGTGGATCATCGCATCGTCGTCCAGGGGGCAAGGGAGCACAACCTAAAAAACGTTTCCGTCGCTCTCCCAAAGGATAAACTGGTCGTCTTCACCGGTCCCTCGGGATCCGGTAAATCCTCTTTGGCGTTCGACACGATCTTTGCCGAAGGGCAAAGAAGGTACGTCCAGTCACTTTCAGCCTATGCCCGGCAATTCCTGGGCGTTCTCAATAAGCCCGACGTGGACGAGATCTCGGGATTGTCGCCAGCCGTCTCGATAGAGCAGAAGGGGAGTTCCCACAACCCGCGGTCGACCGTCGGGACGGTCACGGAAGTCTACGATTACCTCCGCCTCCTTTTCAGCAGGATCGGGATCCCTCACTGCCCTGCCTGCGGAAACCTGGTCCACCGTTATTCCCTCGACGAAATCCTCGACCTCGTCTTGCGGGACCTCGACGGGAAACGCCTGGAAATCCTTGCCCCCCTTGTCCGCGGAAAGAAAGGCGAACACAAGAACCTCCTCGAAGAGGCACGGCGCGAAGGTTTCCTGCGGGTGAGAGTCGACGGCAAGATCCTCTGGCTCGAAGAGGAGATAAGACTGGACAAAAAGAGAAAACACTCGATCGAAGTCGTCGTCGACAGGTTGACTCCAGGCCATGAAAACAGGGATCGGCTCAGCGAATCCACAGAAACCGCATTGCGCATGGGGGGCGGGTACGTGCTTTTCACCACAGGCGAGGGAGAGGAGAAACTCTTTTCCGAGAACTTCGCCTGCCCTTCCTGCGAGATTTCGCTCCCGGAAATCGAACCCAGGCTTTTCTCCTTCAACAGCCCCTTCGGGGCCTGCAAAGGTTGTTCCGGGCTAGGGAGCCACGAGCATTTTTCCTTCGAACTGTCAGTCGATCCCGAAAGATCGATTTGGGAAGGGGCCATTCTCCCCTGGAAAACAAGCCACTATATGCTTCGCAAATTGAAAGCTGTTGCGGATTCAAAGGGGTGGAACCTTTCCGGCACTTTCCACGCTCTTCCCTCTTACATCAGGGAGGCCGTGCTCCATGGTATACCGGACAGGGTTCCCATGTTCTATAGGGAAAACGGGCAGGAACAGACCTACATGGGGCGTTACGAAGGACTCATGCCCTGGCTGGACAACCGTTGGACCGAAACCGAATCCGATTCCGTAGCGGAGGAACTCGTTTCCTTCCGGTCGGAGGACCAGTGTAGGGACTGCATGGGCAGGCGCCTTCGCCCCGAGGCCCTCGCCGTCACGGTGGATGGTCTGAACATAGCCGAAGTGACGGAAATGCCTGTTGCCGCCTTCCTGGAACGGCTGGGACAAATCCGCCTCTCTCCGGCGGAAACCGAGATTTCCAGGCAAATAACGGATGAACTGCGAAAACGCCTTTCTTTCATGGTCGACGTCGGGGTGGGATACCTTTCACTTGCAAGGCGGGCTGACTCCCTGAGCGGAGGAGAAAGCCAGCGCATTCGCCTGGCAACGCAGATCGGTTCAAACCTGAGCGGCGTCCTCTACGTCCTGGACGAACCGACGATCGGCCTTCACCCCAGGGATACGGGAAAACTCCTGAAAACGCTGAAGGCAGTCAGGGATCTTGGAAATACCGTATTGGTCGTGGAACATGACCGTGATACGATGCTGGCCGCGGATTTTATCGTCGAACTTGGCCCCGGTGCCGGGGAACATGGCGGGAACCTCGTAGCGGCCGGACCGAGGGAATCCATTCTTGAATGCGATTGCATGACCGGCCCTTACCTGGAAGGTAAATCCTTCGGGGCCGCGATTAAGGAGAACACCAGGAATCCGGCCGGCTGGATCAAGGTGCTTGGCGCCCGGGAACACAACCTCAAGAATATCGATGTCAGCCTGCCTACTGGAGTCCTGACCTGCATTACGGGCGTTTCCGGTTCCGGCAAAAGCACCTTGATGCACGATATCCTGTACAGGGGAATGAAACGGCTGATGGACAAAGATTTCCGTGCGAGGCCGGGTTTGCATCGGGAGATCAGGGGATGGGAGATTTTCAGGAATATCGTCCTGATAGACCAGGATCCCATCGGCAGAACACCCAGGTCCAACCCGGCAACCTACACTGGCCTTTTCACGCCTGTCCGGGAGCTTTTTTCACAGCTGCCGGACGCCAGGATCAGAGGATTCCAGCCCGGTCGTTTCAGTTTCAACGTGCGCGGAGGGCGTTGCGAAGCCTGCAAAGGAGAGGGAGAAAGCCGTATTTCGATGCTTTTCATGCCTGACGTGTTTGTCCCTTGCGAAATTTGCAAAGGAAAACGATACAACCACGAAACCCTGGAAGTCCGTTACAAGGGGCGCACCATCTCGGATGTGCTGGATATGCCGGTCGAGGAAGCCCTGGCGTTTTTTTCGGATATCCCCAGGATTGCCTCGAAACTCAAGGTTATCGAGGAAGCAGGGCTGGGTTATATCCGCCTTGGGCAACCCGCCCCTACGCTGAGCGGAGGCGAAGCCCAGAGAGTGAAGCTGGCGACAGAACTGTCCAAGCGCTTTACGGGATCCACCCTGTACCTTCTGGACGAACCCACAACGGGACTGCATTATACGGACGTCAACAAGCTCCTGCTATTGCTCCACAGGCTGGTCGACCAGGGTAACACCGTCATCTTGATCGAGCATAACCTGGACGTCCTCGCTTCCTGCGATTACATCGTCGACCTCGGCCCCGAGGGGGGCGATGCGGGCGGAAACCTCGTAGCGGCCGGTGCTCCCCTGGAACTTTCCCGTAAAGGAAAAGGACACACGGCTTCCTGTCTCGGGGAGTATCTAACCCAACTGAAAGGATACGGCCATGAAGGAAAACGGAAAAAAACAGATCGTTCAAGACGACCCTGAACTGGCCTGGGGCAGAAATGCGGTCCTTGGGTTGATCGCCGAAGCACCCAAAAGAGTTCGTAAGGTCCTGGTGTTGAAGGACTCTCATCACCATCTCGTCAAGGAAATCGAGGACGCGTGCCGTGCATGGGGAATTCCCTTCCAAAAGACGGACCGCGCAGCCATCGAAAGGATATGCCCGGGAACGGCGCACCAGGGCGTAGTCGCGCAGGTCATGCCCATAGAGATGGGCGATATCGAAAACCTGTCGGATCTCTTGCCCAAAAACCCAGAACCGGCCCTGGTCATCCTGCTCGACCATCTACAGGATCCGAACAACCTGGGCAGTATCGCGCGTTCGGCGGAAGCTTTCGGGGCGACCGCCATCGTTGTCCCCCGCAGGCGCTCTGCGCTTCCCACCGGGGCGGTGCTGAAATCCAGCGCCGGGGCCGCGGCACGCTTGCCTATTCTTGCCGCGCCTAACCTTCTTCTCGCCCTGGACAGGCTTGAACCTGACGGTTTCTGGTCCGTAGGGCTCGACCACAATGCCGGGGAAAAACTGGACGGAGCTCCTTTGCCGCCTCGCCTCGCCCTTATCGTGGGCAGTGAGGGGAAGGGGATGAGCAAGCCCGTGGAAACCCGATGCGACGAACGCAGGAGAATCCCGATGCTCGGAAAATCCGGCTCGCTCAATGCCTCTGTGGCGGCAGCCATTGCGATGTACGAATGGAAACGAATGATTGACAAGGGTTTGACCGCCCCTTAAAATGCATGATGCTCCGGGTGGTTAGTTCAGAGGAAGAACGCTTCCTTGACACGGAAGAGGTCACAGGTTCGATTCCTGTACCACCCACCAAAATGTACGGCACCCTGCGAAGGGTGCCTTTTTCTTTTCCAGTTCCGCTGCCCTTCCCTTATAATCGCTGTTATCCACACCTTGGGAGGCTGCCCTTGATTATCGGGATAGGAATCGACCTCTGCAAAATCTCGCGAATGTCACGGGCAATCGAAAAAGGCCAGTTCGTGCACAAGGTTTTCTCGGCGGAAGAGGTAGATTACGCCGAGGCGGCCCGAAATCCCGCGACGCACTATGCCAGCGCATTCGCTGCCAAGGAGGCTTTTGCCAAGGCAGGGAGATGGGGCCTTTCCAAGATCGGCCTTCAATCCGTATGGGTTTCCCGTGAAAGAGGTTTCCCCGAACTGAAACTCTCCCCAAGTGCCAAGCGACTTCTCGAGCTCTACGGCGACTGCAGGGTCTTCCTCAGTATTTCCCACGAAAACGACATGGCGATAGCCGTTGTCGTGCTGGAGACCTCCAATGATCCCCTTTTATAGCGCAGCGTCGGTTTCCTCGGCCGACAAGACCGCCATAGAGACCTTCTGGCTGCCTTCCGAGGTCCTGATGGAAAGTGCCGGAAGGGGCGCGGCGGAAGCACTACTGAAGCACTACGGAAAAACCGGCTGGACCCTCCTTTGCGGAACGGGCAAAAACGGAGGCGACGGCCTCGTGCTTGCCCGGCACCTTTTGGTGGCGGGCTGTGAAGTGACCGTGGTCCTTGCGGCTGAGAAGGAGAGAGTAAAAAACGAAAACGCACTTTTCCTACGGGCTTTCGAAGGCCTTGGAGGAAAAGTCGTCGAAAGCCCGAAGACCGATGACGACGACTTGCGCCGAATCGCCTGCGGTCCTTCGGGTATCGTCGACGCTCTGCTTGGAACAGGATCGGAAGGCCAACCGAGGGGGGAATGCAGACGGTTATTGTCGCTTTCAACCCTTGGGGGAATGCCGCGTGTTGCTTTGGATATTCCTTCGGGAGTCAATCCTTCCACCGGGGAAACCTGTCCAACCGCCTTTCGGGCCGATCTCACCCTCACGTTCCTGGCACCCAAGATCGGGTTAAGGGTCATGCCGGGCGCCGCTTGCGCCGGTAAGGTCGAGATCATCCCGATCGGCATAACGCCAGAAAAGGTGCTCCCCTCCGGCGAATTGGACGGCTATACACGGGAAGATGCGGCAAGAGACTGGCCCTCCCCGGCTTTCGACGACAACAAGGGCAAGAAGGGGACGGTTCTCATCCTTGGCGGGTGCAAACAGTACAGGGGGGCCCCTCTGCTCGCTGCCCGGGCAGCCCTGAGAGCCGGGGCAGGGCTCGTCGTACTCGTGGTCCCCGAATGCATCGCGAAGGCCGCCTCCTTGACCCTGCCCGAAACCGTCATCGCACAGGCATCGAAGAACAATCCATGCATGCTCGATTCCGAAATTGCGATACAGCTCCTGAGCGAATGGCGCGGGAAGGCAGGCGCCCTTGTGGCGGGACCAGGACTCGGCCGTTCGGGAGCATCGGGTGACCTTATCGAGTGGATTTCCCGGGAATGGACCAATCCACTCGTCCTCGACGGAGATGCCTTATTCTTCCTGTCGGGCAGGGTAAATACCGGTCTATCGCTCATCACCCCCCATGAAGGGGAGGCAGCGCGCCTGCTCGGCAATACGGCGAAGGAGGTTTCCGCTTTCCGTCTCCGGTCGGTATCCGAACTTTCCACCCTTTACGGTCCGACACTGTTGAAGGGCCCGTTTTCCCTGTGTTGCGACGGGAACCGGACAGGTTTATCTCTGGAATCAACCCCCGCCCTCGCTGTGCCGGGCTCGGGTGACGTTCTGGCGGGAATCGCCGGGATGCTCCTCGCAAGGAAACTTTCTCCCTACCGGGCTGGCTTGGCCGCAGCCTGGATTCATGCCCGTTCTGCCGGTCGCATGACCCTTGTCAAGGGCTCGGAAGCCGGACTATTGGCCGCCGAAGTTGCAGACGGCATTCCCGTTGTTCTCGGCGAGCTCCATTCTCCTGCCGCGCCCGCAGCGTCCGGGATCCCCTTGCGGCACCCTCTACACGAAAAGGCGAACTGAAGTGGAAGTCGACCCGGGACCATTTCGAAGGCCCCTCGAATACGTGTCGAAGGGCGAGGAAGAAACACTTCGGTTGGGAGCATTACTCTCCCGGTACGTTTTCCCCGGCCTCCTGGTTCTCCTTTTCGGAGACCTGGGAGCGGGAAAAACGGTTTTCGTTCGGGGCTTCGTGGAGGGACTGAGCGGCAGTGGCGTCCGGAGCCCTTCCTTCACGCTTGTAAACGAATACGACGCCGCGATCCGAGTGACCCATGCAGATCTTTTCAGGCTTACCTTCGGGGAGCACGTTGACCTTGGCCTTGAGGAAGCGCTGGAGGAAGGCAGGGTCGTTTTCGTCGAGTGGCCCGAAAACTGGGAAGCCCCACCATGCATAGAAACCTGGGTTTGCCGTCTTGAAAACAAAAATGCTGAAAATACCGATTCGCGCCTGGTAACCATCCGCGGAATCGGCTCAAAGGCCGAAGCCGCCCTCGCCAAGGCCAAGTGCGCATTACTCGAAGAATTGGGGTGAAAACTTGCCAGTCAATCTCGGGATCGACTGTTCGACTCGATGGGTTTCCCTCGGCCTATCCGAAAACGGGGAGATTACCTCGGAACTGCACCTTAACGCCGGCAGGAAACAGGCGTCCTGCCTCCCTGCAGCCCTACAGAGTCTCTTGTCTCTTTCGGGCCTTTCCCTTTCACGGATAAACCGGATCGTCCTGGCCACAGGGCCGGGTTCTTTCACCGGCGTAAGGCTGGCCATGAGTTACGGTTTGGCACTGGCCGCCGCCCTCGATTGCCCGGTCGTCCCTGTCGACAACCTTGAAATGGAAGCGCTCGACGTCTCTCTTGACGCCAAGGAACAGGTTTTATGCCCGATACTTTGGGCAAAACGCGAATATGTGTATTCTGCACTTTATCGGAAAAATCGAGAAACAAACAGTTTATCGCTTTTAAGAGATCCGGGCTTTTTTTCACAAGCGGTATGGCTGGAAATTCTAAGACAGGAAATCGACAATCCACTTCTAATAATAGAACCTGGAAGGCAATACGACCTTTTCTCCGACTATTTTTCCATCTTTTCAAGGGAAACACCTTCCGGCGGCAGGTTGTCTCTGCTTGGAGACCTTTTTTTCGACAGGGAAACCTCTTTTGAGAAAGTTAAAGGGACCTACCTTCGAAACGCTGATATAGGCTAAGAAAACCACTTGCGGCCGTTTTATGGAAATGTTATATATGCGAGGGAAGTATTATGTACACACTTAACAATTATGAATTAATAATAAACTTTCAGGAGAGGAGGGTTCACCCTAGGTAAGAATTCCCTTGCCGCAATCCGTTCACGATCTTTTGAAAAGGGGTGGAAGGAGATGGACCTGATCAAGGAGCATCCCATACTGGATT
>CAYRNZ010000003.1:0-78564 GCA_964425765.1 uncultured Synergistaceae bacterium
TTCAGGTGCGGCTTCGTCCTTGAAAAATGCTCCTTCGCCATCTCCGATACCCTCCTTGTTTATTTCTGCCCTCGGTTTTTATCGTTTCAGGACCTTCTCGGCAACGTCCTGGCTGACTTCCGCGTATTTCTGGAACTTCATCGAGTAGGAAGCGCGGCCGGATGTTTTGCTTCTCAGGTCCGTCGCGTAACCAAACATCTCGGCCAAGGGAACCTGGGCATGGACGATCCTGGCGTTGCTCCGCATTTCCATCCCTTCGACGCTCCCCCGCCTGGAAGCAAGGTCCCCCATGACATCGCCGACGTATTCCTCGGGGGTGACGACCTCGACATCCATGACCGGTTCCATAAGGACTGGAGACGCTTTCTTCATCGCTTCCTTGAACGCCATCGACGCAGCGATCTTGAAAGCAAGCTCGGAACTGTCCACATCGTGGTAACTGCCGTCGACGAGAGAGATTTTCATCCCGATAACGGGGTAGCCTCCGAGGATGCCGTTATTCTTGGCGTCGTCAAGGCCTTTACGGACAGCCGGGATGAACTCCTTCGGAACCACTCCTCCGACGATCCGGTCTTCTACCTCGAAGCCCACGTGGTCCGGCAAGGGTTCCATCTCGATGACGATGTCCCCGTACTGGCCGTGCCCCCCGCTCTGCCGGACAAACTTGCCTTGGGCGCTCGAACCGTGGCGGATGGATTCACGGTAGGCGACCTGCGGCCTACCCACCTTGACCTCGACACCGAATTCCCTCTTCAGGCGGTCCACAAGGATCTCTAGGTGCAGCTCACCCATGCCCTGGATGATCGTCTGTCCCGTTTCCTCGTCGACGTGAACACGGAAGGTAGGATCCTCTTCCGAAAGAGCGGAAAGGCCCTTGGAAAGCTTGACCTGGTCTGCCTTGCTGAGGGGTTCCACGGCAAGGTCGATGACAGGATCGGGAAACTCGAGGGACTCGAGGACGATGGGATGCCCCTCGTCGCAAAGAGTCTCCCCAGTCCTGGTCCCCTTCAGGCCGGGAAGGGCAATGATCGCCCCCGCCTCCGTGGTATCGAGTTCCTCGCGTTTGTTCGCATGCATCCGCAGGATTCGCCCGACCCTCTCCCTCTTCCCGGTGCTCGCATTCAGTACGCTTTGCCCGGCCTCGATCCGGCCGCTGTAAACCCTGCAGAACACCAGGCGTCCCACGAAGGGGTCGACCATGATCTTGAAGGCCAGTGCGGCAAAAGGTTCGTCTTCAGAGGGGTTTCGCTCCGTTTCCTCGTTGTTGTCGGGATTGAGGCCCTTGATAGAGGGCAAGTCCAGAGGACTTGGGAGGTAGTCCACAACCGCGTCGAGAACAAGTTGGATCCCCTTGTTCTTGAAAGCCGATCCGCAGAGTACCGGGACCACTTTCATGGAGACCGTCCCGTTTCGGATCGCCCTCTTGAGGGTGTCCACCGGGACGTCTTTCCCCTCCAGGTAGAGTTCCATGACCTCTTCATCGACATCCGCAAGGGTCTCAACCAGCAATTCCCTTGCCATCTGCGCGTCCTCCACCAGTTCCGCCGGGACGCTCACAACCTTGTAGTCCGTTCCCAGCTCGTCCTGGTAGACAACGGCCTTGAAGGCGACGAGATCGACCATGCCCGTGAAGCTGTCTTCGAGCCCGATCGGGATCTGGATCGGCAAGGGCCTCGTACCCAGTCTCTCTCGCATTCCGTCGATGACCGCGTTGAAATCGGCTCCCACGCGATCCATCTTGTTGATGAAGGCAATCCGGGGAACGCCGTACCTATCGGCCTGGCGCCAGACGGTCTCGGACTGGGGCTCGACACCGCCCACCGCGCAGAATACCGCTACTGCTCCGTCGAGCACCCGCATCGACCGCTCGACCTCGACAGTAAAATCCACGTGCCCGGGCGTATCAATTATATTGATATGAGCCTCGTTCCAAAGGCAGGTCGTAGCGGCAGAGGTGATCGTTATCCCCCTCTCCCGCTCCTGCTCCATCCAATCCATCGTCGCCGCGCCTTCGTGCACCTCGCCCATTTTGTGCTTCCTCCCGGTGTAGAAGAGGATTCGCTCGGTGGTCGTGGTTTTCCCCGCATCGATGTGCGCAGCGATACCGATGTTCCGGACATTTTTCAGTTCAGCTTTTGCCATGGTCTAAGGCTCCCCGGTGCCGGCAGGTCCCGTCAGGACGCATCGGTTCTACCAGCGGTAATGCGCAAACGCCCTGTTGGCCTCCGCCATCTTGTGCGTGTCTTCGCGCTTTTTCATGGACGACCCCTCACCCTTGTAGGCGTCGCCGAATTCCCTCGCCAGTCGCTCGATCATGGGCATCCCCTTCTTCGCCCGAGCGTACTGGATAATCCACCGGATCGCCAATGCCTCCGCCCTTTCAGGCCCCACTTCGACAGGAACCTGATAGGTCGCTCCGCCGACGCGCCGAGGCTTGACCTCCACGACCGGCTTCACGTTGTCCATGGCTTTCCGGAAAACCTCGTCCGGCTGGGTATTGAGCCGTTTTGCGGTCAGTTCGAGCGCCCCGTAAACGATCCTCTCCGCGGTGCTTTTCTTGCCGCAGTACATAACGCAGTTCACGAACTTCGTGAGAGTCGGCATGCCGAACACGGCATCCGCACTCACGCTTCTCTTCCTGATGTGCCCCTTACGTGGCATACGCTGAAGCCTCCCTTTCCGAAAAAACTATTTCGGGCGACGGGCGCCGTACTTCGAACGGCTCTTCCGGCGGCCTTCTACCCCACCGCAGTCGAGCGTTCCACGGATGATGTGGTAGCGCACGCCTGGCAGGTCCTTGACGCGGCCCCCGCGAACCAGGACAACCGAGTGCTCCTGAAGGTTGTGCCCAACACCCGGGATGTAGGCCGTTACCTCGATCCCGTTTGTCAGGCGGACACGGGCCACTTTCCTCAAAGCGGAGTTCGGCTTCTTCGGCGTAACCGTGTAGACCCGCGTGCAGACACCCCGGCGCGAAGGGTTACCCTGAAGGGCAGGAGCGCTCGAGCGCTGCCTCTTGTCTTCCCGCCCGATTCGGATCAATTGACTGATCGTTGGCAAAGAACTCCCTCCTTTCCTTATTCGATATTTTCGAAATTCTCCTTCAGAATTCCGGCAACGGACGCCTTTCTGGTGATGGCCCCCGCTCGACCCAGCATTTCCATGGTTTCACACCACTCTACAGAAATGCCCCGCTTGCCGGCTTCTGCCAGGAGCTCCATGACATGTTTCTCCGCGGCGTCTTTCGCGAGAAAGATTTTTTCGACCTGCCCAAGCTGCATTTTGCGGAGAACCTGGCGTTTCCCTACAACACGCCGGCTCGTGGCAAGCTCGCCTAAAGGCACAGCAATCCCCTCCCGTGCGGACGCACCGAGACATATTATCAACCGGGGAAGCCCCTGTCAAGAAAAAGGACTTCCCCGGCTTTGAAGAAAAAACGGAGCGTCAGTTTTTTGGCTTCAGCAGGTTTCCTGCATTTCGAGACGCCGGTAGTTCTCCGATCCGGTACCTGCGGGGATCAGGTGCCCGATGATGACGTTTTCCTTGAGCCCTTTCAGGTTGTCGACGTCTCCGCGAACCGCAGCCTGTGCCAGGATCTGAGCGGTTTGCTGGAAGGAAGCGGCGCTCATGAAGCTGTCGGTGGCCAGGGCTGCCTTCGTTACGCCATGCACGACTGACCTGAATTGCGGCTCCTCCCTCATCCTCCGGACAAACGAGACCCTCTGGATGAGACGTTTGGTTTCCATGGAACCCGACTTCGGCCGGACAACCAGTTCCTGGAATTCACCCTTGACAAGGCGGTCGATAACTTCCCCGCTAATGTCCGTCCCCGCATCGGCCAGGAGGTTCCCCTTGCCGTCGCTTACCGGTTCAAGCAAAACCTTCCCGTAAGCGATCTCCGTCAACACCTGCCCCAGCAGTTTTTCCCGGGTCACGATCTCCCTGGTTTCCCCCTCCAGTTCGACCGCGGCGATCTGCCCCTCCACTAGGCCTCGGACGACTCTTCCGTCCACGATGCGCCCGATGTCGTTGACCTGGTTTCCCTGGGCGTTGATCACCTGCTTGATCGGCCTGCTGAAGTATTTTTCTATAAGATGGTGGTTCAAGGCATCGTCGATATTGTGCCGGCTGAGAGTCCGCCAAACCTTCACCGCAGATGCGCCGGCCTTCTTGAGCTTTTCCTGTGCATCCGGGGTCAGGGGCCGGTCACGACCCACCACGGCCACACCATCCGAAAGGACGTCTTCAGCAAGATAGGCGCTCTTTTCGAGCGATGCCAAGGTATCCGTGTCCCTGACACAAAGCGTTTGCGGTTTCCCTCGCGTAATGGAGAGCAACTCCTGGAGGTCGAGGGATTCCGTCGCCTTTATGTCCCCGTTTTCCCCGAGAGAGACGGGCGCGATCAGTTCGAGTCCCTCCATCTCCCTCCGGAAGGCCGCTTCTCCGAGGATCACCCGGGTTTGCCCGGAGGCATCCTCCACCGTTATCTCACGCACGGTCGACCCCGGTGCAAGGAGGCGTTCGATCGTGTCGGGTTCGAGTTCCCTGCCCTTCAGCGAAGCGAGGTTCTCGATCCCCCCGCCTTCCGTATCCCGCATGACCTTTCCGCGCAGAAATTCGATCGCTTCGTCGATGCAGCGGTCGTTTTCTTTGCGGATACGGTCCAGCTCCTGGTCAAGATCGTCCTTCCATGCAAGTTCGTTGGCAACAAAGGAACTGTCGCCTTCCTCGGTTATCCTTACCCTGTTGACGGGAGCAACCTTGCGCAGGATGACCTCGATGTGCTTGTTGTTGATTGAGACGCCCTGTGAGAAATAGACTTCCTGGATGCCGTCCACGAGGTACTTCTGCACCGCTTCCAGCCCCTCCACCTCGAGAAGCTGCTGGGGATCGATGTACCCTTCGGTCAGGGTCTGTCCTTTCTTCACGAGCTGCCCTTCTTCAACGAGAAGGTTTTGCGAGGCCGGTACAGTGCAGACGACCTTTTCCCCTTCGTCCTCGCCCTTCCCGATGATGACCTTCCGTTTGCCTTCCATTTCCCTGATTTCGAGGACCCTGCCGTCGGCCTCCACGAGCTGGGCCACCTTTTTAGGCCTTCTGACCTCAAAAAGCTGTTCGATCCTCGGAAGCCCCTGTGTGATGTCCTCGCCGGTCAGGCGCACACCGCCCGTATGAAAGGTCCTCATCGTCAGCTGGGTTCCCGGTTCCCCGATGGATTGGGCCGCCACGACGCCAACCGCCTCTCCGATAGCCACCGTTTTCCGCGTGGCAAGGTCTCGTCCGTAGCATTTCTGGCAAATGCCGTTTCTCAGTCCGCAGGTCATCGGGCTCCTTACCCAGACTGCCTCGATCCCGGCACTCTCGATCCTCGAGGCGATGGCCTGGCTGATTTCATCCCCGCCCTGCACCAGGACTTCTCCTGTCGAGGGATCCTCGATATCCACCAGCGCTGTCCTGCCCGCGATTCGGTCCGCCAGCATGACGACAGTTTTCCCGTCCTGGACCAGGGCGCAGATCCTTGTCCCCTTGTCGGTCCCGCAGTCTTCCTCCGTGATAATCAGGTCCTGGGCCACATCCACCAGGCGGCGCGTGAGGTATCCGGACTTTGCCGTACGGAGGGCCGTGTCAGCAAGCCCTTTCCTGGCCCCGTGAGTCGAGATGAAGTATTCGAGCATGTTGAGCCCGTCGCGGAAGTTGGCCACGATCGGATAGTCGATGATGCGCCCGGAAGGATCCGCCATCAGGCCGCGGATGCCCGCCATCTGGGCTACCTGGTTCTTGCTTCCGCGAGCTCCCGAGTCGATCATCATGCGCAGGGGATTCGCCTGTTCCATGTTCGCCACGATGTCATCGGCTATCTGCCTGGCTGCTTCGGACCAGAGGATTTCCTTCTGCCTCAGGTACTCCTCTTCCGTCAGGATCCCCATGCCGTACTGGGCGGATAGTTCTTCTTCCTGTTTCATGGTCTCGTCCACGGTGGTCTTCTTGCTCGGCGGAATCACGGCGCAGTCGAGCCCGAAGCTGATGCCGCTCCTCGTCGACCACTGGTAGCCCAGCAACTTGACGGCATCCAGCATGTCAACGATGGCCGCCTGCCCGACCTGGTCGTAGGCTTTGTCGATGAGCGTCCCCAGGTCCTTCTTGCCGATCTGTTTGTTGATGTACCTGAGTTCCGCAGGCAGGACGCTGTTGAACAGAGCCCTTCCCGGGCTCGTATCGATCCACTGGCCGTCCCATTTCATCCGGACTTTCGTGTTGGGGTGGACGACACCGTGGTCGATCGCGGCGAGTACGTCCTCGATGCTGTCGAAAGCCATACCTTCGCCCTTCTTGCCGTCCAGGGCCCCCGTAAGGTAGAAGATCCCGAGCACGATGTCCTGGGTAGGCGTGACGACCGGCCGCCCGCTCGCAGGGGAAAGGAGGTTGTTCGCCGAGAGCATCAGGATCCTGGCTTCGGCCTGCGCCTCCAGTGACAACGGAACATGGACGGCCATCTGGTCTCCGTCGAAATCTGCGTTGAAGGCGGTGCAGACAAGCGGCGGAAGGCGGATGGCCTTCCCTTCCATCAGGACGGGTTCGAAAGCCTGTATCCCCAGCCGGTGCAGGGTCGGTGCACGGTTCAGCATGACCGGGTGGTCCTTGATGATTTCTTCCAGGATGGCCCAGATTTCTTCCCGGCCACGTTCGATGATTCGCCGGGCGCTTTTCACGTTCGGGGCAAGTCCCCTTTCGACCAGCTTGTGCATGACGAAAGGCTTGAAGAGTTCAAGGGCCATCTGTTTGGGCAAGCCGCACTGGTAGATGCGCAGCTTGGGACCGATAACGATGACCGAACGGCCCGAATAGTCGACCCTTTTTCCCAGGAGGTTCTGGCGGAATCGGCCTTTCTTCCCCCGAAGAAGGTCGCTCAGGCTCTTCAGTGTCCGGTTACCGGCTCCAAGGACGGCTTTGCCCATCCTGCCGTTGTCGATGAGGGCGTCCACCGATTCCTGGAGCATCCGTTTTTCGTTGCGGATGATGATCTCCGGGGCCCGCAGCTCCTGGAGCTTGCGGAGCCTGTTGTTGCGGTTGATCACCCGGCGGTACAGGTCGTTCAGGTCGGAAGTGGCGAACCTGCCGCCCTCCAGCTGGACCATGGGGCGCAAGTCGGGCGGGATGACCGGCAGGACTTCCAGGATCATCCATTGCGGTTTGCTCGCGCTCTTCCTGAAGTCCTCGACGACCTGCAGCCGCTTGATCAATTTCCGCTTCTTCTGGCCCGTCGTCTCGGAGATCTCTTCCCTCAGGGAGGCCGCCATTTCGTCCAGGTCCAGCTTGTTCAGCAATTGCTGGACTCCCTCGGCCCCGATGCCTGCGGAGAAATCCCTGTCATAGGCCGCGCAGAGGTGCTGTTCCCTCTCGAGGATGATATCTCCCCTTGCAAATGCTGATTCTCCCCCATCGATGACGAGGTAACAGGGATCCTCGATGGTCACTGTCTCCGGCTGGGTCTGGAACCTCCCGGGGTATTTCTGGTTGTAGAGCTGCACTTCACTGACGGCAAGGACGTCGTTCTTTTGGAACGGCAGGTGCGCGACCGCGGTAACGATAAAGGCCTCCTGGTTGCCCACCAAAGCCCTCTTGATGCCGGGGATCGCTTCCGCGCCGCCGCGTTCCTCTATTTCGCCGGCCGAAAGGATTTCTCCGGGTCCCTCGGATTCGCCCAGCTCGACACGGAACGCCGGTTCCACCTTGAAGAACTCGTCACCGTAGTCCGCCTTGAAACGCGAAACCTGGCTGGCCGAAACGAGATCTCCCTCGTCGACGGGTACATCGTCGACCTGGAAGACCCTGAAGGCCTCCTCCGCCTTGAACTTGGGGTCGTAATGGGAATGAATCCTCTCCTCCGAGGCATCGATCAGGTCCCCGCGACGAGCCAGGTCCGTGCGCCTGCCCTCCATGACAACCTTGAATACCGGTTTTCTCTTGCGGATCGGAGCGAAGTAGACCACCTTTTCCAGATCCTTCGTCGCCGTTCCCAGAAGAAGGCTCAGCCGGCTGGGAATTCCCCGGAGGTACCAGATATGGACGACCGGGGCAGCCAGTTCTATGTGCCCCATCCTCTCGCGGCGGACACGGTTGTCGGTCACTTCCACCCCGCACCGGTCGCACAGGATGCCCTTGTACTTGGGGCCACTGCGCTTGTATTTCCCGCAGGCGCACTCGTAGCTGCGGGTGGGGCCGAATATCCTCTCGCAGAAGAGCCCGTCCTTTTCCGGACGAAGCGTCCGGTAGTTGATCGTTTCGGGCTTCTTGACCTCGCCGCTGGAGAGTTCACGGATCCTTTCCGTGCTTGCCAGCTTGATGCGGACTCCGACGATTTCGCGACGGCTCATTTACGCATCCTCCCTCTCGTCGGCCAAATCCTTTTCATCCGGTTCCTCTTCCTCGAACGCCGAATCCAGTTCCTTCGGATCGACGAAAAGCATTTCCTCCGTCACGCCGCCGAAAGACTGGGGCGGGGTTTCTTCGTCCGATTCAATGTCCACGATCTGCGGACGGGGCCTTGAAGCACCCTGCACCGCCACCTCTTCGTCCTCGTCTTCCAGGAGGACTTCGCCCACGGAACCGTCGTCGTACATGATTTCGACGTCAAGTGCAAGTCCCTGGAGTTCCTTGACAAGCACCCTGAAGCTTTCGGGGACCCCTGGCTTGGTGAGGTTCTGCCCCTTTACGATCCTTTCGTAGGTCTTCAGGCGCCCCCGGATATCGTCCGACTTGACGGTCAGGATTTCCTGCAGGATGTGGGAGGCTCCGTAACCCTCCAGGGCCCAGACCTCCATCTCTCCGAAACGCTGGCCGCCGAACTGGGCTTTCCCGCCTAGCGGCTGCTGCGTGATGAGGCTGTAGGGCCCGATGGACCGGGCGTGGATCTTGTCGTCGACAAGGTGGATGAGCTTGAGCATGTACATGTAGCCCACCGTGACCTTGTTTTCCATAGCTTCCCCCGTACGGCCGTCGTAAATGGTGATCCGGCCGTCCTCCGCGATTTCCGGGTAATCTCCTGCGGAAAGCCCCTTGACCCCGTCAAAGATGTCCTGCTCCTTGGCCCCTTCAAAAACGGCCGTTGCGACTTTCCACCCGTTGTGGACAGCGACGAACCCCATGACGGTCTCCATGACCTGCCCCAGGTTCATGCGGCTGGGAACCCCAAGCGGGCTGAGGACAACATCGACCGGGGTCCCGTCCGGGAGATACGGCATGTCTTCCACGGGGAGGATCTTGGACACGACCCCCTTGTTCCCGTGCCGCCCGGCGATCTTGTCTCCTTCGGAGATCTTGCGGAGCTGGGCCACGTACACCTTGACGACCTCGTTCACGCCGGGGCTAAGATCGTCGCTGTTCTGGTCGATGGTCAGGCGCTTGACGGAAACGATCTTGCCTCCCTCGCCGTTCGGCACCCTCATGGACGTGTCGCGAACTTCCCGGGCTTTCTCCCCGAATATGGCCCTCAGGAGTTTTTCTTCCGGGGACTGGTCCGATTCCCCCTTGGGAGTGACCTTGCCGACCAGGATGTCGCCGGCGCGAACGTCTGCTCCCACTCGGACGATGCCGTTCTCGTCAAGGTTTTTCAGCGCATCCTCGCCAACGTTCGGGATGTCGCGGGTGATCTCTTCCGGGCCGAGTTTGGTATCCCGCGCCTCGACCTCGTATTCTTCGATGTGGATGGACGAATAATGATCCTCCTGGACGAGACGCTCGTTCAGGAGGATGGCATCCTCGAAGTTGTAGCCTTCCCATGAAACGAATGCCACGAGGACGTTTCGACCGAGGGCCAGTTCCCCGTGGTCGACGGACTGTCCGTCGGCGATGATATCTCCGGCTTCCACCCGGTCGCCGGTGGACACGATGGGCCTCTGGTGGATGACCGTACCCTGGTTCGAGCGCCGGAATTTAGTGAGGTTATAACCTTCCACCGTTCCCTTTTCGGAGCGGACCTCGATCCTGTTGGCATCGACGAAAACGACGGTTCCGGTTTTCCGGGAACGAATGCAGCAACCCGAATCCTTGGCAATGTGATGCTCGATCCCCGTCCCGATGATCGGTGCCTGCGGCAGGACAAGAGGAACAGCCTGACGCTGCATGTTCGACCCCATCAGGGCCCGGTTTGCGTCATCGTGCTCCAGGAACGGTATAAGGGCTGTGGAGATCGAAACGATCTGCTTGGGGGAGACGTCCAGGAAGTCTATCCTGGAAGGCTCGACCGCCTCGATTTCGCCCCGGAAACGCACGTGCACTTCCGGACCGACTATCCTTCCATCCTTGTCGACCGGCGTGTTCGCCCTGCCGATGTAATATCCGTCTTCCTCGTCCGCAGACAGGAAAACGATCTCATCCGTGACGAGCCCGTCCACCACTTGTCTCCGCGGGGTTTCGAGGAACCCGTATTCGTTGATGCGGGCGTATGTCGCCAGCGATGTGACAAGGCCGATGTTCGGACCTTCAGGGGTTTCTATCGGGCAGACACGCCCGTAATGGGTATAGTGGACGTCCCGCGCCTCGAAGCCCGTCCTTTCCCTGCTTAGTCCGCCAGGGCCCAAGGCCGAGAGGCGGCGCCTGTGTGTCAGTTCCGCCAGGGGGTTTGTCTGGTCCATGAACTGCGAAAGCTGGGCAGACCCGAAAAACTCGCGCAGCGAGGCCGAAATCGGTCGAACGTTGATAAGATCCTTGGCCGTAGCGTTCGTAAGGTCCGGCAGCGTGGTCATCCTTTCCTTCGCGATCCGCTCCATCCTGAGAAGGCCGATCCGGACCTGGTTCTGCAAGAGTTCTCCGACCGCTCTAACGCGGCGGTTCCCCAAGTGGTCGATATCGTCTTCTTTTTCCTCAGCGTTCCGGAGGCGCAGTATCCCGTTGATGATCGAAACGACGTCGTCGATGGTCAGGAGCCGCTGGCTCTCAGGGATCTCCAGGCCGAGCCGCTTGTTTAGCTTGTACCTGCCGACCCTTCCCAGGCTATACCTGCGCGTGTCGAAAAAGAGTCCGTAAACGTATTCCCGCGCGTTCTCCATCCGCGCAGGTTCGTTCGGCCGTAGACGCCGGAAAAGCTCCAGAACGGCGTCTTCGCCCGAACGGGAAGTATCCCTTTCCAGGGTCGCCGCGATGGAGTTATCGACGTTCCACAACCAGATCTTCGTCATGCCAAGTTCAAAAAGCAATTCCAGGTGTTCCTTTGTCAGGCGGTCGTTCCTGCGGATCAGGACTTGTCCTTCCTTGTCCAGGACAGCCTCCGCAAGCAGGCGTCCCCTGGCCTCGTCGTGCAGTTCCACAAGATCGACCTGCTCGGGTTTCGCCCCGAACAGTTTCAGGATTTCCTCGTCGCTCGTCGCCCCGAACGCTTTCAGGAGCATCGTAACGGGAATCTTTTTCCGATTGTCGATGTTGACGGACAGGATATCCCCCGGGGTCAGGTCGAATTCAAGCCATGCCCCCCGATCGGGAATGACCTTCGCCGCATAGGACTCTCCACCCGGGACAGTGGTGTCGGAGCTGAAATAGACTCCCGCAGAGCGAGCCAGCTGGTTGACGACCACCCGTTCCGTCCCGTTGACGATAAAAGTTCCCCTGTCGGTCATGACGGGAAAATCGCCGAGGTAAATTTCTTCCTCCTTGATTTCGCCGTTCTTCCGGTTCACCAGCCTGATCGTCGCACGGACCGGCTTCGACCAGGTCAAATCGCGCTGCCTTGCTTCCTCTTCCTGGATGGCGGGTTCGTCCACGAAGTAGCGGACGAATTCCAGAGCAAAGGAACCGTCATAGCTCTCGATAGGGAAAATTTCGGACAGGATTTCCTGCAACCCCTGAGTCTCCCTGGAATCGGCCTCCGTTTCCTCCTGGAAGAACCACCCGTACGAATTCTTCTGGACTTCTACAAGATCGGGTAAATCGACAAGATCCTTCGCTTTTCCAAAAACTCGGCGCTGGAGATGGCTCTTAGCGGGGGCAAAAACTGTCATGGGAGTTACGACCTCCCTTAAGGGGTTTTTGGGGACATTTCTAGAGGTGACGAAGGCGCATAATAGCAAAAAGGCCGCGCGATGTCAACAGACAGGCACGACCTGGCATGAACCTTACCGGATTTTTATGGTGTCGAGGGGGGGAGTTGAACCCCCACAGGCTAATGCCCACTAGAGCCTGAGTCTAGCGCGTCTACCAATTCCGCCACCCCGACATCAAGACCAACAACCGGGATTTTAGCAACCCGACTCCCTTTTGGCAAGACCTCCCTGCTATTCCGGAAGGATGGAACTGCCGGAGGCCCGTTTGAGCCTATCCCTAAGGGCAAGTCCTACCCGCGCTTCTTCCGGCCAATCGGCGACGATGACGCGGGCACCCGACCTCTCAAGTTGCCTCAAGGAAGAGAAAAGTCCCCGCGCGTAGGCTTCGAGGTCCGCGAAAAGCAGGACGAAACCGAAGGAACCGACGGGGGGACGTATCCCCACATAAGCCCTGTACTCGGGTTCCCACCCTTCGACCTTTCCCCAGACGCACTCGTCCTCTCGGAGAAGTAGCGGGATTCGCGGAGCATAGTGCCGATAGCGGGTCCCAGGTGAACGACGGGCTATCCCTTCCTCCCCGCCGGGGAGGAGAGGCCGGTACCCTAAAAATCCTTCCAGCATCTCTATGGAGACGCCTCCAGGCCTTAAAAGTACCGATCGATCTCCCGTGACGTCCAGGACCGTGGACTCGACCCCGACCCTGGTTGCCCCTCCATCCAGGATGATATCGACTTTTTCACCCAGGTCTTCCGTTGCAGCCTCGGCATCGGTAGGGCTAGGACGGCCGCTCAGGTTGGCGCTCGGCGCCGCGACCGGCACTTCCGCAAGACGGATTAGTTCCATGGCAACGGGCTGGGCGGGCATTCTCACGGCCACGGTAGGCAAGTTTGCCCTTACCTCGGCCGGGACGTTTTCCCGCGCAGGCAGGACAAGGGTCAGCGGACCCGGCCAGAAACGACTCATGAGTTTCCGCGCCGTGTCCGAAAGAAAGGCGACCCTGCCGGCCTCGGAAATCTCCGCCACGTGGACGATCAGGGGATTGTCGGGAGGCCTGCCCTTGGCCTCGAAAATCTTCATAACCGCCCTGGCGTCGAGAGCGTTCGCCCCTAGCCCGTAGACGGTCTCCGTCGGGAAAACGACAAGCCCGCCCTGCCTCAAGACCAGCGAAGCTTCAAGCAAAGCCTCTTCGGCCGTCCCGCCCCTGACATCGAGAACTCTTGCTCTCATGAAACCGGCGCCCCTCCTTTAAAACGGGCCAGGAAAGAAGTCAAGAAGGTCGGATAGCTCCCCTCTATTATCGCCCTGCGTGCCTGGTTCATCAGGTTGACGAGGAAATGGAGGTTGTGCCACGAGCAAAGCCGCGCGGCGAGGATCTCTCCGGACTTGTAAAGGTGCCTGACATAGGCACGGCTGAACCGGCGGCAGACCATGCACCCGCACTCCGGGTCGATGGGGCCGAAATCCCTCTCGAATGCCGCATTCTTGAGATTAAGACGCCCGCCGGAAAAGAAAACCGTCCCGTTTCTGCCAGTACGGGTAGGCAGGACGCAGTCGAACATGTCAATTCCCCTCGCGACCCCTTCCACCAGGTTCGAGGGCAATCCCACTCCCATCAGGTAACGCGGCCGGCTTTCGGGAAGGATTGGGTTCACCACGTCCAGGATTCGGTACATCTCTTCGTGTGGTTCCCCGACTGAAAGACCTCCGATAGCGTAGCCGTCGAACCCGATTGCCACCAAGGCTTCCGCCGAGCGGATCCTCTGTTTTTCAAAAACGGATCCCTGCACGATCCCGAAGAGGGCCTGCCCGTCCCTTCGATGAACGGCCTTGCACCTCTGGGCCCACCGGGTCGTCCTGACGACGGCCTCCTTCGATGCCTCTTCCGAAGACGGAAAGGGAACACATTCATCGAAACACATAGCGATGTCGCTCCCGAGATTCTCCTGGATTGCTATCGCCTTCTCCGGTGTCATGAAATGGCTGGACCCGTCGAGATGAGACCTGAAGGCTACTCCCTCGTCCGTGATTTTCCTGAGGTCGGCAAGGGAAAAAACCTGGAATCCCCCGCTATCGGTCAGGATGGCCCCATTCCAGTCCATGAAACGATGAAGCCCTCCAGCTTCCCGGACGAGATCGGATCCGGGCCTCAAGTGCAGATGATAGGTATTCGACAGGATGATCCTCGCACCCATGCCCTCCAGTTCCCCCGGGGTCATGGCCTTTACCGTGGCCTGGGTCCCCACGGGCATGAACACGGGTGTTTCGATGGCTCCATGCGGAGTGGTCAACCTGCCGGCACGCGCTCCCGTCACCGGGCACCGCGCTTCCAGTTCGAACTCAAACATCGAGGCCCTCCCACCCGAAAAGCCTGGCCGCATTCCGCCAGACCTCTTCGGCCAGCGTTTCGACGTCAACTTTCCTTTCTTTGGCTATGGCCTCGTAAACCGTCGTGACGTATGCGGGGTGGTTCATCCTGCCGCGCCATGGCTGTGGAGCAAGGTACGGGGAGTCCGTCTCGCAGAGCAGCCGGTTTGCTGGGATTTTTCCAGCCGTTTCACGCAGCTCGGTCGACCTGGGAAAAGTCACCGGCCCCGCGAAAGAGACATGAAAACCCAAATCCAGGGCCGCTTCGGCATCCTGCCAGTCGCCGGAAAAACAGTGGATGACTCCGCCGCAACGATCCGCCCGCTCTTCGCGAAGAATTTCCAGCGCCTCTCCATAGGCCTCCCTGACGTGGACGACAAGCGGTTTCCCCACCCGGACGGCGAGATCGATATGCCGCCGGAAACTTTCTTCCTGGGCTTTTCTCGGCGACAGGTTGTAATGGAAATCCAGCCCCGTTTCTCCCACGGCGACAACCTCGCTTTCGAGCGCCCAACCTTCCAAAGTTTTCGGAAGTTCCCCCGAAGGACAGGTTTTTGCGTCATGCGGATGTACTCCCACAGCTGCGAAAACCTGTCCTTCCCCGCGGCGAGCCCGCGCGATCGACACGGCTTCGGCGCTGGAGGCCATGTCGAAACCCACGACGAGGAGACGCTGGACTCCGACGGTTCTCGCTTCCTCCAAAACCTCTTCGAGCGTCGTGGAAAATTCCTTCATGTTCAGATGGCAATGGCTGTCTACGTATCTCATGGAGTCCTCCAAAAAGCATCGCGGGCCCTATGTGCCCGCGATGCCCGGTCTAAACGATCCTGCCGGGGGAAATCTCCCCCGGGGTACGGTCAGTGAACCCGGCTTCCGGGGGTGATTTCCTGGTCGAGGGTCAAAAGGGCAAGCTCACCGCCGTCCGGGCTTTCGGCCGCCAGCAGCATTCCGTTGCTTACGACCCCCCTGAGTTTGGCGGGTTTCAGGTTGCAGATGACGACAATACTCTTTCCGATCAGTTCCTCCGGCTTGTAGAACTCGCGAATTCCCGAAACGATGGTCCTTCTTTCGTAGCCCAGGTCCAGGCTCAGCTTGTAAAGCTTGTTCGCGTTCGCTACCGGTTCCACGTCCAGGACACGCGCCGTTCGCAGCTCGATTTTTCTGAACTCATCGGCGGTCACTTCCGCTTCATGGTCGCCAGGATCCGGGAGAAGGCTCTTTTTTACCTCCCGTTCTGCTTTTTCCGCTTCCCAGGCTTTCAGGTCGATGCGCGGGAAAAGGATTTCCTCCCTTTTTATCGTCGTGCCTTCCGGCAGGAATCCCCAGGGATAATCTTCCAACAGCGCATTTCCGGGATCCCCTTCCAGGCCAAGCTGGTTCCACATCTTGACTCCCGTGCAGGGCATAAAGGGACTGACCAGGAGGGAAATCTGGACAAGGGCCTGGTATAGGGTCCCGAGGACGGAATCCAGGCGAGGGTCGTTGTCCTTGCCGAGCTTCCATGGTGCAGTCTCGTCGATATACTTGTTCATCCTCGAAACGAACACCCAGATCGCTTTCAAGGTCTCATCGAAGGCGAAATCCTTCATCTTCGCCTCCACGGTCGCCCTCGTTTCCGATGCCAGCCTTGCCATCTCGAGATCCAGGGTGTCCGTAGTCCCCCAGCCATTAACGGTGCAGCCCCTGAACCGTTCTATCATCTGGAGGGTCCGGTTCAAAAGGTTCCCCAGGTCGTTCGCGAGGTCCGAGTTGATACGCCTCACCAAGCCGTTTTCGGAAAAATCCCCATCCAGGCCGAAGGGGACCTCCCTCAGCAGGAAGTACCGGAAGGCGTCCTGCCCGTAAAGGTCGACCATCTCGAAAGGATCGACCACATTGCCTTTCGACTTCGACATCTTTTCCCCGTCTACCGTCCACCACCCGTGCGAAAAAACCTGGCGGGGGGGGTTCAGCCCGAGCGCAAGCAGCATCGCGGGCCAAACGATGCAGTGGAATCGGATGATATCCTTGCCCACGAAATGGCGCACCACCGGCCAGAACTTTCTCCACTTGTTTTCGTCGTCAGGGTACCCGCAGACCGTGAGATAGTTGATGAGGGCGTCGAACCAGACATAGATGACATGCCGGTCGTCTCCCGGAACCGGGATTCCCCAGGTCAGCGTCGTCCTGGAGATGGACTGGTCCTTCAGGCCTCCCCTGATGAAACTGACGATCTCGTTGTAGCGGGTCCGGGGCAGGATCGCATCGGGGTTCTCCTCGTAGAATTTCAAGAGGGGCTCGGCATAGTTCGACATCCTGAAGAAAAAGCTCTCCTCGGTCATTTTCTCGAGGGGCCGCTTGCAGTCCGGGCAAGTCTTGCCCTCTCCCATCTGGGCTTCGGGAACGTAGGTCTCGCAAGGGACGCAATACCAGCCCTCGTAGGTCCCCTTGTAGACATCCCCCTGGGCTATGAGTTTTTCGAAGATGGCCTTGACCACCTTCTCGTGGCGCGGTTCGGTAGTCCGGATAAAATCGTCGTTGGAAATGTCCAGGGCTTTCCAGAGGCTTCTGAAGTTCTCAACCGTCTGGTCCGCAAGCTGTTGAGCCGTAAGTCCCTTCTTCTCCGCCGCCTGCTGGATTTTCTGGCCATGCTCGTCGGTACCCGTACAGAAGATGACCGGCTGCCCCAACATCCGGTGGTAGCGGGCGCTGACGTCTGCCGCTATCGTCGTGTAAGCATGCCCGATATGGGGGACATCGTTAACGTAATAGATCGGGGTCGTGATGTAAAACGGTTCTTTGCCCATGATTTCCCTGCCTCCTCATCGCGTTTTTTCGCGATCACTCCCAAGTTCTCCCTGTTCGGGCATGGAAGTATCCATCAGGAATCCCTTTGCGCGATTTTTCGAAATACCATAGCGCTCCTGGAGCTTTTTGACAACATCCCTTTTCGACTGCCCCTCCAGGACCGCCTGCCTGGCAAAAGCCTCCCAGGCGCTGTCCGAGGCTTCCACGGACCCGTCCTCTTCAGGGGCTCCCCCTACCACCAGGACCATCTCCCCCTTCATCGGCAGGAGGACCTTCTCTCTAAGCAGGCCGAGATCCATCCGAAGGACTTCCTCGTGAATCTTGCTCAGCTCGCGAACCAGTGCCGCTGGCCGGTTCCCCATGACCAGTGCGCAATCCGATACTTCGTCCTTCAGGCGATGAGGAGAAACGTAGAAGACAAGGGTAGACCGGACCTCTTTCAAGGCTTCGAGCTTTTTCCTCCGATCTCCCCTCCTGGGGGGCAAAAAGCCGGCGAAAAGAAAGGAATGGGTAGGCAGCCCCGAAAGAACGAGTGAAGGGATGAGGGCCGTGGGACCAGGCAGGACCTCCACCGGGAGGCCTTCCCTGATCGCTTCCTGGACAAGGTACGCCCCGGGATCCGATATGCCCGGGGTTCCTGCGTCCGTGACCAGCGCGACTTTTTTGCCCTCTCGCAAGGCCTCGAGCAAAGAAAACGCTCTTCCCTTCTCGTTGTGTTCGTGCGAAGAAACCAGTGGGACCTTTATCCCCAGGTGGTTGAGCAATCTCAGGCTCCTCCTCGTGTCCTCGCAGGCAATGAGGTCGGCCTCCTTCAACACCCGTATGGCCCTGAGGGTAATGTCCTCCAGGTTTCCTACAGGGGTAGGCACCAGCGTCAAAGGCATGGCAAGGAGTCCAGGCGGTATGCCGCCAAAAGCTCAGGGGTGTAGGAACCTTGTCCGTCGGTTATGAAAAGAGGCGGAACGACGACAAGCCCTTCCCGGCCCTGTTTCATCGCGCTCAGGAGGAACATCGAGGCTTCCTTGCCGGGAACGGGATGTACGAACCGCAAACGCTTCGGCTCCATCCCCTCCTGTTTGAGCAGGGCAAGGGTTTCGGCCAGCCTGTTGACTCTCAGGACGAGAAAGAACCTTCCCCTGGGTTTAAGCAGGTACGAAGCGGCGGCAACCACATCAGCAATCGTGCAGGCTGTCCCATGGCGGGCGATTGCTCTGGCCGGCCTGGGGCTGACCCGGCTTTTGCCCGGGTCGTTATAAGGAGGGTTCATCAGGACGACATCGAAAACTCCCCGCGGAAAAAGCTTTTCGACCTCCCGCAGGTCTCCCTCTGTGAAACGGGTTTGTTCCTGGAGGCCGTTCAGTTTCGCGTTTTCCCTGGCAAGTTCGACCAGCCCCTTGCAGATTTCCAAAGCCTCGAAGCTCTCGGCGCGCGGGAATTTCTTGGCCAGTATAAGCAGGACCGCCCCATGGGCTGAACCGAGTTCGATCACCTTCTCTTTTCCGCGTACCTTCACCGCGGACGAAAGCAACACCGTGTCCACGGAAACTCGCGGACCGTCAACGGGCTGCAGCATGCGAAATTCCCCGAAAAGGATGTCATCGAGGGTCGTGTCCGTCATGCCCAATCCTCCATACGGACGCCGACGATCTGGGACAACCCCGGTTCGGAAAGGGTGACCCCGTACAGAACGTCGGCTTTTTCCATCGTCGTGCGCCTGTGGGTCATGGCGATGATCTGGAGATCGCGGGCGTATTCTCCCGCCAGGTCGACGTAGCGCCTCAGGTTCACCTCGTCCAGCGCGGCGTCGGCTTCGTCGAGGATCGCAATCGGCACACGGGCTTCCTCCATCGCGGCGAACAGAAGGGCAATAGCGGTAAGCGACTGTTCCCCGCCCGACAACTGCGTCAGCCCCTGGGGACGCTTGCCCGGGGGCCGGGCAGAGACGTCCACCCCGGCCTTCCAGATTTCTTCGCCGTTCCCTTCCATCTCGAGATGGGCCTCGCCGCCTCCGAATAGCCTTCGGAAGAGGATATCGAAACGACGGTCGATTCCCTCCATCGCGAGCCCGAAAATCCGGGAAGCCTGCTGGTCTGTGTCCGTAATGAAACCCTGCAGGGACTTGATCCCCTCCCTGACGTCGGAACATTGTTCCGAAAGGAACGCGGTGCGTTCCCTGAGCGAGTGGTCCTCCGAAAGGACCCCCATATCCACAGTCCCGATCTCCCGAAGACTTCTTTCCCTATGCCTGATCGAGCGCTTCACTTCCTCCAGGTCCCCATCGCCGGCCCGTCCCCTCCCGGGGAAGGGGAATTTTTCCTCCCACTCCCCCACCAATTCGGCAAGCCCGTTTTCGGCTTCAACAATCTCCCTGTCCAGTTCTGCAAGGTGCGAACTGCAACGCTTCGAGGCTTCCTGCGCCCTTCCCTCCCTGGCTACCACCCGGACTATACCCTTGCTTGACCTGGCTCCCTGGAAAGACAGGGTGCTCACGACCGAGGCCACCTTCGCCTTTTCCTCCCACAGGCGAAGGTACTTGCGGCCGAGCCCCTCTAGTTCTTTCGTGATCTTCTCATGTTCTTTTTCGAGGCGCTCGATCTCCAGGTCTGATACCTTGAGCGATTCCGACGTTTCCCGCTTGTCTTTCAGGATCCTTTGAAGCAGTTCTTGGACTCCTTTTTGCCTTTCCTCCGCGACGAGCACTTCCGTATTGAGGTCGGGCACCCCCGTATCAAGAGAGGAGGGCTCTTCGGCCGGCGGTTCGATCGATCCCAGAAGGATCGCCGTCTCCCGGACTCCCGTCACGTTCCGCAGCAGGGCCCTCCCTGCCGCGGAAAGGGATTCCAAAGCCTTACCCCCTGCTTCCCGAAGCCGCAGGACCTCCCGTTCGACACGGTCCTTCCCGCCCTGCAGGAACTGGACCGCCTCCTCGGCTTTCCTCATACCGGAGAAAGCCCTTTCTTTCTCCTCGGCTGCCCCGATCTCCCTTTCTTCAGTCTTGGCCAGCAAGGACTGCAGGCGCTCCGTCTCCGATTGGAGATTTTCAAGGGACGCCTCGAGTTCCTTACGGCGTCTCCTCATTTCTATCCCTCCCGGAGTGCCCTTGTGGCTCCCTCCGCTCACGGATCCTCCCGGCATGAAGACTTCGCCATCAAGGGTGGCGACCGCAACGGAAGGTTGCCTGCGAACGAATCCGGAGGCGGACGGGTAATCTTCCGCGAGCAGGAGATCCCCGAGAAGATGGCGGACACCCTTTTCCCACGTTTTGTCAATATCGAGAAAATCGATTGCCCGACCCATTATCCCCGCCTCTTTCGACACGTCGAGACGGAGGTTCGGCTTGTTCCCGCGACATCTTTCCAAAGGAAGGAACGTCGCCCTTCCGGCGCCGGCCTCACGAAGGCGTTCGATGCATAAACGGGCCTCCTCCATATTCCCGACCAAAAGCCAGAACTGCCTCCCCCCGAGATAGGCCTCTATCGCCTTTTCGAAGCGTGATGGGCATTCGAAAGCATCGATCACCGGGACAGGGGATACCTGGAGACGGCCGAGTTTCGCCGCTGCGACGAGAAATTGGACAGGACGGGGGAGAACTTGGGCATCGATTCTTTGGTTCAGGTTTTCCAGTTCCGAGAGGAATCCTCCCACCTGCCTCCTTACCCTGGACAGCTCCGAGGCCGTTTTCTGGGCTTCGGCAAAAGCGGCGGAGTGGGTTTCGACCGCTATCGTGCAGTGCTCAACGCTCTGTTCGAGCGCTTTCTCCGCATCCGCAAGGCAATTCTCGATCCGCAAGGATTCGGAAGAGAGTTTCGCCAGTTCCTCCTGTATCTCGGCGAAATTCCGCCCCAATCCCCCCAATCTCACATTCAGGCTTTCAATCTCCGCTTCTTGCCCGGCTCTGCGCCGGCCGAGGGCGAGAATCTCCTTTCTCTTCCTCTCGAGACACTCCTGCCTTCGTAGTCGTTCTTCCCTTGCCAGTCGCTGGGCGTTCCTTTTCGCTGCAAGTTCGGCTTCCAATGTATCCGCAAGGACTCTCTGGCTCTCTTCTTCCTTCTCGAGAGAAGACATCGCGACATTTCTTCTTTGCCGCTCGATACGGGTCGATTCTTCCCGCTCCTTGCCGCTTCTAAGAGCCGAAGCCAGGGATGCCGCCTGGCGGAGTGCCTCCTGGATTTCCCGCTGGACCCTCGCATGTCGATCCTGGCAGGTTTCCAACTCGGCCTGTATTTTCGTGACAGACTCTTCGAGCATTTCTTTTTTCCGTTTCCAGCCGACACTCCAGAAGGCGTGGGTTGCCTGTTCCCTTTCCAGAAGGGTGCGCCGCTCTGTGAGCGTTTCGATTCCGGCTTCCGCACGCTCCCTTCTCAACCAGTAAAAAAGCTTCCTATGGGCTTCCAGCGTTTCGAGGATTCCCCGAGCCTTATCCGCTTTCTCCACCATGGGAGCGATCTCTTCCCTTCGCGCGGAAAGCTCGAGGAGAAGAGTGGACAGGCGGAGCAATTCTTCTTCCGCTTTCTCGAGGCGCTCGACAGCTTCCTCACGTTTCTTCCTGTACAGGTCGATTCCGAAAAGCCCCTCGAGAAGCATTCGCCTCTGGAGGGGCTTCTGCTGGATGATCTCCGCAATCTCGCCCTGGCCTATAAAAGCGAAACGGATCCCTTCAAGTCCCCAGTCCCTCTTAACCTGGTCAAGATCCTGAAGGCGGAGGCGCGTCCCATTTGCGGAGAGCGAAGCGATCCCTTCCCTGTCCACTCTTCGCCTGATCAGGCAGGTTTCCGTTCCCGAAAAGAGCTTCAGCGTCACCTCGGCTTCGCTTCCGGGAGGAAAGCTTGAACTGCCCTGGAAAAGGAGGTCGGTTTGGCGGGTGATGCGAAGATCGGAAGGAGCACCTTCCCCAAGAACCCACCGCATCGCGTCCAATAGGTTGCTTTTCCCGCTCCCGTTGGGACCGACGACGCATGTCAATCCGGGAGATAGGGAAAGTTCGTGTTCTCCGCCGAAACTCTTAAATCCTTTGAGCCGGAGCTGGGCGATATACATTGACCTTGTGTTCCGCCTGTGCCAGCGAACCCTGGAAATCCAAACGATACTTCTCCCAAGGGAACCCGGGCATCCCCCTAAGGAAGATCTTCCTTTCGAATTCCTCCTCCCAGGCGTCAAGGTAGTTTTCGGCGATATGCCCCGCGATGGCCGGGTAGAGTTCCAGGATCAGGGCATCGGCTTTCCCCGACCGGCAGACTTTTCTCAGGAAACGCTTGATGGAAAGGGCGACCGTGTCCTCCTTCAGAACCCAGCCGTTACCCGAGCAGAAAGGGCAACTCCGTGTAAAGGTCCCCTTGATGTCTCCCTTGGCCCGTTTGCGGGTGATCTCCACGAGCCCCAGTTGAGTCACTCCATAGACCCTTGCCTTGCAGCGATCGTGCCTGAACAGTTCTTCCAGCCTTTGGAGGAGAATATTCTTGTCCTCTTCGTGTTCCATGTCGATGAAATCGATCACCACGATCCCGCCGATCGAGCGCAGGCGAAGAACCCTGTAAATCGATTCAGCGGCTTCCAGGTTCGTCTTGAGAACGGTTTCCCTGAGGTTGGTCATTCCTACGTATTTCCCCGTGTTGACGTCGATGACAGTCAAGGCCTCGGTTTGGTCGACGACCAGGGTGCCCCCCGAAGGCAGCCAGACTTTCCTCTCGAGGGCGGCGGCCAGTTCCTTCTCTATTCCATAGAATTCGAAGATGGGAACCGACCCACCGTAGAGTTCGGCCTGCGGGGGATTTTCCGAAAAGAAAACGCGTACGTAGGAAGCCACTTTTTCGTGCTCTTCCGGGCAATCCAGCACGATCTCGGAAACGTCGCCGTTCAGCTCGTCTCTCAGTATCCTGCCCACGAGTCCGATATCCCTGTACAAAAGAGACGGGGCTGGCTGTCTTTCAGCCAGTTCGGAAATCTCGTGCCACTGTTCGAGAAGCATCGCCAGGTCGTTTTGGAGCGCTTCCGGGGCAATTCCCTCCGCAACGGTCCTCACGATGATCCCGTACCCATTCGGGCGTAAGCTCCTGGCGACCTGCCTTAGCCTCTTCCGTTCGTTTTCGTCGACGATCCGTTTCGAAACGCCGGTTTCGCCTCCGCCCGGCACCAGGACAAGGAAACGGCCCGGAAGGGAAACCCGTGCCGAAACCCGCGCCCCCTTTCCTTTCCGGGCCGCCTTCACCACCTGCACGACAACCTCCGCGTTGGCCTTGATGTCGATTCCCCTCGCATCCTCGAGATAGAGAAAGGCATTCCTGCCGTCGCCGAGGTTCACGAACGAAGCGTTCATCCCCGGCAAGACGCTGTCGACCCTGGCCTTGAAAATTTCCCCCGCCTTCTGGGTCTCCCACATGCGCTCGCAGAAAATTTCCGCTACCCGTCCCTCTTCCAGGATGGCAAGCCGCATTTCTTCCGAATCCAGTACATTCGCGATGATTTGCCTTTCTGTCGGCATACTTTCACTCCCCAGGTCAAACCAGAGGTTTCACCCTGTTTTCTTCCCATGTCCCGACTTCAGTCCTAAGGATCAACAATTCCTGCCAACCTGCAACGATGCCGGCCGCCTGGAAGGCCTTGACGAAAAAACCCGGGCCGACCCGATCAGGCTGTGCGATGATAGACCGCAGCGCCTCTCCGTCTTTTTCCACGAGAAGGAGCAGATCCTTTTCCTGGATATGGGCTTCCAGAACTTTACCGGTTTCTAGCAGCCCAGGAAAACCATTGCGGAAAAAAACCCTGTAATCCGCTGTCTTGCAAAGCCTGTTGAGGGAAGGACCCTCCACCTCCGCGGCCCGAAGCAGCCCAAAACCATGGGGCATGCACCTGCTCCAGCTTTCCAGCATGCCCTCTTCCCACTTTTCCAACCAGATTTCGGCAGGCTCGGCAAGGGACGGAACCCCGACCGGCAGGGCGGGCCCCAGGCTTATCCTCGGATGGGGAGAAAAACCCTCCGTCAGGAGCGGTTTCAGTCCTGCCCTCCTTGCGGAACGGGACAGGAGGGGGGGGATTTCAACATGCGGCACGAACGATGCAAGCCCCCTCTTGGAGAAAAGGAACCGGACACGGCTCATGCCCCCGGTCCCCCTCGCAGCGTCACGCACTCCTCTGGGGAAAGGCCGCATGCCTGACAGGCACCCGACCGGCAATCCGTCGTCCTTGCGCCTTTCAGGGCCCTATCCCTTTCCCGCCAGAGGAATTCCCTGCTCACGCCCGAATCGATGTGATCCCACGGGAATGGCTCTTCTCTGTCGCGGAGGCGCGTGGCGAAGTCGAAAGGATCGATTCCCTCCTTTTCGAAAGCCTGCATCCAAGACGAGAAACGAAATGTTTCCGACCAACCGTCAAAACGGCACCCGTCCTTCCACGCTCTTTCGATGACCGCGGCCAGGCGCCTGTCTCCCCTTGCAAAAACACCTTCGACAAAACCCTGCCTGGCATCATGGTAGTTCAGCGTGATCCTGGGGTTGCCTATCTTTCCCTTCAACCACCTGCACCGGGATTCGGTTTCTTCGAAGGATAGCTGGGGTTCCCATTGGAATGGGGTGTGGGGCTTCGGAATGAATCCGTTGACTGAAACCGAGACCTCCGCCCTGCGGTGCCGCCTCCTCAGGATGGAGAAGGCCTCCCTGCATATTTCCAGGATGCCCTCGAGGTCCGATTCCGTCTCGGTAGGAAGTCCCAGCATGAAATAAAGTTTAACCTTGTCCCAACCGTATTCGCTGGCGGCCTGAAGCGTGCCGGAAATGTCGCCCGAGTCCACACCCTTGTTGATGACGTCCCTTAGCCTCTGGCTGCCCGCCTCGGGGGCGAAAGTCAGTCCGCCCCTCTTCATCGTCTCCAGGCGCGCGGCCAGCTCCACCGAGAAAGCGTCCATCCTGAGGCTTGGAAGGCTGAGCCTGACACCGTCCTCTCCAAGCTGGCCCGATAGCGCTTCCAGCACTGTACCGAGCCCCGAATAGTCACATGAAGACAGAGAGACAAGCCCAAGTTCCTCCCACCCCGTTTCCGCCAGTAAGTGCCGTGCGATTTCGACTACCCTTTCGGGACTCCTCTCTCGGACCGGCCTGTAGATCATTCCTGCCTGACAAAAACGACATCCCCTCGTACAGCCTCGAAATACTTCTACCGGGACCCTGTCGTGGATGATCCCGGTGTTAGGGACGAGCAGGGTGGAAGGAGCAAACATCCGGTCCATGTCCTTCACGAACTGGCGCTTGATGGGCAAAGGCTGCTCGGAGCGGACGATGCAGCCTTTGCCGGAGAAAATGCAGCCGGAAAGCCCGGGGACATAGACCCCCGGCAAGGAGGCAAGGCTCGCGATGCGCTCCTGCCTCCGCTTCCCCCTGGTCTCCCCCAGGACTTCCATCACGGCCGGGAGCAATTCCTCGCCATCCCCAAGGCAGAAGAAATCGATAAACGGGGCCAAAGGTTCGGGAGCGAGAGCCCCCGGGCCTCCTGCCATGACTAGCGGGTCCTTTTCCCCCCTGTTTTCGGACCGGAGAGGGATGCCTCCGAGGTCGAGCATCGTCAGGATATTCGTCGCCGTCAGCTCGTACTGCAGGGTAAACCCCACGACATCGAAACCGTTGAGTGGCCTCCCCGTTTCAAGCGACGTGAGAGGCAGGTTGTTCGACCTCAGGGATGCCTCCATGTCAATCCAGGGGCAATAGGCTCTCTCTGCGGCGATCCCTTCAAGAGAGTTCGCAAGCGCGTACAGGATCTGGAATCCCAGGAAGCTCATCCCGACCTCGTATACGTCGGGGAATGCAAGGCAAAGTCTGACATTGGCCCGGTCGGAGGCGAACCTGCCGAAATCCGGCGTCCCCCACTCCTGCCCTGTGTAGCGAGAGGGGTGTTTCACGGTCGCCAGGAGAGGCCACAAAGGGTTATCCATCTCGAAAGGCCATTCGGACATCTGGTTTCACCTCAGGAATCGTCGTCTGGGCGGGGATTTTCGGCGAAAACGCTTTGCACGAGGCCGAGGGCAATCCCCAAGGCCAGCAGTGAACTGCCCCCGTAACTCAGGAAAGGCAAGGGAAGCCCGGTCACCGGGGCAATCCCCATGCTCATGGCCATCCCCTCGACGAGCTGGAACCAGATCCAGCCAGCAACCGAAGCGACCAGGACTTTCCCCCGTAGATCCCGGGATTTTATGCCTGCCGCCACGATTCGCCAGAGCAGAAGTGAAAAAATGGCCAGCAAGGCTATGCTGCCAAGGAAACCGAACTCTTCGGCGAAAACGCTGAAAATAAAATCAGTATGAGGTTCCGGCAGGAAACCCAGCTTGCTCTGTGTTCCCATCATGAAACCTTTTCCGAAAATGCGACCTGAACCCACGGCAATCCTTGATTGTATCACGTTGTACCCCGCTCCAAGCGGATCGACGTAGGGATCGAGGAAAACCATGAGACGCAGACGCTGGTAGCTTTTCAGGAAATGCCACCCCAGGGGCATGGCCATTATGGCTGCTGCCATCAGCCCGCAAAGGTAGCGGCCACGCGTTCCCGCCGCGTAGAAAGCCACAAAGGTCATGACCGAAAGGACGATGGCGCTTCCAAGGTCGGGTTGCGCCATGACAAGGACAAGGCTGAGGCCCGAAAGGCCGAGGGCCGCAGCCAGCGACTTCAGGTTGCCGGCCGGATGCCTGCAAAGGTGCTTGGCCATTACGAGCGCCAGGGCAACCTTTGTCAATTCAGAGGGCTGAAGGCGAAAACCCGCGACCCCTATCCAGCTCTGCGATCCCCTGACTCCATGGCCCAACACCAATACCAGGACCAGAAGCAACAACGCAATCCCGTAAAGCCTGTACCCCCAGTCGAGAAGCTTGAGATACCCGACCCTCAAGGTGGCTGCATAGGCAGTCAAGGACACCAGGCCCCAAATCGCCTGACGTGTCACGTAGGCTCCCGCCTTTTCCTCCATTCCGAGACTGGCGCTGAAGATCGAAAAAACCCCGGTGACAAAAAGGGCAAGGGCGGCAAGAAGAAGGGTGCGGTCCGAAGAAACGAACACAAGCCGCAGGACCTTCCCCCGCTCCTCTGCAAGCTTCATGCAGGCTCCGCCCTGCGCTCCGGTCTCCTTTTCACGGTCCTGATCGGTATGCTGGCTACGAGGGCGACGGAGCGCTCCTCCTTCTCAAGGTCGAGCTCGATCCTTTCCTCGTCGATCTCGAGGTAGTTGCTGATGACGCCGATCAAGTCCCTTCGAAGGTTTTCCATGGTCTCGGGCGAGATATCCGTCCTGTCGTGGATCAACACGAGTTGAAGCCTTTTTTTGGCCGTTTCCTTGGATTTTTCCTTTCCGATCATCTGGAAGAGCCGGGCTAGAAAATTCATCCGAAACACCCCCTACAGGCCAAGGGCTTTCCGTAGAAATCCGAAAAGGCCCCTCTGCTCCGGTGACTCGAGGTCGAGAAAAGGAACCTCCTCCCCGAGGATTCTCCTCGCCACGTTCGAAAACGCCCGGGAAGCTACCGAATCGTCTCCAAGGGTGAGGGGTTCTCCCTTGTTCGTCGAGACAACCACGGCCGTGTCGTCCGGAATGACTCCGATCAGGTCTATCGCGAGGATGTCCAGGACATCCTTCACGTCGATCATGTCACCGGATTTTACCATCGCAGGCCGCAGCCGGTTCAGGACGAGCCGGATCGGGGACTTGGACATGGATTCGAGCATGCCGATGATCCGGTCCGCATCCCTCACGGCCGAAACCTCAGGCGTCGTCACCACGATGGCTTCATCGGCCCCGATCGCGGCGTTCCTGAATCCCTGCTCGATCCCCGCCGGGCTGTCGATGAGCGTGATGTCGAAGTTCTCCCTCAGTTCGTCGCAAAGCTTGAGCATCTGATCGGAACTTACGGCATCCTTCGTCCGGGTCTGGGCGGCCGGAAGCAGGAAAAGGTTGTCCACTCTCTTGTCCCTTACCATGGCTTTCTGGAGTTTGCAGGATCCCTCGACGACATCGACGAGGTTGAACACGATCCGGTTCTCCAGGCCAAGGACCACATCCAAGTTTCTGAGGCCGATATCCCCGTCGACAGCCGCTGTTTTGTAACCGGCCTTTGCCAACGCAACGGCGAGGTTTGCCGTTGTCGTCGTCTTCCCGACTCCGCCTTTCCCAGACGTCACGACGATGATCCTAGGATCCATACAGCCCTTCCTCCTCACTCAATCAGATATGCTCAAGGCAACTCTTTGGCGATGAGCGCGTCTCCCTCCACGGCAAAGAGAACGCTTTTGCCGAACCAGGGAGAGCCGGCCTCAAACGTGCTGAAAAGACGGCCTATCCGGACCTGCGTCGCTTCGAAGGATTTCGCGATGACCCTTGACGAAATATTCCCCTCTGCTCCCGCATGGACAAGGCCCTGGAGACGCCCCCAGACGACGATGTTGCCTGTCGAAACGACTTCCGCCCCGTCATTGACCTGACCGACGACAAAAATGTCTCCGGGGTGTTCCACTTTCTGGCCGGACCTCAAGGACCGGTCAAGAAGGAGGGTCTGGTAAACCCGGGAGTGCCTTATCTCGGGCATGGGGGCCATCGGTTCCCCGACGGATGCTCCTGCGCTGCGGAGAAGGGACGCCCCCTCGTTGTCGAAGGTGACCCAGGACAGCACGTTCAAGCCCTGGCTCCACACGACTTCTTGCAGGATTCGCCCTATGAAGGCGCTTGAGAGGGGCCTTCCCTGGAGATCCATGACGACCTTGCCCCCCTCGAGAAGGTGTCGGGCGTTGCCGACCGTTTTCTCGATTCCAGCCCAGACTTCGCCAGCCGGCAACGCTTCGGGGATCACAAGCCGAAGATGCCCGGCGCCTCCTTTTAGGGTGACGGCCGTTTTTTCCCTGTCGACTTCCATCCCCTCTACCTCCTCCTTCAACGCTCGACGCCCACGAGATACGCCAGGATCTGCCCGACAAGGGGAGCCGCGACGGAACTTCCGTGCCCGCCTCCCTCAACCAGAGCCACCGCTACATATCGAGGGTTGTCTGAAGGAGCATACCCCACAAACCACGCGTGGTCATCCCCGTGAGGGTTCTGCGCCGTACCAGTCTTGCCGGTGACTGAAACCCCGAAAACGCCGGAAGCTTTCCCGGTTCCCGACCGTACGACCTCTTCCATGCCCCTGCGGACCCAGTTCAGGGCATCCTTCGGCAGGTGAAGGTCCGTTCCCTGGGGCGTTTCCCCCGCCACCAGGTGCGGGACAACCAGTGTCCCCCCGTTTGCGAAAGCTGCGTAAATGCGGGCAAGCTGCAACGGGGTGACCAGAAGGAAGCCCTGGCCTATGGAATAGTTGACCGTGTCTCCATGGAACCAGGCTTCGTCGAAACGCTTTTGCTTCCATTCCCGCCCGGCGAGGTTTCCGCGGGATTCCCCGGGAAGGTCGATCCCGGTCAGTTTCCCTACGCCGAACCGGCTGGACCATTCAAGCAGGCGGTCCGCACCAAGCCAAAGCCCGACCTGGTAGAAGTATACATCACAAGAATCCTTGAGAGCCGAAACAAGGCTGACTGTCCCATGGCCACCCCTTTTCCAGCACCGGAAGACACGGTTTCCTACCTTCAGCTGCCCGGGGCAGAAAACCGTTGTCCGGGGTGTCGCAACCTTCTCGACAAGCCCGGCGAGAGCCGGTACCGCCTTGAATGTGGAGCCTGGCGGATAAGCCCCGCTGATCGCCCGGTTCATCATCGGCCTGGCAGGGTCGTTGAGGAGCCGGGACCACTCTCGTGCGGAAACGCCCCAGGTCAAGGGGTTGGGATCATAAGAAGGGGCTGAATACAGGACTTTCAGGGCTCCTGTCCTGACATCCATAGCGAGGATGACCCCCTTGCCCCTCCCCAGGAGCTTCTCCGCCTCCCGCTGGGCGCCGAGGTCCAGGCTCAGCTTCAGGTCCTTGCCCTTGGCGGGAGGAGTCAGGCTCAGCCTGCGACGCCGTCGGCCGGCGGCATCCACTTCGACTGCCTCTTCGGCGGCCAGCCCCCTCAATGCCTCCTCGTGAACGAGCTCTACACCCGTCTTTCCGATCAGGTCCCCGACCATGTACTTCTGCTCCGGTTTTGCCGAGAGTTCCTCCCGCGTCACTTCCCCCACGTAGCCGACCACGTGCGCGGCCAGGGCCCCGGCAGGATAAACCCGCCTGAAAACAGGCGTGGGAGACAGGATTTCCGGGAAATCCGGGGCCGAAACGAGGTTGGCGACCTGCCCGAGCGTCAAGTTCGAAGCGACGGTTACCGGGCGATAGGGGGCCCAGTATTGCTTCTTTATGCTTTCCTTCAGTGCCTCTGCCGTCGCGGGGATACCCTGGCTTTGAAGGAGGGCGGCAATTTCATGCAGGGCTTTTTCCCCCTCGAGGTCGGGCGGGTACCCGACGATGTCGAAGGTCCTGACGCTCACCGCCAGGGGAGCTCCATGCACGTCTGTAATCTCGCCCCTGGGGCTCGATGTTCGGATGACACGGATCTTGTTCTGTGTCGACAGGGATTCGAAATGGGCTCCTCTCAGGACCTGGAAGTAGAAAAGCGCAAAAGCGAGCCCGATGAGGGAATAGGCGACGAAGACTCGCCAGTGGCTCAGCCGGAGGTTTAGCTGCGATCTGCGCCCGATTTCCCTACTCATGGCTTGTCCTGCCTGACCAAATGAACAGGGCGGTCAAGGCAAGCACGCAAGCCAGTGTCATAGCCTGCTGGGCCGCGGAAACGGAAAAACCGCCCTCCCCCTGGTGGAACAACAGAAAGGGAAGCGATGACACAAGGAGATGGGCAACGTAAAGCAAAATGAAGAAAAGGACAGGTTTTCCCCTGCCCGGCGACAACCGGGTCCATAACCAGGCAATCGTTGCTGCCGCAAGAATGTAGGCTACGGCGGTCATCCCCGGTATGGCAGTCCATCTCAGGTCCCAGAGAAGTCCTGCCGCAAAGGCGGGAAGGAAAAGCCCTTCGGGATCCCTGCTGCGGGAAACCGCGAGCCAGGCCAGCGCCAAAACAGTGAAGTCAGGAACGGGAAGGACGCCTGACAGGGCAACCTGGAGCAGGTCCCTGGCGAAAAAGGCAAACCAGAGGACCCACATCACCGTTTCCCCCCTTTGACGATTTTGACGCGGTAAAGCCTTGAAAGTTCTGCGTTCAAAGCCAGTCTGTAAAGGCGATAGCCCCCGATTTCGTCACCCGCCGCGACAATCTTGCCGATTGGGATCCCCGGCGGCAGCTGTTCCGAAACAAGGGCCGTGCTGACGCCCATTCCCACCCGCAGTTCCTTTTCGGCGGGGATGTAAAGCAACCACGCGTTCCCGTTTCCCTCGCCGTTGAGGACGCCAAGATCCCGCGTTTCCTCGACGACGACCGGTATATAAAGAGACGGGGAAGTCAGCAGCTCTATCCACGAGGAGTTGGGCTCAACCCGGGAAACCCTTCCCACCAGATACCCGTCCTGGACCGCGCCCATCCCCGGCCGGACCCCGTCTTTGAATCCCCGGTCGACCCGGATTTCCGACCACCATGAAACCGGAGGCCTCATCGTGACATGGCCTTCCCCCAGCTCAAGTCCAGGTCCGAAATCGATGGTTGTCTGAAGAAGCCCCCGAAGTGAAAGGTTTTCCTTCTCCAAGCGGTCGATCCTCTCCCGAAGCGCCTTTTCGCCCGCAGCCAGGTCAACCGTCCGCATGACGGCGTTTCGAAGCGCACGAGCGGGCCATTCGGGGAATTTCATCGCCCATCCCACAAGGTCCATCGCTTTGTCCGAGAGTAGGGAACCGGGAGAGACTGCGGCAAGGATCAGCCCGAGAAAAAGCGTCCCAAGGAAAGAGATCCAGAACCGGGTCCCGGCACGCCCCATAACAAGCCCCCCAGCCTACAGGGATCCTCTTTCCACCGTGCTCAGGACAGGACGCTTCGAATCCAGGTCCTCCAGGATTTTCGCCAGCCCGTGAGAAACGGCAAGGAGCGGTTCATCCGCCACGAACACCGGGATGTTCAGGGCTAATGACAGTCGTTGGCTCAAGCCCCTCAGGAGAGCTCCCCCACCGGCCAGGACGAGCCCCTGCTCGAAAATGTCCTTGACCAGTTCCGGCGGGGTTTCCTCAAGCGTTTCCCTGATCGTGTCCTCGATCCTCTCCACGATCGGTTCGATCGCTTCCCGCACATGCAGAGAGGAAATCGCGACCGAGCGCGGAAGCCCATCGGTGAGGTCCCTGCCCTTGACTTCCATGGAAAGCTCCTCTTCCATGGCGACCACGCTTCCCAGTCCCACCTTTATCTGCTCCGCGGTGGCGTCCCCGATGGCAAGCTTGTGGTTCACCCGGAGCATGTTCACGATGGCGTTGTCGATCTCGTCTCCTGCCCCGCGTATCGATTTGCTTACCACGATGCCGCCCATCGAAAGAACGGCAACCTCGCAAGTTCCGCCGCCGATGTCGACCACCATGTTCCCCTTCGGTTCATGGATTGGGAGGGAGGCCCCAAGAGCAGCTGCCAAAGGTTCTTCGACGACATACGCTTCGCGCGCCCCCGCGGAGAGCGTCGCGTCCACGACGGCCCGTCTCTCGACCTCCGTTACGCAGGCCGGGACGGAAACGACGACCCTCGGCCTGGAAAAGAACCCCCTGCGGTCATCGGCCATCCGTACAAAATGGGAGATCATCGCTTCGGTCATGTCGAAATCCGAAATGACCCCTTGTCTCAGGGGCTTGACGGTTTCTATCCCCGTTGGCGTTTTTCCCACCATCGCCTTCGCCTGGCTTCCCACAGCGATGATTTCCTTCCGTCCCCCCCTCACCGCCTTCCGGACCGCGATGACGGAGGGCTCGTTGATGACGATCCCCTTGCCCTTCACATACACGACGATATTGACCGTGCCCAGGTCGATCCCGATGTCACTGCCCCAAAAACCAGAAAAGAAACGAAACAAGATTTTCCCCCGCTTTCATCAGCCTAATGGACGCACACGGGACAGGTTTTACCGCCCGCGACGACGAAATGGCCCAAGAATTCTACCCCAAGAAGCTTAAGTTGCCTTGCGAAAGCCGCTGTAAGGGAGCGGTCCTCCTCGCTCGGGGACGCGTTCCCGTCTGGGTGGTTGTGAACCAGTGCAACCCCTTCGGCCCCGACCCGTATCGCCCTGCGGCAAAGGAAAGGCGCATCCAGGAAGGCCCCGTCCAGCCCGCCGAAAGAAATCCTTTCCTTTCCCAGGAGTTTACCCTCTCGATCGGCGAACAGAGCAAGGATGAACTCCCGTTCCTCCCGGGCGAGCGCTTTCTCGAGAGACTTGAGGGCGGATTGCCAATGGACTCCGCTTGCCTCCCCCGCCTCATCACACCAGGATCGCCTGCCGAGTTCCACTGCCGCCAGGATCGCGGCCGCTTTCGCCTCTCCCAGCCCCGCAAAGCTCCTTAACTCCGCGAAAGTCGCACGGGAGAGAGCGCGTTCGTCAGGATATTCCCTAAGGACTTCCGTGGCCATTTCCATGACATCGGACCCTTTTCGACCCGTCCGGAGTATCACCGCCAGCAACTCCTGCAGGGACAAGGACCCGGCCCCCACCCGGAGCAGCCTTTCCCTTGGGCGTTCACCCGATGGCAAGCTCGAGATCGTCATGGCCAGTAAGGATTCTGGGCCTTCTCCACCGCAAGGCTCGTTTCGGGGCCATGCCCCGGGAGCACTGGCAAACGTTCGTCCAGTACCGCCAGTTTCAAAAGAGAAGCCTTCAGATCCTTCTCGCTTCCCCCCGGAAGGTCCGTTCTTCCGACACTCCTTGCAAAAAGGGTGTCCCCGGACAGAAGCAGTTTCCCGTCGCCCTCGGATACCAGGAAACACATGCTGCCTGCGGTATGTCCCGGGGTATGGATCGCGAGCACTTCCATTTTCCCGACATTGAACCGCTCCCCGTCTTCCAGGGTCTTCTCTTCCGCGGAGGAAGTTATCGGTGAACCCATCCAGTAAGACAGGTTCTCCTGGGGACTTACGAGCATGCGCGCATCGGCCCCGTGTATCGCAACGCCCCTGGCGGCAATCTTCCGGGCCTTCTCCAGCCCCGCAATGTGATCACCATGCCCATGCGTCAGAAGGATCCACTCTACCCGGAGAGCGTTCTTTTCGGCGAAATCCAGGGCTTCGGAAGGGTCACCGCCCGGATCGACAAGCATGGCCGCGCCCGTTTCATCCCAGAGGAGATAAGCGTTGGTCCAGAGAGCGCCCATCGGAAATCGTCTGTATTCCATCGTCCTAGAAAACTCCCTTGCTGTCGAGGATAAGGGTGACAGGGCCGTCGTTGCAGAGCGAAACCTGCATCATCGCCTGGAAAACACCCGTTTGCACGGGCAGCCCCATGTTATTGAGTGCGATGACCAGTTCCCCGTAAAGTTTCTCCGCCTGGCCGGGAGGGGCGGCCATGGTAAAGGAAGGGCGCCTGCCCTTTCTCGCGTCGCCGTAAAGCGTGAACTGGGAAACGACGAGGATGGCTCCCCCGATGTCGATCAAGGACCGGTTCATCTTGCCGGCCTCATCCTCGAAAATCCTCAGATTAGCCAGTTTTTCCGCCATCCACGCAACATCCCGGGCATCGTCCCCGTGCGTCACCCCTACGAGCACACAGAGCCCCGGGCCGATCTCGCCGGTCGTTTCACCGTCTACCTGGACCTTTGACCAGGTAACCCGTTGAACGATTGTCCTCAAGGAAACTCACCCCCGGAACACTTCGATAATACCATTCACCGTGTTGAGTTTTGCCATGATCCGGTAGAGGTGCTCGACATCCTTCACCCTTACCTCGATCGTCATCCTTGCCCTGTTCGCCGCGATAACGCTGGCCTTCACCCCTACGATGTTCCCGTCCAGCGAAGTGATGGCCTGGGAAACGTCGGCAAAAAGGCCCGAACGGTCCAGTCCCTCGACCTTGAGGCGTGCCGTATAACGGTCCGAGATCAACCTGCCCCATTCGACCTTGATCGCCCTTTCCTGCTTTGCCTCCTCCACGTTTCTGCAGTCGGAGCGGTGTATCGTGATGCCGCGCGTACGGGTCACATAACCCACGATCGGGTCTCCGGGGACAGGGCAACAGCAGTTGGCAAGCGAGACAAGAACACCTCCGGCCCCCTCCACCACGATCTCCGTGTCGAATTCCTTCCTCGCCGTGGCAGGCGTTGTTGCCGAGACTGAAGGTTCGATATGAGGTTCCGTCTGCGGCACGGTGCGGTTTTCAAGAATTTTCATCACGACGGTCGAAGCGCTCTGACTATTGCCCCCGACAGCGACGATGACGTCTTCTCCGCTGGAGTAGCCCAACTCGTGCGCGACCCTGTTCAGGACACCTGACATCGTCGGTGCAGCCAACTCCAGACCCGCATCCCTTCTCCGCAGTTCCCTTTCAAGCAGTTCCCGTCCCTTGAGGAGACGCTCTTCGCGCTCGGTTCGCTCGACCTGCCTGAAATAACCCCTGATCTTCGATCTTGCCTTGGTGCTGCGGGCTATCTTGAGCCAGTCCCTGGAGGGCTTCCCCTGGGGGGAAGTGAGTATCCGGACGATTTCCCCGTTCTGGATTTCATAATCGATGGGCACGATCTTGCCGTTCACCATGGCCCCGACATACTTGTTCCCAACTTCCGTGTGGATCAGGTAGGCGAAGTCGAGGGGAGTGGAGCCGGTGGGGAGGGAGACGACGTCCCCATTGGGGGTGAAAGCGAAAACTTCGGAAGTCAGGACATCGCCCTTCAGGTTCTCCATGAACTCCGAGGGGCTCTCCCCCTGTCCCTCCAGCGCCTGTCTGACCCAGGCCAGGCGCTTGTCCATCTCGTTCAGCCGAGTCCCGGGTTCTTTGTAATGCCAGTGCGCGGCGATGCCGTATTCAGCCAGCCAATGCATCTCCCTCGTCCGGATCTGGATCTCGAGCGGTTCTCCGCTCGGCCCTATCACCGTCGTATGAAGGGATTGGTACATGTTGTTCTTCGGGTTTGCCACGTAATCGTCGAACTGCCCGGGAATAGGCTTCCAGATCGTGTGCACGATCCCCAGGACCGAATAGCATTCCGCAACCGTTCCGACGATTACCCTCAAGGCCAACAGGTCGTAAAGCTGTTCAAGCGACAGGTTCTTTCTTTGCATCTTCTCGTAGATGCTGAAGAAATGCTTGGCGCGCCCCGTGATGGAGACCTCGATCCCGATCTCCTTCATCTTCTGGTTAAGGATATCGATCGCCTGTTTGATGATCTGCTCACGCTCCGGAAGTTTTTTCCGGACCCGCCTTCGAATCTCGTAGAACATTTCGGGGTCCAGCACCTTGAAGGACAGGTCTTCGAGGTCGCGCTTAATCTGGTAAATGCCCAGGCGATGGGCCAGGGGGGCATAGATTTCCACCGTTTCCTTCGCGATCCTTACCTGCTTGTCGCGACGGAGGGTCTGGATCGTCCTCATGTTGTGGAGCCTGTCGGCAAGCTTGATCAGAACGACCCGGATGTCCTTCGCCATGACCAGGAACATCTTCCTGAGGTTCTGGGCCTGGTAATCCTCGAAGGAGTTGAAGGGCAGCTTGCCAAGCTTCGTGACCCCGTCGACCATGACAAGGACGTTTTCCCCGAAGGCGCCCTTGACGCTTTCCCCCGTCAGGTCGGTATCTTCCAGGACATCGTGCAGGATTGCGGCGACAAGAGTGTCGACGTCGAGTTCCATGTCGGCGAGGATCGAGGCAACGGCTATCGTATGGACGATATAAGGCTCCCCCGAAGAACGCCTCTGTTGTTCGTGACCGATCGAAGCCATGACCATCGCCTCTCCGAGGCGGCTCAGTTCCTCCTTCGAGAGATACCGTGCGACTTTGCCCCAGAGCTCCTGCCATGCCAGCTTAACGGGTGCAACGCGCTGCGACTCGGAGATTCTTCCAAGAAAGCTGTCTCTCAGAAGGCGCGACGACTTGCTCCCCTCCTGCGGGGAGGTTTCCGTCAAGCTCGTCGCCCGTGGAACGGCAGGTTCATCCAAGAGGGACACCTCCTAGGCAAGGCCGTCGGCCAGGACAGGCCTTTCCAGGAACAGTTCGACCCGGGGGCTTCCCTTCCAGGACCCTCTCCTCGCCCTGTAGACCCACCCTTCCACCAGGTCGCTGTCCCGCAGCAGTTCCGGTGAACGGAAGGCAACGATCGATGCTGTTCCGCATTCGATCTTCACGTGCTGGCCGGTCTTTCCCAACGGATTGATGCGGTCCGCCCTTTTTCGGTCGACATAAAAAAGGGGCGCCGGGTTTCCCATCCCGAAAGGGCCGAGGCTTTCAATCTCGTCCAGGGTTCCCAGCGTGAGGCTTTCAGGGTGGGCATCCAGGACGTCCGTCGAATTCTCCTCCTCTAGCTCCAACCCTGCCAGGATTGCCTCGAGGGAATCCCTGACAGAGGGCCACCCTTCCCTTTTTACGCTAAAACCGGCAGCCTGTCGGTGCCCCCCCCACTCTTCCAGGGAAGCCGAAAGACCCTTAAGGACCGAAACCGCGTCCCCGCCCTTCGGAACCCTGAGGGTTCCTCTCACGAGGCCCGAGCCCACTGGGGCAGCCAATACCACAGGAACGCCCATTTCGCTGCAGATCCTGCTCGCTACACCGCTCAGGACCCCAACCGGCCAATCCTCCTTGCCGGCGACGCAGCAGGCTTTCCCCTCCATGAAGGGAGTGGCCTCTTCCATGATTTTTGCAGTCAAACCCTGTCTTTTTCGGTTAAGGGCGACCAGGTCGTCGACGGCACTTCCCGAGGGCGGTTCGAAAGAAAGGACTTTTACCGAAAGATCCGCCAGTTCCAGCCTACCCGGGGCGTTCAGGCAAGGGACCACCTTCATCGCCAGGCTCTCGCTGTCGAGTGTATCCAAATCGATCCCGAGCTTCGCCGAGAGGGCTGAAAGACCGGGTTCCGCTCCTTCCCTGATTTTCGCGAGCCCGTTCCTTACAAGGGCCCGGTTCAGCGGGCCAAGCGGGACACAATCCGCCACGGTTGCCAGGGCAACAAGCCCCAGGTTATCGCAAAGCCATTCCCTCTCTTCCGGAACCGTTTTCCATGCCCAGGCCCAGAGGACAGCGGTACCGCAGAGTTGTTTCGCTTCCTGGCAGCCGCCAACCTGCGGGTTGACCAGGAAGTTCCCCAGAGAACCTTCGGGACTCGTTTCCTGCGGAAGATGATGATCGAAAACGATCACCTCGAGGCCGAGACTCCTGGCGGTTTCAATCGCAGAACCGCTCGAGGTCCCGCAATCGACAGCGACAAGGACGTCGCACCCTCTCTGGGCAATTCGGCGCACGATCTTCTCGTGCAAACCGTATCCCTCCTGGTGGCGATGCGGGATGAAATAACCCACACCGGCCCCTCTTCTCGAAAATAACCGGGCGGCAAGAGTCGTGGCCGAAACCCCGTCCACATCGTAATCTCCGTAGACAACCACGCGGCTTCCAGGACCAATACGGCCGTAAATCTCTTCGGCTTTGGATCCCCCTGTACCCAGGTCCAGGCTGCCCATCAACGGCAGGAGGCTCGTTGAAAGAAACTCCATGGCTTTCGCCTTCCCTGACGCTCCCCTGATTCTCATGAGGGTGGCGACAAGTGGAGAGCAGCCGACCTCTTTTGCAAGGTCGGCTGAAAGCTCGTCAATATTCCAATGGCGGAGGGAATCTGCCGTTAAGGCTGCAATCACTGCTTGTCTCCGCTGCCGGGTATTGTCGTCTCCTGCGCACTCTGGGTGACAGGGTTTTCGTTTACAGGGTTTTTCTTCAAAGCTTCGATCAGTTGTTGTTTTTCCTGTTCCAACGACCTGACTCGTTCTTCCTGTTCCTTGATTTTCCGTTGCAGGGCTCCCCTGATCTCAACGAGGGACGCCAGCGAGACGATCCACATAAGCAAACCGCCAGCGGCAAAAAGAAGGATGTCCCAAAGTCCCTGGGGGAGCGTCTTCTCCCACATCATAAAACGGACGACTACATCTCCCGTGTTCTGGAACGCGTAGCCGGCGGCCACCAGCATGGACAGAAGGATTGCGAGCGCATAGCTTTTCAAATCGTCTCCTCCTTTTAAGCGGTCCCGATGCCGCTTACATGTCTTTTGTCGGAGTTTCGCCTGCTGCGGGTCACAAGGATGCCGAATTGTCCCGGTTTTGCCCGGTGTTCAAAAGCATCTTCGCTTCCAGCTTTGCAAGCCGCTCCTCGACCCCCAGGAACATCACTTTCAATTCCTTTGCCTCGTCCTTGGTGACGAGCGGCAAGTGGGCGACAAGGCGTTGGATTTCCTTCTGGAAACCCTCGATCAAGGCTTGCCTGCGGGCCGCCAGAGATCGTTCCACATCCTGCAGGAGTCCATCCAGGTCTGCCTGGCTGAGGGCACCGCTTTGCACCAGCGGATTCATGTTTTCCTTCATGATCGCCAATGCCGCGGTCCCCGTTCCCACACCCTCCATGAGCAGTTGCAGGACTGTCTCCATCGGTTCTCCCTCCAATCCAGACACTATTATACCCTCCACTTAAAACGACAGGGACGGCGTTTGAGCGCCGTCCCTGTTCAAGCGAACAATACCGGGGTTTAGCGGGGTGACCTCTTGTACCACTCGCAGAGCAATGCCCCCGCGATAAAAACTGAGCTGTAGGTACCGACGACCAGGCCGACCAGCATCGCGAAGGAAAAATCCGCGATGACCGGCCCCCCTAGAAGGAACAGGGCGACAACCGGAAGCATCGTCGTCAAGGAGGTGTTGATGGTCCTGGAAAGGGTTTGGTTTATCGACTCGTCGAGCAGTTTTTCGATACCTAGTTGGCGTAATTTGCCCCAATTTTCGCGGACACGGTCCAACACGACGATCGTGTCGTTGATCGAGTATCCTACGATCGTAAGGATCGCGGCGATGTAGGTCAGGGAAACCTCCCGCCCAGTGAGCGCAAATGCCCCGGTGGTGATGATCGCGTCATGGGCCAGTGCAATGACGCTCACGGCTGCGAAGCGGAACTTGAAGCGGACCCCGACGTAGACCAGTATCCCGATCAGCGACAGGAAGAGGGCGATCAACGCCTGGCGCTTCAGTTCGCTTCCGACGACAGGCCCCACTTTTTCCAGCCTCAGAACCTGGAGGCCGTTGAACTTCTCCCTCAGCGCCTCCCTGGCCTGCGCACCGACCTTCTCGTCACCCGCTTTGAGCCGGATGATCATTCCCCTGTCGCTGTAAGCCTGTATCACGGCCTGTTCCTGTCCCACCGTTGCCAGGACTTCCCGCGCCTGCTGAACGTCGACCGCAGTCGGGAACTCGACTTGCAGGAGCGTACCTCCGGTGTAGTCGATCCCAAGGTTCAGCCCCTTGAAAGCAATAAGCGCAAGGCTGCCGATCACCAGCGCCAGGCTGATGCCGAGCGCAATACGCCGGAAAGCCATGAATTCGAAACGCCTGTCGTGAATGAATTTCATTTCCGTTCCCTCCCTCAGTTCGACCCGAGGGCCTTTTTCCGGCTCATGTCCAGCAGGAACTGCAGGATGACCCGGGTGACCACGACGTTACAGAAAACGCTGGAAACGATCCCGATACTGAGCGTCACGGCAAACCCACGGATAGGACCGCTGCCAAAATAGAAGAGGATCGCCGCGGCGATGAGTGTCGTAAGGTTCGAATCCAGGATCGTCGTCAGGGCCTTCCTGAAGCCGGCGTCCAGTGCCGCGAGCTGGGTCTTGCCTGAATTCCTCTCTTCCCTCATTCGCTCGTAGATCAGGATGTTCCCGTCAACCGCCATCCCGATCGTCAAAACGATGCCGGCGATACCTGGCAGGGTCAGCGTTGACTTGAAGGTGATGAGCCCGGCGAAAACCAGCAAAAGGGCGACGCTCAGCGCCATGTCCGCGGCGATGCCGAGGAAGCGGTAATAGATGAGCATGAAGATCAGTACTAGGATCGCGCCGATCAACCCCGCGCGAAGGCCTGACCGGATCGAATCCGAACCCAGGGTTGGCCCGACCGTCCTGTTTTCCGCAACCTCGACCGGTACGGGCAAGGCGCCGGCCCTCAACATGATGCCCAGCCGGTTCGCCTCGTCAACGGTGAAACGGCCTGTTATCTGGGCTTCCCCACCGCTGATCCGTTCCTGGACCACGGGGGCGGAAATGACCTCCCCGTCCAGGACGATCGCGATCTGTTTCCCTACGTTGGCCGCAGTGGCTTCATCGAAGAGTTTCGTCCCGTCCGAACTGAACTTGAGGGACACCATGGGCCTGGAAAGGCTGTCGAAGCCTGTCTTCGCATCCTTTAGGTCTTTTCCGACCACATAGGTCTTTCCCAGAAGGTAGGCTCTCCCTTCGTTATCCCTGCCCACCGTCACCCCGGGGGTGCTGGCCACCCGCGCCTTCAGCTCCTCTGCGATGCGGTCGACCTCCTCCTTGGCTTTTTGCCAGCGCGACTGGGCCGCCAGGAAATCCTCGTCGCTCGCGTAGTTCGGGCGGTTGGGGGCTGGAGGGACGGCACCCGTCGACTGCATAACTTCCTTGAATTCCAGTAGCGCCGTCCGGCCGATCAGGTCCAGGGCAGCTTCCGGGTCCTGGATTCCGGGCAGGTCTAGGATGACCCGGTCTTCACCTTGTCTCTGGATCACGGGCTCGGTAACGCCATATTGGTCCACTCGATTCCTAAGGACCGCGATCAGACGGTCTATGCTATCGGCGGTCAGGGGGCTTTCCGGGGTTCCCTTGGCCAGGAGGACAATATGGGCACCTCCCTTTAGGTCGAGCCCAAGCCTGACCTTTCCTTTTATCGGAAATACCGCCAAAAGACCTGCAATTATCACCGCGGCGACGAGGATCAGCCGCCAGCGATCCCTCTTCAACATGGGACAAACCTCCTTGGGGAACACCGTATTTCCACACGTGCAAGCACCGCCTTCAGACGTTTATGGCGGCGCCTGGGGCCTTGTCGCGACGCGTCCCTGCCCTGAAACCCTCTAAGCAGAAAAAAAGGGAGCAGGCACAAAGACCCACTCCTTATTCACGCATTACGGTCAGGATTCCGAAATCCCTTCAACTGCAGGCGTTTCTTCTTTCTTACCCGCCTCTTCGCTCCGCTTGTACTGAATGGAGGATTTCAGTATCCGGGCCTTCACCCCGTCAGCGATCTCAAGAATATAGCTGTCATCCTTCATTTCGCGGACGATTCCGAAGAATCCTCCGGCAGTCACGACCTGATCTCCCCTCTTTATCGAGGCGAGCATTTCCTGGTGCTGCCGCTGCTTTTTCTTCTGGGGCCGGATGATCAGGAAATAGAAGATCACCACGAACAAAGCCAGGGGAAGAAGCATTCCCATCAGTCCGCCTTGTGCTCCACTGTTCAATACGAACGCCTCCCGTCTTCTGTCTGTTTTTTGGCATGGACAATTCTAACACGACTTTACCGTTCAAGCTGCTTGAGGAAGAAAAGAAGCTTCTCCAGTTCGGTTGCGATATCCACATGGTAGACCAGCACGGATTTCGGGACGATGACGGCCGTCTGGGCAAAGGAGAGGATCCCGCGGATGGTGCCGGACGAAACCGCCCGATCGACGCAAGCCTGGGCCGCCGTCGCGGGAACCGTCAGGATAAGGATTTCTACCTGCTCGTCCTTGAGAACCTCCGTCATTTTCTCGATGGAGTGACATGGAATTCCCATGATTGACCGCCCGATCTTCTGGGGATCGTTGTCGAAAAGGGCGAGGATCTTGAACTTGCTGCTTTGAAACGCCTTGTGTCCCAGAAGGGCCTCTCCGAGCCGACCCACTCCCACGAGGGCTATGCGCCAAAGGCGGGGTGTAGCCAGGATGCTCTTGATATGCTCGTATAGCCGTTCTACGTGGTAACCGACTCCCCTTTTCCCGATCTCCCCGAAGTAGGATAGATCCTTCCTGACCTGGCTGGCCTTGAGGGAAAGCATTTCTCCCATCTCCTGGGAAGAAACGACTCTTCGCCCCTCTTCATGCAGCAACTCCAGAAGCCTGTAGTACTGGACAAGTCTTTCTATTGTGGGTTCTGCCACCTTCATGGGTACAATCCCCCGATCATTTCCACCGAAACGCCGTTCATGAACGGCCGGCAACGACCTCGATTTCCACCAGGGCCCCCTTTGGCAGAGCCGAAACCTCCACGAAGGATCGGGCGGGTGCCTCTTCGTTGAAATAACGGGCATAGATCTCGTTCACTTTGGAAAACATGCCCATGTCGGTGGAGAAAACAGTCGCTTTCAGGACATCTCTGAAACACAGCCCCTGGGAAGCAAGGATTGCCCCGATATTCTTGAGGACTTGCTCCGCCTGTGCCGCCGCGTCTCCTTCCACCATGGCCCCCGTTTCGGGGTTGATCGGTATTTGGCCTGAGAGGAACAAGAGATTCCCGAACCAAACCCCCTGGTTGTAAGGACCTATCGCGGCCGGCGCGGTCGGGGTGGAAACGATCTTCTTCATCTGCCACACATCCTCTCGAATGGATTTTTCCTCTGCTCTCGATCCTTTCAGAAACCACTCCTGATCCATCCCCAGGCGTTGGTCCTCAAGGATCTTAACGGGGGATTCCCAGTTTCCCCTGCGGAGCTCTTCCACTGTCACGACTTCAACCAGGAGCAGCCTTCCCGGGTATGCCACCTGTATCCTGTCGGAAACTCGGACTTCCGCCGAGGGGCGAACGAGCCTCCCGTTCAGCTTCACGGCCCCGAGCTGGATCATCTCCCTGGCTGCCGATCGGCGCCTGACCAGCCTGGCAAGCTTGAGGAAAAGGTCAATGCGCACGATTGCTCCTCTTGTCACAAATCGTCAGAAGTATAGCAAAACCGGCTCTCTGCAACAAACATCCCCCCGCCTATTCCAGGAAATCCCGCAATTTCCTGCTTCGACTCGGGTGTCGGAGTTTCCTGAGGGCCTTGGCCTCGATCTGCCGTATCCGTTCACGAGTCACCCCGAATCGCTTGCCGACTTCTTCGAGGGTATAGGCATGCCCGTCTTCGAGGCCGAACCGGAGGTGCAGGACTTCTCTCTCCCGGTCCGTCAGGTCGTCGAGCATCTCCTCCAGCTGCTCCCTGAGAAGCTGTCTCGAAGCGGCGTCCTCGGGGCTCGGCAAATCCTTGTCCTCGAGAAAATCGCCGAGTTGGCTGTCTTCCTCCTCTCCGATCGGCGTCTCGAGCGATACGGGTTCCTGGGCTATCTTCTGGATCTCTTCCACTTTCTGGGAGGTGATCTCCATCTCCTTCGCGATCTCGTCAGCTCTGGGTTCCCTTCCAAGCCTCTGCACCAGTTGCCTCGAAACCCGGATGAGCTTGTTGATCGTCTCAACCATGTGGACCGGGATCCGGATCGTCCTGGCCTGGTCGGCTATCGCCCGCGTTATGGCTTGGCGTATCCACCAGGTCGCATAGGTACTGAACTTGTAGCCCTTGCGGTAGTCGAACTTCTCCACGGCACGGATCAGGCCCAGGTTGCCCTCCTGGATCAGGTCCAGGAACAGCATCCCGCGGCCTATGTATTTCTTGGCGATGCTCACGACGAGCCGCAAGTTGGCCTCAACCAGCTTCGCCTTGGCCTCGGCCTCTTCCGCTTCGACGCGCTTGGCAAGCTCGACTTCCTCCTCCGGGGTCAGAAGGGGTATCTTGCCGATTTCACGAAGGTACATCCTGACAGGGTCGGAGAGAGGAAGGTCCTCCAGGTCCCCCGAATCCTCCGCCGCAGAGACTGTCGTCGGAGCCGGAGGCGTTTCCTCGGGCGTCTCCTCCTTGGCCTTCGTTTCCTCCATAACGTCGATGCCGAGTTCCATCAGGTTGAAATAGAGATTGTCCAAAGTTTCCGCGTTAAGGTACTCGGAAGGGAGGTGTTTTTCAATATCCTCGTAGGTAACGAACCCCTTTTCCCGTCCCTCGTGCAGCAAGTCCCGGACATTGTCGATGTATTTCGACATCTCCTCCGGTGCCGTCTCCTGCACCGCTTCCGTGACAGGTTCAGGCGTTCCCGCAGGGGGCTCAACCTTTTCTACCGGTAATGCCTGCACGAGGTTGCCCTGCGGTTCCTCGACTGGCTTTTCTTTTCCCTTTGCTTTCTTTGCCATCGCGCTCATCTCCTCCCCTTCAGGATCCGGGCCAGGTCGTTCAAACGATTCATGTCATCCCTCGAAGCCAATCCTCTTGTCATTTTCTCCATGAGGCCCCTGTACTCCTTCTCGGTTATCCTTTTGCCGAGACTCGCCATCACTTTCTGCCATGCTTCCTCCGTTCCGCTGAAGGCCTCGCAGAAATCTCCCCCTGAAGAAAGCGCTGAATGGAGAAACCGATCGTTCGTTTCATGCCAGCGCTCCTGCAGGGACATGGGACTTTCTCCGTTCAGCAGGGCCGCCACCGCTCCCTGGACCTTGACGTCGGAAACCATGGGAAGAATGGCCTCGGGTGCCGATTCAAGCCTTTTCTCGGCCGATTGCCACAAAAGGAAGAGAAGGGCCGACTCCAGGGGATCCGGGAAAGAGGGCCGTTCACCACCTGTCCCATTTATAGATACGCCGCCGGGACCTTTTTCCCTCTTTTCTCCATCGGGATCCACCCTCGCAGTTCTTTGTCGCTTTTCCTCGAGCATGTCCGCAAGCTGGTGCGTAAAGATCCCAAGGGAACCGGCGATAGAAGCCAGGTAGGGAGCCAGGTCCAGAACGGGGATCTCCGCGAGTCCCTGCAGGATCTCTTCTGTCGCCTTCTTCCTGCCTTGTCCCTCCAAGCCGGCCATCCTCGCGCGGACATGATACAGGGGGAGAGGTGCCGCTTCTGCGAGTGCCTGGCGGAAGAGGGCCTCCCCGTCCTGAGATGAAAGGAGCTCGTCCGGGTCTTTTCCCCTGGGCAGAGACACGACCCTCACTTCCAGTCCCTCCTTCTGCAGAAGGGACATCCCCCTGAGGGTCGCCTCCTGTCCGGCGGCGTCGCTGTCATAGCAGATAAGGGCCTGGTCGGCCATGCGTTTCAGAAGAGCGGCCTGCTCAGTCGTCAGCGATGTCCCCAGCGTGGCAACGGAATTCCTGAAACCACAGAGGTGGAGCCTGATCGCATCCATGTATCCTTCAACGACGACTGCGCACCCACTCTCCCGGATGGCCTGCTTCGCCACAGGCAGGAGGTACAGCAAACTGCGCTTGTTGAAGAGCGGCCCCTCCGGGCTGTTGATATACTTTGCCCCGTCGCCGGAAAGGATCCTTCCGCCGAATGCCGTCAGCTTGCCGGAGATGTCCCGTATCGGGAACAGGATCCTGCCTCGGAAACGGTCATAAGCTCCCTTTTGCCCCTCGACGACGAGACCGCACGCTAGCGCATCCTGCGCAGGGACCCCCTTGTTTCGCAGGAAACCCCAGAGGGCATCCCACGCCTGCGGGGCCCAGCCCAGCTCGAACTGAGCCCAGGCGCCCGAAACGAGTTGCCTACCCTGCAGGTATTTTCGGGCGGGCTCTCCCGAAGGCAGCGAAAGGTTTTCCCTATAAAAGGACAAGGCCAGTTCCATCACATCCGATAGAGACCTCTTCCCGGGAGCGGCCCTGCGAACCTCCACACCTGCCCTTGCGGCGAGGACCTCCAGGGTTTCCGGGAAAGAAAGCCCCTCCTTCTCCATCACGAAGGAAAAGACGTCACCCCCGCGTCCGCAGCCATAACAATGGAATGTCTGTCTTTCAGGGGAAACGTAGAAGGAGGGGGTTTTTTCGGCATGGAAGGGGCAGAGCCCCCGAAGGTTCTTGCCTACCTTCCTCAATGGGACCGAGTCTCCTATGAGTTCGGCGATGTCGAGCCTTTGTTTGATCTCGCGGACGGCTTCATCCTGGCTCATCCGGAAGCCTCCTCTCCTGAGAAGTCGAGGGGGGCAGTCCGCCCCCCTCGAGCCGCTTCTTAATATCGCGAACGGTACCTTTCGATAATCCAGGCCCCTCCGGCTAGATGAACAGGGGCGCCATGACGACTGCGACCACCGACATCAGCTTGATGAGGATGTTCAGGCTGGGGCCGGCCGTGTCCTTGAAGGGATCCCCGACCGTATCGCCAACCACCGCCGCGGCATGCGCCGGGGTGCGTTTCCCGCCGTGATGCCCCTCTTCGATGTATTTCTTGGCGTTGTCCCAGGCCCCTCCGGAATTGGACATGAAGATCGCCAGCATGACGCCCGTGACGATCGAGCCTCCGAGCATTCCGCCAAGAGCCCCAGCTCCGAGGGTCAAACCGACCGCTACCGGGGCTATGACCGCCATGAGACCGGGGATGATCATCTCCCTGAGGGCAGCCGCGGTCGAGATGTCGACACACCGTTCGTACTCGGGGCGGCCGGTCCCCTCCATAATGCCCGGGATCTCGCGGAACTGGCGGCGCACCTCGTCGATCATGTGCTGGGCTGCACGGCCCACCGCCCCGATCGAAAGGGCACCGAAGATGAACGGCAGCAAACCGCCGATGAACAATCCGACCATGACCTTGGGATCCCGCAGGTCGATCACTTCGATGCGCGCGGCCTGCGCGTAGGCTACGAAAAGGGCCAGCGCGGTCAGCGCGGCGGATCCGATGGCCAGGCCCTTGCCTACCGCAGCCGTCGTATTGCCGACCGCATCGAGCTTGTCGGTGATCTGCCTGATTTCATGCGGCATATGGCTCATCTCGGCGATCCCGCCCGCGTTGTCTGAGATCGGTCCATAAGCATCGACGCTCAGTACCATGCCCGTTATAGCCAGCATGCCGACCGCTGAGCAGGCAATGCCGTACAGCCCGCCGAAACGCACGCCCACCAGGGTTGCGGCGCAGATGAGGAGCACGGGGATGGCAGTGGAGACCATGCCGACCCCAAGGCCGGCAAGGATGTTCGTGGCAGGTCCGGTCAGGGAGGCATCCGCTATCTGCTTGACATACTTGTAGCTGGAAGAGGTGTAGATCTCGGTGACAAAGCCGATTGCAACACCCGCTATCGTTCCGGCCACGACGGCATAGAAAAGAGTGAGTTCCCCGAACATCGCCCGCGTCAGGAAAAACGTTCCGACGATGAGGATGGCTCCCGTCGCGTAAGTCCCCCTGCTCAGGGCGGCCTGCGGATCTCCGTTTTCTCCGACTTTGACGAAGAATGTTCCCAGGATCGATGCCAGGATGCCGAGCGCCGCCAGGAGGAGCGGGTAGACCATCCCTGCGTTGCCGAATGTAACGATCCCGACCGCCATGGCCGCTATGATCGCGTTGACGTAGGATTCGAAGAGGTCGGCCCCCATGCCCGCGATGTCGCCCACGTTGTCGCCCACGTTGTCTGCGATGACGGCAGGGTTCCTCGGGTCGTCTTCGGGAATGCCGGCTTCGACTTTTCCGACGAGGTCAGCCCCGACATCGGCGGCTTTCGTGTAGATCCCTCCCCCGACACGGGCAAAAAGCGCGATGGAGCTCGCCCCGAAGCCGAAACCAACCACAATGTTGGGATCCTTGAAAAGGATCGTGCAGAGTAGGATGCCGAGTATCCCGATCCCGACAACGTTCATGCCCATCACCGTGCCGCCCGTGAAGGCGACGGTCAGCGCCTGGTTCATCCCTTTTGTCGCGCTGAACGCCGTCTTGCCGTTCGCCTTTGTGGCGACGTTCATTCCGAAATATCCGGTCAGGGCACTGCAAAGACCCCCGAGGACAAAGCTGACGGCGGTACCCGTATTGATTTTCCAGAGCAAAAGAGCCCCGACTACCACAAGGAACGGAAGGAGAGCCTTGTATTCCCTGTAAAGGAAGGCCAGGGCCCCGCCATGAATGATGTTCGATAGTTCGTTTATCCTTTCGTTGTCAACCTTGACGGCGTTGATCCTGCCGGTTGCCCAGATTGCGTAAACAAGGGCCATTAGACCGGCAAGCGCCACTAACAGAATGACCTGTGTTCCCATCGATGAAACCTCCTTTGGACTATGAAAAATCATATTGGCGTAACAACTTGCCCGCCCCGGTAGGGCGGGCATTGGCAGAAAAGCGCCCATTATTATAGACATCTTGTGCATCCTGCACAAGGGACTTTTCTCAATCGGTATCCGACGGAAAGCCTCCCGCCTTCAAGCCTGGCCTGGGTTCTTGCCCCCTTTGCGGATGTGGATCGTGATCTCCCTGCCGTCCGTGTGCTTCAAAGCCCGCAGCATACCCTGGATGGATTCCTTCAGGTATAGGGCCAGGAATGGTTTAAGGAAAACCTCTTTCCCATCCACGTCGAGGCTAAAACGGTCTTCCTCTCCCCCCACTCCTAGGCGCCCGGCGATGAACCTGGCCAGGTTCTCCTCTTCTCCCGGAAGGAACGACGGGCCTTCACCCCGGCTTCCTTCCCTGACATACCACGCAAGGACTCCCTGAATCCCCTCCGGGCAGGTTTCGGGTGATCCGACCCAGATGCGGGGCAGAGTTAAGTTTTTGCCCCCTTCCAGGAGAACCAGGTCGACCTCCTGCAACAGGCGGGTGGCCACTCGTTCCGGTCCCGGCACCTCTTCTTTCGTTTCGGACCTGAGCCCGTCCGGCCCCCAAAGCAGGGAGGGAAAGCCTTCCGACAGGAAGCGCCCCGTGTCGGTTTCCGTCCTCTCCACGATGTTCTCATGGGTATGCTTGACGAAACCCACCCGGATATTCATCTGGCGCAGGCAGGACGCGAGTTTCAAGCAAAGGGTCGTCTTGCCGGAATCCTTGAAGCCACTGACCGCCAGGACTGTCCTCATGGCTTGGGGGGGGCCGGCTGGCCCGGCTGGCGCAGGTTCAGCCAAATGCGGCGGTAGGCGTCCAGGCAGAAGAAAAACAGGGTCATGACGAGGGGACCGAGGAAAATCCCGAGGAACCCGAGAGTGGTAAGGCCGCCGACGACTCCGATGAAAACGATAAGGATATGGACCTTGCTTCCCTCTGAAATGAAGATCGGCCTCAGGAAATTGTCGACCGTGCTGACGATGGCGAGTCCCCAGAAAGTCAAGGTCAAGGCCGAACCGGCCTCTCCGGACACCGCCAGGTAAATGGCCCCGGGCACCCAGATCAGGGCTGTGCCGACAAAGGGAATGATCGCGAAGATAAACATGAGGAAACCGAAAAGGAAAGCGTTAGGCAGGCCGACCCACCACCATCCGACGGCACCGAGGAATCCCTGCACGGCCGCAGTGAACGTGAATCCGTAAACGACGGCCTGCAGCATCTTCTTTCCCCTCGAAAGCATCTGGTCCGTTTCTTCGACCGAAAGGGGAACGATGTCCCTGATGTACTCGATGATGACATGCCCGTCGCGGACCATGAAGAATGTGGCGATAGTGATGACGATCATATGGAACGTCAGGCTGAGGGCTCCTTCAAAGATACCCCGTGAAAGGTTGGCGATCCAGGCAGAAATCCATACCGTGAATTGCTTAAAAACATCGTTGAACAGGTCGAAGCGGGACAGCAGAGGACGCAGCCGCTCCCTTAGCGCTTCGGGAAGCAGCGTGAAAAGGTAGTTTACGTCCTGCTGCTGCATTTTCGCGATAAAGGAAGAGAGGCTGGAGTAAATGTTCATGCCCTCATGGGCCAGGTAGATGACGACAAAGGACATGGGAACAAGGATCATCGCCAGGACCGCAGCCGTAGTCAACCCAGCGGAGATGTTGCCGAAACGGCCGCGGAACAGCTTTCCGTGTATCAGCTGGAAAAGGGGATAGCTGAAAAAGGAAAGGATGATCGACCAGGCCAGTGGGCGTAGAAGCGGGAAGGCCAACAGCAGCGCGATCGTCGAAAGAGCCGCGAAGAAAACGACGAAGGGCAGGAAGGTCCCCCTTGGCCTGTTTTTGACCTGTTCCGTGCTGTCTGCCTCAACCACGGCTTATGCCTCCTCCTCCGGTCACTCCCACTCGATTGTCGCCGGCGGTTTGCTGGTCACGTCGTAAACGACCCTGTTGACTCCCGGGACTTCGTTGCAAATCCTGTTGGCTGCACGGTTCAGGAGGTCAGCCGGCAATCTCGCCCAATCCGCCGTCATCGCGTCAAGAGATTCCACCGCACGGAGCGCGATCACTTCCGCGTAGGTCCTGACATCTCCCATCACGCCCACGCTCCTGGTCGGCAACAAAACGCAGAATGCCTGCCAAAGAGAGTTGTAAAGCCCCATCTTCCGTATTTCGTCGGTGAAGATGGCGTCGGCCTTCCTCAGGGTGTCGAGGCGTTCCGCCGTAATTTCACCCAGGCAACGGACAGCCAGCCCGGGTCCGGGGAAAGGGTGCCTCTTGAGGATCAGGTCCGGTACGCCGAGCATCCTCCCGATCTCCCGCCCCTCATCCTTGAAAAGGTCTCTCAACGGTTCCAGGACCTTCAGGGACATCTTCTCGGGAAGCCCCCCCACGTTATGGTGCGTCTTGATGACCGCCGCACCTTTTCCCTTGTGCCCGCTTTCGATGATATCCGGGTATAGGGTCCCCTGCAGAAGCCATTTTGCGCCGCCGATTTCCGCCGCTTTTTCCTCGAAAACCCTGACGAAGAGTTCTCCGATGATTTTCCGTTTCCTTTCGGGCTCGGAAACGCCCCGTAGTCCTTCGAGAAAACGTTCCGTGGCATCGACGAAATGGACCTTCAGGTTCATCTGGCGATAGACTTCCAGGACCTCTTCCGCTTCCCTAAGCCGCAGCAGGCCGTTGTTCACGAAGATGCAGTCCAGATGGTCCCCGATAGCCCGGGCCGTCATAACGGCAGCAACGGTGGAGTCCACCCCTCCGGAAAGGCCGCAGACGACACGATCCCCTCCGACTTTTTCCTTTATGGCGAGAATCTCCTGTTCGGCCCAATCGCTCAGGTTCCAGTCCGCTCGGCAGCCGCAGACCGAAAAGAGGAAATTCCTGAGAATCTCCATTCCCTTCGGCGTGTGGGCTACCTCCGGGTGGAACTGCAGCGCATAGATCCGGCCCGGCTCGTCGGCGAAACCGGCGATGAGCCCTCCGCCGCTTTCGGCAATAACATGGAATCCAGCAGGTAACGAAACGACGCTGTCCCAATGGCTCATCCAGACCGACACGATCTTGGGCATTCCCTCAAGGAGGGCGTTGGCAGGTTCCAGTACCTTAACCTCGGCAGGGCCATATTCCGCTTGGGGGGCCTGCATGACCACGCCCCCGAGGCGATGGGCAAGAAGCTGCATCCCGTAGCAAATGCCAAGGATGGGAATTCCCGAATGCAGGATCGAATCCGGGATCGTTGGCGCGTCCTCTTCCAGGACACTTCTCGGTCCGCCGGATATGATGATCCCGCTCGGCTTGTGCGCCAGGATCGTTTCCGCAGGGCTATCCCACGGAAGGATCTCGCTGTGTACCGATAGTTCCCTTATGCGCCTCGCGATGAGCTGGGTGTACTGGGAACCGCAATCCAGGATGACGATGTTCGACTGAGAGGCCATGGCGGAGCCCTGGGGGCTTCTCCCCTTTCGGGTTGAAATCGGGTGGGTCGCATTTCGCGATTATCTTAACAGACAAAGACTCTCACGGAAAAACACTAAAACACAAAAAAGGCCCCCGCTCAAGGCGGGGGCCCGGACAAATCGCTGGCGACTAGTCGTAATCGCCCATTCCGCCGGGCATTGCCGGCATGGCATCCTTCTTCTCCGGCTTGTCGCCGATGAGGGCTTCCGTCGTCAGCACCATCGCGGCGATGGAAGCGGCGTTCTGGACCGCGCTCCTGGTGACTTTCAGCGGGTCGATGATGCCCTCCTTGACCATGTCGACGTAATCACCCGTTGCCGCGTTCAGGCCCTGTCCCTTGCCCAGGCCAAGGACCTTCTCCACGACCACGTCGCCCTGGTATCCCGCGTTGGAGGCGATCAGGTGAAGAGGCTCGGTCAGGGCTTTACGGACGATCGTCGAACCCGTCTTCTCGTCTCCGGACATGGACTCGATGTACTTGCCGAGAGCGCAGAGGGAGTTGACCAGGGCGACGCCGCCTCCGGCGACGATACCTTCCTCGACAGCCGCGCGGGTCGCGTTGAGGGCGTCCTCGATACGGTGCTTCAGTTCCTTCTGCTCGGTTTCGGTAGCCGCCCCGACCTGGATCACGGCCACACCGCCAACCAGCTTGGCTAGCCGCTCCTGGAGCTTCTCCTTGTCATACTCGGAAGTGGAATCCTCCAGCTCCTTGCGGATCTGGGCAGCCCGGGCATGGATCTTATCGGAGTCTCCCTTGCCTTCGACGATCGTCGTCTCTTCCTTCGTGACGCGGACCGTCTTGGCGCGGCCCATCATGGCCAGGTCCGCGTTCTCAAGCTTCAGGCCGACTTCTTCGCTGACGACCTGGCCGCCCGTGACGATGGAGATGTCCTGGAGCATGGCCTTGCGGCGGTCGCCGAAACCGGGAGCCTTGACCGCGACAACCTGCAGAATGCCGCGAAGCTTGTTGACCACGAGGGTGGCGAGAGCCTCCCCTTCAATGTCCTCGGCGATGATCATGAGCGGCTTGCCCGTCTGGACGACCTTTTCGAGCACGGGAAGGAGGTCCTTCACGTTGTTGATCTTGCCGTCGTTGATCAGGATATAGGCATCCTCGAGCACGGCTTCCATCCGCTCTGCGTTGGTGACCATGTACGGGCTGATGTATCCCTTGTCGAACTGCAGCCCCTCGACCGTTTCCAGCGTTGTGCCGACCGTCTGCCCGTCCTCGACGGTGATGACGCCATCCTCGCCGACCTTCTCCATGGCCTCGGCGATGAGGTTGCCGATAACCTTGTCGTTGGCGGAAATGGCCGCGACCTGCGCGATCTTGTTGCGTTCCTTTACGGCGATCGACAGGGCTTTCAGTTCATCGACGACGACATCGACCGCACCCTCGATCCCACGGCGCATGAGGATCCCGTTCGCACCGGCGGCCACGTTCTTCATGCCCTCGCGGATCATGGCCCGGGCAAGCACGGTTGCCGTAGTCGTCCCGTCACCGGCCACATCGTTCGTCTTGGAAGCGACTTCCTTGAGGAGCTGGGCTCCCATGTTTTCGAAGGGATCTTCCAGCTCGATCTCCTTGGCGATCGTGACGCCGTCGTTGGTAATCGTGGGAGAACCGAACTTCTTTTCGAGGACGACGTTGCGCCCCTTGGGGCCCAGGGTTACACCCACGGTGTCAGCGACTTTGTTGATTCCCTTTTCAAGGGAGCGGCGAGCTTCCTCGCCGAAACTCAGGATCTTGGCCATTTCAGTTTCCCTCCCGTTCTGAATTTCTTTGAAACGCTACTCGACGATCGCGAGGATGTCGCGCTCGCTGAGGATCAGGTACTCTTCGCCGTCAACCTTGACTTCCGTGCCGGAATACTTGCCGAAAAGCACACGGTCTCCGACCTTGACTTCGGGGGGCAATTTCTGGCCGTTCTCCAGCACCTTGCCCGTACCCACCGCCATGACCTTGGCTTCCTGGGGTTTCTCTTTCGCCGTGTCAGGAAGCACAATACCGCCCCGCGTCTTCTCTTCCTGGGTAAGGACCTTGACGACGATGCGATCCGCCAAAGGCTTCAACTGCATAGTACATCCCTCCTGCAATTTGGTTTATTGTATTAGCACTCGTTTGGAACGAGTGCTAATTTCCCGGAGAAAAGTTTATGGGCCTCTCCCGATTCCCTCAAACGGAAGATAGCCCATTTAAGCCCAAATATGTGTTGTTTTCCCTTATTAGGTGCTGAGATCTCGCTTTTCCCTCGTTTTCAATCGGATATAAGAGGAAGTGCAGGATCCGGAGAGAGGTCCAGCGAGCCTCGCCGGCCCCTGCGGTAGCCGCTGTAGGCTGCTGCCGCCACCATGGCTCCATTGTCGGTACAGAGTACCGCGGGAGGAAGGAATACACTCCAATTCTTCCGGCGGAGAACGGTTTCCCTGAGGGCGCTGTTGGCGGCCACTCCGCCGGAAAGGGTGACCTGCGTTACGCCGGTCATGCGGACAGCCAGTTCCACCTTGATTTCAAGGGCCCTTACGACAGCTTTCTGGAACGAGGCGCAAAGGTCCTCGACGGGGACTTCTCCCTTGCCCTCCAGTTTCCGGAGCAGGTTGAGGACCGCCGTTTTCAGCCCGCTAAAGCTGAATTCGACCTTTTCCGTGTCGGCAAGGGGAATAGGCAGTGTAAAGGCGTCCGGGTTCCCCCGCTTCGCCAGCCTGTCTACGGCAGGGCCGCCCGGATAGCCCAATCCCAGCATCTTCGCAAGTTTGTCGTAAGCTTCCCCGGCGGCGTCGTCTCTCGTGCAGCCGAGCAGCTTGTAATCCCCGAAAGCCCTCACCAGTATGATCTCGGTGTGCCCTCCCGAGACCAGCAGGGTGAGGAAGGGGGGCGTGAGCCCCGGGGAATGGATGACGTTGGCGAAAAGGTGCCCTTCGAGGTGGTTGACGCCCAGGATAGGCAGGTTCCAGCCCTGCGCCAGGGCTTTCGCCGTCATCACGCCCACGAGAAGCGAACCCATGAGCCCTGGCCCTGAGGTCACGCCGATGAGCCCCAACTGGCGTGCAGGGTCCGCGACCCCTGCCTCCGAAAGAGCGGAAAACAGCAGGGGCAGGATCCGCTCCTGGTGGTCCCGGGATGCTAGCTCGGGGACCACGCCGCCGTAGGGGGCATGGAGTTCGAGCTGGCTGGAGACGAGGGAGGATCTTACTTTAGACTGGCCTTCCAGGACCGCGATCGCCGTATCGTCGCAACTGCTTTCGATGCCGAGCGTCAGGAAAGGCTCAGGGTTCAATGCCCGCCGCACCCCCCGCACCCACCGCAAGAACCCCCGCAATGGCAGGATTTGGAACGGCGCGGCGGGCCGCTCTCATGCATGAGAACCTTTCCCCGGCATTGCGGGCACCTGTTGGAAAACCCCTCCGACTCGAACCTGTGCCCGCAGGAGGCGCACCGATACACGTGAACGGGGCTCATTTCCCGGGAACCTTCCATTTCACCGACTCCTTGCCGTATCCGAGGACGATTTCCGACCCGGCCTTCACAATCCCCTTCGGCACGGAAAATGGCAGGGTCCCGGAGAAATGGCTCGGAAGCTCGCCGGTCGGCGTGAACTCTTTGATCGTGAGGATATCGGCGGAACTGACCGTGTAGGACCCCACGAAGAGCTTGCCGGGTGACAGTTCCCACGGCGTGAAGGTTTCCAGCCGCAGGAGGAAAAGCGCCTTTCCCCTCAGGTTCTTGCTGCCGAAGTGCTGGGAATGCCACAGGAGCCACTCGGGTGCGCCCGGATCATCCCTTGATGCCGATACGAGGCGCGAATCGACATGGAGAAAGGTCAACCTGGCCTTCGCGCCCAGAACCAGGTCTCCAAGTGCCTGCCCGTCTATCCAGACCGTCGAGGACCTTTCGGCCATAAGCTGCTCAAGCGTCGGCGGCTGGGATGCCAGGCCCTTTCCCGCTAAAACCGAAAGTCCCAGAAAGACAAGGCAAACGCAAAACAGGCGTTTCATCCAACCTCACTCCCTCCTGCCCTGGGGGCCGGCCTCCGGGTTTTCGTCCCCGGCTCCGGCCAATTCCCGGGCTTGGAAAACATAGGATGTGCCGCAGAAATGGCACCGGACTTCCCGCGCATCATTAGGGCTTTCACCTGCAAGCACCTCGACCAGAAGCAACCGCGCCATCTCCCTGCTGCAACGACAGGAATGGTGGAACTCGACGTCGTCGAACCATTCGATCCCTATCCCGTCGAAAAGGGCCTCCATGGCGTGCCTGGCGTCAGGGTGGGCTTCGAGCAACCGGCTTACCGAAGGTGTGGAACGTATCCTGTCCTCCACCATCGCGACGGCCGTTTCGGCTGCATCCGGCAGAACCTGCACCATGTACCCGCCGGCTGAAATAACCCTGCCGGGGGCTGCCAGCACTCCCAGGCCTACAGCCGTTGGAGTCTGCTCCGACAACAGGTAGTAGTGGGCGATGTCTTCCGCCACTTCCCCCGAGACCAGCGGCACTTGGCTGGACAGGGGTTCCTTCAGTTTCACGTCCCGAAAGACACTGAGCGTGCCCCTGTTCCCCACTCCGGAAGACACATCCAGTTTCCCCTCATCGGAAGGCGGCAGGATGATTCCCGGGTTGGCGACGTACCCCCTGACCTGGCCCTGCGGCTCCGCATCCGCGACCACGAGGCCCAGGGGGCCTCCACCATCTATTTTAAGTGTGATGCGTGCTTTCTTCAGTTTGATGTCGAGCGCCATCATCATAGCCGCCATCATGAGCCTTCCGAGGGCCGCGGCAGCCAGGGGGCTGAGGCTGTGCCTCTCCATCGACTCCGCCACAAGATCGTCCGCCTTCACGGCGAAAATCCTGAGGTTCCCCCCCGCCAGCAGTCCCCTGGACACGATTGCACCGGCGTTGTTCTTCCCTGTTTTTTGTTCATCGGCAATCAAGATGCGCGTTCCCCCTTCTGAAGGGCCCCGAAGACCCATTTCCATTCCTTGCACCCCGCCAACCACGAAACGAATCCGTAAACCACGGCTCCCGCCCCGACGGAGCCCATGACCCAGGCCAGTTTCCTCCAGAGCCCCGAACCCGGGTCGTAAGGGAAAAGGAAGGCCCCTCCGGCAATCGCTGCGGCCATGACGGCGAGGGCTATTCCGTGGGAGAGCATCCAGCCCGGGGTCAATACTTGAATAGGCTCACCCAGGTGCCGGCGAAGCCTCCATGCCCCGATCAGCGCTCCTCCCGTAAAAGCGAGGGACGAAGCCAAGGCGAGCCCGGCATAAGACAGGAATTTCACGAAAAGCAGGCTGAAAACGAGGTTGAGCAAAACGGTCATCCCGGTCACCTTCAAGGCTTCCCTCGGAAGTCGCCTCGCGTAGAGGCCTCTCATGACCACGGTCGAGCAAGCCATGCCCGGGAGCCCGAGCGCATAGAGGGCCAGCGCCAGGCTTGTCGCCTTCCAGGCCCAGTCGTTGAAGGCCCCGCGCACGAACAGGACGTGGACCATGGGGCGAGAAAGCATCGTCATCCCCACCACCACCGGCAGGATCACGAAGAGGGTGAACCGCAGGGCATCTCTCACCATCACCGCGAACTTTTCCGTTTCCTCCGTACCCAGCCGTGAGAGCATGGGGAGCACGGCCTGGGAGATCGCGATCACGAAAAGCCCCAGCGGGAGCTGGATGACCCTGTCGGCGTAGCTCAGGACGGAGATTGTCCCTCCTTCCAGGAACGAGCCCACCATCCTGCTGATGACGGGATTCACCTGGTTCAGGGAAAGTCCCGCCATATACGGAAAAAAAAGGCAAAGCACCTTTTTAAGCTCGGGGTTCGCCCACTCGGGCCGGGCCGGAATGAGGGGCATGCCGAGTGCGCCCGCCCTCCACCATTGGAGCAGCATGTGGCCGGCGCCACCGGTCAGCACCGCTACGGGAAGGGACCACACGCCAAGCCGCGGTGCTAGAATGATCAGGAGCAGGATGTAGAGAAGGTTGCTCAAGGCGGGTGCCACAGCCGGGACGAAGTAACTGTCCATGGTGTTGAGCACCCCCATGGCAAGTGCGGCTACGGATACAAGAAGCAGGAAGGGAAACATCAGGCGCGTCAGGACGATGGCAAGCTGTGCGTCCTTTCCTGAAAAGCCCGGAGCCATGACCCTCACGAAAAGCGGAGCTGCGAGGATCCCAAGAACAACCGTCGTTCCCCCGGCGATGAGCAGCACGGAAGTCACCTGCCTGACGAGCCGCGCTGCCTTCTCCCTCCCTTCCTCGGCCAGGACGCGGGAAAAAACGGGGACGAACGCCGCGGAAAGAGCCCCCTCCGCAAGAAGCTGCCGGGAAAGGTTCGCCAGGGTGTAGGCAACGAGGAACGCGTCCAACTGCCGAGTTGCCCCGAAAAGGGCCGCAGTGATGATCTCCCGCAGGAGACCGAGAATCCGGCTCGCAAACGTGCCGACCATCATCCGAAGGGCGTGGCGCACCATCTTGCTCAGGGGAGATACCATCAAAAGACCTCCTACGATCCGGCTTGAAGGGGGAGAACCTCGTGAGGTCTGAACGAACGACGATCTGGTGCCTGGGAAACCCTCTTCGAGGCGACGACGGGGCCGGTGTGCGCTGCGGGCAAATCCTCGCCGAAAGCGGGCAGGCTCACCTGGATGTCATCCTTTGCGAGACCGTCCCCGAGAACTACGCGGCATCGATACGCAGGGACCCTCCCGGCCTTTTGGTCGTGGTGGACGCCTGCCTGATGGGGCTGGCTCCCGGTACGGCAAGGCTTTTGGACCCAGGCTGCCTCGATGGCCTTACAGAAACGACACACGGCCTCCCCCTCGGGGAAATCCTGAGGGGTCTCCTCCCGGAAGAAAAGATCTTCCTCATCGGCATCGAGCCTGCTAATACAGGTTTTTCCCTGGCCTTGAGCCCGGAAGTGGAAAAAACTGTCCGGGAGCTGGCAGACAGGCTTCTCGACGGGACCTGGGGCAACCTGCCCCGGAACTGACCGCATCTAAAGGGTGAAGCGGTCTCCAAGGTAGTACTTCCTGGCGACTTCGCTTGCCGCCACTTCCTTCGGAGCCCCTTCCACCACGATTTTGCCCTGGTGAATGATGGTGGCACGGTCGGTGATGGCAAGGGTATCGCGGACGTTGTGGTCGGTCAGTAGAATACCGTATCCCTTGCCTCTCAAGCCCAGGATCATCTGCTGGATGTCGAATACCGCGATTGGGTCGATCCCGCTGAAAGGTTCGTCAAGCAGAAGGAACTCCGGCATCGCCGCGAGGCAACGTGCCAGTTCCACCCGCCGTCTCTCCCCGCCGCTCAGGGCATAGCCCGGGGTATCCGATATCCGGTCGATACCGAACTCGCCAAGCAGGTGATCGACCATTCTCTCACGTTCTGCAGGGGTTTTTTCAAGTTCCTCGAGAACAAGCCCGAGGTTTTCCCGCACGGTGAGGTTCCTGAAAACGGAGGCTTCCTGCTGCAGGTAGCCCACTCCCATCCGGGCCCTCCTGTACATCGGGAGGCCCGTGATGTCCCGGTCGTCGATGAGGATGGAACCCGAATCGGGGCGAACCAGGCCGACGATCATGTAAAAGGTGGTTGTCTTTCCCGCTCCGTTGGGGCCCAGGAGGCCGACGATTTCCCCCTGCCTGACCTCGATGGAAACCGAGCTGACGACCTCGCGCCCCTTGTAGGACTTTTTCAGGGAAACAGCGCGGAGGACGTGGGACTCCTTCACGGGGCCTTTTTCTCCTTGCTCGGCGTGAATACGAGTTGAGGCCTTCCCTGCGCTTCGATCCTTCGGGAGGATACGTCATAGAGCAGTGTCTCGGATTTCACGGACCGGCCTGCCTGGAGGGCCTGAGCGTTTCCTACCAGTGCGACGGTCCCTTTACCCCTTGAATAGAGAAGTTTGTCCCCTTTAAGGGTTACGGGAGATTCTCCCGCTCTCTCGATTATGGCCGAAACCTGCCCGGTGGCATTCAGTTCCCTCATGTCCTGTCCCTCCGAGCGGGCTTCTATCCTGTCCGCCTTGAGCGAAATCCCCTCGTTCCTTTCCTCGAAACGAGTCACGCCGGCAGCCCAGAATAGGTCGCCTTTCCTGCCTGCCTCCCGGGCTTCGAGCCTTCGGCCGGGCATTTCGGCTACGACTGCTCCTCTTGCGACGTACTCGGGCACCGGGCCGAAAACCCATTCGAGTTCCGACGCTGAGAGGCGTTCCTGGGGGCGGGTCAGGACCACCTGGCCTGAAGCGATGACCTTTCGGGAACCGCGCTCGACCAGGGAGGCCTCCTGCGCCGAAAGTTCCATCTTCTGGACGGGCCAGCGCGCTTTTACGGGCCCCCAGGCACGAAACCGCTCCCCTGCCGGGTCTCCCTCGGCGAAACCCGCCGTCAGGTCCAATCCTTCCCTTTCAAGGTGCACCGCGCCCTCTGCCCTGACCAGCCGGCTTTCCGGGTCGTAGGTCAGGGTGTCTGCAGAAAGCCTCACCTGCCCTTTGGGCAAATCCTGCGCCTCTCCCGCAACCGCCCCGAAAGCCGCAAGGAGGCAAACAAGCCAAAGAAACCTTTTTGCTCCACCCATTCTGGACATCCTCCACCCGCATTTCGCGGGGTTAAAATTCGATCGTTTCACCGGGTTCGAGCCGAACGCCTTCCACCCACCCGGGCAGGGCCGCTAGGAAGTCAACCGGGTCAGCCTGGATTCCGGGAAACGTGTTGAAATGCATGGGAACGACTCGCTTCGGGCGAATCATCTCGACGGCCCGGAGTGCGTCTTCCGTGTCCATGACGTAGCGGCCCCCGATGGGAACCAGCGCGAGGTCTATTTTCAGTGCCTCGAGCAAGGACATATCCGTGGTCAGCCCCGTGTCCCCCGCATGGTAAATCCTGAAATTCCCCACTTCGAGGACCATCCCTACGGCGAGGCCCCCGTAGAAAGTATCTTTGCCCTCAGTGATCCCGGAGCCGTGTACCGCAGGTGTGAACCTGACCCGCCCAAACGGAAAGGAAACCCAGCCTCCGACGTACATCGGGTATGTCCGAAGCCCCTTTCCCGAAAGGTAACGGCAAATCTCAGCGTTGGCTACAGCCGTGGCACCGTTCTCAAGACCCAGTTTCACGGTGTCACCCAGGTGGTCCCCATGGCCGTGGGTCACAAAGAGGTGAGTCAGGTTACTGAATTCGCTGGGACCAGCACACGATTGGACGTTCCCGCTCAGGAACGGATCAATGAGCCCTTCCAGCATGGGAGCCCTCAGGTGAAAAGCAGAATGACCCAGGAAACGGATCATGGACATGACTCCACACTCCCTTCCACTTGGATGTCAGTTTCACTGTAATGCCCGGATTCATGGACCCTGGCCCCTAGTATCGCCAAGCGAACGGCCAGGGCCTCGCCTTCCAGGACAAGGGAAACCGGCCCCGGCCTGCGGGCTTCGACCCAATCGGCCATCGCGCGTGACTCCTCCCAGCCTTCTACGGAGAGTTCCCCCTTGGCTGAACCTTTTTCCCGGTCTATCTCGAGGCGATACCGCCACTGCCAGGTGGCAGCCCCCTCCCTTACTCCTCTACCGCTTAAAAGCCTCACTCGCGGCTTTCGCCCCCGGCGATGCGGATGTCCAGCTCCTTCAGCTGCTTCTGGTCCACTTCCGAAGGGGCCCCGGACATGAGGCACTGCGCCTTGGCAGTCTTGGGGAAGGCCATAACCTCGCGGATCGAACGGCAACCGCAAAGAAGAGCGACAAGCCTGTCGAAACCGAGGGCTAGTCCCCCGTGCGGGGGAGTGCCGTAGCTCAGGGCTTCCAGGAGGAACCCGAACCTTTCCCTGGCCTGTTCCGGGGTGAAGGAGAGCACCCCGAACACCTTTTCCTGCACTTCGGGATCGTGGATCCTGATCGACCCTCCGCCGATTTCGCTCCCGTTGAGAACGAGATCGTAAGCCCTGGAACGAACCTTGCCCGGTTCCGCCTCGAGCAGCCCCATGTCCTCGGGATGAGGCGCGGTGAAAGGATGGTGCATGGCCGACCACCGCGATTCCTCACCGTCCCATTCCAGCAGCGGAAAATCCCGTACCCAGAGGAAGGCCCAGCCAGAACGGTCCACGAGGTCAAGCCGCGATGCGATTTCAAGGCGCAGCGTGCCCAGCATCGAACAGGTCGCCAACCATTCCCCTGCCGCCACGAACAGGGCGTCGCCGTCAAGGAGGCCGGAAACCTCGAACAGTTCCTTTCGACCATTCTCGTCGAGTGTCTTCAGCAGGGGACCCTTGAGTTCGCCGCCCTTCACCTGGAACGAGGCAAGGCCTTTCGCGCCAAGCTCCCTCGCCCTGTCCTCGAGCTCGGAGATTTCCTTCCGTGAAAACGCCGCGCCACCCGGGACACGCAGCCCGCGAACCGCTCCCCCCTCGGCCAGGATGAGCCTGAAAGGTTCAAAACCGGCCTTTCCGAATACTGAATCGAGATTGCAGATCCGCATGGGAATGCGCAGGTCGGGCTTGTCGCTGCCGTAGCTTTCCATGGCCTCCTTCCAGGTGAGCTGCAGGAAGGGCGTCTCTATCTCGACAGAGAGGATCTCTGAAAACAGCCCCAGGACGTATCCCTCAAGCAGGCCGATGATGTCCGTTTCCGTAATGAAGCTCATTTCGAGGTCGATTTGGGTGAACTCGGGCTGCCTGTCCGCCCTGAGGTCTTCATCCCTGAAACACTTGACGATCTGGAAATAGCGGTCGCAACCGCTCACCATCAGGATTTGCTTGAAAAGCTGAGGCGATTGAGGCAGGGCATAGAACTCTCCGCGGTTCACCCGACTCGGGACAAGGTAATCCCTCGCTCCTTCCGGCGTCGATTTGGTCAGGATCGGTGTCTCGACCTCGAGGAACCCGTGTCGGACCAGGTAGGTCCTGGTGAAGGCCGCCGCGCGGGCCCGAATCCTCAGGTTTTCCTGCATCCTGGGCCTTCTGAGATCGAGGTAGCGATGCCTCAGGCGGAGGTTCTCGTCAACCTTGTCGACATCGGTCAGCTCGAAGGGGAGAGGCGCCGAGGGTGAAAGGACAAGAAGGTCCTCGGCCGCCATTTCCCACTCGCCCGTCGGCAAGTTCGGGTTCTCGGTCCCGGCAGGCCTGCGCCTTACCGTTCCCTTTACGGCAAGGACATACTCGCTCCTGAGATCCTTGGCCTTCTCGTGGGCGTCGGGTGTCGCTTCCGGGTTGAAAACCACCTGCACCGTCCCGGTGTGGTCCCATAGCTCCAAAAAGATGATGCCCCCCAGGTCCCTCCGTTTTCTCAACCAGCCGTTCAGCACCACCGGGTGTCCCTCGTGCCCGGAACAGGCCTGGCCGCAATAAACCGTTCTCTTCCAGGAATCTTCGAAATACCTAGCACTCACCGCTTCAGGACTCCCTTCGGGAAAGAGCTTCAACGCACCACGGAGCCGATCCGGCTCGAGAGTTCGGCCACGATACGGTCTCGCGCGATTTCTTCCTGTTCTCCCGTGGACATCTTCTTCAAGGCCACGACGCCCTTTTCGATCTCGTTCGACCCCAACACGGCCGCAAAGGCCGACCTTGCTGCACCGGCCGCCTTCATCTGGGCCTTGACCCCTTTGCCCGAGGTGTCCATCTCGGCCGGAACACCGGCCTTCCTGAGTTCGTAAAGAAGGCGCAGGCTTTCTTTGCGGGCGTTTTCATCCGCAACGACAACCGTGACGAGGGTAACCGGTTCTTCCCCGAAACTCTGCCCCTGCTGCTCCATCGTCAGCACGATCCGGTCAAGCCCCGCCGCGAACCCGACTCCTGGCGTATGCGGGCCCCCTATAGCCTCCGCGAGGTTGTCATATCTTCCTCCCCCGCAGACGGCATTTTGGGCCCCCAAATCGCCGGAAAGAACCTCGTAGGCCGTTTTCGTGTAGTAATCCAGTCCCCTGACGAGTCTCTTGTCGATGCGGAACTTCGCCCCGACAAGATCCAGCCCTTTCAGGACCTCGTCAAAATGGTCTCGGCACTCCCCGCAAAGGTGGTCCCTGACATCCGGGGCCCCGTCGGTTATGGCCCGACAGCTTTCGACCTTGCAGTCGAGGATCCGCAGCGGGTTCCTGTCGAAACGGCCCTGGCACGTCGGGCAAAGCGACTCGAAGTGCTTCCCCAGGTACTCTTGGAGCGCGGCACGGTAAACCGGGCGACAGGCAGGACATCCAACCGAGTTCACGAGGACTTCCAGGTTCGACAGGCCGAGCCTGCGGAAGATTTCCAGGGAAAGGGCGATCACCTCGACGTCCACGAGAGGGCTGGCGGAACCGATCGCCTCGAAATCGAGCTGCCAGAACTGGCGGTACCGCCCCTTCTGGGGGCGTTCATAGCGCATCATCGGCCCGGCGCACCAGAGTTTGGCGGGCTGCGTGCCCGTGGACATCGAGTGTTCGAGGTAAGCCCTGACCATCGATGCGGTGGCCTCCGGCCTGAGGGTCAGGCTTCTCCCCGACCGGTCCGAGAAGGTGTACATCTCTTTTTCCACGACATCGGTCGTCTCTCCGATTCCCCGGGAAAAAAGCTCGGTCTGTTCGAAAATAGGGAGATGAACCTCCCTGTATCCGAAATCCTCGGCAATCTTCCGGGTTACCGAGAAAATGTACGCCCATTTCCAGGACTCCGCAGGGAGTATGTCTCTGACGCCCCGGGGGGCCTTGATGTTTTCCATCGGATTCGACCTCCTGAAATTTGAGTTCGTGACGTGTATTTTACCCGAAAGGCGGATGATTTCATCTGCGGGCAAAAAAAAGGCGGCCCTTCCCCTTTCGAAGGGAGAACCGCCGTACCGACCGTTTCTGCGGGGGGCGGATTCCTAGCGGGCCTCTAGCTGGAACTTGATTGCGGTCCTTTCCTCCCCGTCGATGTCGATTTTCGCAAAGGCAGGAATACAGACCATGTCGATCCCGTTCGGGGCGACGTACCCCCTCGCTATCGCGATGGACTTTACCGCCTGGTTCACCGCACCTGCGCCGACGGCCTGCACTTCGACCGCCCCCTTTTCCCGCAGGACTGCGGCCATCGCCCCGGCAACGGACTTGGGTTGTGAAGTGGCCGACACCTTGAGGATTTCCATACTCTCCGACCCCCTTGCGCTGGTGTGATGTTGTTCGATAGTCCGGATAAAGCCGCAGATTCAGGGTTCGTTAATTGTATATCCTTCCTCTAGGTAAATCAAGGCTAATTTATCACGTTATCCAGAGCGATCCGACCGCGGCCGAAAATCTCGACCTGGGCAGAGATCTCACGAGCGCATTCCAGGGTCGGGATGGTCGCCCTCCATGTCCAGTTCCCGTGGGGCTTCGACGGCGTGTTCATCCTGGAACGGCCATCCAGCCCCAGGATATCCTGCAGTTGGGAAACCGCCCAGGCAGCGGGCGAGGCAAGGGCAAGCCGTACCAGGTCTTTTGCCACCCTTTCCGGCCTGACCTGGTGACCCACGTAACGCGAAAGGAGGGCCTGGCCATAGGGCTCGAGGTCTTCCTCGAACCAGCCCCGCACAGTGTTGTTGTCATGGGTTCCGGTATAGGCGACCACTCCGTTGGGGAAATTGTGCGGGGCATGGGGGTTCGAGCCGACGTTCCCCGAAAAGCCGAACTGGAGCACCCTCATGCCCGGAAGGCCGAACCGCTCTTTCAGGAGAGTGACGTCAGGTGTGATGATCCCGAGATCTTCCGCAACGATCGGTAAATCCGGGGAATCTTCTCGAAGCACCTCCAGAAGGGCCCGCCCGGGGGCTTCCACCCACCTCCCTCTTACGGCCGTCTCATCTTCTGCCGGGATGGACCAGAACGCGGAAAGACCCCTGAAATGGTCGAGCCGGATAAAATCGAAAAGCGACAAGGCATGACCTACCCTTGCCCTCCACCAGGAAAAACCGTCCTTTGCGTGGACTGCCCACCTGTAGGTCGGGTTCCCCCATCTCTGTCCCGTTTCGCTGAAATAGTCGGGAGGAACACCCGCAACGGTTACGGGCCTGCCGTCCATGCCGAGGTCGAATCCCTCCTGCCAGCACCAGACGTCTGCGCTGTCCAGCCCCACGTAAATCGGCAAGTCCCCGAAAAGGGCGATACGCCTTTTCCCTGCCTCGAAACGGAGTTTTTCCCACTGCCTGAAGAAAAGCCACTGCCCGAATTCGACTCGCCCCTTTTCGGATTCCAGGGCGGCAGCGGCTCTTCGCAGGGCTTCGGGTTCCCGCATCCGGAGGGCCGCAGGCCATTCGGTCCAGGGTTTTCCCCCCTGGGACGATTTCAGGGCCTGGAATGAGGAGTAATCGTCAAGCCATGCCCTTTGGCGGCCGCGGAAATTTTCGAACTCCTCACGGAGCGCGGTGCCCAAGGGAAGCCCGGAAAAGGCCTTCCAGGCCTTGTCGAGGGCAGCGCCCTTCCGGGCCGATACGAGAACCCAGTCGATGGGTTCGTTCGGCAAGGTCCATTCCTGTCCCGTTTCCCGCGGCTCCAAAAGGCCCATCTCGGGGAGGCCTTCAAGCCCCACCAGGAGTTCGTTGCCCGCAAAAGAGGAAACCGCACAATAAGGGGAGCCTCCCAGCGCGACATCCACCGGCCCTACCGGCAGAACCTGCCAAAGGCTCTGGTTCGCCTCGACGAGAAAATCGAGAAAGGCCAGGGCCTCGGGACCGAGACTGCCGATGCCGCTGCCCGATGGGAGGGACGTGATGTGGCAAAGGATCCCGCTGCATCGCTTCGTTTTTGGACTCATGCGACCCTCCTGGTGTGGAACTCCACGTAAGACGCCTTCTTTCCCCGATATTATCCCGCATAGCCCCGGGACTGCGGTGCGGTTATGATGGAAAGAATGAAGCGCATATCCCCTTACGAGCACGAAGGAGACTGGAGGAAAACCTGCATGCACTGGGAAGAATACCTGAACCGGAAAGCCCGCCGAATCGCACCGTCCATCATCGCGGAGATGGCGGGCATGATTGGCCCCGACGGCATCTCCTTCACCAGCGGTGAACCTTCCCGTGACCTGATCCCACTCGAGAGACTCCGGTCGGCTTTCGAAAAGGCCGCTTCACAGCCAGGGCTCTTCTCTTACCCGTCTACCCCCGGCTTCGCACCCCTGCGTGAATGGATCTCCTCCTGGATGCGCAGCGAGGGCCTGGCCCCCAGCTGGCTGGATCCCTCTTGCATCATCCTGGCCAACGGGTCGCAGGCCGCCTTGAACCTGGTGGCGGAAACGTTTCTCGATCCGGGGGACATCATCCTGGCCGAAAGCCCCACATACCCCGAAGCGCTTTTGGCTTTCCAGCGGGAAGGGGCGACGGTCCTGTCCCTGCCCGTGGACGGGGACGGCCCGATCCCCGGGGCTATCGCAGAAACGCTTCGAGGCAGGAAGGCCAAATTCCTCTACTCGGTCGTCAATTTCCAAAATCCCTCCGGCTGTACGACCACCAACGAAAGAAAGGAGGAAATCCTTGAAGTCGCGAGGAAGCACGGTTTTTTCATCCTCGAGGACGACCCCTACAGGTACCTTCGGTACGAAGGGATTCCGACAAAAAGCTACCTGGAGATGGCCGGAGAGGACAGGAGGGTGGTCTACCTGGGCAGTTTCTCGAAAATCATCGCTCCGGGCATCCGCTGCGGCTGGTGCGCCTTCCCCCCGGAAATCCGCGGGAAGCTCCTGGAAATCCGCCTTAGCTTAGAGCTTTGCGGGCCCGCCCTGAACCAGGCCGCCGTCCTGGAATTTCTCTCGACCTGCGACCTGGGAGAACACCTGGCAAGGCTGAACCGGGCTTACAAGACCAGGCGGGATGCTCTCGTGCAGGCGCTGGGCGGCTCTTCGGGTTTACCGGGTCTTCGCTTCAGCGTGCCGAAGGGCGGGTTTTTCCTCTGGGGAACCTGCTCCGGAATAGAGGACATGCCGGCTTTCGCGCGATATGCAGCCCTGGAGAAGAAGGTGGGGGTCATCCCCGGGCAGTTCTTCTACCCCGAGGAAGGAAAAGGGAAGGACACGATCCGTTTCGCTTTCGCCAAGGTAAATCCCCAGGATTCCATCGAAGGGGTCCGAAGGCTTAGGGAGGCCCTGGAAGGCTTCAGGGAAAATGGGGGCGCGTCATGAGATGAACTTGCAGTAGGTTACGAGGTCGTCCCCCTCCTCGTAAAAGTCCCGGATGCGCCCGGTTTCCCGGAAACCCGACCGCAGGTAGAAATGCCGTTGCCCCCCGTATTCCTCTCGCCCGGAGGTCTCTACCCGCAAAATGGCGCGCCCTGCGGAATCTTTTGCGTCCTTTTCCAGCTCGTTCATCAGTTTCTTGCCTATCCCCCGGCCCTGAAGGGCCTTCTCCACGACAATCCAATAGACGTCCCAGGCCGATTCGGTCATGGGACACCTGCCGTACACGGCGAACCCCACGGTTTGCCCCCGTGCTTCCTTTTCGAGGAAAAGGTACCCCTTTGAGGGGTCCGAAAAGCAGTCCGTCAGGACTTCCGCGAGGATTTCGATCTCGCAGGGGCGGAAAGCACCCGTCCCTTCGGCAATGGAGAGGTAGACAGAGACGGGCCTCCCTGATGGCGAAAGAGGATATTCAGCAGGCATACGCAAGGATCCTCTCCACTACCTCGGGGTAACTATATCCGCGGCAGCGACCTTGCCTCGCGAACCCGCTGTCCTCGTTGATGTCGGGATTCGGGTTGACGTCCAGGACGTAGGGAAGCCCCTTCCTTTCACGCAGGTCGACCCGGAAATACCCTCTGCAACCGAGGGCTTCCCCCGCCCTTCGGGCCATGTCGACGAGGCTTTCCCTCAGCGATGAGGGAATGCCTTCCTCCAGGACGGGCATGATTTCGTTGTATTCCGCGCAGGTGGGATCCCATTTCGAGTCGTAATGGAGAAACGGCGGCCTCGAGGCATGGCACGAATAATCGATCACCGACACGCCGAGTACCTCGTAGGGGGGGGCACCAAGAAAGCCGACGTTGAACTCCCGGCCTTCGATGAACTCCTCCAGGATGATCCCCCTGGGAAACTCCGCCAATTTTCCGGACAGGATTTTGTTCAGGCCGGACTTCTCCCGCACGAGGCAATCCCGCTTTATCCCCACGCTCCCGTCCTCGAAGCAGGGCTTGATGAAAAGCGGGAATTCGAGTCCAGACCAGGGATTCCCGGACAGGTCCCTGAGGAACACTCCTCGAGGCACCCGAATCGAGTTTTTGGTCAGGATCCGTTTCGTGCTTTCCTTGTCGAGGCAACGCCGAAGGGTTGTCGAAGGGTTCCCGGTAAAGGGTACCCCGAGGTTTTCCAGCATGCGCGCAAAATGGACTTCCTTGCCGGAATCCCCGCTGAAGCCTTCGAAAAGGTTGAAGACCCTCAGGGGCTTTCTCGAATTTATTTCCCGCCGGACACGGTTTAGCCGGGGGAAATCCGACACGCCCACGTAGATTTTCTCCACGGGGATCCCTCGTTCCGAAAACACCGACTCGACCGAACGGGTGCATCGAAGGACATCCAGGACATCGGGGCGTTCCGTCGGTTCAGACCCGACGGCGATCAGGACCCTTCCGGGGTCAGGCATTCCTGCACCCCGCCGGCCAGGCAAGCCCGCACCGGCTGAAGGCTTCTTCGAGCAGGATCTTTATGAGGGTGGAATAATCTCCCCCGTTCAGCCCGAAAAGGATCGGGAGATCCCCGAATTCCGGGTTGAGGCCCGGAAGCGGGTTGACGTCTATGACCCGGGGCATCCCGTCAAGATCGAGCCGCAGGTCTATCCTCGCAAGGTCCCTGAGTTCGAGGGCTTCGTAGGCCCGGACCGCTTCCCATTCGATCTGCGAACGGACCGAAGCCGGCAGGCCGTCCCCGTTCTCGTAACGCATGCATTCCCTCCACCGCCTCTTTCTCTCGATGGAATAGAGGAAATGCCCGCTGGGCGCATCGCTCGGCAGGATCCTCATCATTCCCAGGACTCTCGGGTACCGGTTCCCCGCAACGGCAACGGTAACTTCGTCGTTCGGCAAAAAATCCTCGACTAGGGCAGGCTGGTCGTAACGGTCTAGGATATACCTTACTTTCTCCGCCAGTTTTTCCTCATCCGACACGACGGAATCGGCGAAGACCCCTTTGGAGGAACCCTCCCAGCGCGGCTTGACGATATAACGCCTTCCGCCCCTGAAAATCCCCTTCAGGAGGCGGAGTTTCTCCGGACGATCGACGATATGCTGTCCGGGAACGGCGACTCCGAGAGATCTCAGGTATTGCCCTGTCATGTACTTGTCCAAAGTTATGCAGAGGGCGAGGGCATCGGAACCCGAATAAGGGATGTCAAGACTTTCCAGGACACAGGGAACCTGTGCTTCCCTGGAGCGGGTCTTGCCTCGGCCTTCGGCGATGTTGAGCACGAAGTCGGGATGTGCGGACGCGATAGCTTCCGGAAAGGAGTCATCTTGGTTGAAGAGGAGGACCTCGAAACCGTAACGTTCGATTTCGCACTGAAGGGCCATGATGGTTTCAAGAGGATCGTATTCCTCCTCTTCCTCCCCATGGCCGGTCTTGAGGTTGAAGGTGATCCCCACTTTCCTGACAGGTATCAGCGGGACTTCTTCGGCTTCCATCTTTTCCCCCCCCTGATTGGCGGAACGATTTTGCGCTTATTCTGACACGACATGCAAGGAAATCAAGAGGGTGCGAAGAATTCCTTTTTCGGGCGCGCAGGCGACTTTACACGACTTGGATGCTATGATGGCTGCCGAGGTGGTAGAACTGGCTCCCTTCCGGGCGAAACGGGCACGATCGAGAATTGGCCCCCTGCTTGCGGCGTTCGCAATCATCGTGGCCGCGAACGTGGGAATCAGGTTGTGGAGGCATTTCGACCAGAAAGAGCAAAGACGGGAATACGCCAGGCTTGCCCAAGAGCTTCACCTCCACGAGGCAAGGGTATCCGGAATGGAAGCCTGGCTGCTCGAGCTCGAAACCAGGCTGGAAGAGACCCGCGGGCTGCTGGAAGCCCTTGATCGCGAAATACCCGGCAAAACCGGGAATGACAGGCTCCAGGTCCTGTTGAGGCGAAGTTCGGCCGTAAAATCCTACAACCTCATGGTGCACGACCACAGGGAACTGGTCAGCAGCTACGAAAAGGAATCAGCCAGCCTCAAAAACCGTCGGGAATCACTGGATATCCTAGCGGACAAACTGGACATTCCGGAAGAGTCGCCCTAAGAAACCCTGCCGAAACTGGGAGGAATTGGATGAAACCCGAGTCGAAACAGCTGGACCTCTTTTCGGGGGACCTCCAGGAAACGGAACCATCCCTGCCGGAAGAGGCTCATCCGGCGGCAAACAAAAGACCTGCCCCAGTCAGGGCGGAACTGCACCCCATTCGGTGCGGGCGTTGCGGGGAATGGCTGTGCGACGCCCTCGCCGGTGCGCGGGCCTACTGTACCAGGTGTCGTGTCTGGTCGGGGAACGGTTGAACGGGTCGATTCAGTGTCGGTCTTAATGGCGATTGAACGCATTAAAGTTTTCTGGTATAATTTCCGACCGGAGCCTTGAAAGACTTCCAAAGGAGTTGATGAGCGTGTCCGAAAAGTGGAAAGACCGCCTGACCGATCAGCTCTGCAAAGCCATACTCTCCCTCGAGTCAGAAGAGGAGGCCTACCGTTTCCTCGAGGACGTCGCGACCATTGGGGAGATAATCGCTTTCGCTCAGCGCCTCGAGGTGGCCCGCCTTCTGTACGAAGGCAACAACTACCCGCAGGTCGTGCAGAAGACGGGAGCCAGCACGGCAACCATCAGCCGTGCGAAGAACCTTATCGAGCACGGGGCCGACGGTTTTACGCTCGTACTGGAGAGGATCGGGAAAAAGGACGAAGAAAAAGCCTGAAACGGGACACACGGGCGGGACAAACTTCGCAAGAGCCGGTGCCCATGAGGCGCACCGGCTCTTTTCATAGGGGCAGGTCGCTGAGACGGGTATTTCGCAAATACCCGACAAAATCGCTTTTCATCCTGCCCAGCAGTCCCCCGAAAAGGCAGGCATCAAAAGGGCACCTTTCACAACCGAGCAGGCACGGGGAAAGACTCGGTTCACCCTCCACCAGCCGGTACACGTCGTAAAGCGAAATTTCGGAAGGGTCCCTTGAGAGTTCGAATCCGCCTCCCGGACCCCGGGAAGACCTGACCAGCCCCCCCTTCGACAGCCTCTGGAAGACCTTCGCCATATGTGCCTCTGAAACGCCGATCACCCGTGACATCTCGCGGACGCTCAGGCGTTCCTTCCTGGCAACAAGAAGGCCGAGCCCATGCAGGGCCAACGAGACTGCTTCCGAAACCTGGACAATGTCCGGCATGATGCACCTCCCTGTCCCAGATATTTAGGATATTTGATACCTTTATTCCGTTAACGTCAAGGCCGCTCACCCCCCTCGGAAAATCGCATACACGAAAGCTTTTGTGATTATTTTGCTAAATGGCAATATTGATTATATGTCTAATGGTGTTTTTCGCAATAATGGTTTTATACGTTTCTTTTTATCCTTTTTGCCTTTATTTTTTTACTTAGGACTCCTTGACTTGGCTCCCTCTTTCCGCTAAAAAACAGGGTGCGACTCCCTACGTGACAGGTTTCACGTGAAGACGCGCGGAACGCCATAATTTCAAGGAGGGATGGGTTTCATGAAGAACCGCAAGTTCCTGGCCGTCATTTCCCTGTTCGTTTTCGCCCTGTTGCTCTCCGCTAGCTGCGCGCTGGCTGCGGAGAAAGTCCTCAAGATCGGCGTCCTCTTCCCCCTTACCGGCCCCTGCGCCACCGCAGGTCAGCGTTGCGTGGCCGCCGTGGAAACAGCCGCAGAGGTCATCAACAACAAGCACCCCGAACTGGATGTCCCCCTGGCTAAGCAGGAAGGGATCCTGAACGGAACGAAAATCCAGCTGGTCGTTGCCGATACCCAGGGTAAGCCGGACGTGGCGAAGTCCGAGGCCGAGAGGCTCGTGAACCAGGAAGGCGTCTATACCATCATCGGGTCCTATAACAGCTCGGCCTCCAAGCCTGCCTCCGCCGTGACCGAACGCGCGAGCAAGCTCTTCATGTGCGGCTGCTCCAGCTCCGCCGCCCTGACTGACCGCGATTTCAAATATTTTTACCGTCTCGCACCGACCGACAAGACCGAGTCTCACGAATTCGTCGAATACCTCGGATGGCTGAACAAGAATCAGAAAGCCGGCATCAAGACGATCGGCCTCATATACGAAAACACGGAATTCGGGAAGCACGCGGCCGACGAAGGCAAAGCTGCGGCGAAGGCCGCCGGTTTCGAGGTCGTCGCAGACGTCGCCTTCACCCCCGGTGCCACGAACCTGAACAGCGAAGTACAAACCCTGAAGGCGAAGAACCCTGACGCCGTTTTCGGCGCCTGCCTCGGCGGAGACTACACCCTCTGGGTCCGGACGATGAAGCAGATGAACTGGGTGCCGAAGGTGGCCCTGAACTACTGCACCGGCTACCAGGACCCGAAGATTGCCCAGCAGCTCGGGAGCGACGGCAATTTCTTCATGGGCGGAACGGGTTATTCCCCCGAGATCGGCGCGAAGTACATGAAAAAGGTCGCCGCCGTCGAGAAAATCTACACAAAGAAAGTCGGAGTGCCTTTTGACAGCGATTCCATCCAGGAGGCGGTCGCGCTCTTCATCCTGGCCCAGGCCATCGAGAAAGCCGGCACCCTCGATGTCGAAAAAGTGGCGCAAGTTCTTCGGACGACGACGTTCGATTCCCCGCTTTCCCTCGGCGGGAAGGTCGCTTTCGGGGCCGGTGGCCAGAACATGAAGGCGACCAGCATCATCACGCAGCTCCACAACGGCAAGTACATGCCCGTCTACCCCACCAGCTACGCGGAGATCAAGGCGACCGTTCCCATGACTCCGTGGGACAAGCGCTAATCCGCAAGAGCTCGAACACAAAAGGGAAAAAGACGACCCGGGGCGGGGGGGACAAGCCCCCCGCTTCGGGTCGAACTCACCGGTACCGTTAGGAGGATCATCCATGAGCACTTTCGTGCAGGTGTTGTTGGACGGGCTCCTGGCCGGCATGCTCTACGCCCTCGTGGCTGCAGGATTGAGCCTGATCTGGGGCGTCATGGACGTCATCAACTTTGCCCACGGCGAGTTCCTGATGGTGGCCATGTACCTGAGCTATTGGCTGGGTTTCCTGGCTCACATCGATCCGATCGTTTCCTGGCTCGCCTCCGGGGCCTTCGTTTTCATCCTGGGCATGCTGACCTACCGCTTCCTCGTTTCAAGGTGCCTCGGCAAGGCCGCGATGGCACCGCTGCTCGCCACGTTCGGCCTTTCCATGTTCCTGAAGAACGTTTGCCTAAACCGTTTTTCCCCTAATTTCAGGATCCTCCAGACGACCTTCCTGGAGGGCAAAAAGATCGTACTGGGCAACATCGTGATCGGTCTCCCGCAGCTGATCACCGGCCTGTTTTCTCTCGCGATCCTGTTCGCCCTGTATTTCCTGATGAAAAAAACGCGCCTCGGCTGGGCCATACAGGCCACCGCGATGGACCGGGAGGCTGCGGAACTGATGGGCATCAACACCGACCGAATCTACCTGCTGGTCTTCGGCCTGGGCGGAGCGTGCGTCGGCATAGCCGGAGGCCTCCTTACATCCTACCTGGCGGTCCATCCCGAAGTCGGTTCACTTTTTGGCCTCATCGCCTTCCTCATCGTTGCCATGGGCGGCTTCGGCAGCATCCTGGGAGCACTTTTCGCAGCGGTCCTGATCGGTCTCGTGGAGGCACTGGCCGGTTTCTACATAGCGCCTGTCTTCAAGTACGTGGCGGTTTTCGGCATTTACCTCGCGGTCATCATGGTCAGGCCCAAGGGCCTCTTCGGGTGGTGACGGGAATGAACACACGCAAATTCGAGAAGAAAGACATGCTGTGGATCGGGCTGGTCTGCGTTCTCGCCGCCCTGCCCCTCGTGCCGGGAATGATCGGCAACTCCTTCCGGGCCCACGTTCTGATCATGATCCTGCTCTACGCCAGCATGGCGCAATCCTGGAACATCGTCAGCGGTTACGCGGGTCAGGTTTCTTTCGGGCACTCGGTGTTTTTCGGCATCGGGGCCTACGGCGCGGGAATGGCGGTCGTCACCTACGGGCTGACCCCATGGCCCGGGTTCCTGGCCGGGGCCGTCCTGGCCTCCCTCGTCTCCGTCCTGGTCAGTTACCCCTGCTTCAAGCTCAAGGGGCATTATTTCGCCATCGCGACGTTCGCAATCGTTGAAATCTTCAATCGCCTTTTCATGGTTTGGGATTGGGTCGGGGGCGCCCTTGGGCTCGACTACCCCATCCTGCCGGACGGCTGGAAGAATTTCGTCTGGTCAGGCACCAAGGTCGGGTTTTTCTACGGCGCCCTGGCTCTTTTCGTCCTGATTTTCGGGATCGTCCGCTGGATCGAGACTCATCGGCTGGGTTATTACCTTCGGGCGGTGCGCGAAGGGCAGGAAACGGCGGAATCGCTAGGGGTCAACAGCGCAGCGGTCAAGCTTTCGGCCATGGCTTTCTCCGCTTTCCTCGCAGCCTTGTGCGGAGGGTTTTTCGTCCAGTACAACTACCGGGTCGACCCTCCGATGGTCATGTCCCTGGACATGTCGATGAAGTTCGTCCTGATCACCATCCTCGGCGGTGTCGGCAGCTTCTGGGGCCCGCTTTTAGGGGCAGCGATCCTGATCCCCCTCCAGGAGTACAGCCGGGCCTACCTCACGGGACTGGGGAGCGGCGTGGACCTCATCATTTTCGGGATCATCATCATGCTCATGATGATTCGGCAGCCGAAGGGGATCATGGGCGTCCTGGAGGAAGTTTCGGCCAGGGCAGGAAAAAAGGACAGGGAAGGGGGCGCCGACTGACATGGCCCTTCTTGAAGTTCGCAACCTCACGATGAAATTCGGCTCGCTGGTGGCCAACAGCGACGTGTCCTTCGACGTGGAGGCGGGGACGATCGTCGGGCTGATCGGGCCCAACGGGGCGGGAAAGACGACGCTTTTCAACTGCGTAGCAGGACTCTACAAGCCTACTGAAGGTAAAATCTCCTTCGACGGCCAGGATATCACGAGCCTGCCCGCGTACAAGGTTTCGAGGCTGGGAATGGCGAGGACCTTCCAGGTCGTCCGTCCCCTCAAGGAAATGACCGTCCTGGAAAACATCCTTGTCGGAGCCTACCTGCACGAGGCCGATCCAGCAAAGGCCCTGGCAACAGCAGAAGAGTGCCTGCGAACCTGCTTCCTCGAGGAATTCCGCGATCGCCCGGCAGGAGGCCTGACCATCGGCAACAAGAAGCGCCTGGAGGTCGCGCGTGCACTGGCAACCAGGCCGAAACTCCTCCTGCTGGACGAAGCAGTGGCTGGGCTCACTTCGACAGAGGTCCGCCAGATGGTGGAGCTGATCAAGAACCTGCGGGAAAGCGGGGTCACGATCCTCATGGTGGAACATATCATGGAGGCGATCATGCCGATTGCCGACAAGATCGTCGTGCTCGACAGCGGCGTGAAGATAGCGGAAGACCGTCCCCAGGCCGTCGTGGAAGACGAAAATGTCATCAAGGCCTATTTCGGCGAGAAATTCAGCAAAAGGCTGAAGGCCATGAAGGACGGTGGCAGGGCATGAGCGGCTCGATGCTTGAAGTTCGGCAGATCCACTGTGCCTACGATTCGGTACCGGTCATCCACGGCATTTCGCTGGAGGTACGCGCGGGGGAAATCGTCGCGATCGTCGGGGCCAACGGAGCCGGCAAATCGTCAACCATGAGGACGATCGCAGGGCTCATGCACCCCACTGAGGGAACCATCTCCTTCCTCGGGGAGGACATCACCCGGACCCCTGGTTACGCGATGATCACAAAAGGTATCAGTTTCGTTCCGGAGGGACGCCGCCTTTTCTCGAAACTGACCGTGCGGGAAAACCTCGAATTGGGCGCCTATACGGAGAAAGACAGGGAACTCATCGAAAAAAGGCTCGAAGAAATATTTTCCCTTTTCCCGGTCCTGAAGAACCGCGCAAACCAGGTAGCCGAGACCATGAGCGGAGGCGAACAGCAGATGTGCGCGATCGCCCGGGGGCTCATGTCGAAGCCGAAACTGCTCATGCTGGACGAACTTTCGCTCGGGCTCATGCCTTCCCTGGTGGAGAAGGTGCTGGAGGCTGTTGTAGAAATAAACCGGAAGGGAACGACCATCCTTATCGTCGAACAGATGGTGCAGGAAGCCTTGGAAATTGCCACCAGGGGCTACGTGATCCAGACGGGGAAAATCATCCAGGAAGGCTCTGCCAGGGAACTGCTGGAATCCGACTCGGTCCGGAAAGCCTACATGGGTCTGTAAGAGATCCTACGTGCAAAACTGCAAAAGGCCCCCCGTTTTTGGCGGTGGGCCTTTTGCAGTTTTGCAACTGTTATGATTATAATCTGATGTATAGAAAATGTCAGACGGAGGGGATTACGTCTTGAAGTCCTGGGTTCGGTGTTTTTCCGCAGTGTTGTTGTCCTTGACCCTATCCTTCCCCGCCTGGGGCGCCACACCCCAGGCCAAGAGCACCCCGGAGTGGAAACCCAAGACGACCGAGCGCTGGATCGAGGTCGTCAAGAAAGAGCGGAAGCTCTATCTCCGCCAGGGGGAAAAGGTCCTCAAGACCTACCGGGTGGCCATCGGGAGCGGAAGGGGAGTCAAGAAAACCCCTATCGACAAGATCACCCCTGTCGGCGTCTTCAGCATCAGGCGCATCGCGGACCCGACGAACTGGGTTTTCGACCCGAAAGTGTTCAACGAACCGGGTGAACCGCAGAAGGGCGTGTACGGGAAGGTCGCCATCAGCTTCAGGAACCCATGGAACCTCGCCATCCACGGGACGAACGCCCCGTGGTCGATCGGGAAAGCCGTGACTCATGGCTGCATCCGCCTGAAAAATCCCGACATCGAGGAACTGGCGAAACAAGTCAAGCCGGGGATGAAACTGGTGATCCGCGAGAAACCGATCTTTGCCGCGAAGCCCCCCGAACC
>CAYRNZ010000003.1:78664-80524 GCA_964425765.1 uncultured Synergistaceae bacterium
CCGAACCTGGAGTCCGGGCCCCAGAATCAGCCTAATCCGAAAGTCGCGGTTTCATATCCGCCTTCGGCGGTCTTTGCCTTTTCCAACTTCTTCTCCCCCCGTTCTCTTTTCCCTGGCGGCGGACTTGCGCATCCCCTGTCCGGCAACGTGGCCAGCCGGCCTGACCAGGCACCTTGGACCGGTGCCGATCAGGTCTTTCCGTCCCGACCTTGCCAGGGCTTCCCGGACGAGATCGGCGTTTTTCGGGTCCCTGTACTGCAGGAGGGCCCGCTGCAGCCGTTTATCGTAGGCGGACCTGGCCACCGGCACCCTTTCCCCCGTGAGCGGGTTGATTCCCGTGTAATACATGCAGGTCGATAGCGTACCGGGAGTGGGGATGAAATCCTGGACCTGTTCGGGGTGCATGCCCGTATCACGGAGGAACTCCGCAAGTTCCACCGCTTCCGAGAGAGTCGACCCGGGGTGGCTGGACATGAAATAGGGGACGAGGTACTGCTCCTTCCCGAGTTTGCTGTTCACCCTCGAGTAAGCTTCCGAAAAAGCCAGGAAAGCGTCGACCCCGCTCTTGCCCATAAGATCCGTGACTCTTTTCGAAACGTGTTCCGGGGCCACCTTGAGCTGTCCGCTGACATGATGGCGGCATAGCTCGGTCAGGAAGGGTTCCGCCTCCCCTGCGAGCAGGTAGTCGTAACGGATGCCGGACCTGACGAAAACCTTCTTCACACCGGGCAAGGCGCGGATTGCACGGAGAATATCGAGGTACTCCGAGTGATCCGTGTCCAGGTTGGGGCAGGGACACGAGCCGAGGCATTCACGCCCTCGGCAGGTCCCGCGCTCGAGTTGTCCCTCGCAGGAGGGATGCCGGAAATTCGCCGTTGGGCCGCCGACATCGTGGATGTAGCCCTTGAAGGCTGGCATCTTTGTCAGGATCGCCGCCTCCCTGAGCAGGGACTCCCTGCTTCTCGACTGGATGATCCTCCCCTGGTGGGACGTGATCGCGCAAAAGCTGCAGGAACCGAAACACCCCCTGTGGCTGACGAGGCTGAACTGGACTTCCTGTATGGCCGGTACGCCGCCTTCGGAGGAGTAATCGGGGTGTGCGAGCCGGGTAAAAGGCAAATCGTAGATCGAATCGAGTTCCGGCGTGGTCAGCGGGCGGGCGGGCGGGTTCTGCACGACCCACCTCGAACCGTGGGCCTGGAGGAGCGTTTTCCCCCGGACAGGGTCCTGCTCGAGGTAGAAAACGGAGAACGCCTCCGCAAAGGCCGTTTTCGACACCGCCACGGATTCGAAGGAAGGCAGTTCCACGCTGTCTACCCAGACATCGTCCTTTTCTTTCGCCAGCCAGCATGTCCCCGCCACGTCCCGGATATATTCGGGCCGGATGCCCAGGGCAAGCTGGCGGGCGACCTCGACGACCTGCAATTCCCCCATCCCGTAAACGAGAAGGTCGGCCCCGCTGTCGACCAGTGTCGAACGACGCACGGCATCGTCCCAGTAGTCGTAATGGGCCACTCTCCGCAGGCTCGCCTCTATCCCCCCGATGACGACGGGGATGTCTCCCATCGCCTGTCTCACCCTGTTGCAGTAGACGATCGTGGCCCGTTCAGGCCGAAGGCCCGACCGGTTCCCGGGCGAGTAGCTGTCCGTATGGCGTCTCTTTTTTGCCGCCGTGAAGGCGTTCAGCATCGAATCCAGGTTTCCGGCCGAGACGAGAACGCCCAGCCTGGGACGCCCCATGGCCAGAAAGGCTTCATGGGACCGGTAATCGGGCTGCGCGAGAATCCCGACCCTGTAGCCTTCCTTTTCCAGGACCCTCGCGATGATCGCATGCCCGAAACTCGGGTGATCAACGTAGGC
>CAYRNZ010000003.1:80624-82853 GCA_964425765.1 uncultured Synergistaceae bacterium
TTTCCAGGACCCTCGCGATGATCGCATGCCCGAAACTCGGGTGATCAACGTAGGCATCGCCGCTCACCAGGAGGAAATCGAGTTCCTCCCAACCCCTTGCCTGCATGTCCGCCTTGGAGACCGGCAGGAAATCCTCCCGGTTCGAGGCCTCCCCGGCGGGACCGTTGGTTCCTTTCATAGGAATATCCTGACGACCTCCACCGCGATGAGGATGATGATGATCCATTCGAGGACCTCCGCTCTTCTGCTGGTAAACTCCTGGTTCAGCATTTCCACCGTCTCCCGCATGGCCCTCAGTTTCTCGTCCATCCTCGCCAGCCAGGCCTTGGTCCTGAACAGGGCAAGCGCTCGGTTGTAGATCTGCGCATAGTAGACGTCTTCCGTCACCCGTACAGCCGAAGTCAGGTGGTCCGTCATCAGTTCCGTTTCCAGGATCAGCTGCATGGCCGTCCGCGATATCCGGCTCATCTTGCCGGAAAAGACGGAAAGCACTCCCCAGCGCGTTTCACCGAGGTCTCTGAAAAGACGCTCCAGCCGGCGGTTCAGGAGGTCGTCGTAGTACCTGGCCTCGAGCAGCTGTGCGTTTGCGTACTCCAAGAGCAGGCGCAGGTCCGCATAATCCTCCTTTTCCACAAGGAAAGCGTTGTTGTAGTTCAGGATGACCAGGTCATCCTCCGCATAGGAAAAGGCGTTTTCCAGGGCGAGGTGCGCCTGCTGCCTGCTCAGGGGCTTCTTTTCCCCGTAGATGAGCCGGATCAGCGCAGGCAGTTCCTTCAGGTTCTCCCTGGTGACGGGTTCTGGTGTTTTTCGGACCACGTAGAGGGTGTACTCTTCCGAAAATCCCGTTATGCCGCGAGGATCGACGAGCGTTTCCGATACGGAATCCATCAGGGTACGGAGTTCCGTCTCGAAAAGACGGTCAAGATCCGGGCCCATTGACATCTGGATGGAACGGTCGGCGAATTCCCCCAGTTCCAGGTTCCTGACCGTTGTGGTCGCCCCCAGGGAAACCGCACCGAAATCGAAGAAGCGCGCCGAGAGCGAAACCTCCAGCCGCTCACCCCCGACCGCCCAGGACTGGGGGCCTAGTTCCACCGCGGCGGGAGGGCGGACAAGGTCTATGGACTGGTTGTCAACCCTGACCAACCCCTGCCTGAACGGCAGCCTCCCCGAAAAAAGGTTCCCCGAGAGCCGGTCCAGCCTAATCTCGTCGGCCACGTCATAAAGCCTCAGGAAAACGATATCGGCTTCTTCGATGAACATGGAAGTCCCTCCTTTTTCCGCTTTAACAGGATATCTTCTTCTTCGAGCCTCCGCAAGGAGGCCGACTGGGGCTTGACCCGCGGGAAAGCTTGCCTTAGGATTAAGGCGCTCAAAAGGGAGTAGCTAGCCAGGCCCCATCAACAAGCTGGCGCGGAAGCGCCTGGTGCGGCCGTTGACCTGTACGGGTCGATTAGCGAGACTTTTGGCGAGGACCTACCCTTGCCAGGAGTCTCTTTTTTTCGGGAGGGATGAGCGTGGACCCCCTATTTCCCCTTTTCCTTGGAGTCAGCCTTTCAATGGACGCCTTCGCGGTCTCCGTCGCCATGCCATTCTGCGTCCCGCGGCTTTCGATGCGCCAGATCTGCAGGGTCGCCGGGACATTCGGCTTCTTCCAGGCCCTGATGCCCCTTTTGGGCTGGATGCTAGGAAGCCTTGCAGCGAAAGTCATCGCCCCTTTTGACCACTGGGTTGCCTTCGCTCTCCTCGCTTTCATCGGGGGGAAGATGATCATGGAGGGGTTGAGGCCCGCGGAGGAGTGCGACACGCGTTCCGATCCAACCTCGGGATGGCCCCTGCTGACCCTCGCCGTCGGCACGAGCATCGACGCCCTCGCGGTCGGCTTCAGTTTCGTGGCGATGAACCTGAATGTGTGGAGCACCGTCACCATAATAGGATCCGTGACCGCCGGGCTCTGCTGGGTCGGCCTGGTCGGGGGCAGGCAGATCGGGCAATTTCTCGGCAAGCGGATGGAAGTCGTCGGAGGGCTAGTCCTGATCGCGATCGGCGTGAAGATCCTCCTTGAGCACCTTTCGAAATAATCAATCTTGTAAATTCTATCCGGGTACCCCATAATACGCGTGCACAAGATAAAGAAAGGGGGAGAGACGGGGTGGCTCAAACGAACCAACCCTTGATCGTCGTAGACAACCTCTGCAAGAGTTTCGAACAGGGAGATGTGCTGAACCA
>CAYRNZ010000003.1:82953-84134 GCA_964425765.1 uncultured Synergistaceae bacterium
GCCAAGAAACTGGGGCGCAAGCCCGTTTTCGTCCAGAACGGATGGGACAACCTGATCCCCGGCCTGCAGCGCAAGCTTTACGACGTCACCCTCGACGGCCTGGAGATCACACCGGAACACAAGCAGGAGGTCAACTTCTCGATCCCCTACTACGCCACTTTCCTCCAGCTGGCCGTGCGCCGGGACAATAAGACTATCGAAAAACTTGATGACTGCCGCGGCAAGGTCGTAGGTACTCTGAAACAGGCCTACTCCCACCAGGTCCTGGAAGAATTCGGCGGGATAGAGGTACGGCTTTACGAGGACGAGATCAACGCCTACAGCGACCTCGTTCATGGCCGCCTCGACGCCACGCTTTTCGACGCCCCGATCGCCGTCTTCTACGCCGGCTTCAACCCCGAAATCAAGTTCGTAGGCCCGGAAATCGGCCGGATGGAATACGGCATCGCGGTACGGAAAGAGGACAAGGAGCTGCTAAAGGAGATCAACGGGGCCCTGGTGGCGCTCAGGGACAGCGGGGAACTCCGGCGGATCTACGACCGCTGGAACCTCTGGAGCCCGATGATGGCCAAGGAGTTTAACGATTACAGTCCCAGGACAGTCGATTCGGTCATGTTCAACGAATGGGCCGAGCAGCAGAAACCGGAATTCACCTTCAAGGAACGAATGAAGCGATATGCCAGCTTCATGCCGGTGCTGGGAAGGGCCGCGCTCACCACGATGAAGGTATCGATAGTGGCAATGCTCCTCGCGATGGCCTTCGGGTTCGTCCTTGCCGTCGCGAGGGTGTTCGGCCCCTCGCTCGTGTCCAAGATTGCCGTCGCCTACATCGAAACGATCAGGGGCACGCCGGTCCTGATCCAGCTGTTCTTCATCTTCTACGGCCTGCCTAACATCGGCATTAAGCTTTCGCCCTTCGTGGCGGGAGCAGTCGGGCTCGGCCTGAACTACGCCGCTTACGAGGCCGAAAACTACCGGGCAGGCCTCATCTCGGTTCCCAAGACCCAGATGGAAGGAGCCCTGGCACTGGCCATGACCCGGTGGCAAGCCCTGCGCCACGTCGTCATCCCCCAGGCATTCCGCCTCGTGCTGCCCCCTATGACGAACGATTTCATCTCGCTTCTGAAGGACTCGTCGCTCGTCTCGGTCATCACGATGGTGGACCTGACCAAGGCCTACGG
>CAYRNZ010000003.1:84234-86032 GCA_964425765.1 uncultured Synergistaceae bacterium
ACCTCACGGACCTTTGCCCCGATCGCCTGCCGGTTGGCCATGGCAAAATTCGCGGCCGCCTGCATCGCACCCAGGTACGACTGCCCTTCTTTCGACTCCAGCGTGCAGCAGCACAACTGCCTGTCCGGGACAGCGATCCCCTGGCGTGGCATCGAGCGGGCAAAGGATCTCAGGTAGTCGTCACAAACCTGGTGTCCCAGGCCCCTACTACCGCAGTGGATCATGACCGTAATCCTTCCCGGCTCGAGGTGGAATGACCGGGCGAGGGACGTGTCGTAAACCTCGTCAACCCTCTGCAATTCCAGGAAGTGGTTGCCGGATCCCAGGCTTCCCAGCTGGCCCCTGCCCCTTTCTTTCGCCCTGTCCGAGACCATCTCCGGATCCGCCCCATCGAGGCAGCCTCCATGTTCGATACATTCCAGGTCACCGGCCTCGCCGAAACCGTTTTTTGCGGCCCACCGTGCCCCTCCGGCCAGGACCGCCTCCAGACGCCCACTTTTCAGGGAGGTCAAGCCCTCCGAACCGACGCCGCAAGGGACGGAAGAAAACAGGGCGTCCAGCAGCAGCGGCAGAACCGGCCTGATCTCCTCTTCGTCGAGACGCGAGACGTGGAGACGAACACCGCAGGAAATGTCGTATCCGACCCCGCCAGGAGAAACAACACCATCCGACCTGGAAAACGCCGCCACCCCGCCGATGGGAAAACCGTAACCCCAGTGCATGTCCGGCATGGCGAAACTGTACCCTGCGATCCCCGGCAGGCAGGCGACGTTAGCGACCTGTTGCAGCACGGGGTCATCCTTGACCTCCGACAGGATTTTCCCGTCGGCATAAAGCAGCCCCGGGACCCTCATTCCCTCGATGCAGGCCTGCGGGATGAGGCAGCGCACCGGATCTTTCCTGACGACCTCGACGGGCATGGCTTCATCCCTCCCTAAACATCCAGAGTGACCCTTATCCTGCAGGGTGGACCGGGATGGAACTCGAGATTTCCATAGGTCACGGCCTTCACCCGCCCCCCGGGTTTGGGCGAAGGAGCCCAACTTCCCCAGGCCTCCAGGGAACCCGCCTGCGCGTCGATTCGGACGGTTTCAGGGAAAAACACGCCGCGCCCGGTCTCGAGAAAAAACAGGAGTTCGTTCATCCAGGCCGCGAAAAGGCCGGCCATGTCACATTCCTGAGAAAACACCTGGAGATGCTGCATCTCTCCTCCCGGGCCCTTCTTCTCTACCGGGAGGCCGGCCGAAGTTTCGTAGAATGCTCGGGCGCATTCGAGGGCCAGGTCTTCAGGCGTTCCCGCCTCTATCTCCAATCGAAGGTCGCCCGTATGTTCCAGTTCTTTCCAGGGCATTCGACTCCCTCCATCTACCGGCATTTTCACTATTCATTCTATCGCACAAAAAAAGGAGCGGGGTTTCCCCCGCTCCGTATCCAGATCGACCACATACCTGCTATTTATCGTTGTTCTTAGGGCCGTTACCGTTGTTCTGGCCGTTGTTACCGCTGCCGGGGCCGCTGCCGTTGTTGTTCCCGCCGCCGTTGCCGGGGTTACCCTCGTTGCCGTTCCCGTTGCCGGGACCGCCGTCCTGGTTCCCGCCGGCGTTGCCGTTGTCTCCACCGTTGCCGTTATTTCCGCCGTTCCCACCGCCGGTGTTCCCACCGTTCCCGGAACCGCCGTTCCCATTGTCGCTACCGTTTCCCTGGCCGTTGTTCTCCCCGTTGTTACCGGTACCGGGGCCGCTACCGTTGTTGTTCCCGCCGCCGTTGCCGGGGTTACCCTCGTTGCCGTTCCCGTTGC
>CAYRNZ010000003.1:86132-95202 GCA_964425765.1 uncultured Synergistaceae bacterium
CCGTTGTTGTTCCCGCCGCCGTTGCCGGGGTTACCCTCGTTGCCGTTCCCGTTGCCGGGACCGCCGTCCTGGTTCCCGCCGGCGTTGCCGTTGTCTCCACCGTTGCCGTTATTTCCGCCGTTCCCACCGCCGGTGTTCCCACCGTTCCCGGAACCGCCGTTCCCATTGTCGCTACCGTTTCCCTGGCCGTTGTTCTCCCCGTTGTTACCGGTACCGGGGCCGCTACCGTTGTTGTTCCCGCCGCCGTTGCCGGGGTTTCCTGCGTTTCCGTTACCGTTGCCGGGACCACCGCCATCGTCGTCATCGTCGTCATCGTCATCGTCGTCATCGTCGTCATCGTCATCGTCGTCATCGTCGTCATCGTCGTCGTCATCGTCGTCGTCATCGTCGTCGTCATCGTCGTCATCGTCGTCATCGTCGTCATCGTCGTCATCGTCGTCGTCATCGTCGTCATCGTCGTCGTCATCGTCGTCGTCATCGTCGTCATCGTCGTCGTCGTCACCCATCGGGGTCATCGGCAGCAAAGGCTGCTCGGTTCCTTCCCCGATCTTCTGGCAAACGCCTGTTTCAAGGAGGAAATCGAGATTCTCCTCAGTTACATCCTGGGGGTCAACCAGGTTCCAGTCACAAGTGTATTTTTCGTTCAGGTCTGATACAGGACCCCTGAATGCGAACGCCAGATAGCTAGGCGTAACCAACCTGGTGATGATGACATAGGCAAGTAGGAATTTCACCAGCAATCTCTTCGTGTTTGTACTCATCGAACTCACCTCTTTCTATACTCTGCTCTCTATGCGAAACCGCAATGGATTTTGGCAGCGCTTTAAACAATCCTATACTAAAATCATTATAAACTGATTCCCGTTTTAGTCAAGAGCCAAAAAGCGTTTTTTGTTTTAGAGGTTCGGCAACCATCCCGGATTTTCTTGCCAGTCAACCTAAACATACGGAACCCCACATCACTCCTCCCCCGTGATCGACCGCCTTGCCCACCATTTTTAGAGTCATTATCGGTTGTTTAAAATGAAACCATATCAAACGACTTACTTAATTTTATCACACTGACGTGGTACGTCAAGAATTTCTTTTACGGTGCCCGGTGGATCAGGGCAGAAATCGCGTGCTGGACGTAATCGATCCTGACCAGGGGACTGCGAAGGCTTTCCCTGATGGCGCCAAGGCTCTTTTGGGGTACGGCGCAATAAAGGGCCGTCTCGGGTCCGACCTGGGACCGCAGAAGGAAACCGATTCCCCTTTCGATCGCTTTCCGGATCGCTTCGGCCTCCTTCGAAAGCCCTCCTGCCACGGCCATGGCATAGGCGGAGTTAAGTCCCTCTATTCTTGTTGCCGTAGGGGCAGACCGGGGTGGAACGTAATACCCCCCCGCCCAATCGGGATAGGGCTGGTTTTTGTCGGTGTGCTGGGCCTTGACGATCACCTTCGCAAAACGCATCGCACCCTCGAGGAATTCCTTCCTTGGCCGTTTCCCGTAGAGTTCCCCAAGGCCGTAAAGCAACCAGTGGTCATGCGGAAGAGCCGAATCCGCCAGCTTGGAGAACACGCGAAGCTGGTAGAGCGCCCCTGATTCCGCCGCATCGAGCCATTTCATTTCGCCAGTGATCGAGTGAAGCCTGGCGAGTGCGAAGACAGCTTCGCCCGGATAGTATTCCGAGCGGAAGGATGAGACTTTCCCCCCGGGGTGGAATTGCTTGTGTACTGAAAAACCGCCGTCCGGGTCCTGGGTTGCGAGGATCCAGCTTCCCAGGCTCAGGGCCGTTTTTTCGTAGCGCTTGTCCCCGGTTGCCCTCTGGTATTCCGTAAAGGCGAGGATGGCCAGGGCATTGCCGCCAAGCTTCACTTCATTGTCTTCGAGGATGAAACAGACCGGTTTTCCCGAAACCTTGCCCTCCCTGACACGGCTTGCCAGGAAGGCGAGCGCGCGTTCGGAGGAACTCAAAAGCTGGGGGGCCTTGTTCCGTCGGTAAAGTTCCAGCATGGAAAATACCGACCCTGCGTGGCGCAGGATGTTGTATCCCTTCGGCTGTTCATTCCGGTATGGGTCGTACAGGTAGACGAAACTCCCGTCCGGCTTGACAGCCCCGGCGAGGTATCTCCCCGCCAGGTCCAGGGCCGTGTTGAGGTCCCCGCTCGAGTAGGATTCCCACGGACGGTTGCCCCTGAAAAGAGGCCAGGCTTTTTCCCCATCGCCGAAAAGGGAGATGGTTGTGAAAACTGCGGAAACGGAAGTCTTTCGGTCTATCCCGGGCCCTTTCGGGAGGAAGCGCGTTTCCTTGAGGAGAGCGTTTGCCCTGCCCAAAGGGAGCCCCCTCCCTTTCCCGTCGAGGAGGAGCGAAAGTTCCTCCGGGAGAAGGGCCCTTTCAGGATCGGCTCCGGCCGCTATTCCGAAAAGCGAATGATCGAAATCGAAGGGCTTTTCGGGGTCAAACCCCTTCACGATCCGGGCCCCCTTCACGAGGTCCACCTTGACCCACCGGAAAACCTTCGACAAGGGGTCACCGGAGGTTGAGCCAATCGCAGCCTCCAGCGCCTGGGCAATTCCCCTTCCTCGTCCGAGGGCGGCTTTTCGCTTACCCATTCCGTCGCCCAGTGTCAGGAAACAGATGCGGGGTTCGCCGTCCGCCCTTAAGCGCGCCGGGAAGGGCGGGACGGTCTTGCTCCCGCGAAGGCGGGAAACGACGAAGGCGACGAGTTCCTCCCCTTCCCTGCCTTGCAGATCCGGCAACGGTTTGCCCAATGCCTCGAAGGTCCCCTGCCACGACGGGGTTTGCAGGGCCTGGGCGGTCTCCCTGGACCAGAACAAGAAAACAGCCGCCAGACAGAAAAAGAGGCACGCCAGTTTCTCCATCTTTCTTTTCATATCTTTTCCCTCTCTTTTTTTCGTTATTTTCCGAAAACAGGGCCAGGGCTTGCCGAATCTCCAGCCTTTTTCACTTTTCGCTTTGCGGACCCGGCTCTTCTCTTGACAGCACCGTTCGAGGTCCTTAGAATATAAAACAGTTTATCGATATGCACCACGAAAAGGCAAAATCGTCGAAAGGCGATGACGCAAAGCCACGGGTCTAAAGCCGTAAAGGCCATGACAGCCGGGCCGCCGAAGGTGGCATTTTTTGTCTATGGGCCTTCGGCGTCATGCCGAAGGCTTTTTCTGTTTCACGAACTCGAAAAGGGCAAAACCGTCGAAAGGCGGTGACGCAAAACCACGGGTCTAAAGCCGAAGGGCCAGGGCAGCCGGGTTGCCGAGGTTTGATATACTTGATACCGCAGCCGGCGCACTAGCCCCTCGATCATACGGGGGGACCTCATGAAAAAAATATTCGAACTCGAGAGGAAATCGCTGAAAAAACTCGCACTGCTCATCAGCATCGCCTCCCTGGCCTTCTCAACCGCAACCTCTGCATCCGCCTGCACGCTGTGGGGCGCCGCAGGCGGGAAGACCGAAAACGGCGGCACGATCATCGCCAAAAACCGTGATTGGGAGCCAACCCAGATACAGGACCTGAAAAGAATCCTCCCCACCGATGGATTCCGCTACCTCGGCCTCTTTGCCACCGACGGCAGCGGGACAGGCCTCAAGGCGGGGGTCAACGAAAAAGGACTGGCGGTCGTCACCGCTACTGCCTCCCCTATCCCTCGCTCCAAGAGGAGCGGCAAGGAGGCCGATTCCTTGTCTTCTCCGGAAATCCTGAAGACCTGCGCCAGCGTGGATGACGTGCTTGCCAAGCTCGATCGCTTCTGCGAGGCGGATTTCTACCTCGTCGCCGACAAGACGAAAGTGGCCGTCATCGAGGTCGCGCCAGGGAAACAGGCAACTGCCCGCATAACCCTCAACGGGGCCCTCGCCCAGACCAACCATTACCAGGAAGGCTCACTGAGCCGGCTTAACCGGAAGGTATCCGCAAGCAGCCTGATGCGGTACGAGCGGATCCTCGAACTGCTCTCCGAGGACCGCAACGGATTGTCGCTGGATGATTTCATTGCCTTCAGCGAGGATCGCAAGGCCGGTCCCGACAACAGTATCTGGCGAACCGGCGGGTCTCCCGTACGGACAAGGACACTTGCCACGTGGATTCTCGAAAGCCCGGCTAACGGGCTGCCCCCAAGCCTTTACCTCAAAATTGCCAATCCCGACCAGCCGCAGAAGACAATGCGCCTGGTCCTGGACTCAAACTTCTGGGAAACCCGTCCCCGCGGCGACAAGGCTGCGGAGACGGGAGAAGAAAAACCTATCGCCTGAAGAGTATCTAGGCTTTCCAGGCTGGCTTCAGGCCGCCGTTCGGTTCCTCGACGAAGGGAACCCATGCCAGGGCCGCGAGGTGAAGGACCGTTCCCGTGGATGAAGGGCGAACGGTCACGCTTTCCAGGGCCTGGGCGGAGGGGTCTTCCGTACCCTGCAGAGCGGCGGCTTCCTTTTCGAACTCCGCCTCCATCTCTTCCATTTTCGCCTGCAGGTCGGTCAGTTTCTGTTCGGCAAGGGCAACGTCCTCTTGTGCCCGCATGGAACGCCCCACGCCGCGGGCCGCGGTGGTCGCGCGCCCGATGGAACTGGTCTTGATCGCCTTTCTCCCGAGGAACGCCCCCAGCAGTGTCGCGCCGAAAGAGACGGCCGTCTGGAGTTTTTCCGATTTCGCCTGCTGCTCCTCGCGCTGAACCGTCAGTTCCGCCCGGTCTATCTGCCCCTGGAGCGTTTCGATCTTCTTGCCGTATTTTTCCCTGAGCTTCGCCACGGCTTCGTCCCTCGCCTCCCGTACCGCCTGCTGGAGACGGACACGGAAGTTGCCCTCGGATTCACCCGCGGAAGACACCATTTTCAGCGAAGGGCTCTCGAAGAGCTCGTAGCGTTTCGTCCTCACGAACCATTTGTGCGCTTCCCGTCCAAGGCGTACCAACTCTTTACCCGACGTCATCACGGAAGGCGGGGCCTCAAATGACGGGTTTTCCCCCCGCGGTTCCTTCTCCAGGGCCCCGTGACCGGCCGGGAGGTCGAACCCCTGCTCCCAGTCCACCGGGACGGGCCCGTCCAGGAACGGCCACAGTACCGTGAACGGTACGTTCTCGTCCACCTTAAGCCGGGCGTTGACGTACGAACCGTTCCCCGAAACGAGCAGCATCGGCCGGTAGAAAAAGGAACCCTGCCCCATCCCGCCTGCGGGGGGCACGAAAACCTGTGTCACTTCGGGGGAAATGACCGGGACCTTCCCTTCAGCCCCACGGGGAGCGGGTGCAGCCTTCAGGGGCGGGCCAATCCGGAGAGTCGCGGCCGGGACCTCGGGCGGTTGAACAGGCCGCCCGGCCTGCCCTTTTTCCTGGAGGTCCTTGATCTGCGCCCTGGTCAGGGGACCGCAGAGGTAGCTCATGGCCCATCGGCTCTCGAAAAGGATCGGTTTTTCGTCATGGACGTTGTGAAGGAGGAAAACCCGGTTCCCGAGGGACGAAAGCACCCTGTCCAGTTCCTCTCTCGACATGTGCGCCTCGGCTCCCTGCAGCGCCTCGAGCACGCGCCCCTTGTCGCGTTCGGTCTGGAGCCTCCCGACGAACCACGTTCCCGTGTTGGCCAGGCCCTTGTAGTCAAGGTCGACGGGGTTCTGGGTCGCCAGCACCACGCCCAGCCCGTAGGCGCGGGCCTGCTTCAGGAGCTTGATCAGCGGTTCCTTGGTCGGCGGGTTGGCTACCGGCGGGAAGTACCCGGCGATCTCGTCCATGTAGAGGATCGCCCGGAGGCTCGTGGTGCCGGGCAAGCCCCTCACCCAGCCCAGCACGGCGTTCAGGAGGATGGAAACGAAGAACTGCCTTTCCTTCTCCCCCAGGTGGGCAATGGAAAAGATCGCTATCCGGGGGCGTCCGTCGGGTGTGTAGAGGAGATCCGCCGGATCCAGAGGCTCCCCTTCCAGCCATAGGGAGAAGCCGGGGGACGCCAGGAGGCTGTTCACCCTCATGGCCAGCCCGAACCGGTCTTTCGCCGGGAAGAACGATTCCAGATCCATCACGCCGATCCGGGAGAAAGGAGGGGTCTGGATGTCCCGTACCAGGTTGGAGAGGTCCAGGTCGCGCCCTTCCCTCCAGGCGGAGGCCAGGAGGTTCGACATGAGGATGTGTTCCCTCCCCTGGAAGGGATCCGACTCGATCCCCAAAAGCCCCAGGAGGCTGGTCACGGTCATCCCCACCGCGTCGTTGAGGGCCTCGGAATCCTCCATCACCGATTCTGCCGGTACCGAAAGGGACTTCAGGATCGAAACCGCCCGCCCGGCCGTGCTGCCCGGGGTGTAGACGGAAAACTCCGCCGACGCCTTCAGGGCCTTGATCCGCTCGGGAGACTGCCCCCACGAGGCCAGCCCCTTCCGCCAAAGTTCCGCCTGGCCCTCAGCGAAGGCTTCCTTGGACAACCCCTTTCGTGCCGCCTCTTCGGCGCTGACCCACGGAAGGAAATCGGCCGGCGAAAGATCCGGGAAGGTGAGCAGGAGGTTCCCCATGTCCCCCTTGGGGTCGATCACCAGGGCCGGGATCCCGTCGATCGCCGCCTCCTCGAGCAGGTCGATGCAGAGGCCCGTTTTCCCGCTGCCCGTCATGCCGATGCAGACGGCATGCGTGACCAGGTCGCGGGAATCGTAAAGGAAAAGGGAATCCGTGGACTTGCGCGTTTGCGGGTCCACCTCCCGCCCAAGGAAAAAGCTCCCCAACTTTTCATAGTTTTCCAAGACCCCATCCCTCCAGACGTTATGAAGACTTTGCAGATTGCCGGACATGACTAGCATACCACCCCGCCGGCCTGGCCCTAAGCCATTGCTTTACCCATATGACGCGTTATAATATAAAGTCAGCCTCGTTGATTCCAGGGGAGGTGGAGAGCATGACAGAGTTCACCGAGAGAGAAAAGGAAATCCTGGCCGAATTCCTGGATGAAGCCATCTCCGGACTCCGCAGCGAAATCGCGGCCAGCGACAGGGAGGAATACCGCGACATGCTCCGGGAGCGGAAAGAAACCCTGAAGAGCATCCTGGCCAAGCTGGGCTGAAGGAGTTGCTCCTTGTTTAGCCCGAAGATGGTAAAATAACTCCAAATATCCATCGTTCCAAATTACATCGCGAAAGGGACTTAAAACATCCATGAACAGCCAGCCGACGGGTGAAGCGGAAAAATTCCGCTCAAGACCGGGTAGGTGCGGGGGATTCACGCTGGTTGAAACGATCATCGCTTTCGTGATCCTGGGAATCATCCTGCTGGCCCTGACCCTCGTTCCGATCATGTCCACCCGCCTCATGGGCGACACGGTCGAGAGGGAAAAGGCCGTGTTGTTGGCCGTCGGGAAACTCGACGAAATTTCGGCCAACTTCGCCGCCATACCCACGGCCGGGACGTCCACGGATACGTCCCATACACCTTACACGCTTTCCTGGACATCCAGCGCCGACACGGCGGATTCCAGGCTGGTCACGTTGACGGTCTCCTGGCCGGGCATCATGAAGCAGCAGTCGATCGAGTTCAAGAGGCAAGTCACCAAGGTGGATTAAAAGTGGGGGGATCCCGCCGGATGTCGAAAACCCGACGCAAAGGCAGGAAGGCATTCACGCTCGTCGAGATCCTGGTTTCGATGGTGATCCTGGGCCTCGTCATGGGGGCCGTGCTGGGGTTGTTTTTCGCCATCGTGACGCACCTGGAACAGTCCAACGACATCACGACCGCCCAGCAACGGGGAGAAATGGTGCTCACAGCCCTGGGGCCCAAGATCCTGACGGCGGGGCTGGGGATGCCTGCGGCGGCCTCCCTCGACCAACTATCGGCCCTCCAGTCCTTCTCGGGGTGGGTTTCGCACTTCAACCCGGACAGCGGGCAGCAACTCAGCATCCTGTACGCCGAGCCCACGGAGTCGGTCGTTTCGGGGGAAACACCTCTAACAAAGGACACGGCGGCTTCGGTGGATTTGGAGGGAACACTGCCGTCGGCCACCGAGATGAAGAACGCGCCTTCACAGTCCGCCGGATGGGTAACCTTCCCCGCAACGGGTGTCGCCTTGCAGGTGACGACGGCTGCGGACCCCCTGGAGATCCTTCCCAAGTGGGGGGGCAAGGTCTACGCCTACGACCGTCTTCACCTCGTGAGAGGCATCCAGGCTAAAATCGACGCCGACAACTGGTTCGTCATGGACGGTCTCTGGCCGGCCACCTCGAATCGGATCGTGGAAGGGGTCGCCGATTTCCGGTTTGTCCAGTCCTCGGACGTGAACGGGCGGTTTCTAACCGTATGGGTGCTCGCCCGCGGCAACACCCGGCATGCCACGGAAATCACGCCGGCTGCATTGCCCGATTGGCCCGACGCCTTCGAGCCCATCGACGCCGAAAACCGGCATTACAGACTGAAGGCTGTTCAGCGGACATGGAGGTTGAGAAACGAATGAAGACCATCCGGCCGATCTCTTATCGCTTTTCGGGTAAACGGAGGGGCATGGCACTGGGGCTCGTCATCCTCCTGGTCGTGGTGGGTTTCGTGTTTGTCGGAGTCGGGGCCTACGTCGTCAGGAACCTCTTCTGGAGTTCCCAGGGGGTCGTTGTGGAATCGAAACTGTACAACGCAGCCCAGAGCGGGCTCGAATGGGGGATGAACCAGCTCTGGAAAAACAAGGACAACATCGAAGCCGACCTGATCACCGAAGTTAAAAGCTTGGACGGGACGGACGGCATCTGGGCACGCGAAGACAACGCGGATGAAGGGACTTTCTTCACCAGCACGACTAAGATGATCGGGCATGGGGTCACCCTCCCCGAGACCGGCACCGGCATCACGCTCGAGGTAAAGCTCTATGACTGCAACTACAGCCTGTCGTCGGGAGTCACGGTGGCCAACCTGCCCCCGCGAGCCCTTAACGGAACAGGCACAGGCGGGGCCGGGGGACCGACGATTCCCCCGGGCACATCGGTCATTATCGACCCCAGCCACTTTCTCCCTCTCGGAGGGGGTGTCACGAGCCACAGTTTCGTCGTACGGAGCAAGGCGACCGGTTTTGGACGAAAGGTCGAATTGGAAACCATGGTGGTGATCGAGAAATGAAGAGAAGACA
>CAYRNZ010000004.1:0-94608 GCA_964425765.1 uncultured Synergistaceae bacterium
TGGGGATAGAGGACGTCAAGGACCTCATCGCGGACCTCACCCAGGCTTTGGACGGTATTTAAAAGCCCCCTGCCGAGGCTGGGCTCGGAAACGACAGGTAGGAAAGCCGGAAATCACGGTTCCGGGTCGAACGGCGAAGGACCTCACCGTAAGGTAAGGTCCTTCGCCGTTTTTCCTGTACGCCCCCGTCGGGGGGGCTTTTATCAGTCCGTAAAAGGGGTGCTGCCGTCCGTGCCCGGGAAGAATCCAGAAGTGGCGGCTCAGTGCCGAACGACTCAGATCTCCTCGATGACGAAGGCGTAGAAACGGCAGGCGCTCTTGATCTTCTCTATCTCGCAGTTCTCGTCGACCATGTGGGCCAGCTTGTATTGCCCCGGGCCGAAGCCGATCGTCGGGATTCCCATGCTGACCGGCGTCACCGCGTTGGTTCCGAAATCCCAGAAATCGTACCTTTCGGGTGCGCAGCCGAAGGTTTTTTCGTAGGCCCTGTTGCACACTCCGGCAAGTTCGTGCCCGGGATCGATCCGCCAGGGCATGTGAAGAGGCTCGTAAGTGATGTCCGCGCCTTTCCAGCTCTTTCTTCGGATCGTCCCGATCTCCCAGGAGGCTCTTTTCCCCTTCACCAGGTTTTCCATTTCATGCCGGATGTCGTCTTCCGTTTCTCCCAGGACCATTCTCCTGTCCAGGTAAATGGCGCATTCGCTCGGCACGGCGTTGAGAGAGGCGCTGACGCAGGAGATGTCCGAAAGGGCGATCGTTCCGTGCGGCGAACCCGAGGCTGCCAGCTTTTCGTTCAGCCTCTCGACGCGGCTGATGATCTCGGCCATTTCGTAGACCGCATTGAGTCCCTTCTCGGGAGCGGAACCATGCGCGGAAATGCCGTGGGTCCGAATCCTCATCTGGGCCTTTCCCTTGTGCCCGAGAACGATCAGGTTGTCGGAGGGCTCGCAGATGACGACGAAATCCGGTTTCAGGCCGCGTTCTTTGAAGAGCATCCGGAGGTTTTCACCGTCGCAGTATTCCTCGCAGACGGTCGCCGTGACGTAGACCGTCTTCCCCGAACCGAGCCCGAGTTCTTTGCCTATCGCTGCGGCGTAAACGGAAGCGGCAATCGCGGACTTCATGTCGACGGACCCGCGGCCGTAAATCTTCCCATCCTTTATCTCGCCCGAGAAGGGCGGCAGGATCCAGTCCTGTTCATCGTGGACCTCCACCGTGTCCATGTGGGAATCGAAAAGAACGGTCCTGGGGCCGTTCCCGATCCTTCCGGCCACGTTTCCCGCCGTATCGATAAAGACCTCGTCGTATCCCAGTTCCTCCATCTTTTCGGCGATGTGCCTGGCCAGTTCCCCCTCGTGGTCCGAATAGCTTTGGATCCGCACCAGGCTCCTGGCAAATTCTACGAGGTCCTCTTCATATTTCCTGAACACCGTTTCCTTCGCGTTTTCAGGCATGCTCCGGTTCCTCCTTCGCGCCCGCGGGCGGTGTTGAATGTCTTTCCCAGGCGGCCATATCAATATAACCTTACCGCCTTCCCGGCGGAAGCACCGTCGAACCGGTGCAAATGCCGAGAAAGGAGGCTGTCATCTGGACCGGGGTTCGCTCCTGACTGCGGCCGCGATCAGGTGCGACCGGACGAAGCCCAGGTTTCGAAGGTCCTCCAGGAAGCGGCGCAGGCCGTCTTTAGTCGAGAAGGCGGCCTCGATCAGGAAATCCAGGTCCCCGTAGGTTTCCCAGTAGCGGATCACTTCCGGGGCGGCGTCGAGCAGGGGCGTCAGCGTGTCGTTGGGTTTCTCCGGGTATTTCGTGTCGCTGTCGAACTTGAAACTGATCATCACGTGCACGCTTCTCCCGATCCGGTCGACGTCGATTTCTGCATGGTAGCCCGTGATGACCCCGGCTTCCTCCATCCGGAGGATCCTTTCCCGGACTGCCGGCCGCGTCAATCCCACCGTATCGCCGATCTTGCTGAAGGACTGTCTCGCGTCCTTCTGCAGTTCCCCGAGGATTTTCCGGTCCGTCGAATCGAGGATGATCTTCTTTTCCTCCATGTTCCCGATCCTCCAGTAATGTAGGACTTCTCCATTTATACTTCCAGGATCGAACGGAGGCAAAGGTTCCAGTCCAACGGAGGGCATAACATTTGGTAGAGAAGCCGGGAAAACCCATCCCGGCTTCAGGGCGAGGGACTTCCGGGGTTTTTCCCCGAAGGAGTCCTATGACACAAAAGGGGGGGCGACATGAAAACGTCGCCCCCCCTTTTGTGTCCGCTTATCTCAAGGATTCCCTGACCGCTGCGGAAATCCCGGCCAATCCAGCCTTCAGTTCGTCTTCGAGCGGCCACGCGTAACCGATGCGCATATGCCTTCGATCCTGCTCGAACCAGTGCCCGGGTCCTACGTAGGTGCCGTACTTCTCGTTCAGGACCCGGTAGAACTTTTCGATATCCACGTTCACGGTGGGCTTGATCCTGGGGAAACAGGTGGTGGCTGCACGGGGTTCGACCCACTCCAGGAGATCCTCCGTACCCATCCAGGCCTTTACGATCGCGAACCGCCGGGAGATCGTTTCGTCGTTTTTCACGATCCATTCCTCTTTCTGGGAAAGCGCCAGGTACCCGATATGTTCGTCGACAACGCTACCGCCGATGCAAACCTGTTCCTTCGCGCAGAGCAGCAGGTCCATCATGGGCCTGTCCTGGCAGATCGCCCAACCGATCCTCACCCCCGGGATCCCGTAAGTTTTCGACAGGGATGAAACGGAAATGACCTTCCGGCTAAGCGAAGCCGCCACGGGCAGCCTTTCGTCCTTGAACATGTCGCGATAGGTTTCGTCCACCAGGAGCCACTTGTCGTGCCTTTCCGCGATTTGGATCGCCGACTCGAGTTCCGCCAGGCTCATCATGGTCCCGGTAGGGTTGTGGGGATTGGTCAGCGAGATGTACCTGGTATCGGGGCGGATCAAGGACTCCAGCTTCCGCGTATCGACCTTGTAACCTTCCTCGAAGACCTGGTCGAGGTAGCTGATTTCGGCGCCGATGGCCCTCGGCGTCTCGATGTTGGTGCCGTAGTTCGGCCTTGCCACGACCATGTGGTCCCCCCGTTCCAGCAGCGACGAGGCGACAAGGAAGAGGGCCGAGGCTGCCCCGGCCGTCACGATGACACAATCGGGGTCCTGAATTTCCGACTGTTCCGCGATCAGCTGTCTCAGGCGCGGATCGCCGAGATGGTCCCCGTACGGGAGCAACAGGTCGTCCAGCACGATGCCCAGGTCCTTTAGGGTGCGGTCTCGGACCGACGTTTCCGTCAGGTTGTTCTTGATCTTTTCGTACCCGAGCTGTTCCGGAGATTCCTTCTCGATTGCCATGCGGACGTATCTCATCCCTGTACCTCCCTAAGAAATGGATTCCTGGCGGCAAGCTGTATTTTTTTGTATTTTTATGTGTACCATCGTATGATAGAAATCGCCTTCATCTTTGTCAACAATTGTCGACCATTGTATTTTTTAAGTACAAACGAATATAATTGATTGGGGCTTGAAAACCTGGAACCGGGGAGTGATGGATGGGATGAAAGATTTGGCCGAGCAGAACGCCCCGAATTTCGCTTATGCAGAAATCAAAAGGCGGATCATCCTTAAAAAGCTGAAGCCAGGGCAGCGATTGTCCGAGAATTCCCTGGCAAAGGAAATCGGGGTGAGTCGAACCCCCGTAAGGGAAGCCCTGCGAAGGCTTGCGGGCGAAGGATGGTTGAATCTTGTCGCGGACACCGGGGTATGGGTTTCCTCTCCTACAAGAAGGGAGATACTGAACGCTTACGAATTCAGGGCAAAGTTGGAGACCTGGGGTGTCGAAATGGCCATGCCGAACGTCACTCCCCTTTTGATAACAAGGCTTGAGGAATGCCTCGCCGAAGAGGAAGCCATTTACAAAGGCCTGAAAAAAGCCGAAACCTACTCGGAAACGAACAGCAGGTTCCACCTGCTGATTGCCGAGGCAAGCGGCAACGACTCCCTCTGCCAGCATCTGAAAACGGCGATAAACCGGACGGATATCTACATGATCCTTTACGAGGATTATTACGATTTCGACAACAATTGCAGCCTGATGGAACACAGAAGCATCCTGGAGTCTCTCAGGGAAAGGAACTCCGCGGAAGTTACCCGGAAAATACAGGACCATGTCCGGAAGGGATACCAGGACCTGAAGATCCAGTATTGACTCTAAAACCCGGGTATTTTACCCGGGTCGCCTGTTTCGGATGTTGTCTCTTATTCCACTCCCATGTGTTTTTTAAGGGCTTCCAGGTGCCGATCGACGAAATCGCAACTTGGGGTCCTTCCGCAGTTCCGGCAGGAAAGGTCATAAGCCGAGTTGACCGTCCCGCACTGGCTGCAGGTGTATTTCTGCCGCATCTTCGCGACCCAGCCCGTTGGCTCCAGGTGCCTCGCCTGTTCCAGGTCTTCCCAGAGGTCGAGCCGGTGGGGCAGGGCAGCCTGGAAATCCCTGAGTTCCTTGCAGGGGAAATCCTTGCATTCGCTGCAAAAACCAAGCCCTTTCCCTTTTGCGCAGGCAGAAAAACCGCAGCCCGCACAAGCGGCGAAGCGCTTTTCGGAACCGCAGCCGAAGCAGAGGGCTGTCTCCTCCGTGATCCCGAACTTGAGGGAGATCCGCTTGAGCCGTTCAGGGTCCTCTTTTGTCGCTATATAGACCGAGCAGGAACCGCAAAAAAGCCCGCAAGCCGCGGCCAATTCGCTCATGTTAGGCTTCCCGGCTTTCCTGGGCCAATTCCAGCTGGATCGGCGTCGCCCCTTCTATCGTGTCGCAAACGGGACAAAGCGACGCGACCCTTTTCAGGAACTCCCGCTTGCTTTCTTCCGGGAGGGGGGAATCCAGATTGACGGAGATCTTGAGGGAGGGGAACCCGAGGCGGTTCTTCCCTTCCTTTCCCATGCCTTTCGTGAGGTCCACTGTTCCCTGGACATCGGCGGAAATGGAATCGATTGGCAGTCCTTCACGTATCGCCCACGTCCTGGCTGTAGCGACGAAGCAGGCCCCAAGGGCGAAGGCCAAATTTTCCAGGGGGCAGGCGTGCGAATCGCCGCCCCCCCAGGAAGAGAGGAGATCCACGGCCAGGGCGTGGCCGCGGGCTGTGCCCTCGACAACCCTTCCGGCTCCTTCCTTCAGGGAGACGTTAACAGGGAAAAGGATCGGTTTCGCTTCATCCGGCATGGCGGTCAACCCTTTCCATGAAAGTTATGACAATCACATGAGGTTGATTCTACCGCTGTCGGTGCCTCCCGGATAGGGAAAGACTCCCGTTGGCATTCCCGTACCGGCAAACGAGGGAACTCCCCGTTAGGGCAGTTCCCTCGTTTGCCGTGTTATACAAGCCGGGTGATGGCGCTTTGGTTTTTTTGTCGCATTCCAACGAATCGAGTATCACTCGTAGGATTTCGACACCTTTAGCTTAAACCGGTCCGCAGGATGACTGACGCGTTCTTTTAGCCGTTCCTTGTGGAGCTTTCTTGCAGCCTTGTTCAGCATGAATTCGAGCATGGCCGTTGCCTGCTGGATTTTCCAGGGGTCGTCGGTTTCCAGGACGAGCCCTGCGGTCAGGTCTTCCAGTGTGATAGGGGTGCGAGAAAGATCCACTTTTTGCAATCCCGCACATCCTTCCTTGTAGGCCGCGATCCCGGTTGTGCCGACGAGATCTCCCAGCGGTTCACGCATGGCTTCCTGGAAGGCGGGGGAAATCTTTTCCAAGTCGCCTGTCTCCATCTCGATGTTTGCGGTAATGCGGAACATCCGCCCGACATGCCTGTCGGAAATATGCAGGATCACTGGGATATGACCTCCTGAGACTGGGGATCTTCTCCTTTTATGGCTTCGTGGCAGAAGTGTCAATAGGCGGGTAGCGAAATCGAATTATTACGGAAATAACCCGTTCTTCCTGTACACATGTCGAGGGTTGAGTAGTCCGGGAGACAATGCCTGTTCGTCGCAGGAAAGCGTTCTCCCTTATTTCCCGAGGTACCGGGCGTTCTCGAAACGGCCGCGAAAGATCCTCCCGTCATCGAAAGCCATGGTGCCATACCCGGTCATCTTGTCGTCGGAGACGCCTCCTTCGTAGCGTTCGCCGTCTGGTTCGGTCGGAATTCCCTTACCCTGCCTGCTGCCGTTGACCCAGTTGTCCTCGTAACGTTCCTGGGGTTCTTCTTTTTCGTTAACCCAGTTTCCTTCGTGATCTTCCGCGGCGATGTGCCAGGTACAGGTCCTTTTGCCATTCGCCTTGCCCCGGGCCAGCGTTCCGACGTATTTTTCCTTCAGCCTTCCGCAGGCGTACCGACACGAGGGAGAGATCCTTTTATGAGTGCTTCCTGCGGTCCCAATCCTCTTTCAGCAGGGAGCATACCCATTGGTCCTGGTATCGGCCGCGGGCCCATTCGTACTGCCGAAGGGTTCCCTCGCGGACGAAGCCGTTCCTTTCGAGGAAGGCTATCGATTTTTGGTTTCCGACGGTCACGAAGGCCTCGACACGGTTCAATCCCATTTCTGTGAACCCGTACCCTAAAACGGCCAGAACCGCTTCGCTCATCAGGCCCTTTCCCCAGTACCGGGGGGCCATCTCGTACCCGATTTCCGCCCTGGCGTGTTCCTTCTTCCAGTTGTGAAAGCCGCAGGTCCCGATGATTTCCTGGCCGGCGGGAAAGTAAAGGGCCCAGCGGAAACCTTCGCCTGAAGAATACAACCCCCGCAGGATCGCGATCATCTCCCGTGTCTGGCTTGGGTCGGTGAAGGGCTCCAGGACCAGGTAGCGAGTCACGAGAGGATCGGTCCAGATGGCATGGAGCCGCGGGGCATCCTCATCGGCGATTTCCCGCAGCTCGAGGCGGGTTGCGCCGATTTCCGGGAACAAGCGGGGCGGGGATGTCTGGTCTTCGGGCACGGGTCTCTCCTCCGAGGCAATCACGCCGATTTGGCATCCAGCACAGGATACCACGCCAGGGCGGGGGTGCCGGCATGGTATGATTAATCTTCCAGTAACCCTGTCCCCTCGTTGGGAAAAAGGAGCGTCAGGATTGATACAGAGTCCGCAGATGATCGTCATCACGGTCGGAGTCCTTCTCCTCCTGAGTACGCTGGCCAGCAAGCTGACGGAAAGGTCGGGCATCCCGGTGCTGCTGGTTTTCCTGTCGATCGGGATGCTTGCGGGGTCGGACGGGCCCGGAGGCATCCACTTCGAAAACGCCAAGGTGGCGAACCTTTTCGGCACCTTCGCCCTTTCCTACATTCTTTTTTCGGGAGGGCTGGGGACCAACTGGCGAACCGTCCGTCCCGTGCTGTGGAGGAGCGGAGTGCTTGCCACCCTGGGAGTGGCGGTGACGGCCGGGTTAGTGGGGTTTTTCTCCGCCTTCGTCCTGTCGATTCCGCTAAGCGAGGCGTTGCTGATCGGGGCGATCGTCTCTTCCACGGACGCGGCCGCGGTGTTCTCAGTGCTTCGTTCCAGGGGCGTCATGCTGAAGGGAAACCTGAAGTCGCTTTTGGAACTGGAGTCGGGAAGCAACGACCCCATGGCAGTTTTCCTCACGATGTCCCTGATCCGCCTCCTTATGGAGCCGGCTGCCTCCTGGCTGGAGGTCCTGCCGTCCTTCTTCATCAACATGACTCTAGGCGTCGCGGCCGGGATCGTCCTGGGGAAGATCGCCGTTTTGGTGCTCGACGGCATCCACCTTCAGCACGAGGGGCTTTACCCTGTGCTGAGCATGAGCCTCGTCCTCCTGGCGTTCGGGTTGAGCGAACTCCTGCACGGGAACGGGTTCCTGGCGGTCTATGCCTGCGGGCTCGTGGTCGGGAATTCCGATTTTACCTACAAGCGTTCGATCGAGAAGTTTCATGACGGCCTCGGATGGCTCATGCAGATCTCGATGTTCCTGATCCTGGGCCTCCTGGTCTTCCCCTCGCGGATGATGCCGGTGGCCTGGAGCGCGCTGGCCGTTTCCGGCTTCCTGATGTTCGCGGCACGGCCCGCGGCGGTTTACCTGGGGCTTTGGCGCAGCGGTTTTTCCCTGCGGGAGCGGACGCTGGTGGCCTGGACCGGCTTGCGCGGGGCCGTGCCCATCGTTTTGGCGACCTTTCCCTTTATTGCGGGTTATGCCCATGCCGACCGGATCTTCCACCTGGTCTTCTTTGTCGTTTTGACTTCCGTCCTGCTCCAGGGGACGACCCTGATGCCCGTGGCCCGGTTGTTGAAGGTCGATGAGCCGTTGGTGGCCAAACCCCGGTACCCGCTTGAGTTCGAAAAGACCAGCCACGCCCGGGCCGAGACCAGGGAGATCGATATCCTCCCAAACAGCGTCTCCGTGGGGCGGCAGGTCTCGGAGTTGAACCTGCCGCCCGGCGCGTTGATCATGCTGGTCCGGAGGGAGAACGGTTTCCTGATCCCGAGAGGAGATACCCGGATCGAGCCCTTCGACACGCTGCTGGTAATGGCAGAGAAGGCGGCCCTTTGCTCGGTGAGGGAAATCCTCACGGGGGAGTGCCCCGAGTGGGAACGGCCGAAAATGTAGAAGGGCCTCGGCGTAGGCTTGTTCAGATTTATCGCAGGATAACGATTTATCGAGGTTGAAATTCCTGCCAGGAGGGCCGAAGCGCAATGGGAGAAACAAGAGAGATACGAAGAATCGTGACCGGGAGACAGGCCGTAGACGGCGCGGGGGTTCGGTTGGTCCGGGTCATCGGCTACGGCGACACGAAGGAGTTCGATCCGTTCCTGATGCTGGATGCCTTCGACTCGGCCAACCCGGAGGATTACATCAAGGGGTTCCCCTGGCACCCGCACCGGGGGATCGAGACCATCACCTACCTGGTCCGGGGAGACATCGAGCACGGGGACAGCCTTGGGAACAAGGGCAGCATCCTGGATGGGGAATGCCAGTGGATGACTGCGGGGTCCGGCATTATCCACCAGGAAATGCCGAAGGCGAGCGAAAGGCTCCTGGGGGTGCAGCTGTGGTTGAACCTCCCGGCGAAGGACAAGATGACGGCCCCCAAGTATAACGGGATCACGAAAGCGGACATCCCGGTGGTCGACGAGGGCGACAGGAGGATCCGCGTGCTGGCCGGCTCCTACGCGAAGGTTCCGGGCGCCATGGACGGGGAGCACGTCAAGGCCCTCTACCTGGACGTGGAGGCCGGGCCGGGTGTCGAATGGGCCCTTGAAACGGACCCGGAGGATACCCTGTTCGTTTACATCGTGGAGGGAGAAGGGGTCTTTGGAACCGGTGCGGCGGAAACTATTCCGGCGAAGCACGCCCTTCTTTTCGGCAAGGGGCGGCAATTCCGGGTGAGGGCCTCCGGAAGCGGGATACGGTTCCTGTTGCTGTCGGCGAAACCGCTGGGGGAACCGATCGCCTGGGGAGGCCCGATCGTCATGAACACCAGGGAGGAACTCGACACGGCCTTCAGGGAACTCAACGAGGGGACCTTCATCAAGCACTGACTCCCCGGACGGGAATTTTTCGGCACGACAAAGCCCTGCAGGGGCAGCCCGCCGTGTAGGCGGGCTGCCCCTGCAGGGCTTTTTTCCACCCTAATTTTTCGGGGTGACCTTCGTGTAAAGCGTTTCCTTCCCTTTCACGATCTTCAGGATGGCGCCCGGCTTGTTCAGGGGGTCATGCGTCTTGGGGTCCATGTTCAGGGTGAAGTCGAGGAGCTTCAGGTTCCGGGTCTTTGCCAGTGCTTCGGCGATGGCGGGGCCCTCGGCCTTCCCGGCCCGCTTGATGGCGTCGAAAAGGGCGTACATGGCGTCGTAACCGAGCGTGATGCTCACGATTTCGACCGGGGGCTTGCCGAAACGCTTCGTGTACTTCTCGATAAGGGGTTTCAGCACGGGGTCGTCAAAAGCGATGTGGGTGACCCAGTAGGTGCCTTCCATGGCTTTTCCGGCGATCTCGCTCATTGCGGGGCTATAGCCGTCCCCGCCGATAAAGACGGGGTTCCAGCCCATCTCATCGCACTGCTTGATGATGAGGGCCATTTCCTTGTAGAGGCCCGGCAGAACGACGGCCTTGACTCCGGTCGCCTTGGCCTGGGTGATCTGAGCCCGGAAGTCCACGTCGCCCTCGCGGTACCCGTAAAGTCCGGCCACCTTGCCGCCGGTCTTCGTGTAGGTGGCGACGAAGAACTGCTTCATCCCCTCCGCGTAGTCGCTGCCGACGTCGTGGAAGATGACGGCTTCCTTCAGTTTCAGGTTGTTGGCCAGGAATTCCGCCATGATCTTGCCCTGGTAGGGGTCGGTGAAACAGATCCGGAAAGAGTAGGGGTATGGCGTTCCCTTCTCCGGGTCCACCGTGACGGCGGGGTTAGTCGCGGAAGTGGCCATGATGGGGACCTTGTACTGTTCGCTGATGGGCCGCATGGCGATCTGCAGGCCGCTGTAGTTCGTCCCGGCGATGGCGACGACCTTGTCCTGGAGGAGCATACGCCGGGCCGCGTTGACCGTGTCCTCAGCTCGTCCCTTGGTGTCGTAGACGATCAGTTCGACGGGCCTGCCAAGGAGTCCGCCCTTGGCGTTGATCTCTTCCACGGCGAGGATGGAGACATTCTGGTAATGTTCCCCCCACGTCGCCCCCGAACCGGTCAGCGCGGCCAGCTTGCCGATCTTGATCGGCTCGGCTGCAGCAGCCGCCGTGGCGACGAGGAGAATTGCCAGGCAAACCAGGAAAAGCGTCTTCTTCATTCTTATCTCTCCTTCCCGATTTTTTGTCTTCCTCAAGACTCATTGCCCGTTCGGACCCTCTTCGCAGGACTCCCCCCATCTTGTTCCTGGCTGCAGGCACATCCGCCCGTTGCGGAATCGAAAACCGCTCTTGCCGTGAAGCAAGACGTACTGGACTTTATTTTCTTACCGATTTAAGCAGTATGTCAACAAAAACAAAAATCGACTCTGGGCTTACGGACGGTTGTCCGGGCGATGCAGGAATGCCAGGGCGTGGTTCGCGGGCGTAGCGGGAATTAAGGTAAAATGGACTCTTCCGGGACGGGGGCGTTTCCTTTGGAGAAAAATCGGCTCTACATGCTGCTTGGCGACCTTTCAATACTCACCGTGGCCTTTCTCTGGGGCGCCACCAACGTTGTCATACGCGGGACACTGGACGAGATCCCTCCCCTCTGGTTCTGCGGGATCCGGTTTTTCATCGCCTGGCTCACCGTCTCGCTCTTCTTCGGGAAACGAGCGCTCTCGATGAAAAGGCGGGACAGGGTCGCCGGAAGCCTTACCGGGATGATCTTCATCCTGGCCTATCTCACCTCCAATGTTGCCCTGCTCTCCACCACGGCCGGCAACGTGTCGTTCATCATCTCCATGTCGGTCGTGTTCGTTCCTCTTCTTGTATGGGTCTTCAGCCGTCAGTTTCCGGGCTGGCACGTGATCGTCTCGGTTCTCTTCTGCACCGCGGGCATGGCGGGTTTGATGCTGGGCAGTGACTTCTCCGTCAACATCGGCGACGTGTGGGGTTTCGCTTCCATGATGTGCGTAACGGCTTATATCCTCCTGGTGCAGAAGCACGTGATCGGCGTGGATCCTTACGGGTTGGCCTGCTGGCAGGCGTTCGGGGGAATGCTTCTTTCCGTCGCCGTATCGGCCATTTTCGAGCCATTCCCCTTCCACATCAGCAAGGCGGGGTGGATCGCGCTCGTCTATTCGGGCACGGTCGCGTTTGCCCTGACGCTGGTTCTCCAGACCGTCGCGCAGCAGTACACGACCGCGACCCACGCGGCCATCCTGCTGTCCACGGCAGGCCTTTTCGGAAGCCTCCTGGGGATCCTCTTCCTGGACGAGCCGATGACGTTGAGGATATTCGCGGCGTCATCCCTGATCCTGACGGGGGTCATTCTTGTCGAGACAATCCCGGTCCTTAAGAGGAAACGAGCGGAGCTGGCAAGCCTTGAAAGGACCTCCGGCTGACGTAGTCCCAAGAAGCAGTGTCGCCGAAGGAAGAAGGTGAGGAAGTGGAACGGGAAGGGAAAAAACCGGCCGGAGCCGCGCGGACTCATCACTTGGGAGAGATCTTCCTGCTTTTCCTCCGGCTGGGGACGACGGCCTTCGGGGGGCCGGCGGCCCATATCGCCATGATGGAAGACGAAGTGGTCCGCAAAAGACGATGGCTAACCCGCGAAGACTTCCTCGACCTGTTGAGCGCGACCAGTCTCATTCCAGGCCCGAACTCCACGGAGATGGCCATTCACATCGGCCATAGGAAAGGCGGTTGGGCCGGGCTTGTCGTGGCCGGGATTTCCTTCATCGTTCCCGCGACCCTGATCGTTGGCGGCATTGCCTGGGGGTATACGCGTTACGGCAGGCTGCCCCAGGCGGAAGGCCTGCTCTACGGGATCAGGCCGGTCATCCTGATGATCGTTCTTCAGGCCGTCTGTCGGCTGTTCCCTTCCGCCTTGAAGAACCGGCTGTTGGCGATGTTCGGGCTCGCGGCCCTGGCGCTGAACCTGGCCGGGGTCAACGAGCTGGTCGTGTTGTTCGGTATCGGGACCCTCGCGGCGATAGCGAGCGGAATCTCTAGTCGCCCGGAGCCGCGGGGGAGTTCCATGGCAGGTTTCGTTTTCGCCCTCCCCGGGGCCCATTTTGTCTGGAACGCGGTTGCAGGTTCCGGCGGAGTGTCGGCCATTCCTTTCACGCTGGAAAGGTTGTTCTGGTTTTTCGCAAAGGTCGGCTCGGTGCTTTTCGGCAGCGGGTACGTGCTGTTGGCCTTCTTGAGGGCGGACCTCGTCGAGCGCTGGCACTGGCTTACCGAAAGCCAGTTGCTGGATGCCATCGCCGTTGGCCAGGTCACCCCGGGCCCCGTTTTCACCACCGCCACCTTTATCGGTTACCTGCTGGGCGGAATTCCCGGGGCGGCGATTGCCACCTTCGGGATATTCCTCCCCGCCTTCACGTTTGTTGCCCTCAGCGGCCCCCTTATCCCGAGATTGAGGAAATCGGACAAGGCTGGTTGGTTCCTTGACGGGTTGAATGCGGCCTCCCTGGCCCTGATGGCCGCCGTGTGCATCCGTATGGCCAGGGGTACCATCGTGGATGTGCCGGCTTTGGCCGTTGCGGCTGTATCCGGTATCCTTCTCCTGAAATTCAAGGTCGGCACGACTTGGTTGATCGCGGGGGGAGCGTTGGCCGGGATTATGTTTCACGAGCTCGGCATCCAGGGCTTTGGGTGGTCCTGGTAAAAAGTTCCGTCAAGGGAAACCGGGCAGGGTTGTCCCGGAAGCGGCCGGCATTTTTCGAGGCCTGCATGCTGAAACCGTGCAGAAAGGGGGCGGACGCAATGGCGGCGAGCAGCCCGGAAACGCCCGGGAGGATGCGCGGGTTGGACGCGGCAAGAGGGCTTCTTATGATCCTCATGGCCCTTGACCATGCAATCTCGTTCATTTGCAGGATCCATTACAGCGAGTTCTGGGCTTTCCCGATGCCGGATTACGGGGGATCCCTGCTCGCTTTTTTCACACGCTTCGTTTCCCACCTATGTGCCCCGGGGTTCGCCTTCTTCATGGGGACCGGGATGGTGCTTTTCGCGGAGTCCAGGGCCCGCAGGGGCTGGGGGACTCCATCCCTGGTTCGCCATTTTTGGTTTCGGGCCTTCGTGCTCGTGACGGTCTCCCTGACCCTCGAAAACTTCTTCTGGCATGCGGGCGAGTTGAGCACCAGGCCGGACGCCCAATGGGGCGTATTCTTCAGCATCCTCTGCACCCTGGCCGGGTCCATGGCGGTCGGATCCCTCCTGCTGAGGCTTCCGGCGCTGCTTCTCATGTCCCTATCGGCGGGCTTCGTTCTGCTGGCGCCAATGGCCCTTCCCCTTGGCTGGCCCGTCGAGGGGCTTTCCCAGGTCCTGTCTTTGCCGAGGATCATGCTTTTCGTCCCCTGGGGGCACCAGACCTTCCTCGGGCGGTCCTACTTCATTTACCCACTGGTTCCCTGGCTTGGCATCACTCTCGCGGGGATGGTGTTGGGCAAGGCGCTGTCGGCTCGCGGGGAACCGGCGTTGAAGGGACTTCACAAAGCAGGCGCGGTTTTTCTTCTCGCCTTCCTCGTGCCCCGATTCGCGGGCATCCCGGGGAACATCAACACGCCCCCCCCGCCGGCCTGATCGGCTTCCTTTCCATCACGAAGTACCCTCCCAGCCCTGCTTTCGTGTTCTTTACGCTGGGGGTGAACTGCCTGTTGCTGTGGTTTTTGGACAGGATCGCCCGGTTTCTCGGTGAGGGAAACGCGCTTTTGGTCTTTGGCGGGGTCCCGTTTTTCTTCTACATCCTGCATATCGGGCTTTTCTGCGCCTTGGGATGGGTGGTCAGACCCGCCGGATATGCCGTCGGGTATGGAACATGGCTGGCTGGGCTTGCCCTGCTTTACCTCCCGTGTAGACGCTTTGCGGTTTTCAAGAAAGGCACCTCGCCGGATTCTCTCTGGCGTCTTTTCTAGAAAGGCAGAAGCAAACAAGGCAAGGCGCCAGGAATGCCGTAATTGGGAAAAAGGATTAAATGTGGGAAAATCAGCAACGGCGACAAAGCTTGCGTTGCCGGGTGCGTTGCGCAGGGGCCCTCGCCCCGGATTTTTCACAGAGGAGAGACCTTTCCTGGGGGTAACCGGCCAGAAACTCAAGCGCATCGAACGTTATGCCCGTTACACCTTCAGGGCCTTTCCCAGGGATGCCCTGAACAAGGTCCTCTATGGACCGGAGGCTCCTCTTTACGCCGAGAGGATCTGGGTCAACCCGAGGGATTGCCGGGCCTGCCTTAGCGGCTTGGGCGACAGCTATTCCGGAAAGGTCGTGACGGCCGGGTGGCCTCCACCTCGCGCAAGGCAGAAAGAGATCATGGAAGTCAAGAAAATACGAAGCTGCATCGACCACTGGGAGAACGGGATCTCCTGGGAAGAGACGGGGATTTTCGATTTCCTCGAAAGGGAAATCGAAAATCATCCCAAGAACATTTTTGACGACTGCGGGAACCGTAAAGAGCTGAAGAGGCGATACGCCAGGCTTGACAGGCTTTTTGAAACGGTCAAGGCCGAAGGCGAATTGAGGACGAACCGAGAGGTCGATCGGTGGTCATTTCGGGAAAGGGACGGGGTTTATTGCCATGTGGGGCCAGAAGCCAGCCTTTTCTTCGGAGGGGTGGGGTGTCATCGGTTTTCCATGGCCCTTGTCCTGGGACTGCCCTTGATCCCGGCAAAGCTCGGGTGCGTCCACGTCAGTGCGATCACGCATTTGAAGACTCTGCGTTGCCGACCTGACGGCATATGAAAGGAACCGTTCCGGGGCTGTAAAGGCCCCGGGCGGCGTTCGCGCCGGAGTTCGACCTACAAGCGGCTGGGCCTATTCTTGAGGAATGAGGTCGTGCGATGTTTTTACTGGAAAAGGCAGAACAGGCACGGAGAATCCTCCGGTTCCACCGGCAAAGAAGAAAAATTCGCAGGCTTTTTCGCAAGAAACAGGGCTATGAAGGGAATTTCGAGAACCCCCGGGATTACGGGGAAAAGGTCCAATTCCGGAAGCTTTACGGCAACCACGGGTTTTACGGCAGACTGGCGGACAAGGTCCTTGTCCGGGAATACGTGAAGGAGCGCATAGGGGAGGAAATCCTGGTTCCCCTGCTGGGCGTTTACGAAAGGCTGGACGAGGGGCTCCTGGACAGGCTGCCCCGATCCTTCGTGCTCAAGGTCTCCAACGCGAGCAACTGGAACGAGGTGGTTTTCGACAAGTCGAGACTGGATCTTGGCAGGACGGTCCGTTTCTTCAACCGGAAAGTGCGCGAGAAATATTCCGGCAAGAGCGGCGAGGTTCACTACGACTACTGCACGCCCCGCATCCTGGCCGAGGAACTGCTCCTGGAGGACGATTCGCCGCCGTGGTCTACCAACCTCTTCTGCTACAACAACCCGGGCGGGTTCGACTACTCGATCTGTGTCCATTCGCCCGACGAGCTGCACAAGGGGCATTACGACAGGAACTGGAACTTCCTCGAGGGGAACCTTACACCGGAGATGGCGGAAAGGCATGCCCCTCCCAAGGTCTTCCCGAAGATGGCAGAGATAGCCCGTGAACTTTCCCGCGGGATCGATTTTGTCCGGGTGGACCTTTACGGATCGAGTGGCCGGGTCTGGTTCGGGGAACTGACCTTCACTCCAGGGGCCGGCTTTGGCCGCATCGCAAACCCGCTCAGGAGGAAGATGCGGGACGAGATGTGGGAACTCGACCGTGAAAACCCTCTCCTTTACAGGGATCCGGAGGAAGTCTGGGCCGGGCGTTAGACTGACGGGAAAGAAATCCCGTCCGGCGGCTTCGGGCCGGGATAAGAAGGGCCTCCCTTCAGGGGGAGGTCCTTCTCACGCAATACGGGGCTTCTCTTATTCCGAAAGATCTGGTCGTTTCTTCCGGTAGCAGAAGTTGCAGACCCTGTCCCCGGCCGCAAGGGTCTGGTCGCGGTGGAGTTCCAGTTCGGGGTTGAAGCCCTCGAGGAAGGCCCAGTCCCTTCCGCAGGAAAGCGTTTCCTTGAAATCACCCATGCCGAGTTCTTCATAAAGGGAGGCGTAGTCGCACCTCGTGACGTCGAAGCGCAGGACGTCCTTCGTGTTTTCCTTCATCTCGATTTCGAGGTGCCCGCTCCCGGCCCACATGGGGATCACCCCGGCTGCCAGGTCTTCGAGGTTGTTGCCTCCCAGCGCTTCCGCCTTGGCCTTGCCATCCTTGCGGGATATCTCTTTCAAGGCGTCGGAAACGATCTCCCGGGTCTCTTCCCTGCCGAGCCTTTTCTCGAAGGCCTTGATAATCGGCAGGAGTACCTGGGCTTCAATCTTCCTTCGGAGAAGCAGGTCGATGTGCTGTTCAGCCTGGGACATTTCCAGTTCCTCCCAACCTGGGCAGAGTTTGTAGTGAACCTTCTCCAAGAATAGCATGGCAAGCGGCGGAGGCAGCGCCGGATTTACGGCAGGTTTCCGAAGGCTCGCCCGCTTTGCCCGTGGCAGTCTTTTCCGTGAGGGCATGGAGTGGCAGACAATGGGCAGCGTGAATAGGGGAGGCTGATACAATGGATCCAATCCTGGCGGTAGGGGGGGTTCCCAGGGGAGGAGACGAATGATGGGTAATCGCACAAGTCCTTGCAGGAGTTCCCGGAAGGGGGAGTGGGGGCGTGTCTCACCGCGGGCTCAAAGATTCTTTAACAAGGTGGTATTACAGGATCGGAAGGATCTCCTTCGCAAAGGAGACCCGGATCGAAGGGGATACCCTCTACCTCGGGTCGGGTCTCCGGTCGGAAGCCCTGGCCTGCGGCGACCAGCAGGTATTGCTGGATATGCGGATCGAACTCGTGCCCCCTGGCGGATACGAATCTTACGTCGACACGATCCTCGATGTGCAGCCGCTCGCCGTAAAGGGCAGGGATTTTAGGCTGGGTTTGGGAGTGACGCGGGTCCTCTCCGGCGTCGTGCTGATGATTTGCGCGACGGACGAGGCCGGGGAACAGGTCAGCGAAGCCGGCTCGAGCGAGGGGATCCTGTTGGAGACCGTGCGGTTCGACCGGGCAGGTTCCATCGATACCGGCGAGGCGATCATCAGGGTCGATTGCCGGATCAGGGCGGGAGAAAGGATGAAGCGCCCGGGTCCCCTGGCTTGCCACAAGGCAGCCGAACATATCGCCGAGCGGGTACGGACGGCTCTTTTAGCCTTGAGCGAAGAGGAGTTCTCCGCGGGGTGTGTTGTCGAAGAGGAATTCGTCCACACCCGACGACCCGGGGCCCCGAAGGTCCTACTCGTCAAGGAGATCATGGGGCAGGGGGCCATGCATGAAAAGCTTTTGCTGCCACTGCAACCCTGCGGCATCACGGGTTCCCGTTCCAACATCGACATGGGTAACGTGCCGCTGATGCTTTCGCCCCTGGAGGCGATCGACGGGGGAGTGCATGCCCTGACCTGCGTGGGTCCCTCGACGAAGGAAACAAGCCGCCATTATTTCCGAGACCCGCTGGTTTTGCAGGCGCTGGCCGACCCGGGAATCGACCTGTGCGGTGTCGCTTTTGCCGGCAGCCCGGCGATCAGCCAGCAAAAGAAGATGGTTGCCGAACGCCTGGGGAGGCTTGCCGAGGCGCTGGACATCCAGGGTGTGATCGTCGCGACGGAGGGTTACGGCAACAACCATATCGATTTTGCCGCCTACCTGGAGGAAATCGGCCGTCGCGGAATCCCCGCGGTTGGGGCCAGCTACTGCGGGAGTTTCGGGCCGATGATCACCGGCAATCGCTACACCGGCAATCTCGTGGATTGCGCCAAGTCTCCGAATGGCCTGGAAAACAGGATCCTTGCCGACAACACGATGGCGGATGAGGACGCCCTCCTGGCCCTGGCCATGCTAAAGAGCCTTATGCAGGGCGAACTCGTTTCGGCCGCCCCGCGGCGGTGGGACCCTCGGGTGCGCGCCAGGAACCTGGCAAGGATAAGGGGCGAAAACCAGAAACCGTTCCAGTCCGAAATTCCCACCGCAACGCTCCCCCCCATGGTCTGGACCCCCGTAAACAAGCCACTGGCGGAGATGAGGGTCGCCCTCGTAACCGGCACAGGGGTGCACCTGAAAAGCGATGCGCGCTTCAATTTGGTCTGCGACAGCACATACCGGGTCATTCCCGGGGACGCCGAAACGGCCGACCTGACCGTCAGCCATGGCGGTTACGACAACTCGGACGTACTGGCGGACGTCAACAGCATGTTTCCCCTGGACCGGCTCAGGGAACTGGCCGCGGAGGGGGTGATCGCAGGGACCGCCCCCCGCCACATCGGCTTCATGGGGGGGAGCGGCGACCTCAAGGCCCTGGCCGGCCAAACGGGGCCCGCGATCGCCGAAATGCTCAAGAACGACGGGGTGGACGCGGCCATTTTTACCGCGGGGTGAGGAACCTGCCACCGCTCTTCGGTGATTATCCAGAGAGCGGTAGAGGGATCGGGGATCCCGACCATCATTATTTCCGCGTTGCCCGATATTTCGGTTCGCTGCGGAGCTCCCAGGGGAGTGTCTCCTATCGTTCCCATAGGGGCCAACGCAGGGGCGCCGAACAATCCGGCCCAGCAGAGGGAAATTTTGAGGGCGGCACTGCTCAACCTTGTCGCCATCGACACGCCCGGGCAGAACGTGCCCTTGGCCATCGAGTACTGAAACCTCGCGTGTCGGCATCGCTCCCGGGGACGATGCCGACACGCGACATACGGGATTGGCCGCCTTACCTCGGTCGTTTCCCCTCTTGGTGATGGACTCCCCTAAGGTGAGTCTTTCTCTCCTGTGTTTTTTTGTCTCCGTCGAGCCCGGTTTTCCCGAGTTCCTTCAAAATCCCGCAATCGGCCGCCTTTCGATTGTCGTCGCAAAGGCACAAAAGGGAACGCAGTTCGGCTTCGAGGTTCTGCAGTTCCTCGATACGCTCAACGACATGACCGATGTGTTCTTCGAGAAGTTCGTTGACGGAACGGCATTCATCGGCCGGCTGTTCCCGTATCTGAAGCAGCCTCCGGATCTCCTCGAGCGTCATGTCCAGCGACCGGCAGCGCCTGATGAAGAGGAGACGCTCCAAATGCTGCTGCTCGTAAAGGCGGAAGTTTCCCTCGCTTCGCCCCGGTACGGGCAGGAGTCCCTCTTTTTCGTAATAACGAACGGTGACGACCTGGCACTTTGCCCGTTTTGCCAACTCGGAGATACGATAGCGTGCTTCCATGGGCAACCCCCTTTTCCTCTTGACTCTATAGTAAGTATAGGGCTTAGGCTTTTGGAGAAAAGAGAGAGGAAAGGAGTGACGGTAATGGCCGAGGGATGCGGTTGTACATGCGGTTGTGGGAAATCCGGGGCCAAAGCCGTATCAGGCCGAAAACCCGGGTTCACTGAATGGCGGCTGGTCATGGCGGGAATTGCTGCGGGAGCGTCCGAAGCGGCCTCCCTGGTTCTTGGGGAACATGCATGGGTCGTCCCGCTGCTGGCCCTGTTGTCCATCGCTATAGGTGGAGTGGCGGTATACCGGGCCGGGTGGAAGGCCATTTGGGAAAGAAACCTGAACATCAACGCGCTCATGTCCATCGCCGTGACGGGTGCGGTCCTCATAGGCGCATGGGCGGAGGCGGCAATGGTCATGTTTCTTTTCGTCCTGGCGGAAAAGATCGAGGATCGTGCTGCGAACCGGGCCCGGGAATCCATAGAAAAGCTGTTCGCCACTGTAGAAGAAAAAGTGTCGATCCTCCTGGGGGACGGAACCCTGGCAAGGGTGAGCCCGGAAACGGTAAAAGTGGGCGATATCGTCAGGGTCCTGCCAGGAGAGAGGCTAGCCCTGGACGGCAGGGTCACGACAGGAGTCTCGGTGCTCAACCAGGCCCCTATCACCGGCGAAAGCCTCCCGGTAGAAAAGAAAGTGGGGGACGCCGTTTACGCGGGTTCGGTGAACGAGTCGGGGATTTTCGAGTACGAAGTCTCCGCTCCGGCGGGGGATTCCACCCTGGCCAGGATTGCTCACGCCGTTCGCGAGGCGAGGGCGAACAAGGCTCCCGCGGAAAGGCTCATCGACCGGTTCGCTAAAGTCTACACCCCGGCCGTCGTCGGGATTGCCGCAGCCATTGCCGTGATCCCGCCCTTATTCTTTTCCGGGTCCTGGTCTGCCTGGGCCTACCGGGCGCTTGTCGTGCTCCTGATCGCCTGTCCCTGCGCCCTCGTTATCGCGACGCCGGTCACGGTGGTGAGCGGGCTGGCGGCGGCGGCGCGAAGGGGAATCCTTGTTAAAGGCGGGACCTACCTGGAAAACGGTCGAAGGCTCGACGTGGTCGCCTTCGACAAGACCGGGACTCTCACGTGGGGAAAGCCGGAAGTGACGAGATGGCTATCGTATGGGAAGCAGGACCCGCACTGGGCCATGGAAATCGCCGCCGGGCTTGCGGCCTGTTCCAACCACCCGGTTTCGACGGCAGTGGGACGGGCCGCGGAAAAAGAGGGGGTCTCTGCCCGGGGAGTCGAGTTACCCGTTTCCATTCCCGGGATGGGGATGCAAGGCGCCTTTGAGGGAAAAAGGTACTACCTCGGCAGCGGGCGTTTCATGGAGAACATCGGGATAAGGCAGAGGGTTCCCGGAGGTTTGGGACAAGGTTCCGCAGCCGTTTTCCTGTTCGACGATGAAAAGGTGCTGGCGCAGTTCGACCTGGTTGACGGGATTAATGAGACAAGCCGTGAGGCCGTAAGGGACTTGAAGGCCCTTGGAGTCGAAACCCTGATCCTTAGCGGGGACAATGAGGAAGCCGTGGAAAGGGTCGCGAGGGAAGTCGGCATCCGGAAGTTCAAGGGAGGCCTGATGCCCGCGGGGAAACTGGAGGCCCTCGAGTCCCTGGCAGGGAAGAGACTGACGGTGGGGATGGTCGGGGACGGCATCAACGACACCCCCGCCCTGGCCTGGGCGCACATCGGCTTCTCGATGGGACTCCTGGGCACCGAGGCGGCTCTCGAAACCGCAGATGTGGGCGTCATGGACGGCGATTTGAGGAAGGTCCCGGAATTCATCCGCCTCTCCAGGTCGACGGTCAGGATCCTCAGCCAGAATATCGCTTTGGCTCTGGGGCTGAAGTTGGTCTTCCTGGGGCTCGCCGTGGCGGGCCTGGCCACGATGTGGATGGCCGTGGCCGCGGATGTGGGAGTTAGCCTGCTGGTGATCTCCAACGGACTGCGACTGCTTCGCACACCCGGGCCTTCGTGCGCTTCGTAAGCGAAGGGCTGCTCCCGACAGGGCAGGGACGGGAGCGAGAATTTTAAAAACAGGGGACCGTTCCGATGGGATCGGTCCTTTTTTATGCCCAAACGACTAAAAAATATAGTTAAGCGTTATACTACTAAAAGATTAGACAATGCTTGCTCTGGCCCGCGGGGCGGTAGGTAAAGCAATACCGTCACGGTGGGGAGGTGAGGGAAATGAAAAGCCCCGCTTTCAGGACCGTTTTTCTTGTTGTCGCCGTTCTTTGTCTCGTTTTGTCGTTGCCGGCCGATGCCCCGGCAGCCCCCAAGATCTACTGGCATTTCACGATCAAGGCGTTCGTCGACCTGCCTGATACAAATGGTTTCGAATGGGCCTGGGTGACGATGGTCGAATACGACAAGCCGAAGGCTTTCCCGGCCGAGGCCGAGGTCGCCGAGGAATACGGGGGCAAGCTCGAGGGCACGATTTTTGCCTTCGTGAGGGGCACCGCGTGGCGTGGGGCCCACAGGTACCTGCGGGATGCCACCTGCAAGGGCCAACCGTCCAAGAGCGAAACCTTCTGGGGAGCAAGCGAGAGCGACAGCGTATACGCCATGGGGCAGTTGCTGGAATCGCATCCGGTCTATTCCTTCAGGTTCGGGTTCACGAACAGGAGGATCCTCCTCCCGGATGGGACCTGGATAGAGCCGAGGAACGAGGCAAATGTCTTTACCGGGGCGATCAATGTCGAGGGCGGGGTGCATGAGGAAACCAGGGGTGATTTTTACCTGCAGGTCGTCAACTACCGGGACAACCTCGAGCATCACAGGCGCTGCGGCAAGGCCTGGGTGGAGCAGTACCTGACGGGCTTCAGGGGGTTCCACCTCGTGGAGGAGAGGCCGGCAATCGGCGAGTACATCTTCGGCCAGACGCTGGAAGGCCCTACATCGAAGACACACTTCGTTTACCGGGTCGATCGCTCCACGTCACCGGAACACCCTCTCTGGAAACAGAAGACGATGTAAAAAGGAAAGGCCTTCCGGTCAGGGAAGGCCTTTTTCCGTTTAAAACTCGAAAACCGTTCCGGGGCCCAACGCGGTAACGCGGTCACCGAGTCGCGAGGATAAGGCGGCTTCGGCCTTTTTCCCCGTGCAGTGCCCCGTTGCAAGCAGGGCCGGGTTAAACCCGGCCAGGGCAGAAACGGTTTTCTCGATCCGTTCATCGCTTGCGTCTACGAGGTGCAGGCCCCCGATGATGGCGAGGATTTTTTCGGAAGGGGTTGTCGTGTGCTTCAGGATGTTCACGATTCCCGGGTGGCTGCAGCCCGTGAGGATGACGACACCCTTATCCTCGATGTACGCCTTCACGGCGATCTCGTCCCGCATCGGGTCGGGGACGATATGCCCGGCGTCGTCCAGGGTGCGACGGGCGGTTACGGTCTCTTCGAAATCCGTGACTCCGGGGATTTCCCCGCTCGTGGAAAGGCCGGGCATCAGCTCGAGCGCGTCCTTTGCCAGGAGCAGCCTTCCCCCGGCGGCCCGTATCTCGTCGGGTTGGTTTCCGTTCCGCATCCCCAGGTGCTGGAAAAAAGGAGCCGTGACAAAGTTGTGCCTGAAAAGGCCGGGGTGCGCGATCACGGGAAGGTCTTCCTGTCCGATCGCCCTCAGGATGGGGACTAGTGCCCCCGTATGGTCGTAATGGCAATGCGTCAGCACCACGGCATCGGTTTTTCCCAGGGGGATGCCGAGCTCGGCCGCATTGGAAAGGAGTGCGTCCGGGTGCTGCCCCACATCGACGAGGAACCTCCTTTCGCCTGTGCCTCTTTTTGCCTCGAGCCAGAAGGACACCCCATGCTGTCCCAATAGCCTGCTCTTATGCGGGACGCTGTTCTCAGCCAATACGGTTATCCTGAGTTTGTCCAGCACTTGTCCCACCTCCCGTTATCCTTTAATCCTGCGATATCCGCCCGGTCGCGTCAACACCGGGTTTGCTTCCCCTTGTACGACCGCTGGCGCATTGACAAAATATCTACAATCAATAAGATGTATGTAGATAGATCTACATAATGCAATTTGGAGGAATGCTCGTGGAAGAGTGCGGCATCCTGGAAAGCCTGGTGGAGATCTCGCGAGATCTTCCTAAACGGCAGCTGCAGTTGGCGCGTTTCATCCACGCCTCCCCGCGCGAAGCCGCGCTCATGAACTCCGTCGAAATGGCGAGGGCGGCAGGTGTCAGCAACCCGACCGTGATACGGCTCGCCTACCGCCTTGGCTTCTCCGGTTTTCCCGACTTCCAGAAGGCTCTCCAGATGGCTGCCGTGCGTAGGGTCGAACAACTGGAAAAATTCTCCGGTGAGGAAGAGGGACTCTGCCAGCGGGTCCTGTCCCTGGAATTCCAGGTTCTCAGGGACATGAAGGAAAAACTGGACTCGGATTCCGTTTCCCGGGCGGTAGAACTCCTGGAGACCCGCGGGACAGTGTTCGTGGTGGGGCTTTTGGCCAACACCTGCCTGGCGGATTACCTGGGCTACTTCCTGTCGATTCTCCGCGAGAACGTGCAGGTCCTTGCGGATTTCGATCACGAGGCTTACGGAAAGATCCGGGACGCAGGCCCGGATTCCGTTGCCGTCGTCTACAGTTTCCCGCGCTATCCCTCGGGGACGCAGAGCCTGGCAAGGCTTTTCCGCAAGGAGGGCATCCCGGTTGTCGGGATCACGGACAGCGGAATGTCCCCGCTGGCTTCGCTTTCCGACCTGCTCCTCGAGGCCCCCATGAAGTTCATCACCTTCATCGACCCGTGTGCCGGGGCCTTCGCGATGACCCATGCCCTTCTTTCGGCCTTCTACATGAAGAACCCGGAGAAGATGAGGAAACGGCTCAAGGTATTCGAGGAATTCGCTGTTGCGAGGGACCTCTTTGAAAGAAAGGACATCGACATCGTCGACCTTGCCTGATCGTTCGACGAGTCGCAAAACCACCCTGGGGGGAATGGAAGATGGAGTTGAGGTGCATCACGCAGACGCAGGTCGAATCGTTGGGGATCCCGATCTCGGAGGTCATGCGGGTCGTGGAGGAAGGTTGGGTGCTGAAGGGGCAGGGCAAGGTGGAGATGCCGGCGAAAATCGGCATTCATCCCCGCAAGGACTGTTATATCCACGCCATGCCCTGCTGGATCGGTGGAGAAGTGGACACGTGCGGCATGAAATGGGTTTCGGGTTTCCCGCCGAACCTGCAGAAGCAGATGCCCTACAACATCGGGCTCTTCATCCTCACCGACTCCGACGACGGGCACATGAAGGCCGTCATCGACGCGAACTGGATCACGTCCTGGAGGACGGGCGCCGCGAGCGGCATCTGCGCGAAACACATCGCCGACCCAGATTCGGATACCATCGGCATGATAGGCCTCGGAACCCAGGGGCGGACCAACACGGTCGCCTTGCTCGAAGCATTGCCGAAACTCAAGAAGATCCGTGTCTATGACCCTCTCGCTTCCCAGGTCGCAAGGTACACCGATTTCATCAGGCCTTTCCTCAAGGGGCAGGAAATCGTTCCGTGCGAATCGATCCAGGAGACGGTCAAGGGGGCCGACGTTGTCGTGACCTGCGCGCCCATCCTCAACGACCCGAAGCGGACCGTCCGTTCCGAGTGGCTGAAGAAGGACATGCTGGCGATCGCCGTCGACTACGATTCCTCTTTCGATGCCGACGTCATGACCGGAGGAACGACCTTCGTCTGCGACGACCTGCACCAGTACCTGTGGACCCAGGAAGAGGGGGCTTATTTCCAGAAAGGCTATCCGGTCAGGGAGCAGATAACGGGGGATATGGGCCAGGTTTGCGCCGGGGTCGTCAAGCCGGCAAAAACAGGTCGCCGGGGCGCGGTCCTCATGGGGATCGCAAGCCACGACGTCATGACCGCCCGGCTGATCTTCAAGAAAGCGTGCGAGCAGAACCTGGGGACGATCATCGATTTTTAGGGAAAGCTGCAGCCGTTCTCCGGAAGCTCAGGAAGGCCTTCCTGCAAAGGGAGGCCTTCCTTTTTCATGCCCGGCACGTTTCCCGAACTTTGTACCTTCGCAAAGGTATAATTATAAAATAGATAACTAACGTGTTTTTTAATATAGGATATGGCGCGCTGCCATGAAGAGGGCTTCAGGGAATGGCACGGGGCGCGGCGGGTGCGGAAAGGAGCGTGCAGGCGATGAGTTTGTCGATGCTCGAACAGGCGAAGGGTAAGGTTTCCGGGAAGTTGATCGGGGAAATTGCCCGGAGGATCGAGGAAGGGCGCGAGAAGGACCTGGCTGTCCTATTCAGGCTGATTTCGGCGATCGCCCCGGCGAAATACCACCGGGCCGGGTTTGAGGCAATGAGCCGCATGGCCGAGGAAAATCACCCATTCGTCGGGACTTTCAAGCGGGCTTTCAGGGACCTCAACTCCAACGCGAAGAAGAAACTGATCTCCAACTTCCTCGTGAACTTCGTCGTCCTAGGCAGGGGGATCAGGGACCGCCAGGAAAAAGCCCTCGGCCTGCACTTGCCGAATTTCCTGGTCATCAGTCCCACCATGCGCTGCAACCTTCACTGCAAAGGCTGCTACGCGGGGGAATACGGCAAAGGGGAGGAACTGCCTTACGACGAACTTGACCGGATCCTTGCGGAAGCTAAATCCCTCGGGATGTATTTCTTCACTTTTACCGGGGGTGAGTGCTTCGTCAGGGAAGACCTGCTCGACCTCTGGGAAAAGCATGACGACTGCTTCTTCCAGGTCTACACGAACGGGACGCTGCTGGACGACCGCGTGGTAGGCAGGCTGGCCCGCATGGGGAACGTGGCGCCCATGGTGTCGATCGAAGGGGACGAGACCTGCACGGACGCCCGCCGCGGCGCCGGGATGTACGGGAAGGTCATGGGGACTTTCGACAGGCTGAGGAAAGCGGGGGTTCTCTTCGGTTTCAGTGCGACCTGCACGCGGGATAATTCGGGTTACCTGGCCTCCGACGGTTTCATAGACCTGATGATGGACAAGGGATGCCTTGTGGGGTGGTTTTTCCAGTACATCCCCACCGGACTCGCTCCGGACACCTCGCTCATGGCCACCCCCGGGCAGAGGGCAGCCCTGCACGGGAAGGTCGAGCAGTGGCGGGAAGAGAAAACCGTGTTCCTGGGCGATTTCTGGAACGACGGACCTTACGTGGACGGCTGCATGGCGGGGGGACAGCGCTACTTCCACATCATCGCGAACGGGGACGTCGAGCCATGTGTTTTCGTTCATTTCGCCGTCGACAACATCCGTGGGAAATCGCTGACGGACGTGATCGGTAGCCCCTTCTTCAAGGCGATCCGCGAGGCACAGCCCTACGACGACGACAACCTGCTTCGCCCCTGCATGATCATCGACCATCCCCACGTGCTGCGCGATATTGTGGAGTTGCAGCACGCCCACCCGACGCATCCGGGGGCGGAGTCGATCCTGGGCGCCCTGTCAGGGGACCTGGATCGATACGCCTCGGAAGTGAAGAGGGTTTTCGATCCGGTCTGGGAGTCCCTGGGGAGGGAAAAGTACCTTAAGGGCCTGGAGAACGAAGAAAAGCGCGACGTCCACGAGCGCATCGGGAAAAGGCCCGTGTGCCGTAACAAGGGCTAGAAGCCTGCCCGAGCCAATCGCAACCGCATTACCCGCTTTTTTGAAAAGCCCTCCTCGTTGGGGGGCTTTTTCATTGACGAAAGTGAAAAAGAAAGACTATTCAGACAATTAATGTTCGTGTTCGCATTTCTTATCCCCTTAAAAAAGCAAAACTGCCGGGCAGGCCTACCGCGCCTCGAATCCATAGGTATGCAGGAATATCAGCCTATATGCCTTATAGATATTAGTTATTAAAAGATCAAACTTATAGCAGTGCATACGTAGAGGATTTAACTTAATTTTTATTTGACTAAAGAGAAAGAGCGATATAATGACACAGGTTTGGCTAGGCTTCATGCTGCATAGAAAAAATTAACATTAACTGGCGGAATGGGAGGTGGAAAGGGAGAATCCCGGAAAGGGCAAGACAGTGGCGTGGTGAAGCAAATCCAGGCACCCAAGAAGAAGAGGAGGAGGAAGACAGGCATGTCCAAGATGAATCCTTACGAAATGTTCTTGAAACAGGTGGACGAAGCTGCACCGTTCCTCAACGTCGAGCAGGAATTCATCGATATCCTCAAGGAACCGAAGGAAGTCTTGGAAATCACCATTCCGCTGCGGCTTGAAGACGGCACCGTCAAGGTCGTCAAAGGGTGGCGGAGCCACCACAACAATGCCCTGGGCCCGTACAAGGGTGGAGTGCGTTATCACGCGAACGTCTGCAAGGACGAGGTTATGGCACTTTCGGCCTGGATGTCCATAAAGTGCGCGACTGCCATGTTGCCCTACGGCGGAGGGAAGGGGGGCGTACGGATTGCGCCTCGCGAACTCTCGGCGGGAGAACTCGAACGGCTCAGCCGGGCGTATGCCCTCGGGATATCGCGCTTCATGGGAACGGATGTCGATATTCCTGCTCCTGACGTCTACACCACGCCGCAGATTATGGCCTGGTTCGTGGACACTTACGAAAAGGTCAAGGGGTGGAGCGAACCCTCCTGTTTCACCGGCAAGCCCATTGAGATCGGCGGATCACTGGGTCGCGGCGATGCCACGGCTCGCGGGGGGATGTACGTCCTGCGTGAGGCCCTGAAGGATATGGGGCTCCTCGGCAAGCCAATGACGGCAACGATCCAGGGATATGGGAACGCGGGGAGTTTCGCCCACGCCCTCTACGAGGAGATCGGCCTGAAGGTCGTCGGGGCTTCCGACAGCAAGGGGGGGACCTACAACCCCAAGGGCCTGGATTATGCGGATTTGATGAAACACAAGAAGATGAGCGGGACGGTTTCCGATTATCCCGGCGGCGACAAGGTGACGACGGAGGAAATCCTGCAGGCCCCGGTGGACGTCCTGATACCGGCGGCACTGGAAGGTTTCGTCAACGAGGGCAATGCGGCAAAGATAAAGGCGAAGGTGATCCTCGAGTTGGCAAACGGGCCGACGACCCCCGAGGCGGACGCGATACTTCATGAGAACGGCGTCCTTGTGATCCCGGATGTCCTGGCCAATTCAGGCGGTGTCACGGTGAGCTGCTTCGAGTGGGTGCAGGGAAGGACCGGGGATTACTGGAGCGAAAAGACCGTGCACCAGAAACTGGACGAGCGGCTTACCCAGGCTTTCCACGAGATCTGGAAGATCAAGAAGGCGCACAACATCAGGATGCGCCAGGCCACTTACGTCAGGGCTATGGGAAGGATTATTTCCGCCATGCGTTTCCGGGGCATCTGGCCCTGATCTTCTCCAGGACCGGCTGAAAGGGAGCGAGAGGGGGAGCCCCGCCCAGGGTTCCCCCGGATACCCGGAGGTGAGAGCGGTGGCGCCAAAATGGAGAGATGAACTCACCGACCAGCTGTGCAAGGCGCTTGTCGCGCTGGAAACGGAACAGGAGGCCTGCGAATTCCTGGAGGACGTGGCGACCGTCAGCGAGATACGTGCGCTTGCCCAGCGCCTGGAAGTGGCGAGGCTCCTGGACGACGGCTATACCTACCCGCAGATTCTGCAGCAGGCCGGGGCGAGCACGGCGACGATCAGCAGGGTAAAGAAATCCCTCGAATACGGCGAAGACGGTTACAAACTCGTGCTGGGCCGGATGAAGGCCGGCGCTTTCGACGGGGCCAGCGTGTAAGGCCGGATTTCCGGAGGGCGGGCTTGAATGAAGGACATCCTCGGGCGTTTTCTTGTTGAGGTCTTCACATGCCCGGGCTTGACCGACCGGGAGATTACCGACCGTATCGTCGGCAAGGGGGCCAGGGTCCAGCCCGTAAACCGGGCCGCCCATGCCCTGGAGAAAATGGGCAAGCTCGAACGGCGGTGCCTCGTCTGCGGAAAGATAGGCAACTTCCCCGTAGGAGGGGAGGCCGTGGGCGATTCGGGTGAAGAGACCTGCCCCGTAGGAGCGGTGACGGCCAGGTCGGTTTCGAACATGTCGGAAGAGGACGTAAAAAGCCGCCTGAAAGGTTGGCTCGAAGCGGAAGGATGGGAAGTCCGGGTTAAATGGGGACATGGGCTGGGAGTCGATATCGAAGCGACAAGAGGGGACGAACGCTGGCTGATCGAAGCCAAGGGAAGCGGTTCGAAAAACCCGATCAAACAGATCCATTTCCTGACGGCTTTGGGAGAAGCGCTGCAGGCCATGAACGATCCGGTAGCCCGTTACGCGATAGCCTTCCCGGACAGCCCCAAGTTCCGGAGGCTGTGGGCGAAGCTTCCCACCCTTGCCAAATCGAGGACGGGAGTCGAAGCCCTCTTTGTCACCGCCGAAAGCAAGGTTGACCGGGTGGCCTGAAAGGCAGGTCGCCCGGTTATTTTCGGCTAGAATCGAAAATGGTCGTTCGACGCGTGCGCCTCTCCTTGTGGGGAGGCGATATTTTTTCCCCGGGCTTAAGCATGCCGGGGCGGTCTTTATGGTGATAGGATAGAGCAAAGAAGGGAAATAACCCGCATTTTCCGGAGGTGCTCGCTTTGAAGAAGCTCGGGCTGGTCGGGGGGATAGGTCCCGAGTCCACGGTGGACTACTACAAGGGCCTTGTCGAGGGTTTCCGCGCCAGGACAGGGGAAGACCGTTATCCCTTGATGGTCATCGACAGCCTGGACCTGGCGGAAATGGTTGCCTACGCTTCGAAAAAGCAATGGGAGCCTTTTACGGCCAGGCTGGTCAATTCGGTGGAGGCCCTCGCCGCGGCCGGGGCGGACTTCGCCGCGATGGCGGCCAACACCGCCCATATCGTCTTCGACGAAGTCGAAAGGCTGTCCCCTCTCCCCCTGGTCAGCATCGTGGACGAAACCTGCAAGTTTGCCAAGGCGAAAGGCTGCGGCAGCGTCCTGGTCTTCGGGACGGCCTTCACGATGAGCAGCGGCCTTTATACGAGGGCGTTCGAACGATACGGGATCCACGCCTTCGTTCCAGGGGAAGAAGAGCAGAAGGCGATCCATGGGATCATCTTCCCGAACCTGCAGGAGGGTATCGTCCTCCCCGAGGAGAAGGACAGGATCCTTGGGATCGCCGACCGGCTTATCTCATCCAGGAAGGTGGACGGCCTGGTGCTGGGGTGTACGGAGCTTCCCCTCATCGTCCAGGAAGGCGACCTGGCCACCCTGGTGATGGATACGACCCGGATCCACGTCGATGCGATCCTCGACTGCATCCTCGGCTGACAGCCCGGAAGACAACCGGGGATAGGGAAGTGGCGCCGCATCGACCGGGCGAAAGAGGCGCGAAGGATGCCCGGACAGGGTAGGAACAAGGCTGTAGAAGTCGTAAAAACCGCTCTGGAGAGGTCAGGATTCGAGGCGGCCCTTTTCCCGGTCGCCCGGGTATCTTCCCTCTCCCGGGAACTGGAAGGACGTGCCGTGAGCGGTGAAGTTGGGCTTGAACTCGTCCAGCGGTACCTTTCACCCCTTTCCATCGCTCCCCCTGAAGTCCCGTCGTGGGGCAAGTCGGTCTTTCTTGTCGCCATGGGTCGGCCGATTGCCCGGTTTCGCTTCGAATTGCCCAATGGGTTCCTGTGGGGGGTAGTCCCCCCGCAATACCGCAAAGACCAGGAAACCACGGTAGGCGAATTCCTGGCCCGGTTGCTGCGCCCCCTTGGCTCGAGAACGGCACGGGCCGAGATTCCCCTCAAGCTTGCTTCCGCACATTGCGGCCTCGGCAGGTATGGGAGGAACAATCTCGTCTACACGCGAGGCAACGGGAGCTTCTTGAGGCTGGTTGCCTTTTTCTCCGAACTGGAGTGTGAAGAGGGGCCCTGGGAAGAGCCGGAATTAATGGAGGCTTGCGTCAATTGCGACGTCTGCCTGCGGAACTGCCCGACGGGCTGTCTCGCCGCGGATCGCTTCCTTGCCCGCGGGGAACGGTGCGTGTCGTTCCACAACGAGGATGCCGCCCCCCTTCCCGGCTGGATCGAGCGCGAATGGCACAATTCCCTTCTTGGCTGCATGCGCTGTCAATCCGCCTGTCCGGCGAACCGGGCCTACCTTTCAAGAATCGTAACATGGGACACCTTTTCGAAGGCGGAAACGGAAACCCTCCTCTCTTCCTCCGGGGCGGAGGACATACCCGGGGAGATCGCCCAACGGTTCTACCGGGTGGGGATAGGCCATTACCTGCCGGTCATCGGGCGTAACCTCCGCGCGTTGGCAGGGCGCTATAAAAGACACGCCGAATTTTCGGCTTGAAACATGCACCCTTCAGATTCGCCGAAGTCCCTCCATCCAGAGATATCGAATTCCATGTCCTCCCATCTAGTATCATGGTGGCCATTGCATGAGGGATTTGGTGCAGCGGCAGGGTGTGGGGCGTGACTGCCCTTTTTGAAAAAGTCGGGGCTCCCGGGCGCCTAGGTTTGCGGTCGGTGTCCTGTCCCGATAGGAGGGAATTCAGTGAAGAAAAGGGTTTTGTACCATATCAAGTCCCTTTCCTCCGGGGGAGCCCAGAGGCAGCTGCTTTACACTGCCCTTGCGGCGGAGAGGGAGGGGTACGAGGTCAAGATCGTGATCGACAGGCCGGCGGTCCAGTTCGGAGATATGCTCCAGAGGAGCGGGATCGAGGTGGTTGTCGCCTGCCCGGGGCCAGCGCGGCACCGAACGGCCAAGCGGGTGATGATCCTTTCACGCATGATCCGGACTTACAGGCCCGAGATCGTCCATTCATTCCTCCCCAGGAACAACCTCTGGGCCTCGCTGGTTTCGAGATTCCACGGCGTGCCTGTGAAGATCGCCTCGATCCGCAACACGGATCGGAACGCGTTCAAGTACCTTCGGCTCTATCGGAGGTGGGCGGATAAAATCGTCTGCAATTCGCGCCTCGCCGCGGAAATCGCGATGAACGAGTACGGCGTTCTGAAAGACGAACTTGCGGTCATCTACAACGCCATCGACCTGGACCGGTTTGCGAAAGCGCAACAGGTGAAAGATTTCAAGGCAAGGCTGGGAGTGCCTGAACAGACCAGGCTGGGGATCACGGTGGCCAGCCTGGCGAACAGGAAGAACCACATCGGCCTCGTCAGGGCGTTGGGGATTCTCGAAAAGGGAGGTTTCCTCGATGGGATCCATTTTTTGTTCGCGGGGAAACCGGAGGACGGCGAGTATTTCCGGAAGATCATGGAGGCATTGGACCAATGCGCCTTGTCCCGTAAGGTGACGGTCCTGGGGGCCAGGGAAGACATCCCCGAACTTCTGAAATGTTGTGAATTCATGGTTCTCCCATCCTTCTTCGAGGGGTTCCCCAACGCGGTCATCGAGGCCATGGCTTCCGGGCTTTTCGTGGTCGCGACCCCGACCGGGGGTACCCCGGAACTGGTCGAAGACCGGATCAACGGTCTCCTGACCCGGGGGTGTGCTCCCGAAGATCTGGCCGACGGGATACGGGCTTACCTCACGCTCGCAGAATCAGACAGACATCTGATGGTTGGTGCCGCAGGGGAAAAGGTAAGATCTTTCGCTCAGGAAAAAGCTTTTAAACCGGTTTTCGAGCTCTACGAGGGGACGAAAAGCGGGGTTCGGACGCAACGCCGGTACGTGGGGGGATTGCGGGAGGGAGCCTGAGGGAAGCTTGAACGGTTTGCTTTGCCCCTTTTCCGTCCCTCTTGGTAGAATAGCTGCTGGGTTTTAACCTGCCTGTAAGTTTCAAACACATATACAATGCAGCCGGAAAAGGACGAAAGGACACCGAAGAGCCCTGCCGATGGAACAATACCCGGCAGGACCAAACCCTGGGAGGGTTCCGCGTGGAATATTGCCCCCTATCTCTCGAACACCAGCACCCTTACAGACGGCTTCTTGCCGTCACCCCCGAGAAGTCTTCCGACTATAGTTTCGTCACCCTCTGGGGCTGGCATTCTTACGCAGGGTACGAAATGGCTTTCGGATACGGTCTGGCCTGGCTGAAGATCAACCGGGAGGGGAAAGTATTTCGAGGGTCCCCGGTAGGAGACTGGGGGGAGGTTGACTGGAACCGCCTCATGCCTGAAGAGTTTCCTGAAGGAGCCGTTTTCGAACGGGTTCCGTCGAGGCTAGCCTCGCTGCTGGAGCGGACTTTTCCCGGGCGCGTGGAACTGGAGCCCCAGCGGGCCGAGTGGGAATACGTCTACTCCGTGAAGGATCTGGTCGGACTGCAGGGGAACCGTTACCACAAAAAGAAGAACCTGTTTCGGCAGTTCCTGAGAGACCACGACTGGGTTTTCGAGCCGATGGCATCGGAAACGATCCCCGAGGTCCTGGCCATGCAGGCCGAATGGTGTGCCTGGAAAAACTGTTCGGGGTCAGAAAGCCTGGCTGCCGAAAACGAGGCGGTCAAGAGGGTCCTCGGCAGTTGGGGCGATCTCGAGGGGCTGCTGGGAGGGATAATCCGGGTCGATGGGACCATCGTCGCCTACACCGTTGCGGAAAGGTTTTCCCCGGATACCCTGGTCATCCATTTCGAGAAAGGAAACCCGGCCTTCAAAGGGATCTACCAGGCCATCAACCAGGTTTTCCTGGAGCGGGAAGGATCCGGATTTGCCTGGGTCAACCGGCAGCAGGACGCCGGGGAACCGGGCATGCGCCAGGCCAAGTTGTCCTACCATCCCAGCCGTTTCGTGGAGAAGTTTCGCGTCCGCATCTCAGTGTAGTAAAAGGGCTGGGAAAATCCGTTGCAGGAGGGAAAAAGTGTTTGGGCATCGGAGTGAAGGGCGCTTTGCCGGGAACGGGGCGGGTTTTTTAATTTGGGCCGAGCTATGAAAATGATAATATTTTAGTTGTCGGGACCGAGGACTGCCCATCGACAAAAGGTCCCTTGCAAGCGACATGGCAAAAGGGGGAATCGGGATGAAATGGAGAGGCCGGAAAGAGAGTTCCAACGTCGAAGACCGACGCGGGCAAGTTGTAAAAGGCGCGGCCGGGCTTGGCGGCGTGGGGATCATCCTGTACCTCGTGCTCATGCTTATGGGTGTCGACCCGAGCGCCATCATCGACATTGCCGGGAACTCCCAGTCGGGTTCCGGTACGACCGGCCAGTCCCAGGAATACCAAGGCAGCGCGGAAGAAGAGGAATTGAGGGATTTCGTATCTGTCGTCTTCCAGGATACGGAGGACGTCTGGACGGAGGTTTTCGCAAGGGAAGGCGCGAGGTACCAGAACCCGAGCCTCGTCCTGTACACCCAGGCTACCCAATCTGCCTGCGGGGTGGGACAGGCGGGGATGGGTCCTTTTTACTGTCCCCTGGACCAGAAGGTCTACCTGGACCTGAGTTTCTATCAGGAGATGAGGAATAGGTACAGGGCTCCCGGGGATTTCGCCCTGGCCTACGTGATCGCCCACGAAGTCGGCCACCACGTCCAGAACCAGCTGGGGATCCTCGAAAAAGTGCAGAACCTGAGGGGCCGCGTCAGCCAGAAGCAGTACAACCAGCTGTCGGTGAGGTTGGAACTCCAGGCGGACTATTTCGCCGGGGTCTGGGCAAAGTACATGCAGGGAGAGGGCTACCTGGAAATCGGGGATGTCGAGGAAGCGATGAACGCGGCTTCGGCGGTAGGCGACGACCGCATCCAGGAACAGATGCAGGGAAGTGCCGTTCCGGACACCTTCACCCACGGAACCTCCGAACAGCGTGTCCGCTGGTTCCGGAAAGGTTTTACCAACGGGACCATCCGCGGCGGCGACACTTTCGGCGCCAGGGAACTCTAGACGGTCTATCCCCCCTCTTTCCAAGGCGTTTTTCGAGTTCGCTTTCCGGGAGTCGCTCTTGTTTGCCAGGAGCGACTCCTCGTTTTCCGGTTTCCTCGCAGAGGAACCCCTTCCTGCAGGTTATGGACTGGTTCCTTCGGGTCATTCCTTGATCGTGACGAGGTCCGTCTTGCCTTCCCGGGAATAGACGACGATGATCGAAGCCTTCTGTGACCATTTCTCCTCGAGGTAAGCCTTTAGGGAGCCCGGTTCAAAATCTTTCGTGGAACGCCCGTTGACTTCCAGCATCACGTCCTGGGCTGCCAGGCCGGTTTCGGCGCCTTTGCTCCCTGTTTCTACCCTCTCGATCACGATGAAGCCTTCCGTGTTTTTTGCGCCGAGGACGATTCCCAAGGTTTTCCCCTTGGGGATTTCGGTCCCGGCAGAGGCGGTGGCGGTCTCGTTCGTGATCTGGTCCATTGGGGTCCCGTCGACCTTGTTGCGGATCTCCCTTATCAGCGGGACAAGCGCCGAAATGGGCCGTTGCTGGCTTTGCGGTCCCTGGCTGTCGACCTGGTTGACCAGCAGCCTGATGTTGCCGTCGCGGGGCAGCATGTTGAACCTCACCCTGCTGTAGGCCCCCGGCATGAACAGTACGGACGCTCCCTGTCTGCCCATGACGACCTTGTTGTCGTCGACTTCCTCCAGGGTGTATTTTTCCCTCGTCATGACCGCGATGATGGCGTCCTGGACCTCCTGGACGGCCGCTCCCATGATCGTCGTGGTGAAAAGCATCGAGGCTCCGGCTGCCGGGCTTGCCGTGCCTCCGCCATGGCCGGCCAGGGGAGGCGCCGGAACCGGCCCGGTTTCCCCTCCTTTGCCAACGTACCGGAGCGCCATGGCGATCTCTTCCTTGACCTCCTTGCTGTTCCTGGGTTTAGAGGGGGTCAGGGACTGGGATTCGGGCCTGTCGTTGACAAAAACGTGGGTTTCGAGGATGCGGTAACGTTCCGCGGAAAGGTCCACCTCGAGTTTCTGGACTCTCTGGTTGGTCCCAAGAGCCTTGGTGACGTTGAACGAATACCAGAAGGTGAGCAGTGACCCTTCCTGGACCACGCTGTCCGCGTCGATGTAGCTGAACATTTTCCATCCGAGCGACGGGGTTTCCTTCACCAGGACCCAGTTCGAGGCGTATGCCGCAGGCGCCAGGACAAACAGCAGCAACAGGGTGAAAAGTCTCTTCATGGCGATCCCTCCCGTATGCCCCGATAAAGCAAGACTTGATTATGTTTTTAGTCTAAAGCTTTATATTCTTAGCCTGGGCGATTTAATTCTACTCTTGCCGGATGCCGGTTTCAACGGGAGGGAGAAGGCTGTCCTTGAAAGGATCTGTCTATACGGTTAAACTTCGGTTGGGTCCCAACCTTTAAAGGCTCCTCAATCTCTTGTACGAAAGGCGGAGAATGCCATGCCGGGTTTCGCGAAACGCATGAAGACCATGGAAAAGTCGGCCACGATCATCCGGAATCTCTTCGGAGCCATGAACGACCCCAACCTCATCTCCTTCGGGGGCGGGGCACCGGCGCGAGAAGCCCTTCCCATCGACATCGTGCGGGAGATCGCGAACGATGTCCTGACGACCGGCAAGAGAGGCGTGGAAGCCCTCCAGTACGGCGGGGTCATGGGCTTGCGCGACCTGAGGGAAGCCGTCGTCGACCAACTCCTCCAACCCAAGGGAATCGAGGCGAAGGCGGACAACATCCTCATCACGAGCGGCGGGCTCGAGGGCATCAACCTCCTGTGCCAGCTTTTTATCGACCCGGGTGACGTGATCCTGGTGGAATCACCGACTTTCGTCCATTGCGTCGAGATCTTCGAGATGTTCCAGGCGAAATGCGTCAGCGTGGCCATGGACGGCAACGGCATGGTGCCGGAGGACCTGGAGGAGAAGATCAGGCGGTATAAACCGAAGATGGTTTACGTGATCCCGACCTTCCACAACCCCACGGGGAGAACCCTTTCGCTGGAAAGAAGGAAAGGCATCGCCCAACTGGGAAGCGAGTACGACGTGATCATCCTCGAGGATGATCCTTACCGCGACATCCGCTATAGCGGGACCGACCTGAAGCCGATCAAGGCTTTCGACCAGACGGGGCATACGGTCCTGGCCAACAGCTTCTCCAAGATCTTTTCGCCCGGGGCAAGGCTAGGTTACGTATTTGCGGGCGACGAGGTGACATCGAAACTGTTCGATGCCAAGACGGCGACCAACTCCCACACGTCGATGCTGCCGCAGGTCATCTGCGCCGAGTTTTTCAAGCGCGGGTTTTACCCGGCCCACCACCGGATGATCTGCGACCTTTACCGGGAGAGAAGGGACACGATGATCGAGTGCATCGACCGCTTCTTCCCGCAAGGGACAAAGCGGACCTTCCCGGACGGGGGGCTTTTCACCTGGGCGGAGCTGCCGGGAGGGATCAACACGACCAACCTGCTTGCCGAGGCCACCTCGAATCCGGCGGTGAGGGTAGCCTTCGTCGCCGGCGAGGGTTTCTTCATCGAAGGGGGCGGCATGGGGAGCAACTGCATGAGGATCAGCTTCGGCGCGGTTCCTCCCGAAAAGATCCGGCTGGGCGCCGAAAAGCTGGGGAATTTCATCTCTTCGAAGCTGAAGTAGGAGCGGGTTCCCGCTGGGGACTCTAAAAAAAGGACACCGCACCTGGGGCGGTGTCCTTTATTGTTCCTGCCGGGTGTTTCCCTCGGAAGATTCAGGAATCCGCCAGTTCTCCAGGAAATGGGCGAAAAAAAGCCTGTACCCTTCACAAAGGGCATTCCCGCCCTTTTGCCCATCTCCCGCCGGAAGGATCCTGTCCTTCGGGCAACCCCCGAAGCACAGCTTCACGTAGGGACAGGCGAAGCACGCGTTCGGCAGTCCATGGGTTTTATACATCCCGAAACGCCGGTTTTTCTCCATTATTTCAGCCAGGGGAGCCTCGAGGAGGTTGCCGAGCCTGTAGTTCCTGAAGGCGTAGTGGTCGCAGGAGTAAACGTCCCCGTCGGTTTCAACGGACGCACCGTGCCCGCAGAGGGCCTCATGAGTGCAGAGTCCGCCCGGTTTCCCCAGTATATTGCCTGCCGTTGCCTCGAATAGCTGCACGTGCTTTCTTCCGAGGTCTTGTCTTTTCCAGAGGTCGAAGACCCGGCAGAGAAATCTGCCGAAATCCTCGGCAGAGACGGAAAAATCAGTCAGTTTCCGGCCGAACAGGGAACTGTGGCTCCCTGGCGGCATGCCGAAACGCTGCCCTTCATCGATTTCGAAGAAAGCCCCCTCTGTTTCCACGACCGGCAGGAACTGCATGAAATCCGTTATTTCCCTTAGGAATCCGTAGACTTCATCCGGATACTTCGAATTGGCGGCGTTTATGGTCGTCAGGGTGTTGAATTCCACTCCGTGTTTTTGCAAAAGCCCGATTCCGGAGGCGACCCTCCCGAACGAGCCGCCTTCAGGTCCGACCCGGTAGACGTCGTGTAGCCTTTCCGGGCCGTCGACGCTGACCCCGAGCAGGAAGCCGTTTTCCGCGAAGAACGCGCACCACTCGTCGTCCAGCAGCGTCGCGTTGGTCTGCAGCGTGTTGAGGATTTCCCGGCCTTCCCCGTACCTTTTCTCCAGTTCCAGGGCTTTCCGGAAAAAAACGATCCCCGCCAGGGTCGGCTCACCCCCGTGCCAGGCAAATTCCACCGTGGCGTCCGTTCCGTTGGCCTGCAGGTTCTGCCTTATGTATGCCTCCAGGATTTCGTCCGGCATCACGCGATGCCTTTGTCGAAGGAGAGTCGGTTTCTCGACGTAATAGCAATATTTGCAGCTGAGGTTGCAATGCCCACCGACGACCTTGGCCATGACGGCAAAGGTCCTGGTGTCGGGGGTTCCCATTACCCCGCCTTGCGACGAACGAGCGGAGCCAATGCAAGCAAGGGCAGCACCAGGAAGAGTCCCGCTGCGGACCCGGCACCGCCGCTGCATCCCCCGCCTGTCGAGGAGGCTGTTTCGCCAGGTGTCTCCTCTTCCGGGCCCGGAGGGGTAGAACCCGTGTAGGCCTCGATCGCCGAGGTGAACTCTGTGCCGTCGTCCCTGCCTATCTCCCTGGTGATCAGCCCGTTGAGGAGCGCGTTCATCTTCATGATCAGCGCGGCGTTCGACTCGGGCTCGCTCGCCAGGTTGTTCATCTCCAGGGGGTCCTTCTCCAAATCGTAAAGTTCGATATCGTTGCGCTCCAGCAGTTCCGGAAGGGTCATCGGCATGTTGAAATCGGAGGAGAAATACCGGGCGAACTTGTACCGTTCGGTCACGACTCCCCTGATGAACCCCCGGGCGTCCGTGTCGAAGGTATAGACGGTGTTTCCGTCCTGGTCAAGGCTGGCCTGGGCCATCGTCATGGAGATCATCTCGAAACAGAAGAGGGCCCCCTCCCTGACGCATTTCGAGGTCCCGTCGACGAGGTCCATCAGGTTGCGGCCGGGCAGTTTCCCGATAATGTCCCTTTTTTGCCCCTTGGGGATGTTGGTCATGTGAACGAAGGTCGTCGCCAGGTCGATATGGCTGGTCACGGCGGAAACGGATTTTCCGCCCTCGTGTTCCGGGTGGCAGATGACCAGCGGGACGTGGATGTTTTCCTCGTACATGACCCCGGCCTTGCCCTTGAGGCCGTGTGCCCCCGCCATCTCGCCGTGGTCCGCCGTGAACACGACGATCGTGTTGTCCAGCAGGCCTAGGCTGACAAGGGACTGGAGGATATTCATGAGGTTGTTGTCGCTGTCCTGGATGCAGTTGAAGTAGTAGTCGCGAAAATCCTTCCAGCCTTCTTTGGTCGTGACGGAGCCCGTCTGTCTTTCCCATCGCGCCTTGTAGGCCGCTATCGCTGCGGGCAGAGTGCCGTCACCGAGGTCCTGGTTCCAGGAGGGGGGCACTTCCACGTCGTAGGATTTCCTGTATACCTCGGCGTCCGGGGCCCCGCCGACTTCCACCATGCCCTGGAAATCCTCGTCCGTGTTGTAGAACATCACGTCATGGGGGTTGATCAGGTTGACGGCCAGGAAAAACGATTTCCCGGCTTCATTCGTTCCGACCCCCCTGGTCCGGAGCCATTCGACCGCAGCCCCCGCGATTTCCGGGTCCCGTTCGTACCCTTCCCACATGCTGCTGAGATAGTCCCCGGACACGACCCCCCAGTCGGAGAAGCCGTATCCCTCCAGGCTCGTCCTCGGGTCGGAATCGTCGTTCCCGAGGAGGCTGGTGTCGTCCATGTGCCATTTCCCCTTGTAGGCGGTGACGTAACCGGCCGACCGCATCATGTCGCCGACGGTCGTGATGTCCTCGGACATGGCACCCTGCCAGTCCCAGTCCGTGTTGTCGATCATCCTCGTGTCGGTGATGTGGGTCCCCGTGTAGATGACCGACCGGGACGAGGTGGACATGGTGGAGCAGGCGTAGTGTTTTTCAAAGGTCGTCCCGAGTTCCGCGAGGAGTTGCCGGGCCTGGTAATTCGTACCTTCGGGGAATTTTTCGAAATGGTGCTCCTGGTCCGTGACGATGAACAGGATGTTGTAGTTCCCGTCCGCGTTCGGTTTCGGGGTTGGGTCCGGTTTTTCCAGTGCGGCCGCATTGCCTCTTTCCGAGTTCCCCGCGAAAAAGGCCGGGGAGAGCAAGGAGGCCGCCAGGGTCGCGGCCAGGAACCTGTTCTTCACGTTCATTGAGGATCCCTCCCAGGATAGCCTGGCACAGGGTCCAGGGAAAAAGGCGGCCCCGGTTGTTGCCTGGCGGCGAAATCAATTACCCTAGTGTAATGAATGCAAGAGTAAAACAGGTAAAGAGCGAACCGTCTAAAATTCTAGCAACGATTAAAAAAAGTGCAAGAGTTCCGGGGTAGGCTTGATAAGCGAAGAAACAGGTTTTTCCCACGGGTTAAGGCCCGTTTCATCGTTTTGGCTTATCCTCAACAAGACGAAGCATCAAAGATGCCGGGGTTGGGTCGATACCAGCCCGGCACGGTTTCCAAGGAGGGTTTTTGCGATGCGCGAAAAGGGAAAATGGTGTTGGTTGATTGTCTTTGCGTTCCTGGTGGCGTTTTCTCTCCAGGCCGGGCGGGCGGAAGCCTCGGGGACCGGGGGGTACGCCGGCAGCTACGTAGGCCAGTTTATCGGGGAAGATTACGGGATGCTTTCCCTGGAGATCGACGGGGCAGGCTCGATCGTGGGAAAAGGTAAATCCACGAAGTACGAGATGGTCCTGGAGTTCTCGGGCTCGGCCCAGCCTGACGGGGTTTTCCAGTTCAATTCGACGGGTGACGGGATGATTTTCGCCGGGTCGATCGATTTCCTCGGCCGCGGAAGCGGGAAGTGGGCCAAGTCGGACGGTTCCCGAGGATCCTTCAACTTCGTTCTCCAGCAGGCCAGGGAAGCCCTGCCCCAAGCCGCGCCAAAGGCGAACGTCGTTTCGCAGCTTGTCGGTGCCAACTTCCAGGGGCAGTATGTCGGGCAGTTCATCGGTGAGGATTACGGGCTGATCTCGCTGGGAATCGACGAGCGGGGCTCGATCCTCGGAACCGGAAAGTCGACGAAGTACGAAGTGACAATGGATTTCTCGGGCTCGGTCCAGCCCGGTGGAGCAATGGAATTCGTCACGGCGGACGGCGGTATGGTCTTTTCCGGGGCCATCGACTGGATGAACCGCGTCGGGGGGAAATGGACCAAGAAGGACGGATCCGCAGGATCGTTCAATTGCATCCTGCAGACATCGAAGTAGGGAAATACCGAATTTGAAGAGAAGGGAACGGGCCGCCCGATCGCGGCCCGTCCCCTTCTGCCTGCTTGTTGGGACCGTCGTGTTACCAGTTGCCCGGAACGGCTCCGAAGGTCCCTCCCGCGCTGTTGTTCGCGAGCGCCCACTTGCCGTTGAGGCGGCTCATCCAGTCCACGGTTCCGTTGAAGACCATGCCGGCCGACTTGAACTGGAATCCCCCACCCGACTGGTAGGAGCCCGAAAGCTGTGCCTCGGCGCCCGTCTTGCCCGATGTCGCGGTCCCGCTAATGCTGCCGCTGGGGTCGAAGGTCAGGACAAACACCCCGTAGTCTTCCACACCGTGGTAAAACCCCTTGTAGTTGCCCGCGTACTGCGCAGCCTGCACTGGAACGGCAAGCATGAAGGCGGCTACGATGGTTGCGCAGGCAACGACCACGGCAATCCTGAACGCGGATTTCCTTTTCACGGTCATTACCTCCTTTGAAAAAACCTTGTAGAAGAGATTTAAACCAGCCCAAAAGCCGGCCTAGTTTAAAGATAATAATGCAAAGCGTGAAATAAAGCAATTGCTAACAGTAAGCCTGTTTAACGAGGAGGCTGCTTTTTTCTGGGCCTGTTTTCGAAAGGCCTTTAATGCCCGTTCAAATGTTGTTCTTTAAAGAGCGACGTCGGTGCAGGTTCTTTTTCGTACCTCAAAAATGGAAAACAGTGCCCGAGCCCATCGTGGAGAAGCGTTTACCGAACCTGGCGTAGAGAGAGGCCTGGGCACGGAAACCGGTACAATGTCCCGCGGCCACCAGGGAGGGCGAAAAGCCTTCCAGGGCAGAGACGGTCTTTTCGATTCTGCCTTCGGGCGCTTCGACGAGGTGAAGGCCGCCGATCACCGCTTCGACTCGTTCCCCGGGTTCCAGGACATGTTTCAGGATGTTGACGATACCTGAATGGCTGCAGCCGGTCACGACGACAACTCCTTTGTTTCTCACGCGGGCCGCCAGGGACAGATCGTCCGGCATGAGGTCGGGAACGACCCGGCCTTGCCCGTCCAGGGTGGAAAGCGCGATCCCGACTTCTTCGAAATCAGTGACCCTCGGCACCTCTCCCGTGGTGCAAAGCCCCGGCATCAGCTGTAAGGGACCGGTGACGGAAACGAGCCGACCCCCTGCAGCTTCCAGGTTTTCCGGCATATCCTTCCGCATCACGCCGACATGCTGGAAAAAAGGGACCGTGACGAAATTCAACCTGAAGAGGGCACGGTGAGCGATGACCGGCAGGTCCGCCCTGCCGGTCGCTTCGAGGATCCGGGCAAGTCCCTGGGTGTGGTCGTAGTGGCAATGCGTAAGAACGACCGCGTCCGTACACCCCAGGGGTACCCCGAGTTTTTCGATGTTGTGGAGCAGCGCGTCGGGATTCTGCCCGACGTCGACCAGGATATGCCTCGTGACGCCTTCGCGCTCCGCTTCAAGCCAGTAGGACACCCCGTGCTGGCCAAGCAGGGGGCTCTCGTAGGGGACGCTATCTTCCGCCAAAACCGTGACCGTCAGCCTGTCGAGCACTCCGTCCACCTCCAGGCGCCGGTTTCCCAGGGCCGGCTGCCTCAGTATTCCGTCACGTACTGGAACCGTTTCCTGAACTCGTCCGGGGAAAGGTTGGCCGCGACGGCAAGCTTTTCAAACTCGATTCCCGGCTCAAAATCCTTCTTTTCCAGGCGGATCATGTACTCTCTCGCGATGCGGTACTGTATCGACTTGGTGTTCACCAGGCGGATCTGCGTCTTTTTAGTCGCGGGGTCCATGATGTCGGCAAAAGCCAAGGGGACGATCGTGTCGTTCTGGATGGTGATCATCGCGTTCGTCCCGCCCTTCCGGAGGAATTCCATGGCGGCGTAGCCGAGGTTGCGAGTGTATTCGATGTCGAAAGCGTTGGGCGGGGCACACCGGACTTCATAGCCGAGTTCCTTGTTGTTGATCGTCATCTTGATGCCGAGGGAGCCGAGGTTTGCGATCACTTCCCTTTTCAGCACGTCCGAGAAGTTGATCTCCGCGTAGCGGGTATGTCCGTGGTCGTCGAACTCGAGGCAGTCCGCTGCTTCAAGGTCCTCGATCCGGATCTTCTCGATCAGCCCCTCGGCGGTCACCGCGACCCCGTAATTTCTCCCGGAGGCCAGCCTCTTGATGATCGAGCCCGTGATGATGTCGACAACCAGTGAGAGGGGAATTTTCTTCCTGGAAGGGAACTCTTCAGGGATGAGTTCCATCGTCGCCCCGGCGCTCTTGCCGATGCCGAGGGCGAGGTGCCCGGCGACCCTTCCCATGGCGACCACGATAAACCACCTGCCGGTGGTTTTGGCATCGACCATGAGGTTTGAGACGATCTGGGCCCCGAGGGCACGGGCCGATTCGAAACCGAAGGTCGGGATGGACCCGGGCAGCGGAAGGTCGTTGTCGATCGTCTTGGGGACGTGGACGAAGTTGATGCTCAGGTCGCGCTTGTTCTTCGCGTAATCGGCAACGCAGGAAGCCGCGTAGGCCGTATCGTCCCCCCCGATAGTGACGAGGTGCGAGACGCCCATCTCGATCAGGGTATCCGCTACGTTCTTCAGGTACTCCTCGCTCTTCGTGGGGTTGAACCTCGAAATGCGGAGGATGCTGCCTCCCTCGGAGTAGATGCGGCTAACCTTGTCGATGGTCAGCGGGGTGAATACTTTTTCTCCTTTCGCCAGGTTAGAGAACCCGTCGTAGATGCCGTAAACATCCCAGCCCGACTTGATCGCTTCGATGGTCACCGAGCTGATGACGCTGTTGATCCCCGGTGCCGGTCCACCTCCGCAGACGATGGCAAGGGTTTTTTGGCCGGGATTTTTCATTTTGTTCCTCCTCGGGAATAAGGTTTGGCAAATTTTACCATAAGCCCCGGCAAGGATTGCAAAACTCGGGAAATCATCGTCCAGGCCTTTATTACACGCGCCTATGTCGCCTTCCCTAGCGCGGAGAATTCCGGGCACAGGTCAAAGAGTCCTCCATCTGCGGCTCAATGCCTACCGGTCATCACACTCGCAAAAAGCCGATATTGCGTTTCCCTTTCCTACGGTCCGGTTACGGGAACCTAGAACCTTTTTTCTCTTTTTTCTTGCGAAATGGGGAGCCCTGCCAAATGCTTTCAAGATGAAAGATGTTATAATCAACTAAACATTAAAATAAAATCATTACACTAAGAAAGGGGTGCCGCCAATGAAAGAACTTTCCGTCTGGGAGAGAATAAGGGAAGCGGTCCTAGCGCTTGGCGGCAAAGCGACTTACCGGGAGATTATCGATTACCTCAACCGGGATACCCCGGGGATAGACCCGAAAATGATCCAGATAACGATCATCGGATGCACGGTGAACCACGGGAGCCGCATCCACTACACCAGCAAGCGGGAGCGGTTCGCTGACAAGCCGTATGATTTCCTGTATCAGCCGAGGAGCAGGGTCGGATACGTGGAATGGTACGATCCGGCCCGACATGGCGTCTGGGGCAACCTGAGAGGGGAGGACGGGAAACTCCGTGTCGCCCGCTTCGACCTGGCACAGGTCGCCAGCGGTCCCGTGTGCATTCCTTCCATCCCGATCGGGACATCCCGTTCTAAAGGCCGGAAAATCGAAAGAAAACGGGCTCGACGGACGGACTCCCGGCTCGAAAGGCTTATCGAGGGACTGAAAGGCAGGCTCGACCTGACAGGTTCCTTCGACCTGGCGTTCTATCCGGCTTACCAGAGCCTTCCCCTCTGCATCCTGGCGTCGATCTTCCATCTCTCCCCGAAGGGGGAGGGCAAAGAGAGCGTCGTTTCCAGTTATTGCCGGTATTTTTCGCTCAAGGAAAAAAGGGAAGATCCCTACACCTTGCCGCCCGAGGAAGAGCAGGAGAGCGTTTCGGTTTTCCTCGAAAAGGCGGGTCGGCTAGGAGTGGAGGCTTTTGCCCGGGACGTACTGGGCAACCTGGCAAAAGCATCCGCAAGAAGCCAGAAGTTCATGGCTGAATCTGCGGTACGCTTTGCCCGTGTCCTGAGAACCCACAAGGCGGAATTCCTGCAGGACGTCCCGTCCGCCCAGGGGCGGGTTACTTTCGAAAACGCCGTGATGTCGATCCCCGGCCTGCAATCCGGCCTGGAGGTCCGTTATTTCTACAGGCTGGCCGGATGTGCGGAACTGCCCAAGGTCGACCGCCTCACTCGGAGGTTCCTCATCGAGCAGATCGGGGAGAACCTGTCGCAGGAAGAAGCCGGGCGATTGCTGGAAGACGTGGTCGCGCGGCTGAAGACCGAGTACCCGCAAATGACACCCGCTATACTGGAAAGGCAGATCGGCTTGTATAAAATGGAACAGTTGGCGGGAGTCCAGGGCTAACCAGCGGTCGCACGGTTTTTACCGGAAAGCGCATAGGGCTGCGGTACCAAACGGCCCGTATCATGCGGTTTGTCTGCCGGTTGCCCGGAAGGAGACAAATCGCATGACGGCACGTATCCTGCAAAGAGACGTCTCCTGCAAGTCCGCCCTCAACAGGACGGGGATCCCGGGCTACGACTATTGTTTGAACCCCTATGGCGGCTGCACGCACGCCTGCGTGTACTGCTACGCTTCCTTCATTTGCCGGTTCTCTGCCCATGAACGGCCATGGGGAGAATTCCTCGACGTCAAGGCCAATTTTCCGGAAGTGCTCGCCAGGCAGTTGAGAAGCCGGAGGAGATCCCCTGCCGGGCGGATCCTGCTCGGCACGGTCACCGACGTCTACCAGCCGGCGGAAGAGAAGTTCCGGCTGACCCGTTCCTGCCTCGAAATCCTTTCCGGATACCCTTCACTGGAAATCCATATCCTCACGAAATCGGCACTGGTCAGGAGGGACATCGCGATCCTGCGTGAAATGCGCGATTGCCAGGTCGGGTTTACGGTGACGACTGTCGACCCGGAAGTCGCCGGAGTGTTCGAACCAGGGGCTTCGTCACCGAAGGCGAGGCTTGAGGCGGCTGCGGAATTGAGGGGGGCGGGCATTTCGGTCTGGGTTTTTGTCGCGCCGCTGCTGCCGGGAATCACCGACACCGATGAATCCCTGGATTCACTCAGGTTGGCGATTCGCCGGGCAGGGGTCAAGGATATCCAGCTGGATTGCCTCAATCCTTACCCAGCAATTGTCGGGTGCCTCCTGGACACCTACAGGGACCGTTTTCCCGGTGCGACCGGGCATCTGGAAGCCTACCTGCGAAACCCGGCAAGTTACAAGGCCGGGCTCGCGAAAAGGATTCGCCTCCGCCTGCAGGAACCACGCACCTGAGGCCGGGGGGCGTTTCCTGCAGGGAAACGGCAACCGATCGGGTTTTCTGGTTGAAAAAAGCGGCGGCCCGTGTCGGCCGCCGCTTTCCTTTTACCCGGAGGTTTACTGGATCTTCGCCTTGAGTTCGTCGATCTGTGCCTGGAGTTGCTCGATGAGCTGCTCCTCGTAGGATTTGCCCATCTTGAGCGTCAGCCTGAATCCGTAACGGTCTATTTTTTCCCGGTTGGTGGAGTAGTCCCCGAAGGCCTCCAGGGTCGTCCTCTGGGTATCCTTGATCCGAAGGTTGAGCCCCAGGATGAACTGGCTCTCCTCCAGGTCGGCCACCCTGCTGTCAAGGCGGTCCATCCTCCGGTCCGCGTAGCGACTCCAGTCTTCAAGGTCGTCCAGCCTGCTGTCCTGCACAGCCTGGCCGCTGAAAAGGCTGAAGATCTGCCCGTCGTGGGCGGCAAGCCGCATGTCCTGCTGGAAGTTCTTCCGCTCGACGCCGGTAAGCCTCGTGTCCTGCTGCTCGTTCTTGGCGTTGATGGGTTCCAGCGCCGAGTCTAGTTCCGTTGGGGTGACAACGTCGCCCCATACCGTATCGTAGTCGGTGTCGGAGTTCTTGAGCAGCGCCTGCCCGGCGGTTCCTCCGGCCGGGACGCCAATACCGTCGGTCCCGTCCGTGCCGTCCTGTCCGTTGAGCGACTCGAGCCACTCCTCGAGGCTTCCCGTGAAGCCCTGGTCAACGGCGAGCTGGAATGCGGACTTGCCGTCTGCCCCGTCGAGACCGGGTTCTCCCTGGGGTCCTGCGGGCCCCTGCGGCCCGGGGATTCCCCCCATTTCTTCCAGGGCGTCTATTTCTGCCTGAAGTGCGAGAAAATCGTCCTGTATGTTGGTAAACTTCGTTCCTTCGTTCCCTTCAGTTTGCACCCACCAGCCTGGTATCGGTGTGTCGGCCAAAGCCGGCAAAGCAAGGCACGCTGTCAGGAAAACGGCAAGCATCAACTTTTTCATCAGGAGCCCCCCTAATCGGAATCACCGTCTTCAGGACGGCAGTTAGGGAGTTTTTAACAGACCAGGACTAAATTGACAAGAAATCATTCTTATTTACGCAAATATATTGCATTAAATAGATATGCATAAAATGAACGGGTAGGAGCATGATGCCATGAAGGGCTGTAGGGAAAGAACGTGTTACCTGGCCTGGTAGCAGTTCATGGGTCTGCCTTTTGTGTGGTAAACCATACTTCTCCTCACTCTAGCGGTCTCCGTGAGGAATTCCATGTACCGCCACACGGTGGGCCGGGAAAGCTTTGTCAGCCTTGACAGATCAGCGACGGAAAGCGCTTCGGAGGGGGTTTCGGAGAGGATGTTCATGAAAAGGCGGGCCGTCTCCAGCTGGATTCCCTTTGGCACAGCCGAAAGCGGGTTGGGGACGGCGATCTTCCCCCAAAGCCTGTCTATGTCGGCCTGCCTGCAAGGTTCCGGCAATTTCAGGAGGAAATCCCTTATTTCCCGGAACCTGACAAGTCCTTCGCGCAGCCTGTCCGTCGGGAAGGGTTTGAGGATATAGTCGGGGACTCCCTCTTCCAGGAAACGGGTGATGATGTCCTTCCGGTCGACGGCCGTGACGGGGAGGCAGCTCCGCATGATTCCCAAACCGAGGAGGATTTCCAGGGCCTCCGAGGGATCAGGAGAGATGGAATTCAGCTCTACGAGAAACAGGACATTAGGATCCCTTTCTTCCGGAAGCCGTGACCAATCAAGGGGGAAAACCGTCTCGGCCGCCCGAAAACCGGGCAGAGAGGCGACACATCGCCGGTTCAGGAAAGAGACCATGGGATCGTTTTCGACGATGATGACGTCGATCGTTCCCGCCTGGACGCCTACCAGGCTCTTCAACGGCTATCCCGCCGGAAAGGGGGTGTCGCAAGTTCTCTATTCAAGCTACCAGGCTCCTTCCGCAAGAGCAGAATGGAAAACGTGTGACGCTTTTCTCTTTTGCCGGGGTTTTCTGGAAATGTTCTTCTTGTTCCGTTCTCCTTTTTTCTAAAATTATTATACCCTGATTATGATTATCGTATGCTTTGCGGTGGTTGCCCCAGGTTTCTCCCGCAAGGGAACCTTGGAAACGGCAGGCTTTTTTTCCTGGAAATTCCCCAATCTTCACCCCCCGAGTGGAGCGGAAAATGCTTGAACCCTCTTTCGTGGAACATGATAGGCAAAGTTCCCCTCCTCCGCTCGAGTTAAGCCTGCAGCCGGCGAAATTTCCTGGAAAATAGGCCAAATGACCACCCTGCCTTTTGCGCGCCGAATTCACCTCCGCCAGGGGCCAGGCCTTCCGTTTGGGACACCGGCTTCTTTAGGGGCCCGTTATTTTTCGAACCTTTGTTTTAAATGATTTTTGAGCCGGTTTGCAACGGATCTGTAGGCAAAGACGGGCCTCGGGTCTAAAATGCACTTTATGAAGCAACGCCGGAAAGGGAGGTTGTCACGGTATGCGAGTCTGCATGATCGGCACGGGTTACGTGGGTCTCGTCACGGGGGCGTGCCTGGCGGAAAACGGCAACGACGTCTGGTGTGTCGACGTGAACGAGGAGAAGGTGTCGAAGCTGCAGTCGGGCGTCATCCCGATCTACGAGCCCGGGCTCGAGGAGATCGTCAAAAGGAACGTCGCCCAGGGGCGGCTGCGTTTCACCACGGACCTGGAAGAGGCCGTGAAGAACAGCCTCTTTGTCTTCATCGCGGTGGGAACCCCGCCGAACGGGGACGGCTCCGCGGACCTGGGCTCCGTGTTCGAGGCCGCACGGGGCATCGGCGCGGTCATGGACACCTACAAGGTGATCGTGATGAAGTCCACGGTCCCCGTGGGGACCACCCGGGAGGTCAAGGCGGCCGTCGCCCGGGAGCTCGGGAAGAGGAACCTGCAGGGCCTGGAGTTCGACGTGGCGTTTTCGCCGGAGTTCCTGAAGGAGGGATCCGCCGTCGAGGACTTCATGAAGCCGGACCGGATCGTGGTGGGGACGGAGAACAGCCGGACAGCGGAGTTTTTGAAGGAGCTGCTGGCCCCGTTCACCATGAGGGAGAACCGGATCCTGTGCATGGGGATCGCCTCGGCGGAGTTGACGAAATACGCGGCCAACGCCATGCTGGCCACCCGGATCAGCTTCATGAACGAGCTCGCGCGGTACTGCGAGAAGGTGGGGGCGGACGTGGAGGAAATCCGTTCCGGATTGGGGTCCGACCGGCGGATCGGCCCGGCGTTCCTCTACGCGGGAATCGGGTACGGGGGAAGCTGTTTCCCGAAGGACATGAAGGCCCTGGTCCGCGAAGCAGAAGCGAAGGGGACGCCCCTGTCGATCCTGGAGGCCGTGGAGGAAGCCAACCGCAGCCAGAGGGCCTGGTTTTCGGGGAAGATCAGGGCGCACTTCGAGGGGCGACTGGAAGGGAAGCGTTTTGCCCTCTGGGGGCTCAGCTTCAAGCCCCACACGGACGACATGCGGGAGGCCCCGTCGCTGGACGTGATCCCGTTTTTGCTGGGCGCAGGGGCGGAGGTGGCGGCCTACGACCCCGTGGCCTCGGCCAACGCCCGGGCGGTCCTGGGGGAGAGGGCCGGGCTGTCGTTCGGGGAGGACCCGTACGACGTCCTGGAAGGGGCGGACGCCCTGGTGCTCCTGACCGAGTGGCCCCTCTTCCGGCGGCCGGACTTCGAGCGGATGAAGGCGCTCATGAAGAGCCCGGTGATCTTCGACGGGCGCAACCAGTACAGCCCCGGGGCGATGGCGGAGGCAGGGTTCACCTGCATCGGCATCGGGAGGGGAAAGGATGCCTGACGTGCGGAAAGTCCTGGTGACCGGGGGGGCGGGCTTCATCGGGAGCCACCTGGTGGACCGGTTGCTGGAACGCGGGGATTCGGTCACCGTGGTCGACAGCTTCGACCCCTTCTACGACCCCCTCGAGAAGAGGCGAAACCTCCGCCCCCACGCGGGGAAGGACAATTTCCGGCTGGTGGAGGCGGACATCCGCGACCTCCCGGGACTTGAACAGGGCCTTGCCGGCCTGGCGTTCGACGCGATCTGCCACCTGGCGGCCCGGGCGGGGGTGCGCCCATCGATCCAGGACCCGGTAGCCTGCCAGGAGGTCAACGTGCTGGGGACCCAGAACCTCCTGGAGATCGGCCGAAAAAAGGGCGTGAAGCAGTTCGTGTTCGCCTCCTCGAGCAGCGTCTACGGGGTGAACCCGAAGGTCCCGTGGAGAGAGGACGACCCCGTCCTGCTGCCCATCAGTCCCTACGCGTCGACCAAGGTGAGCGGGGAACTGCTGGGACACGTTTACAGCCGCCTGTACGGGATACGGTTCGTGGCCCTGCGTTTTTTCACCGTCTACGGCCCCCGGCAGAGGCCGGACCTGGCGATCCGCAAATTCGCGCGACTGATGCTCGAAGGGAAGCCCGTACCGGTGTACGGGGACGGCAGCTCGAGCCGAGACTACACCTACAGCGGCGACATCGTCCACGGGGTGGAGGCGGCGCTGGAGTACGGGGGTTCCGCCTACGAGGTGATCAACCTGGGCAACAGCCGGACGGTGAGCCTCGACGGGATGATCCGGGAACTGGAAGGCGTGCTGGGCGTCAAGGCGGCCCGGCAGGAAATGCCCCCGCAGGCGGGGGACGTACCGCAGACCTGGGCCTCGGTGGAGAAGGCGAGGGCGCTGCTGGGCTTCGAGCCCCGCACCCCCTTCAGGGAGGGGCTGGAAGCCTTCGCGAAGTGGCTCCGGGAAGAGAGGCGGATCGCTTGAAACGAGTCCTGTATTACACGGGATGGCTTTCCTCCGGCGGGGCGGAGAGACAGCTGATCTACACGGCCCTGGCCGCCAAGAAGAAAGGCTACGAGGTCAAGATCGCCATCGACAACCCGGTGATCCATTATGAAGACATGCTGAAGAGCAGCGGGATCGAGATCCTCGTAGCCTGTCCCCGGTCGATCACGCACCGCACGCTGAAAAGGGTCGCCGCCCTCTCCCGCATCATGAAATCCTACCGGCCCGACGTGGTCCACACTTTCCTGCGCCAGAGCAACCTCTGGGGAATACTGCTGGCGAAGCTTCACGGCGTTCCGCTGAAGATCGCCTCGATCCGGAACACAGACGAAACAGCCTTCGAGCGCGTTCGTCTCTACCAGGGATGGGCCGACAGGATCATTTGCAACACCCGCCTTGCTGCCGAGATGGCCCGGACCCGGTACAGGATCCCGGAGGAAAAACTTTCCGTCATCTACAATGCCATAGACCTCGGGCGTTTCAGGGACGCGAAACCGATCCCGGGTTTCAGGGAAAGCCTCGGCCTGCCGGATTCCACGCGCCTTGGGGTGACCGTGGCGCGGATCGCCGAGAAAAAGAACCACATCGGGCTCGTCAGGGCCTTGAAGATACTGGATGGGCAGGGGCTGCTGGAAAACGTGCACTGCCTGCTGGTGGGAAAACCGGGCGGCCGCGGTACGCTCGAGGCGGTCATGGATGAAGTGCAGAGAACCGGGTTGAAACAAAAAGTGACGGCCCTCGGAGGCAGGGAGGACGTCCCCGGGATATTGAAAAGCTGCGATTTCATGGTGCTGTCGTCTTTTCACGAGGGCTTCCCCAACGTGGTGCTCGAGGCCATGGCTGCCGGGCTTTTCGTCGTCGCGGCACCGGCAGGGGGGACGCCGGAGCTGTTGGAAAACGGGAAGACCGGGGTGCTCGCCGGTGGTTTCAGTCCCGAACACCTGGCGGCCGCGATAAGGGAATACCTGGGGATGGAAGAGACACAAAGAGAAAACCTCAGGCAAGCCGCGCTGGAGAACGTGAGGCAGTTCGACCTGGAACGGGCCTGTGAGCCGGTTTTCGACATCTATGAGGGCAGGGGCTGAATCCCCTGCAATAGACGGTTTTTGGGCCGCGACTCCGGAAAGCGGGTCAAGTACGGAGGCGCCAGACAAACGATGAAAGGGAGTCGTTTATGGATCTCGTCTATCTAGCCCCGGCCTATTCCGATTTCACTTCCCGTTCCGCGAACAGCATCCACATCATGAGGATGTGCGAAGCCTTCGCGCAGAACGGGCACAAAACGTGCCTAGTGCTGTTCTCCCGGGGAGAAAGTCGGGAACAGGTGTTCGAAAACTACGGCATCGAGCCCTCATTTGAAGTCCACCCGGTAAAGGTCCCCGGGAAAAGAATCGAAAAACTCCGGTATTCCCTGATGGCTTCCAGGGCGGCGGCAGCCCTCGGGCCCGACATCGTCGTGGGGCGTTCTACCGAAGCTTGTGCCCTGTCGGCAATCAGGGGCATCCCGACGGTTTACGACGCTCACAAACCGGTCTGGGAAAAGACCAGGGAACTGGTTTTCTACCTTTTGTTTTACAGGAACAGGAACCTCCTGAGGATGACCACAAACTCCAGGGCATTGAAAGAGATTTTTGAAAAGGCCAGGCTCTCTCCCCACTGCGGGATTACGGTCGCCAACAACGGAAGCCTGGTCTTGCCCCTGGATGAGATTCCCCCTGAATGGCCCGGAAGGGAGGGGGTTTTCCAGGTCGGCTACGTGGGCCATTTGTACGCAGGTCGGGGTGTCGAGATCATCGTTTCAGTAGCCGGAATGATGCCCGGCGTGGATTTCCACATCGTCGGCGGCAACGAAGCCGATATCGAGCGGTGGAAAAATGCCGTCAACCTGCCGAACTTATTCTTCCACGGCTTCATCAGGCACGCGGATGTCTACAGGTACCGGAATCGTTGCGATGTCCTGCTGGCCCCATACCAGGAAAAAGTGGGGCTTGCCGGGGGTGGGGACCAGGGGAAATACATGAACCCGATAAAAATTTTTGAATACATGTCGAGCCGCAAGGCTATTGTCTGCTCCGATTTACCGGTGTTGCGAGAGATCCTGGAGCATGGCCGGAACTCGATGCTTTGCGCTCCGGGGGATGCGGGCGCTTGGCAAAAAGCCATCGAAAGGCTGCGGGAGGATGGCACCCTGCGCCAACGCCTGGCCGAAGCCGCCTACAAGGATTTTCTCCAGGGCTATACCTGGAAGGCGAGGGCAGCAAAAATGATAGAGGGGGTGGAGCCTCATCCTGGGTGGAACCCTCGGGGAAACGTGGGGACAAGTCAGTAAACCCGCGGTCTTATTGGTCTTCCGGAGTTTTGAAAGAAACGCCGCTGGATTCGGAAACGGGACGGGGGGCACCCAAAATGCCGTCAGGAAAACGAGGGACTGTACAGACCGTTGTGGACGGATTTCTCTGTACGAGCTGCGGAGCTTGTTCAGGACTGTGTCCGACCGGCTCGATCGAAATGTTCATCAACGAGTTCGGTGTTTACGTGCCAAGGATCGACTTCGCTTCCTGCACGGAATGCGGATTGTGCCTCCAAATTTGCCCGGGTATCTCGTTCGATTACGCGGGCTTTGGCAGGAAGGTCCATGGAGCTTTGCCGGAGCATGTGGCATTGGGGGGTTTTCTCAATTGCTACGCTGGTTTCTCAACGGACCCGGAAATCCTGGATTCTTCCCAAAGCGGAGGGATCATCTCGACGATCCTGGTCTATTGCCTTGAAAACAAGCTGATTGACGGAGCGGTCGTGACGAAATGGTCCGACAAATCTCCGTTTGTCCCAAAAACGTTCATCGCGAGGAACAGGCGTGAAATCCTGGAATGTGTCGGTTCCAAGTACAATCCCGTACCCGCGGCTGGCGCAATACGGGAGATCCTGCGTGAAAAAGGGCGCTTCGCTTTTGTGGGGACTCCTTGCCAGATCCAGGGATTGAGGAAAGCCGAAGGGCTGTTTCCAGAGATAAGGGAAAAGATCGCGCTTTATGTCGGACTTCATTGCCTAGGCGTCTTTACTTACCATTTCATCGACCAGGTCTTGGGCAAGGCCGGCCTCGATCGAAGCGAAATCGCCTCTTTCCGTCACCGGGACAAGCAATGGCGAGGCTGGCCCTGCGATATGAGGATAACCACGAAAAGCGGAAGGGTGATCAATATCGAAGCCAATGAAAGCAGGCTATGGCCGCGTTCCTTTTTTACGAACTGGCGTTGCCAGTTATGTTTCGACAAGGCCAACGAGTTTTCGGACATCTCGTGCGGGGACTGCAGGATTCCGGAGGTACAGGAAGTGTTCCGGCGAGAAGGACATGACACCGGGAAAGGTCTGTCGGAGTTCGTCGTCAGGACGGCGCGGGGGAAAGTGGTTGTCGACCGGCTGATTTCGGAAAACAAGTTGCGGTTACAGGAAATCGACCCCGGACCGCTTTCAGCCTCGATCGGTGTTGCCGGAAAGAAGCTCGGGTTGGACACTTTCTTCAGGGTTGCCCGGTTTTTCAGGTTAGGGCTGCCCGTATATGGAGTCGAGTTTTCGAATGCGTCCTTGGAAAAATCCCTGAAGTGGAAAATCCTGAAACCCTGGGCCGTTTTTTCCTCGTCGAGATACTTCGTGGTTTTCTCTCTCTCGAAGCACCGTTGGTTCAGGAGGTTCCTGGCGAAGATCCCCCACAAAGTCCTGGGCGGGATCAACCGCGTCCTCTCCAGCAAGGTCGAATGGTCGGTTTTTTCAAAAATCCCGGATCTTGCCAGGAAAGTTGTCGATGACAAGGATTAGCCATTCTGGATGAAAACCGGGGAAATATCGGCCCCTTGATCGAGTGCCAAAGAAGAACCAAATTCCCGTGAGGGGGAATCCGATGTTTATCGAGTTGAAAGGCGTCCAGTTCGAGAATAAAGGGGCAGAACTCATGCTCCTAGCGATACTCCAGCGCTTGAAGCCGGAATTCCCCCAAGGGAAGTTTGTCCTGGAGCCAAGAGAGGGGGATTACGAAAAGCGGGCTGCCCTCGGCCTGTACCAGAAGTTCGAGGGGAAGCCGGGATCCGGCAGGCTGGTCGAGCCCCTTTTCGGTTTAATCCCGGAAAGGTACCGAAAACGCTACGGCATCGTCAGGAACCGGGAGGTTTCGGTCGTCCTTGACGCTTCGGGTTTTGCCTACTCGGACCAGTGGGGATTGGAAAAGACGAGGGATGCGGCGAGGGCGGCCAGGGAGTGGAAGAAGCAGGATACGACGCTCGTCCTGTTGCCCCAGGCTTTTGGTCCTTTTACCTCGCATCGGATCAAGAGGGAATTCGCAAGTCTCGCGGGTTGCTCGTCCCTGGTATTCCCCAGGGACAGCGTTTCATACGGTCATGTCACCGGTCTTTTGGGAGAATCGCCGAAGATCGTCCAATCCCCGGACTTTACGATTGGGGTTGAGGGGATAGCCCCCGATAAACCCCAGACTGGGCGGATCGCGATCATACCCAACGTTCGGATGATTGACAAGACTTATTCCGGCAAAAGCCAAGGATACCTGCCATTTCTGGGGCGTTGCATCAGGCGCCTGGCCGAGAAGGGGGAGAACCCCTTCCTGCTCGTACACGGGGGTAAAGCCGACCTCCGCCTTGCGGAAGAGATCAAAGACGGATCCGGGTTCAAACTCGTAATCGAGAGGGAGAGCGACCCCCTTAAGTTGAAAGGGATCATCGGAACCTGCAAGGGCATGATCGGTTCCAGGTTTCACGGCCTGGTCAGCGCGCTGTCCCAAGGCGTTCCTGCGCTGGCCATCGGGTGGAGCCACAAATACGAGATGCTTTTCCACGATTTTGATTACCCTGAGGGGATTTTGCCGCTTGAAACCGACGAACCCGGGCTAGTGAAGAAACTGGAGGTTTTTACCGACCCGGGGACGGCGGCGAACATTCGGGAACGCCTCGATGTCGCGAAGAAACGGAACCTCCTGCAGGTCGAGGACATGTGGCGAAAGGTTGTCGGGATCATCAGGCTGAAGGAGGAATCGGCTTCCGGGGATTGAGCTAAAGATTCTTTCCGCAGGTAACCCGCGCCCTGGTACTGGTTTCGGCACGGTCGACAGGGTCAAAAAACGCGGGAAGCCCGCGGGAAAGGAGCAGTAAATGGGCATCGCAAGGGAGATCCTGAAGTACTGCCGAAGGCCGGGACTAATCATACCGAGGCTTGAAGGCCAGGTTTCGACGCCTTTGTGCTCATTTCTCGCTCGCGCATGGGTCAGGTTGGCAGGGCGGGACAGGTTGAAGGGGGCAAGGAAAATCCTTCTTTTCGGGGCCTTCGGGGGGCGGGCGTACGGTGACAACGCTGCGGCTTTCTTCGAGCACGTGCTTTTCCGCTACCCCGAACTGGAATGCTACTGGGTTACCCGGAAAGATGCCTGGACGGAAAAGGTTAAAAGGGCAAATCCCTCCTTCCCCGCTTCGAGGTTGGTGTTCAAGGACTCTTTCCGCGCGAACGTCCTGGCCCTGCTCGCGGATGTCCTCGTCTATTCGCACGGCCGTTTCGACGTGACGGATTACGCGAGGGGAAAGTTCCCGAAAACCGTGGAGTTGATGTTGAACCATGGAATCATCGGGTTGAAGAGGACCCGCATGAAACCCTTGGGGCGCGGCAAGTCAGTCGTCGAGCACGCGGGCAGCGCGGATTTCGTCGTTTCGAGTTCCGACCGGGAATCGAGGATCAAGGTTGAGGAGTGGGGAATCTCCGCGGACAAGATCCTGGTGACAGGTCTGCCACGCTTCGACAGGCTGTATGAACTAAAGGAGAAGGTCAGGCCGTCCGGGGACCGAATCCTGTACATGCCGACCTGGCGTGACTGGGACACCCATAAAGTCTCCCTGCGGAATACCGCCCTGTTCGGACAGATGCGGTCGTTCCTGGTCGATTCGGGCCTTTCGCGTTTCCTCCTGGAGAAAGGAATCGTGCTCCAACTGTCCGTTCACCAGAGGATGAGGGAATTCTTCGAGGATTTTGCCAGGGAGTTCGGCCTCGAGAACGTCGAGGTCCTGGACCAGGGCATCGACCTCCAGGACGAGATCCTTCGAAGTTCTCTGCTGGTAACCGACTATTCCAGCGTATGCTGGGATTTCCTCTTCCTCGGGAAACCGGTGCTTTTTTTCCAGTTCGACCTTGAGGATTACCTGGAGTGCACGGGGTCCTACCTGGACCTTCGGAAGGATCTGTTCGGCCCCGTGGCCCGCAACGCAGAGGAGGCCTTTTCCTGGGTACGGTTCTTTGTCGAAACCGGTTATTCCACGGCAACCTTCAACGGGCAGATGGAAAAGATGTCCGATTTCGCTTTCGCCTACAGGGACGGCAAGAACTGCGAGAGGCTGGGACAGGAGATGTTAAAGAGAATTCCCGCGCTGGCCGGTGTCAAGACGCGCACGAAGCCCTCACGGGGTTTATAATGCAACAGCACCCTTGGAATTAAAGAAAGATTCCATGTTTTCCACAGCCCTGATCGCTGCGGGATGCTTGTTTTTTCGCTTGTCTTGCCCGTTACGGCGGTCGCCCTGGGAGGGGAGTCCATGCCAAGATCCATGACGGCTACCGATTTCTACCAGTTGACGATGATGCAGGGATACCTGAAAAAAAACATGCTGGAGAAAAAGGCTGTTTTCGACCTTTTCTACCGGAAACCGCCGTTCGGGGGATCTTATGCCGTCGCCTGCGGGATGGACAGCGCCCTCGACTTCATACGAAACCTCGAGATCTCCCTGGAGGACGTCGAGGCGCTTGCCGAGGCCGGCATGGAGAAGGATTTCTGCGAATGGCTGAGGCGGGAGAAGGCGGGGAGGAAGGGCCTGTTCGAGGGGGCTGTCTGGGCTGTCTCCGAGGGTTCCCTGGTCCTGCCCAACGAACCGGTCATGAGGATCGAGGCCCCGCTTTACCTCGCCCAGGTTTTGGAAACGCCTCTCCTGAACATCGTCAACTATGAAACCCTGATCGCGACGAAGGCTTCCCGGATCGTCAACAGCGCGAAGGGAAAGCCGATCATGGAGTTTGGAATGCGTCGTGCCCGGGGGATCGAGAGCAGCGTCAGGGCGACGCGCGCTGCTTACGTGGGGGGTGTGTCTTCCACCAGCAACGTCCTGGCGTGGCAGGATTACCGCATCCCGGTGTCGGGGACCATGAGCCACGCCTGGGTCATGGCGTTCCCCAGCGAACTGGATGCTTTCAGGGCCTACATGGAGCAGGCGGCGGACAACGTCGTCCTCCTGATCGACACGTACGACACCCTCGAAAGCGGACTCCCGAACGCGATCCGCGTTTTCGCCGAGATGTTCGGCAGCGGCAAGTTCCCGAAGATGTTCGGCATCCGGATCGACAGCGGGGACCTTGCGGATCTGTCCCGCAAAGCCAGGCAGGCCCTCGACGAGAGCGGTTTCGGGAAAGCGAAGATAATCGTCTCCAACGACCTGGACGAGTACATCATCGAAAGCCTCCTGGCCCAGGGCGCGGCCGTCGACATCTTCGGGGTGGGGACAAAGCTCGTTAACGCGGAGGGTTCGACTTCTTTGGGAGGGGTCTACAAGCTCGCGGAAATCGACGGGATGCCGCGGATGAAGATCACCGGGAACCCCGAGAAGATGACCAACCCCGGTAAAAAGCAGGTTTGGCGCGTCTGGGGCAGGGAAGGCGGGGCCTCCGGGAAGGAAGACGGGCCGCTGTCCTTCGTCGCCGACATCCTGGCGCTGGAAGAAGAGGAGTACTCTTCCTCCCGTGCGCTCCACCTTGACGACCCTGCCCGCCCCTGGACCGCCCTTACCCTGGAAGCCGGGAGCTATGTCCTCAAGCCGATGCTCTCCCGCCGCGACCTGTCCGGAAATACCCCGGTGGAGGATGCGGATCCCCGGGAGGGGAGAAAGAACCTTCAGCTGGAGATCGAGAGGCTGCGGCCCCAGTGTAAGCGACTCGTCAACCCTGAAACGATGCGGGTAGACCTGAGCCGGAAGCTCGCCCGGCTAAAGACGGAACTCATCGAACATTTCCGCCCTGAAAAGGGTTAAGGAGGAAGAGCATGTACAAGGAAACGAGGATCCTGGTTATCGAGCCGGAAGGCCCGGAGGAGTGGTATGCCCCACTAAACGAAGTCGGACGCGTCGTTTTCTACAACCCGGCTGAATCGGCCGGTCCTATCGATGTCCGGAAACTCTCTGCCGATGCGGAGGGCGTCATCATCACCTCCAGCTGCGGTTTTTCCGCCGAAGACATCGCGCACCTGCCCACCTTGAGGGTCATCGCCAAATGCGGCGGAAAACCGTCCAACGTGGACATCGGGGCCGCCACCGAGAGCGGGGTCGCCGTCACGTACGTCCCCGGCGCAAACTCTTCCACGGTTGCGGAATTCGCCGTGATGCTCATCCTTGACGGCCTGAGGCGGTTCCCATTCATCTCGACTTCCATCGGCAAGGGGCTTAACCGGAACACGACGGACATGTTCGGCAGGGAACTGAGGGGCAAAACCGTGGGTGTTGTGGGGTACGGGGCGATCGGGCGCGAGGTCGCTTCCAGGCTTGCGGGGTTCGACTGCCGAGTCCTGGCCTTCGATCCCCAATACGCCCCGGACGGCAGCGAACCGGCCTGCGTGGAGTTTGTCTCAAGCCTGGACAACCTGCTCCCCGAGGCCGACATCCTCACGCTGCACTGTACCCTCAACGACTCCACGAGAGGGATGATCTCAGAAAGGGAACTCGGTCTCCTTAAGCCGAACGCCGGGTTCGTCAACACGGCACGTGCACAGCTCGTCGACGAACAGGCCCTGGAAAAGGCGATCCGGGATGGACGGATTGGCTTCGCCGCCTTCGACGTCTTCACGGTAGAACCGCCCGGTCCCGACCATCCCCTGCTGGGACTGGAAAACGTCATCCTGACCCCGCATTTGTCGTCCTGGACACCCGAGGCGTTGAGAAGGGAAGTCCAAGGCGCCATCGACTCGGTTGTCGCCTGTCTGTCGGGAAAGGAGATCCCGGGGCTCATCAATCCCGGCTTTGCCCGGTTCCAAAAAACAAACCGCTAAAAAAAGGGCCTCCCCGCCGGGAGGCCCTTCGATTCACCGCCGCCTACCTGTTTTTCAGGAACCCTCCCAGGATTTTCCCGAGGTCGTCCATGATGTTCCCGTCGCCATCGGCGTCCAGGATCTTGGATGCAAGGTCCATCAGGCCGCCCCGGCCGGACTTGCCGAAATCCGAATTGATGCTGGAGGTCAAGTCCGGGATCCCGAACTCGTCCAGGTTGCGGTCTTTCTTTTGCCTTCCCAAAAGTCCCAGGAGCAATGGCGCAAACCTTGCAAGCAGAGAGACCACCTGCCCGATGTCCAGGCCGGTCTGCCTGGAGAGGTTGTACTGGACCTGTTCGTTCCGGTTCCCGAAGATATGCTGCAGGATCTTGGTCCCGTCGTTCGTGTCGGCGTTTCTCAGGAAAGCGGTCACGTCGTCCACCGGGTCGTCCTGGTGCTGCTCCAGGGCCCTCGCCAGGGAACGGGCGCCTTCCGGGGTCCCCGCGTTACGGTTGAGGGCTTCCAGCAAGGCCGGCAGGCCCAGCTGCATCAGTTGCTGCACCTGGTTCGACCCGGCCCCGACCGTCTCACTCAGCTGCTCTGCCACGCGGGGGTCATCCATCTGGTTCGACAGGATATCGAAAATGTTCATTTCCTCTAATCCCTCCATTCTGGATGGTTCATTCTATCTTTCAATCCATTTTAATTACAATAGGGAATTTCGTTTGTACTTCGGAGGAGCAAGCCTTTTTGCGCCTGTGAGGGAACTATAATGGCAATGAAATAAGACAGCGCGGAAGAGTGTTAGGGGGAAACCCGTCCGGGTGAGCGGGTCTCCTGAACTCTTTTCAATGCCTGCGGGAACGGGGTGAGGAGCGTGAAAGATTCGACAGGAGGGGACATTCTCGACTTTGTCAAAAAGCACCTGGAAAAAGGAGGGCTTCAGGCGGCGGTTTTCCCGGCCGAACGGGTGCCGGGGCTTTATGGGGAGTTGGGGGAGCGGGTCCGCTCCGGCGACATCGCACCGACGCTCCTGGGAGAGGGAACCCTTAAGCGCCTGGCCTCCGGGTTCTTCGAGGTGCCGTCCTGGGCGAAGTCCGTGATCCTGGTTTCGATGGCCCAACCGGTCGGGAGGCTGCGTTTCGAACACGCGAAGGGCGCCGCTTGGGGTATCGTCCCCCCGCAATACAGGGAAAACCAGGATGACTCCGTATCGGAATACATGGGCAAGGCACTTGAACCGGCCGGGTTCAGGGCGGAGAAGGGCAAAATCCCGTTGAAGCTGGCCGCGGCAAGAATCGGGATCGGGAAATACGGGAGGAACAACCTCGTCTACACTGCCCAGAATGGAAGCTTCCACCGCCTGGCGGCCTTTTACTCGGACATGCCTTGCGGCGGGGACTTCGCATGGAAAGAACCGGTCATGATGGAGCCCTGCCGGTCCTGCGAAGCCTGCCTGGAGGGCTGCCCGACGGGCTGCATCGGCACGGACCGCTTTATCGTGAGGGCGGAAAGATGCCTGACCTTCCACAACGAAAGCTCCCGGCCATTGCCGGGCTGGATCGACCGGGCATGGCTGAATTCCCTGGTCGGGTGCATGCGATGTCAGTCTGTTTGCCCGGTGGACCGGCCCTTCCTTTCCAGGATCGAAACCCTGGACACGTTCTCGAGTGAGGAGACGGAAGCCCTCCTGCAGGCGCCGACCCCGGCCGTGATTCCCCTGCCTGTCGCGAAAAGGCTCGAAACTCTCGGCTTGGGGGAATACCTCCATGTCCTCGGGCGCAACCTGCAGTTCCTGATAGACCGGTAAGAGGCTGTCGTTTCAGCTTTCGAGCCAATCGAAAAGGGTTTGTCCCAAGGTGACCCTTTTCTCGGAAAAGTCGTGGGAGCATTCCAGGGTGACGACCGTCCCGCGGGCTGATGCCCTCTGGATCGTTTCGGCCAGCGGCCGCTGGTGGATCGCGGGAGGGGCCACGATATCGGATGAGGCGACGACAAGGAGGATCTTTTTCCCGCGATAGGGGGCCTCGGATCCCAGGAGGTCCCAGTTCTCCCTGTTTTTCATGAGCTCGGAGAGAAGCGATTCCGAGCTTGCCCCCGATAGAGGATTCAAGCCTCCCGAAAGCAGGCCCAGCGTTTCTTCCGTGACCCCGGCCTCACCCGCCCCGATGCGCTTTGCCTGGAGCGAGAGGTTGTACGGGGCCAGCGAGGCGAACCCCAGGAAGTCCAGTTGGTCCCTCGCGGCCAGCATTGTCAGGAACCCCCCCACGCTGTGGCCAGCCAGGAAAATACGGTGCCGGTCGATCCTGTGTTCCCTGGCGAACGACTCGCCGCCGACGGCGGACCGGACTGCCCGGAGGTCCCTGTATGCCTGCCCGAAGGAATAGGAGCCCCTGCTTCCCCATGCCCCGGAATAGTGGAATACCAGCACGTTGTACCCTCCGCGGCGAAGCATGTGGGCAACGTCGAGGTTCTTTTCGTTTCCGGGGAAACCGTGGAGCAGGATGACCGTAGGGTGGGGCCCCCTGCCGTTTGCCAGGAAGATGAGTCCCAGGAGCCTGTTCTCGATAAATAGGGAATGCATGTCGGGCGGATAGGCGGCGTCGATTTCCAGGGGGTCGATCCGTATGTCGTTCATCACGTTCGTTTCTCCTTCCCGGCTGGTATCCTGTCAATCAATCGGACGGCGAAACCGGAGGGTCTTTTCCGGCCTCGCCGTCTCGGGAAGCGGAGCCGACGGCCCCGCGTCGATCAGATCCCTCAACCTGCGGATGAGCAGCCCCCTGCCGAATGCTGGCGCGTCGACTCCCCTTCCAGGAGGGTCAGCATCCGGCATCGGCAGAAGGGGCACTTCTCCGGTTTTCCCTCGTGTTCGAACTCCTTGCCGCACGAAAGGCACCGATATTTCCGGACTCCTTCCTTCTGCATCCTTACCCCCCCTTTTTCCTGCTGACAGGTCAATTATACCGTGGAAGGATAACCGGTTTGGCCTGCCTGGTTTCCTGGTTCGACGGCCGTGGCTTGAATGTCGGGCGCAGGTGGATCCGGGGGTTCATAAAGAATTGTTGTGCTATGATTTTCTTCAAGCCTCGGCATCCCGTTCACATGGAACGGACTATTCGGGCCTGTGCCGGGAGGGGGCGGGAAATTCAAAATGAAACGGGAGTGTGGTCGGAGTGAAAAGCCTGAAGGGGACGAAAACGGCGGAAAACCTGATGAAGGCCTTTGCGGGAGAGTCGCAGGCAAGGAACCGGTACTCGTACTATGCTTCGGTGGCAAAGAAGGAAGGCTATGTCCAGATCTCGAACATTTTCACGGAAACCGCTGAAAACGAGAAGGAACACGCCAAGCGGTTCTTCAAGTTCCTGGTGCGGGACCTGAACGAGGGGAACGTCTCCATAGAGTCCAGTTTCCCCGTGGCCCTGGGCGACACCCGCCTGAACCTTCTCGCCGCGGCGGAGGGGGAGCACGAGGAATGGAATGAGCTTTACCCGGCCTTTGCGGACATGGCCGACGAGGAAGGTTTCCCCGAAGTCGCCATGGTTTTCCGCAAGATAGCGGAGGTCGAGAAGCACCACGAGGCCCGCTACCGGAAGCTTCGCGCGAACCTGGAATCGGGGAACGTCTTCAGGAAACCTGTGGTCGTCGAATGGAAATGCAGCAACTGCGGCTACATCCACAAGGGGGATTCGGCACCGGACATGTGCCCGGCCTGTGCTCATCCTCAGTCCTACTTCGAAGTCCTGGAAGCGAACTACTAGGCGCAAAACCCGGTAAAACCTGGCCTCCCCGCACGGGGAGGCTTTTTTGCTCTTCCGGGACGGACTTTAACAAAAAACGATTTTATAAAAAAGGTTTTTCTCTCTGGCAGAGTGTCATTCTTGTGTATAATTATCATTAAGGATTCCGATTTACAAGGAAGGAGTGATCGCATGGCAGACCAGCCAGTCAAGTGTACCGTACCGGCTCCGAGTGTTGAAAGCGCGGAATCTCCGAGTGCCTCTCCCGCAGAGGAAAAGAAGGAGGTCAAGAGAATGGGTGTAACCGTCGCGATGAAAGCCCCCGATTTCACGGCCCCCGCTTACTACAAGGGGAAGTTCACAACGGTCAAGCTTTCCGACCATCTCGGCAAATGGGTCGTCCTCTGCTTCTACCCGGGCGACTTCACATTCGTCTGAGCAACTGAGGTGTCGGCGGTCGCCGACCGTTTCCCCGAATTCCAGGAACTGGGCGTGGAAGTCATTTCAATGAGTGTGGACAGCCAGTTCGTCCACAAGGTATGGAACGATGTCGAACTCTCCAAGATGGTCGAAGGCGGCGTTCCCTTCCCGATGGCCTCCGATGGGGGCGGGGCAATCGGCAAGGTCTACGGCGTCTATAACGAGACGGCAGGAGTGGATTTCCGCGGACGTTTCATCATCGACCCCGATGGCGTGATCCAGGGCATGGAGGTCCTCACGCCTCCCGTGGGCCGGAACGTGGACGAGACGATCAGGCAGATCAAGGCCTACCAGCATGTCCGGAAGACCCAGGGCAAGGAAGTGATGCCCTCCGGCTGGACTCCGGGGGGCAAGGTGCTTCACCCCGGTGAGGATCTTGTCGGGAACGTCTGGAAGGAATGGAACCCGAAGGACGCCTATTCCAAGAAGGGCTAATCGGGCACGAACGCGCTTTTTGTCCTGAACGGCAAAGGCCCCCCGGTCGGGGGGGCCTTTGCCGTTCAGGTTTTTTGCCAGGAGCCTCATTTCCTGCCCTTACCCGCGGGGGCCGTCCTCATGAAAGACTGGAGATCGTTCGAGGTGTAGGCGAGGTGGGCTGCCAGGGCGGCCAGGGAGAGGTCGAGGTCCCTTGATTCGACGGCTTCGAGGATTCCCCGGTGCTGCTCCTGCGAATCGATCCGCATGGAGGCGAGGTGGATGCGGATCATGCGGTCCGTTTTCTGTCGCAGCCGGGCGAGGGTGTCCAGCGTCAGGGGCCTGTCCGCAGGTTCGTAAAAGAGGTTGTGGAAGATCTGGTTGAGATCGCGCCAGCGGATGCAGTCCTCGGTCTTTTCCATCTCGTCGAGAGTGGACGCCGCTTCCTGGAGAATTCTCCTCGTGATCTTAGGGAAGGCGATCCTCAGGAGGTTGGTTTCGAGTGCCGAGACCATTTCGTAAAGTTCCCTGGCCTCTTCCAGGGAAAGGGTGGTGACCGAGGCTCCCCTGTACCCGCTGAAAGTCACGAGTCCCTCGGTTTCCAGGAGCCGCAGGGCCTCCCTCAGGGGAATGGGGCTGACGTTCAGCCGCTGGGCGAGCGTGGCCTGGTGGAGGGGTTTCCCTTCCTCGAGGATCCCCCTGTAGATGGCCTCCCGGAGCACGTTGGCAATGAAGTATGGGGCGCTTGAATCGCCCGGCCGGACTGCCGCCAGTTCTTCCAGATCCATCCTGTTTTCCCTTCCTCCCTGTTGCTTTCTCTCACAGGGAATATATTGCCACTACCCGGGAATATAGGAAAGCGGGCCCGGAATATACCGCTTTGACAGGACGCTCGCTCCGACCCCATACTGGCCTAAAGCGATGCCGCGAGGGTTCGTAGCTTCGGCCTTCATCCCGTGCGGCAGATTTCGGCACCCGGAAGGGAGACGGGAAGGATGAAACGGATCCTTGTCACCGGCGCAAACGGACAGATCGGGGTGGAACTGGTCCCCTACCTGAGGAAAATATACGGAAGCGGGAACGTCCTGGCCACGGACTGCCGGGAAGGGAAGGCGGCCGTTTCCGATGGCGGCCCGTTCACGCTCCTGGACGTGACGGACGGGCCGGCTTTCTCGGGCCTGGTGACCTCCTTCGGGGCCGACGCCGTGATTCACATGGCGGGGATCCTGTCCGCCACCGGGGAAGCGAACCCGAAACTGGCCTGGCATGTGAACGCGAACGGGACCCACGTGGCCCTGGAATGCGCCCGCGAATCGGGAGCGGCCCTCTTTTTTCCCAGTTCCATCGCGGCGTTCGGTCCCAATACCCCTCATCGTGAGACCCCGCAGGACACTATCCAGCGCCCGTCGACGATCTACGGCATCTCGAAAGTGGCGGGGGAATTGCTGTGCGATTATTACCATCTCAAGTACGGGCTGGACACCAGGGGGCTCCGCTTCCCCGGGCTGATTTCGTATGAAGCCCTGCCGGGAGGCGGGACGACCGATTATGCCGTCCACATCTTTTACGAAGCGATCGCGAACGGTTCCTACACGAGCTATATCGCGGCGGGCACCTTCATGGACATGATGTACATGCCTGACGCTCTGGAAGCGGTGGTCACCCTGATGGAGGCCGATCCCGGCAAACTCCTGCACCGGAACGCCTTCAACATTTCGGCGATGAGCTTCGAGCCGGGGGAGCTTGCGGAAGAGATCAGGAAACACATCCCCGGTTTTTCCATGGACTACCGTGTCGATCCCTTGAGGCAGGCCATCGCCGAATCCTGGCCGGACTCCCTCGATTGTTCGGCGGCGAGGGCGGAGTGGGGTTTTTCCCCAAAATACGACTTGCCTTTCCTGGTAAAGGATATGTTGGAGAAGGTCAGGGAAAAGAAAAAACGGTCGGTTTGAAAAGCTCGAAAGGCCTCCCGCCAGGGGAGGCCTTTTTTGTTTCCGAGGCAGCCCTTCTGTGAGAAAATGCATAGTGCCCTGCCGGTCATCCTGGCAAGTTCGGGGGCAATGAAAGGGGAAGACCTCTATGAGCTTTCTCGGTTTCATCTTTATCGGCCTTCTCGCCGGCTGGCTTGCGGGACACCTGGTGAAAGGCGGCGGTTTCGGGCTTGTCGGGAATATCGCGGTCGGCGTGGTGGGGGCCTTGATCGGGGGATTCCTGGCCCGCAACGTGGGTCTTTCCGTCGGGACGGGTTTCTGGGGAAGCCTCCTCACCTCGACTTTGGGTGCTGTCGTCCTGCTGGTCCTGATCGGGCTGATCACACGCTGAAAAAAACACTCCCATGGTTTCAGCGGCGCCTCCGGTCCCGGCCGCAAGAGCGGGCTTCACTCCGGAAGCCCGAGGTAATTCCAGCAGTAGAGGACTTCCCCGTCGGCGAGGTGGTAGACGTTGCCGACGATCGACACCTTTATGGGTGAACCGTCCTTGCGGGTCCTGAAGACGGCTTCCGAGAGAACGGTCTCCCAGGTCCTGATCCTTTCGGCCTGGGCGTCGGAACTTGCCAGCATCTCCGGCGTAGTGGCGATCAAAAGATCCAGCCGCTTCCCCACCGCCTCTTCGGGAGTGTGCCCGAAAAGGGCCGTGAAGCCCGGGTTGATCTTCAGGATCACGTGATCCCGGTCGCAAAGGGCGAATCCCTCTTCGAGTTTCTGGAAAAGGGTCTCGAATAGCGTGGAATTGTAAGGCACCACATCCCGCATCAAGGTTTTCCCTCCGTCAAGAAGACCATTTAATCCAGCTCAACGGCTATTTTACTCTCGGAACGGTTAAATTTGTCCCTCGGTTATACTGGGAAAAAGGGGTTCCCCCTGCAAAAAACCAAGGAGCGTGGTTTTCATGGAGAAAGTCCTATTCCTGGGGATGGGTGCGGTCGGGGCGACGTTCGCCTCCCAATTCGCCGACGCCGGTTACCCCTTCCATTTCCTTTGCGACAGGGACCGGGTGGAGAAATACCGGAAACGGCAACTGCTGGTGAACGGCAAACCTTACAGTTTCCCTTTGCTCACCCCCGATGAAGTTTCCGCACAGCCTGACTTCGTTTTCGTCGCGGTAAAGGAATACCAGCTGGTTTCGGCGCTCGAACTCGTGGAAAAGGTTGCCGGGCCCGGGACGGTTGTCCTCTCCCTTCTCAACGGCATCGACAGCGAGGAGGTCCTGGCCGCCAGGCTGGGGTGGGACAAGGTCCTTCCCGCTTTCGTCTCCCGCATGGATTCCACGAAGAAACGGGACTCCGTGGTTTACTCCAGCCCCGGGCAGATCGTTTTCGGAGAGAAGGACGGATCGTTTTCGCCGCGGGTGGAAAGGGTGAAGCGACTGCTCGGGCAGGCCGGCGTCCTCCACGAGGCGACCGGCCAGATCATGCGGATGATGTGGTGGAAGTACATGGTCAACGTAGGCTTCAACCAGGCCGGGGCGATCCTGAACGCTCCCTACGGCCACTTCCAGAAGTACCCCCCCTGTCTCGAGGTGGCTTTTTCCGCAATGAGGGAGGTCATCGCCATCGCGCCCTTCTCCGGGATCGACCTGACGGAAAGGGATATCGAGAAAAGCGTGCAGATGCTGATGGGATTCAACCCGGAGGGCCGCAATTCGATGCTGCAGGACCTGGACGCGGGAAGGAAGACCGAGGTGGAAATGTTTGCGGGGAAGGTCTGCCGGCTGGGAGAGGCGGCAGGTGTTCCCACGCCGGTCAACCGCCTTTTCCTCGACATGCTGAAAACCCTGGAATGGCAGAAGGGCGTGGCCCGGGAGGGATGAGCCCTGATCTATATTGCGTCTACCTGGTGAGGTGCGGGGACGGTTCCCTCTACTGCGGGATCGCTTCCGACATAGACCGCAGGCTGAAGCAGCATATCGAGGGCAAGGGGGCCCGTTACACGGCCGCCCATCCCCCCGTCGCCCTGGAATATTCCACCCGGGCCCGTTTCGGCCGTGCCGAAGCCCAGGCGATCGAGATGCGCGTCAAGAGGATGAAACGGCTGGAGAAGCGTCCCTACCTGGAGAAATTGGAAAACGGAGGCGGGGATTAGGGGCCGGAAACTGCCTCAATCGATGCCCCCGTATTCCCGGAAAAGGGCAAGGCGCCGATTCATCCTTTCCCGGTCGATCTGCCCGGTGCTTGTCCGGACGCTGAACATCTTTTCCGGTATTTCGGCCGAGTCGAGGCGGAAGCCGCATTCCCTTTTCCAGGCGAATTTCCTGCGGAGGGAGTGAACACCGAGAGCCGCGAGTTCCTCGGGCGAGGTTTTCCGCCCCACGGCCTCCAACCCCCCGACTATGATGTCCCGGTCGTAGATCCCCCTGGCGAAGAGGCAAACCACGAGGGAATTGAGGATCATCCTCCACTGGGCGTCCTCCACCTGCCTCCTCACCTGCTGTTCCAGGGGGATGTCTTCCTGGAGCAGTTTCTGGTCCAGGCTGTAGCCGGGATCGTCCAGGTGCGAGTGCCTGACCCCCGCGATCCAGGACATCATGGCGTTTTCCCCGGTCAGGTAGCCCGCCGGTTCCACCTTCCCGTAATGCATGGCGAAGCTTTTCCCCCCGTAGGCCTCGGAGCAGGCGGCAGTCCCTTTTTCGAGGCTCCTGAAGAAGGGGTTGGTTCCGCGGGCGACCCTTTCCAGGGCTTCGAGGTAAATCTCGGTGTTGCCGAAGCAGAACGCCAGCCCGTCCGTGACGTTATCGTCGATGATGCCGGATAGAAATGCCTCGGTGGCCCAGGCGAGGGTCGTTCCCATGCTCATGACGTCCCAGCCCTGCTTCTCCATGAAAGCCAGGACCTTCAGGATCTCCTGCGGCGTGGACAGGCTCAGCTGGCTTCCCACGGCGAAGATCGGTTCGTAATCGTACGAGACCCGGGTCGTGGAGTAGTGGTAAGGGGCGAACTCCTCCCGGAGTTCCGCCACCTGGATGCAGCCGCAGGGGCAATGGGCGCAGGCGATGTGCTGGACGTTGACCTGCCGGAGGAAGGCTTCGCCGGAGATCTCGTCGGCTCCCTCGAAGAAGCCCTGGCCGAAATTCCGCGTCGGCAGCCCCCCGATCCCGTTCAGGGTTTCCACGTTGGCGGAGGTGCCCAGGTCGTGGTACTTCTTCATCTCCCCGGAACGGACGACCCGTTGGTAGAGGGTGTCGTAGATTTCGCGGTAGGCTGGGCCGGGAAGGCTCACGGACAGGTTGCCGCTCACGACGATGGCCTTGAGGCGCTTCGATCCCAGGACGGCGCCGAGCCCCAGCCTCCCGAAGTGCCTGGAGGAATCGACCGTCGCGCAGGCGATCGGGGAGAGGCGTTCCCCGGCGGGCCCGATCCTCACGATGGACATCTTGCGCCCCCGCGCCTCCTCCGCCTGCCGAAGGATCCTGTCGGTAGCCGGGGCAGATTGTCCCCAGAAGGTGCCGGCCGACTTGAAAAGGACCTCGGTCCCGCGGATCGATAGGTAACCCGCGCGTTCCAGCTTGCCAGTGATGACCAGGGCGTCTATTCCCGCTTCCCTGAGGGACGAGGCGAGCCGCCCTCCGGCGTGGGATTCCCCGAGTTCCCCGGTTAGGGGCGAACGGAAAAGGGCGACCGTCTTGGTCGCTACCGGGAAAAGCCCGCTGAAAGGCCCCACGGTGAAAATGACCGGGGCTTCGGGAGCCAGGGGGTCCAGTTCGGGGTGCCCGTGGCGGAACAAAAGTTCCGTGCCGACGGCCGTTCCCCCCAGGAACTGCTCGAAAAGGGTGAAATCCTCCTCCACGCGTGTTTCCTTCCTGGAAAGGTCGACGAACAGGATCCTACCCTGCATGCGGGTTCCCCTCCCTTCCCGGGCTTTTTTCGACCAGCGCTATCACGTTGTTAGGGCAATACCGGGCGCACTGCCCGCAATGAACGCAGGGGATCGGCATCCCTTCCTCCGCGTCCCACTGCAAAGCGGCGATCGTGCAGGCGGCGACGCAGTTCCCGCAGGAGGTGCAGAGGGACTTGTCCAGGCGGACTCCGCCGCCCGGTGCAACCTTCAGGGCCCCGGTGGGGCAGGCCGAGGAGCAATCGGGTTCGGTGCACCGGAGGCAAACGCGGATGGAGAAGGCCCCCTCCGTTCCGGCGTAGGCCAGAACCCGCATCGCTGACTTCGACGTTCCGCCCATGCCCCGGAGCATCCGGCTGCACGCGTGCATGCAGCTGAAGCAGCCGATGCACTGTTCCCTGTTGATCACTCGCAGGGCTTTGAGTCCCACAGGGCCTTCCCCCTTTCCCGATTTAATCCGCTTTGCGGAAGGTTGTTTTCTTCCGACGGAACGTGCCGTTCAGTCGAGGATTTCCTTGACCCGTCCCACGATCCCGCTTTCCAGCCGGACCTTGATCCCGTGGGGGTGGGTCCGGCTTTTCGTGAGAAGATCCCTGACGATCCCTTCCGTCAGGGTTCCCGTACCCTGGTCTTCCTTCCGCACAACCCTGACGCGAGAACCCGGCCGGATGTCGCTCCTGTCTTTTCCCTGCAAGAGATTTTCCTCCGCGTGTTTTTTCCCAGTATAACCGCTCCGGGTTGAGCTAAAATCGACGTGCAAAACCACCGTGAAGGAGGGGGAAGATTTGCCCGCGAGAGAGATCGCGACGAAATGCAGGGGTTTCACGATAAGGCCGGCGGAAAAAAGCGAGGTTCCCCTCATCCTCAGGTTCATCGTCGAGTTGGCGGATTATGAGGGAGTCGCCCATGAAGTCGAGGCGACGGAGGACCTGCTCAGGGAGAACCTCTTCGGCGAAAAACCCTCCGCGGAAGTGATTTTCGGCTGCCTGGACGGGGAACCGGTCGGGTTCGCGCTGTTCTTCCACAATTTCTCCACTTTCCAGGCCAAACCGGGGATTTATATAGAGGACCTCTACGTTCGGCCCGAAGTGAGGGGCAGGGGCTACGGCACCGCGATGCTGGCGTATTTGGCCAGCCTGACTCTCAAGCGCAAGGGCGGCCGCTTCGAGTGGGGAGTCTTCACCTGGAACACGCCCGCAAGGGAATACTACGTCTCCATCGGGGCGAAGCCGCAGGAGAGATACCTGCTCAACCGGGTCGAGGGGCAGGCCCTGGAGGACCTCGCGGGGAGGTTTGCGTAAGGGGATTCGTTGCGAAAAGTTCGCGGAATCCCTATATTGATAGGCACGAATTGCGGATTTTCCGCAAAAAAGGCCTTTCAAGACCGGAAAAGGGGGTGTGCGTCGTGAAAGGAAAGCATGTCCCGGCATGGCTGGGACTTTTAGCCTCGTGCGTCCTGGCGCTCTGCGGCCCGGCTGCGGCGTCGGGTCCTTTCACGGTCCATGCGTCGGTGACCGGGGGCGAAGGAACCGTACAGGCCCAACTCGTGCCGGGCGAGTTCACGGTGCCCGCCGGGCAGTCCGCCGTCGTCGTCGGTTTCCGGCAGGATAGCCCGAAGGAAGGGACCCATACCGAAAAGCTGGGAAGGAACATCTTTTCGGTCGACCGCAACGGCTACATGATGGATGGATCGGGCAACCCCCTCTACCAGCTGCCTCCCGGCAGGTACCGCTTTATCGTGGCGGGGAGCCCCGGCACCACGGGAACGCTCGTCTACAACCTCGTTCCGTGAAAGAGCGAAGTCGAAGGGACGGCCGGAGACGGCCGCCCGGACCCAGGGGAGGGCGCGGAGCGATCCGGCCGAAACCCCATCCCGATTTGCGAAGGTGGATGAAAGCGATGGAAGAAACGGTCTCCAGAAGCGGGAATTTCGTGGAGCAGATCATCAGGGAGGACCTCGAATCGGGCAAGGTTAAAAAGGTCATCACCCGTTTCCCCCCTGAGCCCAACGGTTACCTGCACATCGGCCACGCGAAGTCGATCTGCCTCAACTTCGGCCTGGCGGAAAAATTCGGCGGGGACTGCAATCTCCGGTTCGACGACACGAACCCCACGAAGGAGGAAATCGAGTACGTCGAGTCCATCAAGAAGGACGTGGCGTGGCTGGGCTTCAAATGGGCCAACCTGCGCTACGCGTCGGACTATTTCGACCAGTTCTACCTCTGGGCCCTGGAACTGATCCGGGCGGGGAAAGCCTATGTCGATCACCAGTCTCCAGAGGAAATCCGAAAGACCCGCGGAACCCTGACCGAACCCGGCATCGAGTCGCCCTGGAGAAACCGGGCGATCGAGGAAAACCTGGATCTCTTCGAAGGGATGAAGAACGGGAAGTTCGAGGAAGGATCGTGCGTCCTCAGGGCGAAGATCGACATGGGCCACCCGAACGTCAACATGCGGGACCCCGTGATGTACCGGATCCTCAGGGAAACGCACCACAACACCGGGGACAAATGGTGCATCTACCCGATGTACGACTTCGCTCACGGTTACGAGGATGCCATCGAGGGCGTGACGCACTCCATCTGCACCCTCGAGTTCCAGGACCACAGGCCTCTTTACGACTGGTTCATCGACAACGTCTCCGTCCCTCACAAGCCGAGGCAGTACGAGTTTGCCCGACTCAGCCTGACCTACACGGTCATGAGCAAGAGGAAGCTGCTGGAACTTGTCACGTCGAAGTGCGTGTCGGGGTGGGACGATCCCCGCATGCCCACCATCTCGGGGCTTCGCCGGCGTGGGTACACGCCTTCGGCCATCCGCCGGTTCTGCGACGAGATCGGTGTGGCGAAGACGAACAGCATGGTCGACATCGAATTCCTGCAGTTCTGCATCCGCGAGGAGCTGAACAAGACGGCAAACCGCGCCATGGCGGTGCTGAGGCCCCTCAAGGTCGTGATCGAGAACTACCCGGAAGGGCAGGTCGAGGAGATGGAGGCCATCGACAACCCCGAAACGGAAAACTCGACCACCCGCAAAATCCTCTTCTCCAGGGAACTGTATATCGAGAGCGACGACTTCATGGAGGAACCCCCGAAAGGGTACTTCCGGCTTTCGCCGGGTAAGGAAGTCCGTCTCAAGCACGCGTACTTCATCACCTGCAAGTCGGTCGTGCGGGACGGAAGCGGGCAGGTCAAGGAACTCCGGTGCGAGTACGACCCCGCCACGCGCGGCGGGGACGCCCCCGACGGCCGCAAGGTTAAGGGGACCCTGCACTGGGTTTCCGCGCCGCATGCGGCGGAAGCGGAGGTCCGGCTGTACGACCACCTCTTCACCCTCCGGAACCTCGACGAGATGGAAGAAGGCAAGGACTACCGGGACTACCTGAACCCGGGATCCCTCGAGGTACTGAAAGGATGCAAGGTCGAGCCGGTTTTGGCCGCCTCCGCGGCCGGGGATCGGTTCCAGTTCCTGAGGCACGGCTATTTCTGCGCAGATTCGGACAGCGAGCCGGGAAAGCCGGTTTTCAACCGGATCGTTTCCCTGAAGGACAGCTGGGCAAAAGAACAGAAAAAAGCCTGAAATCGACAGGCCGACCGAGGGGGCGGGGGAATTCCCCGCCCCCTTTCCTGTTGACTCGGACAGGGGAAAGTGTTATGAAAATGCTAAATCGTAACACGGAGGAGTGGTTCTCATGCACATGGCGGATGCGCTTCTTTCCCCTGCGGTGGGCGGGACGATGTGGGCAGTAACGGCGGGGCTTACGGCGTACTCGGCCAGGAAGCTCAAGGAATCGCCAGACGAATCGCGCGTGCCGCTGATGGGGGTCCTGGGGGCCTTCATTTTCGCGTCCCAGATGATCAACTTCAGCATCCCCGCCACAGGTTCCAGCGGGCACCTGGGTGGGGGGATGATCCTCGCCATCCTCCTGGGGCCTTACGCAGCCTTTCTCGTCCTGGCCTCGGTCCTCGTGGTCCAGGCCCTATTCTTCGCCGATGGGGGGCTCCTCGCCCTCGGCTGCAACATTTTCAACATGGCCTTTTTCCCGTGTTTCCTGGCCTACCCCTTCATCTATCGGAAGATCTCCGGTCAAAGGCCCTCCCAGCCAAGGATCTTCTTCGCCGCGATCCTGGCCGCGGTGGTTGGGCTCCAACTGGGGGCTTTCTCTGTCGTGGTCGAGACGAGGGTCTCGGGGATTTCCGAGCTGCCGTTCGGGACGTTCCTCTTGCTGATGCAGCCCATCCACCTTGCGATCGGTGTCGTTGAAGGGATTGTTACCGCGGCAGTCGTCCTCTTCGTCTGGAAGGCCCGGCCGGAAGTGCTCGCCCCGGCCCCGGCCGGAGGTGTACCCATGAAGAAAGTGCTGGCGGGGCTTGCACTGGCCGCCGTGCTCACGGGGGGCATCCTGTCGTGGTTCGCGTCGTCGTACCCCGACGGGTTGGAGTGGTCGATGGCGAAGACCTCCGGCTCCGAAGAGCTCGAAACCCCTGAGGGCGGGCTTCACGGAGCGCTTTCTGCCCTACAGGGAAAACTGGCCTTTCTCCCGGATTACGGCTTCCGGAAACCTGGGGGGGATGAAGCTCCACCCGAGCAGCCGGGAGAAGCAGCCGCATGGCCCGCGGTTGACCCCGGGACGACCGTCTCGGGTCTCGTCGGCGGGGGCCTGACGCTCGTTCTCGCAGGGTTGGCCGGCCTGGTCATCAAGCGGGGGTCCTCGAAACGCGCTTGAACACGGGAGAAGCGCCATGACTCCCTCAACCGGCAGGCAGAGCGGGATCGACCCCCGTGCCCTCTGGATCGTGACGTTCGCCTTCATCCTGACCGTCACCTCTTTCGGGAAGTACGAAATATCGCGGCTGACCCCCCTCTTCCTGTACCCCGTCGCGATGACGGCCTTCTACGGGCTTCCCTTGAGGCAACTCGGCAAGAGGACTCTCCTCGTGCTCCCCTTCATCCTGCTCGTCGGGCTCTTCAACCCCGTTTTCGACCGCAGGGCGGTGCTGGAGGCCGGAGGGTTTTCCCTCTCCGGGGGATGGGTTTCCTTCATATCCATCGTCCTCAGGTCCCTGCTCGCGGTTTCCTCTGCGATACTCCTGGTCCTGGTTTCGCCCTTCGACCGCCTTTGCCTGGGCCTCGAGAAGATGGGGGTGCCCAGAGTCCTGGTGATCCAGCTGCAGTTCCTTCATCGGTACCTCTTCCTCCTGAAGGGGGAGGCGCAGCGGATGATCCGCGCCCACCATCTCAGGTGCCCCGTGAACCGGCCGAAGATCCCCATGAAGGTCGCCTCGTCGATGATCGGGTCATTGCTTTTGAGGGCGGTCGACCGGGCGACGCGGATCCACTGGGCCATGCTCGTCCGGGGCTTTGACGGGGAAATCCGCCTGCAGCGGCCGCTCAGCTTCTCGTGGCCCCGGGACGGCTCATTCGCGGCCGCCTGGGGTCTCTTCTTCTTTCTTTCCAGGTTCGTCGATCTGCCGGGAATCCTTTCCGGCTGGGTGGTGGCAAGATGAGCCATCATTTCCTGGAAGTGCGGGACTTGAGCTACACGTACCCTGACGGCACCGAGGCTTTGAAGGGGCTCTCCTTCCGCCTCGAGCACGGGGAGGCCGTCGGCGTGGTCGGGGCGAACGGCGCCGGGAAATCGACCCTCCTCCTGGCTTTGGCCGGCCTGATCGACCCTTCCGGCGGGATAGTCAACGTGGGAGGGACGATCCTGGGAAAGAAAACGGTCGGGGAAGTAAGGAAGAGGATGGGGTTCCTCTTCCAGGACCCGGACGACCAGCTTTTCATGCCGACGGTTTTCGAGGATGTGGCCTTCGGCCCGGCAAACCAGGGATTGTCTCCTGGCGAGGTGTCCGACAGAGTCCGGCAGGCCCTGGAGGACGTCGGGGCGACCGGGCTGGCCGAACGCCAGAGCCACCGGCTTTCTGGGGGGCAGAAGCGGTCCGTGGCGATCGCGACGGTCCTTTCGATGCTGCCGGACATCCTCGTGATGGACGAGCCGAGCTCCGGGCTGGACCCGAAGGGGCGGCGGCGCCTGATCGGCCTGCTGGCCCGGTTCAGGCACACCCGGCTGGTGGCGACCCACGACCTCGACCTTGTCATGGAAGTCTGTCCCAGGACGATCGTGCTCCACGAGGGGCGCCTGGCAGCGGACGGCCCCACGAGGGAAATCTTCGGGGACGAGAAGCTGCTGGAAACGTGCCACCTCGAGCGGCCCCTCTGCATGCAGGGCGAATGCCGGTGAAAGAAGGCGGGCCACCCCTTGCAAGCCCGGTGCGGTTATGCTATATTTCCATGCGCCGCCATCGGTGCGGCGCATGTCGATGATTCCCCGATAGCTCAATCGGCAGAGCGGGTGGCTGTTAACCACTAGGTTCGAGGTTCAAGTCCTCGTCGGGGAGCCAGAATAATGAAGCGGGCCATTTCGTACGAAGGCGAAATGGCCCGCTTTTTTATTCTTCCCCTTCTCGATTTGAACGGGAGATCGCCAGAAAAACCGAAGGTCCTTTCTTGGGGACTCAAGGTTCAGTTTTTTCAAGGACTAAAAACAGGCTGGATCCGTCGACTTCCTCGATGCGGTAGGGGCAGCCGGTCTTTTCGCCAATGCTTGCCAAGTTTTCCCGGGAGAAGGTCGTGGCCAGGAAGCCGTCCTTGCAGGCGATGACGCCGTCCTTCGTTTTGTTCCAGTCGATTTCGCCGAGCAGGCCTTTTTCGGACTGTTCCTTGAACCAATCCAGCCTGTGTTCCCAGAACCTGGCGCTGTAGGTGCTGAAGAAGGCGGTGCCTCCGGGCACGAGGGCCCGGATTCCCTTTCCGACGAGGTCCTGCGCGTTGCCCTTGATGGCCGAGAGGCCGTTCTGGAGGCAGATCACCACGTCGAACTCGCCTTCGTAGTCCAGCCCGTATGCGTCCATCACGGCCAATCGGCAGTTGGGGGAATCCGCCAGGAAGTCCTTGCCGTAGGAGACCGATTCCTCCGAGATGTCTATCCCCATGACGGAGAGAGAATGCGGGGCGATTTTCTTCATGATGCGACCGTATCCTGCCCCGAGTTCGAGGACTTTTTCGGTGCCGTGAAGATGCCGGTTTACGAAGTCGATTTCCGCCTCCAGGTATTGCCGTACCCTTGCAATCGCAGTGTCGTAGACACGAAAGAGCTTCATTGCGCTCAACTTTTCCGCATAATAGCTGGTCACCTGTCGAACCTCCCGGGGTCTCCCGCAAGAATAGGGGCCCTTTCTTTATTCATTCTATGATAATGGCATCCCTTTCTCACCACGGCGCCGGGGGTTTTCGTGTAAACGGGTTTTTCTTTCCCGGTTCTTTTTACGGACCGGGTGAGGTAATCTTTGAACAGGATGAATCCCGCCTTCTCACCCTGTGGGGAGAAAGCGGGAACGTGTTCCTGAAAGGGGTGTCCCGATGGCCGAGTACAGGAAGTACCATCCCGTGGATTCTTCAGAGGTGTCCCGTTTCTGTGGTATCCGCTCCTTCATGCGCCTGCCCCAGCTTCAGACGACGGAAGGGGTGGATTTCGGCATTCTGGGCCTGCCCGTCGACACGGGTTCGACGTTCCGCACCGGGTCGAGGTTCGCGCCCGCCGCGATAAGGGAGATGTCGATGATGCTCCGGGCCGCCAGCGTGAACCTAGACATCGACATTTTCAAGTATGTTTCCGGCGTGGACTACGGGGACGTCAACGTCAGCCCCTGCGACCTGCAAAAGGCGCACAAGGCGATCGAGCTTGGGCTTCGCCCGATCGTCGAGGCCGGCGTGGTCCCGGTCTGCTTCGGCGGGGACCATTCGGTCACGCTTCCCGAGCTGAGGGCGGTGGCGGCGAAGCACGGGCCCGTCGCGCTGGTCCACCTCGACGCCCACCTGGACACGTACGACATCGAGAACGGGGATACCCTGACGCACGGCACGCCGTTCAAGATCGCCGTCGACGAGGGGTTGATCGACACGGCCCATTCCATCCAGGTGGGAGTCCGGGGGATATTCAGCACGGACGCGATCCGCGTTTCCCGGGATATGGGGTTCGAGGTGATCCCGGCGGGCGAGTTGCGCGAGGAAGGGCTCGACCGGGTCGGGGCCAGGATAAACAGGCGGGTCGGCGACCGTAAGGCCTTCCTGACCTTCGACATCGATTTCGTCGATCCGGCGTACGCCCCCGGGACGGGCACGATCGAGGTCGGAGGGGTGACCAGCTTCGAAGCCCTGTACCTGCTCCGCCAGACGAAGGATATCGACTACGTCGCCTGCGATGTCGTCGAGGTGCTCCCCGCATTCGACCCGACCCAGATCACCGCCTACATGGCCGGGTGCGTGGCTCACGAATTCATCGCCATGATGGCCTACCGAAAGAGGAAAGCGGCATCGGGGCGCTCCTCGTAGAGGAAACGGGTTTCCGTCGAACGGTCTTGGAGGAGGGCTCCACGTGAGAATGGCCTGGAAAACGCCACTGGGGGTGCTGGCAGCGCTGGTAATTTTGGGTAGCGTCGCGTTCGGGCAGGCCGATGCGGTCTCTCGTACCGTGCTGTACCTTCCGCTGGACGACCGCCCCTATTCCCTGGACCGGGTGCTCGAGGTCGCGGAAGCCCTGGATGCCCGCCTTCTCCTGCCCCCTTATTCGTTTTTCCGCGGGCGGGACGGCATCCCCGATTTCGCAGGCCTTTACGAGTGGCTGGCCGCCAACAGGCAGGAGGGCCCCGCCGTCATCGCCGCCGATGCCTTTCTTTTCGGCGGGCTCGTTTCGTCCAGGACGCACGACCTGGAGGAAGAGGAAACCATCCGCCGCCTTGAGGCTCTCCGGGACCTCGCTTCTGCTTTTCCCGGAAAGCCGTTTTCCCTTTTCGGCACCCTCCTCAGGCTGCCGAGGCAGAGCGAGGGGATCCTGGACGCGGGGTACAACGCCAAGTGGGCCCCGCACCTGTTCCAGCTCGCCCGCCTCCAGTCCGCGGCCTCGCGAGGGGTTCTCGAAGGGGAGGACCTGGCCGCCTCCGAACGGCTGCTGAAAGCCGTTCCTCCCGAGGTCCTCAGGGAATGGGCGAACCGGAGGAACCGGAGCCTGCGGGCCGCCCTGCGCCTCCTGCGGCTATACAGTCACGAGGGGATCGGTTTCGTGGGGATAGGCCTCGACGACAATGTCTCCCCGACCTGGCTCGAGCAGGAATTCCAGTCGATGGGGAGAATCATCGCCGACGTCCCGTCCGCCCGCGCGGCAGTGGTCCCGGGCGTGGACCAGCTGGGGCTCCTGCTTTTCGGCAAGATCCTTCTCGAGGACAAGAAAACACAGGCAGTCTACCCGTTTTTCCCGGCTCGCTCCGGACCGGCCGCAAACCCGACCTATTCCGGCTTCACACCCCGGCAATCGCTCGAAATCCAAACGGAAGTCCTGGGCGTGGCCCTGGCGGAAAACCCCGGGGAGGCCGACCTCGTGCTTGTGGTGAACACCCCTGCGCAAGGGTGGACGAGGGAAGCTTCTTCTTCGTCGAACCGGCCCCTGCCGGACGCGGAAGACGAGGCCCTGGCCGAGAAGATCGGCTCCTTCCTGGAGGCCGGGAAACCCGTCGCCCTGGCAGACGTGGCCTTCGACAACGGTGCCGACAACGGCCTGATGGAGGCCCTGAGGAGAAGGGGCCTCCTGGGGCGCCTCGCGGCCTACTCCGGGGGGAACACCTCGGACAACGCCATCGGGCTGGCTCTCGTGACCGGGACCCTGGCGAGGTGGATGCCGGCCGGCCGGAGGAAGCGGATCCTCTTCACGCGGCTGCTGGACGAGTGGGGATACCAGGCGAACGTGAGGGCCGCGGTCATCCCGAGGGGAGCTTTCGCGGGACAGGTTTCCCCCGCCAGGCTCGAAAAGGAGATATACGAAAAGCTGGCGGCCTTCTCGGGATCGGCGCTGGCCGAGTTTGGTGCCGTGGATTTCGAGGTGAGCTACCCGTGGGGCCGTCTCTTCGAAATCCGGATCACGAGCAGGGAAAGCGCCGGGGGTTGACCTCGGCGACGGGGGAGCCAGGGCCTAAAAGGCTTGGTTTTTTTGGGCCTTGCGGCGGAATGTTAGCCATGTTTCAATAACAAGAGTCAGGATATTGTCGTATCGAAGTCCAAATCGGGAGGCGGAATGGGAAATGAGGAAGAACTGGGCAATCGCGCTAGTCATGGCATTCCTTCTTGCGGGCACGGCGGCTTGGGCTATTGCCCCGGTCCCGGCGAAGGACGTCAAAGCCGGGTTCGTCTACATCGGGCCGGTTGGGGACGGCGGCTGGACCTATATGCACGAGAAGGGCCGCCTTGAGATGGAAAAAGCTTTCCCCGGGCTGACCTCCAGCATCGTCGAATCCGTACCGGAGGGACCTGACTCCGTCCGAGTCATGGAGACGTTCGTCCGGAACGGGTCGAAACTGGTTTTTGCCACCTCCTTCGGCTACATGGACTTCGTCCAGCAGGTCGCCAAGAAGTATCCCGACGTGGTTTTCATGCACTGCTCGGGCTACAAGATGGGGCCCAACGTGGGGACCTATTTCGGGCGCATCTACCAGCCCCGCTACCTCTCCGGCCTGGTTGCCGGGAAGATGACGAAGAGCAACGTCATCGGCTATGTCGCCGCGAACCCGATCCCGGAGGTCATCCGCGGGATCAACGCTTTCACGCAGGGTGTCCGGAAGGTGAACCCCAAGGCGAAGGTCAAGGTCGTTTGGCTGTTCTCCTGGTTCGACCCGGGCAAGGAGAAGGAAGCGACCAAGGCCCTGATCGATTCCGGCGCTGACGTGATCGCCATGCACGCCGATTCCGGCGCGGCGCCCCAGGCCGCGGAAGAGGCGAAGGTCTGGGTGGTGGGGTACAACAACGACATGAGCAAGTATGCCCCGACGCGCCACCTTACCGCCCCGATCTGGAACTGGGGGATGCTGTACAAGTACACCGCCGACAGGGTGATCAAGGGGACGTGGAAGTCCGAGTCGATCTGGTGGGGCCTGAAGGAGAAGATGGTCGGCCTGGCGCCGTTCGGCAAGGCTGTGCCCCAAAGCGTGAAAACCCTCGTCGCGGCCGAGCAGGCGAAGATCGTTTCCGGCAAGTGGGACGTCTTCACCGGCCCGATCAAGGACCAGGCCGGCAACGTCAAGGTCCCGGCAGGGAAACGCATGACAGATGCGGAAATGCTTTCCTTTAACTGGTTCGTCCAGGGGGTCGAGGGAACGATCCCGAAGTAAACCCGGGAAAACGTCACGAACGGACAGGGGGGAGTCCCGTCGAGGGACTCCCCCTTATTGTCCGCCGTTGACAATTCGGCCCTTTGAGGCAAACTTGGAAGGTCATCAGGAAAATTCTTCCCGGGAGCGTGAACCCCGATGGAGACGCAAACCAAGTCGCCCCTCGTCCAGATGCGGGGCATCTGCAAGACCTTCGCTTCCGTCAGGGCGAACTCGAAGATCGATTTCGACGTGCTCCCCGGGGAGGTGCACACCCTGCTTGGCGAGAACGGCGCCGGGAAAAGCACCCTGATGAATGTCCTGAACGGCCTCTACAAGCCGGACTCGGGGACGATCAGCGTGAAGGGGCAGCCTTCGAGGTTCTCTTCCCCGAGGGATGCCATCGCGGCCGGGATCGGGATGGTCCACCAGCATTTCATGCTCGTCCCCGTCCTGACAGTGTGGGAGAACATGATCATGGGCCTTCCCGGGCTGGAAGCGGTCCTCCCCAGGAAGGACGTCGTCGAAAAGATCCGTGCCCTGTCCGAGCGCTACGGCCTCCGCGTGGAGCCCGAAGCCCGGGTCTGGCAGCTCTCGGTCGGGGAGCAGCAACGGGTAGAAATCCTCAAGATGCTCTACAGGCAGGCCGATATCCTCGTCCTGGACGAACCGACTTCCGTGTTGACCCCTCAGGAGGTGCGCCACCTTTTCGACACGATCCGGCAGATGACCGCGGAAGGCCACGGGGTGGTGTTCATCTCCCACAAGCTCGACGAGGTCATGGAGATTTCAGACCGCATCACGATCCTCCGGAAGGGGGAAGTGGTGGAAACGCTTCCGGGGAGAACGGCGACGAGGGAGGAACTGGCGGAAAAGATGGTGGGCCGGAAGGTCGTCTTTGCCGTTGACAAGGCCGTCCTCAACGCGGGGGAAACGGTCCTCGAGGCCGAGGGGATCTGCTCCCTGAACGACCGCGGGCTGCCTGCCGTGCGAAACCTGGGCTTGTCGATCCGCGAAGGGGAGATCCTCGGGATCGCGGGGATCGCGGGCAACGGCCAGCGGGAACTGTGCGAAGCGCTTTCGGGCCTTAGGCCGGTCCAGTTCGGACGGATCCTTCTTGACGGGAAAGACATGACCGTTGCAAGGCCCATGGAATTCGTCAAGGCCGGCGTGAGTTACATCCCGGCGGACCGGAAAGGCACAGGGCTCGTCGGGGCGATGAACCTGAGGGAAAATTTCACCCTGAAGAATTTCTGGCGGAAACCCTATGCAAAGGGGATTTTCCTGAGCTGGGAAAACGTGGCGGGGGAAACGGGGCGGATCGTGGAAAGGTACGGCGTTTCCACGCCTGGGCTCGGCGTTCCCGTGAGGAACCTGTCGGGAGGGAACCAGCAGCGCCTCATGCTCGGCAGGGAGCTTTCCGGGACTCCCCGCCTGATCGTGGCGATGCAGCCCACCTGGGGGCTCGACGTCGGGGCGACCGAATTCGTCAGGGAGCAGCTGCTGCGCCAGAGGGACCGCGGGGCGGCCGTCCTTCTCGTCTCGGAGGACCTGGAGGAGGTCATGGCGCTGAGCGATCGCCTGGCGGTCATCCACAAGGGGGAAATCATGGGGGTCGTCGAGGATCCGCGCGTGGCGACGGAAGAAGACCTGGGACTGATGATGGCCGGTATCCGCAGGAACGAGCCTTCCGCGGGGAGTGCGGCCCGATGAGCGCCCCCTTCAGGGTCGAACGCCGCCTCGACTGTCCTGCCTGGCTGAACTGGGCCATCCCGGCCGGGGCGGTCGCGACCGCCCTGTTGGCCGGGGCCCTGCTGCTCTTTTTCCTCGGGGTTTCCCCGGGAGCCGCGTACAAGGCCATGTTCAAAGGGGCCCTGGGGGATGCCTGGGGCATCAGCGAGACGCTCGTCAAAGCCATCCCGCTGACCCTCGCTGGCCTCGCGGTAGGCCTGGCCTTCACGATGGTCGTCTGGAACATCGGGGCGGAAGGGCAGATCGTAATGGGAGCCCTTGCCGCGGTCGCGGTGGTCCGGTACGCCTTCGTCGACAGCGCTCCCGTCATGTTCGTCCTCATGTTCTTGGCGGCGGCCCTTTCCGGGGGGCTCTGGGCGGGGTTCGCGGGCTACCTGAAGGCGCGCTGGAACGTGAACGAAACCATTACGACACTGATGATGAACTACATCGCGATCCTGCTGGCGGAGTATTTCATTTACGGTCCCTGGCGGGATCCTTCCAGCCTGGGTTTCCCGATGACCGCACCTTTTCCCGATGCCGCCAGGCTGCCCGTGTTCGGTTCGACCCGGGTCCACGTCGGGCTGGTGATAGCGGTCCTCCTGGCCGTCCTTTTCCGGGTTCTCTACCGATGGACGCGCTGGGGCTTCGAGCTGCGGGTGATCGGGAACAACCCGAACGCGGCACGCTACGCGGGAATCGACTACATGAAAAACATCCTCCTGGCGATGTTCGTCTCCGGGGCGGTGGCAGGCATAGCGGGAATGACGGAGATCGCGGGCCTCCAGGGAAGAATCCAGCCCGGCTTTTCGGGCGGATACGGCTTCACCGCCATCATCGTGGCATGGCTCGCCAGGCTGAACCCGCTGGCAACGATTTTGGTCTCCTTCCTCCTCGGCGCCCTGCTGGTGGGAGGCGACACCCTGCAGGTCGTCATGAGGCTGCCCCTGGCAAGCGTCCAGGTGCTGCAGGGATTGATCCTTTTCTGCGTCCTCGGTGGGGAGTTCTTCCGGACTTACCGGATCGCCCGCACCGGGAAAGGGGAGTGAGCCGGATGGATATCCTCGTGCCCATCCTGACCGCGGCGATACGGAGCGGAACACCGATCCTGTACGCGACGCTTGGGGAGATCCTGACCGAGAAGGCCGGAGTGCTGAACCTGGGCCTGGAGGGGCTGATGCTGCTCGGGGCCTTTTCCGGGTTCTCGGTGACCCTGGCGACCGGAAACCCGTGGCTCGGGCTTGCGGCCGCGGTGGTTGCCGGAATGGCGGTCTCCGCGATCCATGCCTTCCTCTGCGTGACCATGAAAGCCAACCAGGTCGTGAGCGGCCTGGCCATCACGATGTTCGGCACGGGCATGAGCGCCCTGCTCGGAAAAGGCTACGTCGGCGAGACGATCCGGGGCATCGGGATCACGCCGGTCCCGGTGCTGGGGAAGATTCCCGTCCTCGGGCCGGTTCTCTTCAACCACGACCCCCTGGTCTACGCGTCGTACGTCCTCGTGGGATTCCTCTGCTGGTTTATCGCCTCCACGAGATGGGGCCTGACCCTCCGGGCTGTGGGGGAAAACCCCAGGGCCGTCGACACCGCGGGCCTGAGCGTGCCGCGGCTGAGATACGCCTACACGATGGCCGGAGGGGGCCTGGCGGCGCTGGGGGGCGCGTACCTGTCTGTCGTCTACACGCAGATGTGGGTGGAGATGATGACCGCGGGGCGGGGATGGATCGCGGTGGCGCTGGTCATCTTCGGGATCTGGAACCCGTTGCGGGCGGCTCTCGGCTCGTACCTCTTCGGGGGTGTGGGGGCTTTGCAGCTCCGTATCCAGGCAGCGGGAACCACCGTGCCGGCACCGCTACTCCTGATGTTGCCGTACGTCCTGACGATCGCCGTTCTCGTGGCGATCTCGGTCAAGAAAGGAAGGGGGATCCTTCTCGGGGCGCCTGCGGCCCTGGGACAGCCCTTCCACAGGGAGGAAAGGGACTAGGTCCTCCCGATGATCGGCTGGGAGAAGGAGAACTCGGAGTCCCAGGGGAACAGGATCCAGGTGTCCTGGGAGACCTCCGTGATGAAGGAATCGACGAGGGGCCTTCCGTCGGGTTTCGCGTACACCGTGGCGAAATAGGCCTCCGGGAACATTTGCCTGACGATTTGGGCCGTACGGCCCGTGTCGACGAGGTCGTCGATGATGAGGCACCCCTGAGAGCCCTCCTCGAACGGGATGGCCTGCTTGAGGATTTCCGGTTCGCCCTGGGTGCGCAACGTGTAGCTCGAGACGCAGATGGTGTCGACGAAATGGATGTCCAGCTCCCGGGCGATGATCGCAGCAGGGACAAGACCTCCGCGGGCGATGGCGAGGATCCTCTTCCACTTCCCCTTCTCGTGCAGCCTCCAGGCCAGGGTCTTGCAGTCCCTGTGAAGCTGGTCCCACGAGATCGGGAACGTTTTCCTGTAACGTTCGGAAGAATCGGTCATGCCTGCCCCTCCCCTGACTGACTTGCGTCAACTATAGCAGTCGGGGGACACGGTCGCAACGCGCAAGGACGGCTCTGGACGAAAGGATTTCCGCCATGGTATCCATGAAGGACGCAATCGGCTGGTTCCAGGCGTACGTGAACGCGTTCGGGAAGGGCGGTTCGGGTCTCGAACCGCTGCTCGATCTGAAACTGGCGCACAGTTACCGAGTCTGCGGGGAGGCCGGCCGTATCGCCCTCGCGATGGGTTATGATACCGATCACATCGCCCGGGCCCGGTTACTGGGTTTGCTCCATGACATCGGCCGGTTCCCGCAGTACCGGGATTTCGGCACTTTCTACGACGCCCTGTCGGTCGATCACGGGGAACTCGGCTGGAAAACGGTCGGCGAGGCCGGGATCCTCGGTTCGCTGGGTGAAGCTGACCGCGAGGCGATCCTGGACGGGATCCGCTTCCACAACCGGAAAGGGATCCCGGCGGATGTCCGCCCCTCCAGCCTGGGTATGGTCAGGCTGGTCAGGGACGCGGACAAGCTGGATGTGTTCGAGATCGTCCAGCGTTACCTGGACGAAGACAGGATAGGGGACCTTCTGCCCCGCATCCGCGAGACGGACGAGATCTCAGGCGGCGTCCTGGATTCACTGGCGGAAACGGGAAGGGCCTCCTACAGCCAGGTGCGGTCGGTCGCCGATTTTCTCCTCGTCCAGCTTTCGTGGGTCTTCGACCTGAACTATGCCCCTGCGTTCCGCAGCATCCTGGACCGCGGGGTGATCGAAAGGATCGGGAAACGCCTCCCCCCCGATTCCCGGGTGCGGGAGTTGATCGAGAAGGCAAGGGGTTTTGCCGTATCTTCCTCTTCGGGAGGGGAGAAAGCCTGATGGAAGGCCCGTCGAACGCGAAATGCAGCTGGAAAAACGATTCCCTGGCCAGGAAAGGGCTCAACTCCCTGAACGGCCTGAAGACGGCCTTCTTCATGGAGACCGCCATTGCAAGGGAGACGGCGTGTGCCTTCCTCCTGACGGCCATTGCGGTTTACTCGGGGAAGGGGGACTTCTGGCTGGCGTTCAGGGTTTTCCTGCTCAGCCTCGTCCCGATGGTCATCGAGCTGATCAACACCTCGCTGGAGTTGTTGATCGACAGCCATGTCGGGACCGAGTTCAACGAGGACGTCAAGCGTACAAAGGACATGCTCTCCGCCTCCGTGCTCCTGGCCCTTCTCGTCAGTTACGGGGCGGCGCTGGCACTGATCCTGCCGAACTGGAAGTGAAAAGATCCGAAAGAAAGCGGGAGGGAAAAGAAGATGAAAGTCGTTCGTTTTTCGAAGGATGGGAAAGTCCGTTTCGGGACCCTGGAGGGAAATTCTGTAACGCCCCTGGATGGCAACCTGTGGGAAGGCAGGCCCATTTCCGGTGAACAGCTTCCTCTGGGTGAGGTGCGCCTGTTGGCCCCCCTCGTTCCAGGGAACATTTTCTGCGTTGGCAGGAACTACACGGAACACGCGAAGGAACTGGGGCACGACCTGCCTGAGGAACCGCTGATCTTCCTGAAGGCGACGGGGTCCCTGCTGAATCCGGAAGAAAAAATCCGGATCCCGCTTTGGGCCGGGAGGATCGATTACGAGGGTGAACTGGCCGTGGTCATCGGGCATACCTGCCGGAATATCGCGGAGGAGGAGGCCCCCGGGGTGATCTTCGGGCTGACCTGCCTGAACGACGTCACGGCCAGGGATTTGCAGAACAAGGACGGCCAATGGGCGCGGTCCAAGAGTTTCGACACCTTTTGCCCGCTGGGCCCCTGGATCGTCCGGTCGGACCGCACTGAAGGCAGGCGGATCGAGACCCGGCTCAACGGCCAGGTCGTGCAGTCGGCCAACACGGACATGATGATCTTCCCCGTTTCGCGCCTCATTTCCCATGTCAGCCGCTTCACGACCCTCAGGCCCGGCGACGTCATCGCCACGGGAACGCCCGCAGGGGTGGGTCCCATGCTGCCCGGCGATCGGGTGGAGGTGGAGGTCGAGGGGATCGGGATCCTGGAAAACGGGACGGTCGCGGATCCCCTGTAAGGGAGGCGGTAGCTCTTGCCCAGGGACAGGAAGGCCGGCTCCCGCCCGATGCGGGGAAGAACCAGGGCTGCACGGGCCGGGGGCGAAAGCCCCAGGCTAACCCTGATCACCTACGACGCAAACCGGTTTACGGAAAAAACGGGCTGCGGCCTTGAAGAATGCCTACAGCCTCGCGAGGGATCCGGGGTTGCCTGGATCAACGTGGACGGGCTCTCGGATTCGGGGACGCTGGAAAGCCTCCTAAACAGGTTCGGTATCCACCCCCTGGTCATGGAGGACGTGACCTCGCTCGAACAGAGACCCAAGCTAGAGGACTACGGCAGCTATCTCTTCGCCGTCCTGAAGATGCTGACCCTGGACGAGAAAACGGGGCGTCTCCTGTCGGAACAGGTGAGCATCATCCTGGGGGACCGCTTCGTCCTCTCACTCCAGGAGGACGTGGGCGACCTTTTCGACCCCGTGAGGGAGCGCCTTCGCACCGGGAAGGGCAAGCTGAGGAAAATGGGATCCGATGCGCTTGCCTATAGTCTTGTCGATGCTGTAGTGGACGGATATTTCTCCATCCTGGAGAAGCTTGGCGACCAGGTGGATGCCCTCGAGGAAGAACTCGTCACCAGCCCGAGCCGGGAAACGCTGCGAACCCTTCACGACCTGAAGCGGGAACTCGTTTTCCTGAGGCATTCGATCTGGCCTCTGAGGGAGTTGATCGGAAACCTGGAAAGGGGGGAATCCCCTCTCCTTGGCGAACAGCTGGCCCCTTACCTGAGAGACCTCTACGACCATACGGTACAGGTGCTGGAGACCGTGGAAAGCCTGAGGGAAACGCTGTCCGGTATGCTCGACATCTACCTGTCCAGCATCAGCAACAGGATGAACGAGATCATGAAGGTCCTGACCATCATCTCGACCCTTTTCATCCCGCTGACCTTCATCGCGGGTGTTTACGGCATGAACTTCCGCTTCATGCCCGAACTGGAGTGGAGGTGGGGTTACGCGGCGATATGGGGGGTCATGGTCGCCGTCTCGGCGGCGATGCTCAGGTATTTCCACCGTAAAGGCTGGTTCTAAAGGCCGCCCCGAAGGCGGTATCGCTTGTGCCTTCGGGCTTGAGGAAAAATTGAGTCAATCCTGACGGGAGGGCTGGAAATGAAAATCGAGCCGTTCGGCGTCGAAGAGTGGATGAACGCCTACGAGGAAACCGCGACGCACAATATCGCCGAAACATGCGTGGAATCGCTGACGGTTGGGGAGCTGCTGGACCTCTCCGGGGGCAGGGAGTCCTTCGTGGAGGAGTTTTTCGGGCGCAAGCTGACCTATGGGGAAATTCCCGGTACGTTCGACCTGCGGGCCCACATTTCCCGCCTCTACGACACCCAGGACGAAGGGAACGTCCTGCTGGCCCACGGGGCGATCGGTGCGAACTTCCTCGCGCTCTTCACCCTTGTCGAACCGGGCGACCGGGTCGTGGCCGTGAAGCCGACCTACCAGCAACTCTACTCGGTCCCCAGGGCCTTCGGGGCCGACGTGAGAATCCTGGAACTCCGCCCTGAAAACGGGTTCCTCCCGGACCTTGAGGAAATGGAAAGACTGGCGGGGGACAGGTGCAAGCTCATCGTCCTGAACAACCCCAACAATCCGACTGGGGCGCTGATGGACGCGCCCTTGCTGAAGGAAGTCGCTCGTATCGCCGAGCGGGCCGGGGCCTGGATCCTCTGTGACGAGGTGTACAGGGGGCTCGAGCACGATCCGCTGGAAAAAACCCCCTCGGTCGTCGACCTGGCCGAAAAGGCGGTCTCAACCGGAAGCCTTTCCAAGGTCTTCTCCCTGGCGGGACTGCGTCTGGGCTGGGTAGCCGGCCCGAAGGAGTTCATCCGGGAATGCTTCAGCCGCAGGGACTACACCACGATCAGTTGCGGGATGATCGACGAGATGCTGGCCTTGAGGGCTTTTTCCCACAGGGAGCGGATCCGGGAGAGGAATCTCCCGCTGGTCCGGAAGAACGCTGCGATCGTCGACGAATGGGTCCGGCGTGAGAAAAGCCTTTCGTATGTCCGCCCCAGGGCGGGGACCACCGCTTTCGTCCGCTACGATTTCCCCATGCCCTCGGAGGAATTCTGCAAGGGGCTGTTCGACTACAACGGGGCCTTCATCGTCCCCGGGAAAGCGTTCGACTGCGAGGGCTGGTTCCGGCTGGGCTATTCCTGCGCGACCGAAACGCTGGAAGCGGGCCTTTCCGCCATCTCCGACTACATCGGCCGCCTTTGAGAGGCAGGGCCGGTTCACGAACGAAGCCCCGGGGTTCGATCCCCGGGGCTTCGTTTTTTCTTCTTCAGGGGTGATCGATCCGCCTGTAGGCCCGGCTTCCCAGGCCGATGGCCTGGGCGTGGGCCAGGCACCGTTCCCAGTCTCCGTCCGGATGGAGGGCCTGGAACTTGTCGCCGTGCAGCAGCCCTTTTTCGTGAAGGGCGCTTCCCGGAAGCACCGGGGCGCTGTTGACGAGGTCCACCGAGGCCTGGTCCAGGGCTACCGGGTCCCCGGACGCCAGGATGCCGATGTCCGGGACGACGGGGGTGTCGTTATGGTTCCAGCAGTCGCAGTTGGGGGAGACGTCCATGACGAAGTTGACGTGGAAGTGGGGTTTCCCCTTGAGGGCCGCGAAGGCGTACTCTGCTATCCTCTCACCGAGGACCCCGGCGCTTCCCCAGGAAATCTGGGCCGCCCCTGCCGGGCATACGACGACACATTGCCCGCAGCCGACGCATCGAGTCTCGTCGATGAAGGCCTTGCCCTCAGGTCCCATTTGCGCCGCCTCGTGGGCGCAGTTCCTCACGCACTCGCCGCAGCCGATGCACTTGGCGGCGGCGATCCGGGGAGGGGCATCGCAGTGCATGGCCATCTTGCCTTCCCGCGAGCCCGATCCCATCCCGATGTTCTTCAGCGCACCGCCGAACCCGGCCTGCTCGTGTCCCTTGAAGTGGCTCATGGAGATGATCACGTCCGCTTCCGCCACCGCCGAGGCGATCCTGGCGGTGGAGAAGTGCCGCAGGTTGATTCCCACTTCCCGGTAGTCGAAACCCCAGAGGCCGTCCGCGATGATCACGGAACAACCCGCGGAAAGCGGGTTGTAGCCGTTCTCCATGGCGGCCTGCATGTGGTCTACCGCGTTGGCCCGCAGCCCTTTGTAAAGGGTGTTCGCGTCGGTCAGGTACGGTTTTCCCCCGCGTTCCCGGATCAGCCTGACAAGCCGGGCCACGTAGTTTGGGCGGATCGTGGCCAGGTTCCCCGGTTCCCCGAAGTGGATCTTGATCGCGACCATGCGTCCCGCAAGCGGCAGGTTGTCCAAGCCCGCCGCCACGACGACTTGCTCCAGGCGGTCCAGCATGTTTTGCCTCGGCGTTGTTCTCATGCCGGTAAAGTGTACTTCAGAAGGCATAACGTTCCCTCCCCTTTTCTCGTATCCCCTGATTTTACCCCGCCCCGGACGTCGTGCAAGCGGGATATAATTGCAACTGGAAGGGAGGCGAAAGCCCTTGGGAGACACCTATACGACGAAAATCACGGCGGTCCTTTCCAGGAAGGGGAAGGAAGCCCGCTTGGCGATCGAGGACAACCGTTTCCACCCTTCGGGAGGCGGCCAGCCCGGCGACAAGGGATGGCTGAAGGCCCCCGGCTTTTCCGCCGAGGTGGTCGACTGTTTCAGGGAGGATGACGTCCCGGTCCTGTCCGTTCGGGTCATGGAAGGGGAACCGGCGGAGGGCCTTGCGGTGGAAGCGGAGGTTGACCTGTCACGGCAGGCCCTCCTCTCCCGGATGCATTCGGGGGAACACGTCCTTTCGCGCATCCTGGAAAGCCGGCACGAAGGTCTTGAAGTGTACAAGGTGGCGGTGGCGGAAGAGGAGACGGCCGTTTTCCTGAGATGGGACGGGGAACTTGGCTGGGACCTCCTTTTCGAGGCCGAAACCGCGGCCAACGAGGTGATCGCCAGTGACCTTCCGGTCTCCATAAGGCTTCACGACCCTGCGGAGGCTCAGTCCATCGAAGGCCTGAAAGCCAACTGGGACCGCCTCGGCGACGAGCCCGTAAGGGTCGTCACGATCCCGGGGTTCGACTGCATAGCCTGCTCGGGTACGCACGTTTCTTCGACCGGGCGGATCGGGGGCCTGCTCGTAACGGGTTACCGGGGAACTGCCCCGGACTGGGAGGTCAAGTTCACGGTTCACAGGGAACCTGTCCTGGAGGCTTATTCCCGCGTAGTCCGGGTGCTCCTCAGGAAGGTCAGCTGCCCGCTTGAAAAACTGGAAAAGGTGTACGACCGGCTGCAGGAGGAAAAACAAGTCCTTTCCCGAGCGCTGGACAAGGCTAAGGGAATGCTGGCGCTGCCCTGGGAGGTGCACCGGGTCGGCTCGAAGACTCTTTCCGTGGCCGTCCTGCCGGGATTCCTCCCGGAGATGGCGACACCCTCACTGAAAGCCCTGACCGAATCGGACCCCCTATCGGTGGGGTTGGTCCTCATCCCCTCCGGGGAAGGCCAGGGGGGAAGCTTCACCCTGGCTTGCGGTTCCGAGGCGGGCATCGACTTGAGGCGCTTCCTGAAGGACCATCCCGAACTGGGAGCCAGGGGAGGGGGGGCCCCTTCCTGGGTTAACGGGGTGACGGGCACTGCGCTGGCGCCCGAATGGACGGAGGCGTTGAAATCCGTGATCGCCTGAAAGAACTAGGGGGGGAGGCTTTCGCCTTCCCCCCCTAGTTCTTTCAGGCGCGCCTCGTCCCCCTGGGGTAGGTTCCGAGCTGCCAGAGAGGAGGGCCATCCCAGGCCTTCATGACCCCGGGGTCTTCGAGCCCCTTGGCGGCAAAACCGAGCCCGAGCTTCTCCAAGGCCTCACGTTGCGGAACCCCGGTGACCGGGTCGCAGCCCCTCAAGGGATAATAGGCGTCGAGCATGGCTTCGTGCTTGCGGGATTCCTCCGCGGCCCATTCCGAGCCCGCGAGGTCCCACCGTACGGGGAAGCGGTCGTCCTTCCTGCGGGTTCCCTGCATGGCGTTGAAGGCCATCTCGAGAAGGTAGACGCGGTCCGACGCTTCTTCCAGCACTTTTTCAGTGAAGGGGACACCGGTCGCGGCTTCCAGCAGCAGGGCCACGCCCTCCAGCAGCGGGTGGGCCCAGACCAGCGGGGCAGCCATCGCCCAGTTGTTCACCGCGCCCTTGCAGCGGCCGATCATGTCCGTCAGGG
>CAYRNZ010000005.1:0-90211 GCA_964425765.1 uncultured Synergistaceae bacterium
ATTCGGAGACAGCATCATCGATTCGAGGTCGAAAAGCGGAATGCCTATACGGCTATGGTCCTTCAGCTTGGCGTCAAGTCCCCTCTGGAAGAGCTTGACGTTGACCATCTCACGGATCAGGGTTGTCGTGACCTGCTCCCTGTTGCACCGGACGAGATCCTCTTCCACTTCCGCCGCGATTTCACCCGCCATCTGGGGGTCAACCCCCGCCTCCACGATGAGTGCTTTCTGGATGCGCTCGGCTTTCCAGGGAGAGCGTTCTTCCTGTCCCAGCGCGTCAACCATCAGGAGTAGGTCCGTCGATTCGGACCGCCCGGCAAAAAGATGCATTTGCCGTCCGGCCAGGTTTTCGGCGTTATCTGCCATTCTTTTCATCCCTCTCTTCAAGGAGTTTGGAAATTTCTCTCGTGAAACTTGAAAGATCGCTGAATTCCCGGTAAACGGAAGCAAAACGCACGTAGGCGACCTGGTGTAGGCCCCTCAACTTTTCCATCGCCAGGTCCCCTACACGGACACTCTGTATCTCCCCCTGCCCGGAGTTCCGCAGGGTTTCCTCGATATCTGCGACTGCCTCCTCGATTCTCTCCAATGGAACAGGCAGCTTCTCGCATGCCTTGGCCATGCCCTTCAGGAGTTTTTCCCTGTCGAAAGCCTCCCGGCGTCCGTCCTTCTTCACCACCCAAAGGAAAGTACGCTGTTCGACCCTCTCGTAGGTCGTGAAGCGGGACCCACAGGAGATACACTCTCGCCTCCGCCTGACGATCCGGTCCTCGTCGGCCGTCCTCGTTTCGATGACTCGCGTGTCACCCGCTCCACAATTAGGGCATCGCAAGAATTAACCCCCCAGATATGGTGGCTACCCGGCTTATTATAATCGGCATTGACTTTGGGGGCTAGGTCTCGGGTTGTGACTTTGGCGTTAAAATCGGGACTTAATGACCTTTCGGGGAAATGAAAAGTTGGGGGACCTTGCGGCCCCCCAACCAGAAAATTCGTTCCTCTCCGGTGCTCCCCTACTGCAGCAGCCGAGCCACCGTTTCCCTTACCCTTCCGCCTTCCGCTTTGCCCTTCACTTTCGGCATCAGGAGCCCCATCACCTTGCCCATATCGCGGGGTCCCGCGGCATTCACGGCGGATACCGCTTCACGGGCCATCCCTTCGAGTTCGGCGTCGGTAAGTTGTTCCGGCATGTACCCTTCGAGGATGCGGGCTTCTTCGAGCTCACTGTCCGACCTGTCTTTCACGCCATGGGCAAGGTATTGCTCGCTCGCGTCCCGGCGCTGCTTGATGAGCCTCTGGACGACGGCGAGGATCTCCTCCTCCGTCAACTCCTTGCTCTTGCCCTTTTCCACCTGCGCAAGCTGGATCGCGGCCTTGAGCATCCGCAGAGTTCCCAGGCGCAGTTCCTCGCGGTTCTTCATGGAAAGGACGAGATCTTCCTGGATGCGCTTTCCCAGGTCCAATTTCGAGCCTCCCCGCTACGAGCGCTTGCGCTTTTTAGCCGCAGCCGCCCTCTTCAGCTTCTTCGCCTCGCTAGGCTTCTGATAGTGCTCGTGGCGTCTCGCCTCGCGCAGAACCCCCACTTTGGAGACTTCGCGCTTGAAACGCCGCAAGGCATCCTCGATCGATTCGTTATCCTTGCGAACGACAGTCGTCATCCCGACTCCCCCCTTTCATGCCACCCACGCTCATCCCGGTGGCCAGCGGAACGCTCGTCCCGCCAACAGGTGCACGTGAAGGTGGGGGATAGTCTGCCCCGCCTGCGGGCCGCTGTTTATCACCAGGCGGTATCCCGTATCCTCGTGCCCGAGGTCAGCTGCCAATTTCCTGGCCACGGCCATCAACTTACCCCAAATCGCCGGGTCTGTCACGTCCGAAGCCGCGGGAACATGAACCCGCGGAACGACCAAAAGATGTGTCGGGGCTTGGGGCATAATATCCTTGAAAGCCACGACCTCGCTGTCTTCGTAGACGACGGCCGCTTTTCTGCGGCCCGCCGCGATCTCGCAGAATAAACAGTCGCCCGTCAAGGGCTTCACCCCGTCCGTGCAGGATGGAGTCATTTTATCCTAGCTTTCGGGATGGAACAATAGCCCGTCGAACCAATGAAGAGAACTCAGGGGACGAGAGTCCCGTTTTCGAAGCGCCGGACCTGGACCTGCAGGACCCGCCCTGCCTTCCCCTCCCCTTCCCAGGCTACGGGCACGAACTGGGGGATCAGTCCACTAAGTTTACCCGACCTGGACTTTTCGACGAGCACAGGGACGTCGCTCCCTAAAAAGGAGCTTGCGAAATTTACGAGCAGTTTCTCCCCTGCGGCGATCCCTTCTTCGCACCTTTTCTTCACGACGGCTTCGGGAACTCGCCCCTCCAGTTTCGACGCCGCGGTTCCCGGCCTCCTGGAGTACGGGAAGACGTGCAGCTTCCCAAAACCGAGATCTCTCACCAGGTCGAGGCTGCGGTTGAAGGCCTCGTCGGTCTCCCCGGGGAAGCCCACGAGCAAATCCGTCGAGAAGTGGATGTTCGCCGGCCAAAGGGCCCTGACCCTTTCAACGATTCGCGCGAATCCCGCTGCATCGTATCCCCTCCTCATTCCTGCCAGGACATTGTCGTCTCCGCTTTGAAGGGGAATATGAAGGTGGGGGCAAAACGATGGCGTACGTGCCAGGGAAGAGACCAGTCCTTCGTCAAGGGCAAAGGGTTCCACCGACCCGAAGCGGACGCGCAGCACCCCGGGCACGCGGGCGATTTCCTCGACCATGCGTCCCAGGCTCCAATCCCCGCATCCCCTGAAAAGCCCCAGGTGAACGCCCGTCAACACGATCTCCGGGCACCCCGAGTTCGCGATTCGGCGCACTTCGGAGAGGACTTCCGCAGGGTCCCGGCTGACCGGCATCCCCCTTACGAAGGGAACAATACAATACGAACAGAAATGGTCGCAGCCGTCCTGGACCTTTACGAAAGCTCTCGTGTGGAAAACCGGTTTCTCCAGCCTGAGGGGATCCCACTTTCCGCATGGGGGCGTCGAAAGACGACGGATTACGGGTTGTCGAGGCCCCGGAGCAGCATCAATCAAGGCCGCGATTGTATCCGGGACCAGGAATTTCAAACGGTTTCCCACGACCGCATCGATTCCCAAAGAAGCCGCTTCATCCTCTTCGAGGGTCTGCGCCCAGCAACCGGCGGCAACGACGAGCCCATCCGGGTTCTCGCGCCTCAGCCTCCTGACCTGCTGCCTGCATTTTCTGTCCGCTTCAGAGGTCACAGTACATGAAAGGAGTATCGCGAAATCCCATCCGCTGTCCGACGGGATCGCGCCCCTCCCGATGAGTTCCGATGCCAGGGCTTCCGCTTCAGATTGGTTTGTCCTGCATCCCAGGATCTTGATCCTGAATCTCCTGCCCCCGAGGTTTGCCAAGGTCTCGACCCTCCCAGGAAAGAAACAGATAGGAACAGGAGACGATGGCGGCGGTGAACGCCTTAAGGACCCGCGGCCCGAGGTTGACCGGGATAAAACCCGCCTCCAGCAGGACCCGCCTTTCCGAGTCGTCCCAATCTCCTTCAGGCCCGATCGCCATGGCGACTTCTCCTGCGGGGGCTATCCCCGCAAGAGGAACCGCACCTTCCTGCAGGATACCGGCCAGTCTCAGCGGGGGAAGGTTTCCTGAAAGCGCTTCCCGCAGCGGGACCGGCTCCGCAATCTCGGGGACACGGGCTGCCCCGCACTGGCATGAAGCCTCCTCAAGCACGCGCTTCCATCGGGCCATTTTCCTCGCCCTGTCCCCGGGAAGAATCCGTGATACGGAGCGGGTCGCCTCTAAAGGCAGGATCAAGGACACACCGGTTTCGGTAGCGCCCCTCAGGAGGAGTTCGAAGTCCCCGCCCTTGAGCAGGGAGGCCAAAAGGACGATCCGAGGCTGGTCGCCTGCTCCCGGCAGCGGTGAAAAAGTTCGCGCAAGAACACTCTCCCCGCTGAACTCGAGCCTCAGCCTGCACCGCTTCCCTTCCAGGAGTCCCTCCAGGTCCTCTCCCGGACCTACCCTCATGACCCTGGCAAGGTGATGCGCCTGGGCTTCATCCAATTTCCAGAGGTTTTCTCCTACCTTCAGGCACTTTTCAAGGCGCAGCCTGGGCGGCGACACCCCACCACTCCCCCTTTTCCAGCTCCGCAACGGCCATGAGCCCGCAACTTTCAAGCGCTTCAAGGAATGCGCTTCTTTCTTTCCTCGTCAACCCGGAAAAGATCGCTGTCCCGCCGGGATTGAGGGCCCCGCGGACTTTCGGCAGCATCGACAGGAGGGGTTCGATAACGATGTTCGCGGTAATGAGGTCGACGCGGCGGGCGAATCCCTTCAGGAGGTCTCCCTGCTCGATATGGACCGCTTCCATCCCGATGCCGTTCAGGCGGCAGTTCTCCTCGGCTTCGGCCAGTATGGCGGGGTCGATGTCCCGTGCCCAGACTGCCCTTGCCCCCAGCCTGACCGCACCGATCGCGAGGATTGCGGATCCGGTGCCGATATCCGCCGTTTCCATTCCCGGCCTCACGTACTGCTCCATCAGCTCGAGCACGATCTGCGTGCTTTCGTGGTAGCCGGTTCCGAAGGCACTCCCCGGGTAGATGTACAACGCGGTCCTCCCGGGTGGTTCCGTTCCCCGGTGCCAGGGGGCCATCACCACGAGCGTCGAGCCGACCTCGAGCGGGGGGAAAGCCTCCTTCCAGGCGGTATGCCATGCCCGGTTTTCTATCTTCCCCATATCCCGGACGGTTATCTCGGGCCAGGCGGCAAGCACCTCACCTACCCTTTTCAGCCAGTAGCCCAGCTCAAAATGGCTCCTGTAATAGGCCCTAAGACCGAGACGCCCGTCTCCGCCCAGGATTTCCGACCCGATGCTACCGGAAAGGTCAGCCAACGAAACCAGCGTTTCCTCCGTCCCGCTTTTCGTCTCCAGGGTGATGTACCACCAGAACGATTCCTTTTCTTCCACAGGCTCCACCCCCCGAACAGCCGCGGGAGGGAAGCTGGCGCCCCCCTCCCGCTCTCCCGCTACGGACATCCTACCACGAACCGGCTTTTCCCCGCAGGCTTCAGGCAAGCCACGTCTTCAGCCGGTCAAAAAAGCCTGAGGGCTGGACGGGCGTACCCATTTCGGCGGCAAGTTCCTCGACCAGTCCTTTTGCCTTTTCGGAAAGGTTCTTCGGGACATCCACGTCCACGTGGACGACCAGGTCGCCGCGGCCGCCTCCCCGGAGTCTCGGCATCCCCTTTCCCTTCAGCCTGAACGTGTCGCCGGGACGCGTACCTGGCGGAAGATCCTTTTTCTCCAAGCCGTCAAGCGTCCGCACGTCAAGCTGGCACCCCAGTGCCGCCTGGGGGAAAGAAATGACGGCCTGGGTGTGCAAGTCGTTGCCATCCCTGATGAAAAGGGGGTCCTCTTCGACCTCGAGCTGGACATAAAGATCACCTGGAGGGCCGCCGTTCATCCCTGCCTCGCCCCCGCCGTTGATCCTGAGCCTCAAACCGGTGTCCACACCGGGAGGAACACGGACCTCGATCTCACGCTTGACACGCTTTTGCCCCTTCCCGCCGCATTCCCTGCAAGGGGTCTTGATCACCCGGCCGGTACCGCCGCACCGTGCACAGGGGGCGACAGTGACGAATTGCCCGAAAGGTGTCCTGGCAGCCTGTTCGACCTGCCCGCGCCCGCCGCATTCCTTACAGGGCTCCGGAGTCGTGCCCGGTTCGGCCCCTGTACCTCCGCAAGTCCCGCAGGATTCTTTCCTGGCCACCGTAACGGTTTTTGAAACACCGGAAGCGGCTTCCCGGAGGGACACCTGCAAGGGGACCTCTATGTCGCCGCCTTGCCGCGGGGCATTCGCCCTTGCTCTCGCGTTCCCGCCCATGAAGGTGCCGAAAAGGTCACCGAAAATGTCTCCGAAAGGATCCTGCCCGGAGAACGGGCCATAACCGCCAGCCCCGTTGCCGGTAGTGCCGAAACGGTCGTATTGTTCCCTCTTTTCGGGATCCCCCAGAACTGCATAGGCTTCGTTGACGAGCTTGAAATGCTCCTCGGCTTCTGGATTGCCCGGATTCGCGTCAGGATGGTAGCTCCTGGCCAGTTTCCTGTAACTCTTCTTGATATCATCCTGGGCCGCATCCGGCTGTACTTCAAGCAACCGGTAGTAGCCTTTGGGATCATCGACGGCAGCCAAAGATCTCCCCCCTCAAGACGGGTTCAAGACGTCAGCCGTCATACCGGCCGACCCTTACCTTGGAAGGGCGGATGACCCTTTCTCCCAGGCGGTACCCTTTCTGGATGATCTCCAGCACTCTTTCGTTCCCCTCCGGGCCGTCTACCGGCGAAACCAGTACGCCGTCATGGACTTCAGGGTTGAACGCTTCCCCGAGCGCGGGGATCTCCTCGAGCCCCAGCGACCGGAGAGCCCCATAAAACTGGTCCCTGACCATCCGCACTCCTTCCAGCAGGGATTCTCCGCTGTGGTTTTCAGCGGCTTCGATAGCCCGGTCGAGGTTGTCCAGTACGGGTATCAGGTTAAGGACCGCGTTTTCGGCGGCCAGCACCCGCATCTTCTGCGATTCCCGCTCGATACGGGATCGATAGTTCATGAAGTCGGCCTTGATGCGCAGTCCCTCCTGCCTGAGCGCTTCGGCCAGCTTTTCTGCGGCCTCTAGCTTCTGCTCGAGCTCTTCCGTGTAGACCCCGGGGGCTTCCACAACGGCTCCTTCGCTTTCGCGCCCTTCCATGTTTTCCTCCTCAAAGTGATGCTCCCTGGTGTGTTTTTCGCGCATTGCAAGCCCTCCTTGCCGGTCAGTCGCCTTTCGCTTCGTCTTCCGAAAGCTCGTCCCACACGGTTTCAAGTGCTGCTATCGCCCTCTCGTAATCCATTCGTACAGGGCCGATAAGACCCAGTACCGTGCGTGTCCCCTTGCTGCTTGAGGAGGAAAAAAGGGCGGAGAAAGAACCGAGGCCCGAATCCGGATCCTCGTTGCCGATGATCACGTTCAGCCCGTCCTTGGCTGAATATCGGCGAACCAGCCGCGACAGGGCATCCTCCTCTTCCAGCAGGGCGAGGATCGCCTGGAGCCGCCCCATGTCCTGAAAGTCGGGGAAGCCCAGGATATGGTGCACCCCTGTGGTGAAAAACCTGAAGTGATCCTCGGAAAGGAGGGCGTCGATCTCCGAAAGGGCCACCCTGCAGCTTTCCGCAACTTCCGCGAGCTCCTTGAGGAGAAACGACTGCAGGCCGCCCCGAACCTCGCTCCAGGATCTGCCGGAGGCGACCATGTTTATCCTCCTGGCGATTTCGTCAAGCGTCTCTCTCGCCATTTCGCACGGAAAAGAAAGCAGTTTCTGGTGGATCAGCCGTCCCTGTAGGACGACCAGCAAGAGGGCGTGATGCAGGTCGACAGGGACAAACTCGACCCGTTCCAACCTTACCTGCGCCACGGGGGCGGAGGCCGCGAGGGCTACCGTCCGGGTTGCCCGGCTCAAAAGCTGTGATGAATAGGCCAGTACCTCTTCGAAATCCGCCCGGCGCCTCTTCAATTCGGCCAAACGATCCGCCAGTTCCGGGGCCTTTTGCCGCTGCCCGTCGAGTATCGAATCGACGTAGGCCCTGAAGGCCCGGCCAGTCGGTACCCTCCCGGCGGAAGTATGGGGCTGCGTGATGAAGCCCATCTCCTCCAGGTCCGCCATCTCGTTCCTGATCGTGGCGGCGCTGACCCTTGTCAGGTACTTCTTCGAGAGAGCACGCGACCCTACGGGGTCCCCCGTATGGATATATTCGAAGACGATCGCCATGAGGACCTCGTATTGTCTCTCCGTCAACAACGCGTTCACCTCCCGCAGTGGGGTTTTGGCACTCTAAGGAATAGAGTGCCAAAACCCACCCGTTCGGTAGGTTATCAGCCCCTCAGGTTATTGTCAACACAGGTCAAACGCAAGCCCTCCGCAGGATCCGTAGTATAGTGGAGTCCAACAATCTCGGTCTCGGGGAGGAAGGAACTTGGCACACCAGGGAATCCGTACGACGATTTTCATCATCAGGCATGGGGAGTGCGCAGGCAACCGGGAGGGTCTCTTCAGGGGGCGATGTGATTTCCCCCTCAACGAAACAGGGATACGGCAGGCGCAGAGTCTAGCCAGGGAAGTCCAGGAAATGGGGCTGACACGGGTATTCTCGAGCCCGCTGGCACGGGCCGCGGACACTGCGAAGATTGTCTCCGAGGCCTGTAACGCGGAATGGCAGGTCCGCGAAGGCTTTACGAATATCGCCCTGGGAGAGTGGGAGGGGCGCCCCAAAAAAGAAATCGAACAGGAATTCCCCGAAGAGTGGAGTCTCTGGCTGGAGCACCCCGACCGTCTTCACATACCGGGGGGCGAATCCCTTTCGGAGGTACAGCGGAGGGCCTTCTCGAATCTTGAGCACCTGGTCCGGACCTTCCCAGGCGAAACCTTCGCCGTCGTGACGCACCGAGCCGTCATCAAACCCCTGCTGGCGGCCTGCCTAGGCATCATGGAACCATCTTTCTGGAAGCTCCACGTCGACACGGCCTCCTACTCCATCCTCGCGCATGACGAAAAGAGGGGGTACTGCCTCACCCTTCTCAACCAGAACCGACACTTGGCGGAGCTCGTACAGGAGTGGGTCTGAAACCTGTTGGCTTGACCCCGTCCGAAGCAGGGGCTAACATTTCCTCCGTTGGCAACTAACTCGCTTTACTAAAAGGAGCCGTATGAAACTTTTATTACTGGACGACCTCGATGAAAAAGCGCTACTCGAAGAAATGGACCGTATTGGCGCTGATCGGAGGAGTTTTCGGTATTTCTCCGCGAAGTCTGGAACGCTCCTCCTCTCGGTGGACAATCTCGACGTGCGCGCGGCGAACGCCCTGAAACAGGAGATGCTGTCCCGGGGCGGGGACATCATCGTCCACAGGAGAACCATCGACTGCGGGGTTTCAAGAACCGACGCGCTCCTGATGGGCACTCCGGGCCAGTTTTCACGGTTGCTCGAAAAACTTGCCGAGATGCCCTACTGGGGCCTCGACCGCTTCAAAAAGGAATTGGACGTTGCCCTGAGAAACGCGAGAAGGCGGGCCTGGAACCTTTCGCTCCCGAGTGGGCGCCACCTGCCCCTCGGCGAAGGAACAAAGGTCATGGGGATCGTGAACGTGACAGGAGATTCCTTTTACGGCGAAAGCCGGCGACGCGGCCGCCAGGAGGCCGTGGGGGCGGCGCTGGCCCAGCTGGACGAAGGGGCAGACCTTGTAGACATCGGCGGCGAGTCGACGAGGCCAGGTGCCCTGCCCCTTCCGGTTGACGAAGAAATTTCCCGGGTGGTTCCGGTCGTCACGGAGATACGGCGAAAACGCCCCGATGCCGTTCTCTCCGTAGACACCCGCAAGGCTCCTGTAGCGCTCGCCGCCGTGGAAGCCGGAGCCGATATCATCAACGACGTTTCCGGCCTCAGGTTCGACCCGGGAATGCCTGAAACGCTCGCATCCCTTCGAGTGCCCGTCATCCTCATGCACAGCCGGAAAACCCCGGAGGATATGCAGGAGAGTCCAAAATACGGGCAAGTCGTCAGGGAGGTCTGGGAAGAACTCGACGAAACCTTGGAAAAAGCCTGCAACGCGGGGATAGCCAGGGAAGCCGTCGTCCTCGACCCGGGACTCGGGTTCGCAAAGGACACCTCCCACAACCTTAACCTCCTCAAGCACCTCTGCGCTTTCAGGACCTTGGGGCGCCCGCTTCTGGTGGGGCATTCCCGGAAAAGCACGATAGGGCAAGTCCTTTCAATCCCCGACCCGGCCGACAGGCTCGAGGGGACCCTTGCCGTGACGGCAATTGCCGCCTGGCTGGGGGTGTCTCTTGTCAGGGTGCATGACGTGAGGGAAAACCTGAGAGTCGTTCGAATGGTACGCGCCATAAGGGAGGCTTCATGACGACGGCCGCAATCGGCCTTGGAAGCAACGTGGGGGACCGGCTCCGCTTCCTGCGGCGCGCAGTTGCCTGTCTTGAAGAGGCAAATCTCAGGGTCACCGCCAGGAGTTCCGTTTATGAAACCCCTCCCTTCGGGGTGACCGCCCAGCCCCGTTTCCTAAACGCGGCGGTCCTGGTGCAGTTCGAATGTGATGCGGGATCGCTCCTGGCTGCGCTGAAAACCATAGAGCAGCGGTTGGGAAGGCACGAACGGGGAAGGTGGGGGCCCAGGGAAATCGACCTGGACATCCTCATGATCCCCGGCTTCGCCTGCCGTGGCGAAAAACTTGAAATCCCGCACCCTGGAATGGCAGACCGGGCGTTTGTGCTCCTTCCCTTGGCGGAAATCGCTCCGGACTGGATCCATCCGATCCTGCAGGCCAGGATTTCAGCCCTGGCGGAAAGGTTTCATTTCGAAGCCCGGACTTTCCGCCGCATAACCCGCCTTTGACAAGGGGCGGGCCGACAGGAGGTCTAGATTTGAAAACTCGTCACCCTCTGCTCATCTTCGCCTGCGCCCTTTTCCTGACCCTCTTCGTTTCGCGAGGCTGGGCAAGCACCCGGGTCCTGACGACCAAGGGGCAACCCGTCTTTTTGGTCCTGGAAGAGAATGCCGGGATCGTCACGCAGGCCTTTTTCCGCGCCCCGGGCGGTCTCCAGCCCGTAAGCGAAGTCATCGGCCTCTCTTTTGCGGCGGAGGCGAGCACCGTTTCAATGGCCGACCACGATTCCAAACCTGATCTTCTCTGGAAACTGACCTTCCTCGATCCCAGGAACCGTTCGGAGGGGGTGGTTCTCTGGATCTCCGCCATGACCCGGCAACCCCGCGCGCTCCTCGGGACAAGCCCCATCGGGGAAACACTCTGGGATGCCATTCGGCCGAGGCTCAGCGTTCCGAGAGGGACGCTCCTATACGTCTCCCCGATCCTCCCCGCGTTTTTCACCGTGCCGCAATTCCAGGGTAAAGACGTGCTTTCGTACGTTTACTGCGTCACGCTAGACGAGACTGGGCCTGTCATTGGAGTTCTCCCGGATGTTTACCGGCAACTTCTGAGGGTTCTGCAGACGGTGAGGGAAAGCGAGACCGATGCGGGAAAAAAGAGAGCCTATGAAGCCCTCGAGAAAGATTTCCGTTCAGTCGCGGAAGGCGGAAAACCTTCCACGGAAGCCATCCTGAACTTCGATTTCCGGAAGATAGCGGAAATTTCCTGGCGTCCGTAACTGTCCACAAAAAAGGGCGGGTGGATATAGGCCGATTTCCTCCCGCCCTTTTTCCTTTTACAGGGTGATCGTCTTCTTAAGGCTCCCGAAAATGTTGCAGTCCGCTTCGACCTGAATTGTCTGCCCTTTTGCCAGCCCGGGTACGGCGAGATCCAGCCCGAGCCCCGTACGGTCGGTTTGTTTTGTGAAAACCTGTTCCGCTACGATATTCCCGTCTTTCCTGACGACGACCCTGTTGATGTAATGCTTGACAGGATCGTTTACAGTGTGGGCAAGCTGTAACCGCAACTTCCCGTCGGGCTGTAGGCTGCCTTCCAGGGAAGCCGGGGGATGGGCCAGGGCCGCTCCCGAGAGCGCGAGCACGAACCCCAGACTCAGGAATAGCTGGCTCCATTTCTTCATTTTCGACACTCCTTCCCGTTTCCCGGTCTCAACTCTCCTGCCCTTCACTTTTCAGCCTTCGAAGGGTCGCAAGCACGTCTTCCGCATGGCCTTCCACCTTTACGACAGGCCAGATCCACCTTACCACACCGGCAGGGTCGATGAGAAATGTCGACCTGACGATACCCTCGTATTCCTTCCCGTACATCTTCTTCCGGCCCCAAGCCCCATAACTCTGGATCATATTTTTCGATGCGTCACTGAGCAGGACGATGCGCAGTCCGTTTTTCTCCAGGAATCGTTCGTGGGATGCAACCGAATCGGCACTCACCCCAACGATCGCCGCCCCTTCCGAAACGAAATCGGACAGACCGTCCGAGAAGGCTTTCGCCTCGTTCGTTCAGCCGCTTGTGCCGTCCTTCGGATAAAAAAACAGCACCAGCCATTTCTCCTGGAAATCGGACAGGGAGAAGGTACGGTTTCCCGTCCCCTCAAGGGTGAAATCAAGTGCCTTCGCCCCGGTTTCAAGCATCAGGATGGCCTCCCCTTTCGATCGCGGTTTCAGTCAAGGTGCCGGTCTGAGGTCGACTGGATTCCCGTGTTACGCGAATCGCCGACGCACAAGGATTTCCCCGACAGGTCGACCATGCAGTGTTCCGCCCGGATGTCGCTGTTCACCTCGGAGTGATGGAGGTGTCTGATAAAATCCAGGATCTCCTCCAGGTCCGGAACCTGCCCGATCGGATAGACTCTTTCGAAAACTACGATCCCCTGCTCGTTTACGAGAACGTTCGCTCTTTCGGAAAAACCTTCCTTTTCCCTGAAAAGTCCAAGTTCCCTGGCCATTTTCCCGTGGGGCCAGAAGTCCGAGAGGACTCTCAGGCGGGCAAGTCCGAGTTCCCTCGCCCAGGCGGACTTGCATGGGACGGAATCGACGCTGACCCCGAGCGGAACCGTGCTCAATTCTTCAAAAAGGTGCATGTTCTTTTCCAACCCGATCATTTGCTCTGCGCAGATGGGTGTCCAGGCCAGGGGATGAAATGAAAGCAGGATTCGTTTTCCCCTGGAGGAAGAAGAATCCCAGTCGGCATTGTCCTGGTCTTTCAGTGAAAACCTTTCCAAAATCTCTCCGGGGGTTATACTTTTCTCCACCATCGTCTTCCCTCCCATTACGAGTCCTTATCTCAAGCCTTCGATGTAGCTTCCGATCCTTTCCAACGGAGGCGTCCTCCGCCAGAGAGGTTCCCTGGTCTCCCGGTAAGCCGCCAGGTGGTCTTCGAAAGTGGGCCTGTCTCCTTTTTCCCGGTAAAGGATACCCAGGGGGAACGGCGGCCCCGCAAGGGCAAGTTCCATTGCCTTGCCCCTGTCGTTCCTGGTCTCTGGAAAATCCTCCAGCACGTAGGTGTTTTCCTTGAACCATTTGTAGGTATTCACCTTGTTGAAGGAAACGCAAGGCTGGAAAATATCGACTAGCGAATACCCCCGGTGAAGGATGGCGGCCTTTATGATTTCACGGGTCCCCGGCATGTCCCCGGAAAAAGCCCTTGCCACGAAGGAGGCCCCCTGGGAAAGGGCAAGTGCCAACGGGTTCAGAGGCTCGGCAAAGACACCGTCCACCTGCACGGGTGTTTTCAGCCCGATCGGGCTCGTGGGCGAAGCCTGTCCCTTCGTCAGGCCGTAAACCATGTTGTTGTGGACCAGGTTCGTGATGTCCGGGTTTCGCCTGATCGTGTGGACCAGGTGGTTCCCGCCTTCCCCGTACATGTCCCCGTCGCCGCCTATGGCAAGCACCGTCATGCCCGGGTTCGCGGCTTTAACACCTGTCGCCACCGGAAGCCCCCGTCCATGAAGCCCCTGTATGATGTGCCCCTGCATGAAATGAGGGGTCTTGGCCGCTTGGCCTATCCCGGAGACAAGCACGACCTCCCTGGGTGAAAGCCCCAGCTCCGCCAACGCCTCCTTCAAAACGGAGAGGATCTGGAAATTGCCGCATCCCGGGCACCAGGAGACGTCAGCATGTTCGACATCGAAATCCCTGGGACTCATCTGCCTTCACCCCCAGCGAGGGCCTTTTCCAGGCCCCTGGCGATTTCCTCTACCGAGAACTGATGTCCCCGGAAGTTCAAAAGCAGGTGGTCGGCCTTTCTGCCCGTATGTGTTCGCAAAAGGCGGGCGAACTGGCCGGTGGAGTTGCCCTCTACGACCAGGAGCCTCTTGGCCCCGGCCAGGAGCCTGCCGGTGGAGGGCGGAAGAGGATACACCTGCGAGAAATGGACAAGGGCTGCGTCGTCCCGGTCAAGGCGGTCCAGCGCTTCCTTCACGATAGGACCGGTGGAGCCCCAGCAGGCGACCACGGTGTTCCCATCCGGGTTGCCGTGCACGCTTGGAGGGATTGCTTCCCTTTCCAACAGGTCGAGTTTCGACATTCTTTTGCCCTGCATCCGCTCCCTCATCTCGAAATCCTCTTCTATGTGGCCGCTTTCGTCATGTTCGTGACTGTCTATCCGAACCAGCCCGGTTCCGTTCCCGAAAACTCCTCTCGGGGAAATACCGTCTTCGGTCATTCGGTAACGCAGGTAGCCCGGCTGCGTTTCGACGAAGTGGTGGGAAAAGGATCCGTCCTCCAGCGGGAGTTTTTCCCTCTCGTATACGCTGTCAAGCAGGTACTCGTCCGTCAGGACGAACACGGGGACCTGGTACCGGTCCGCCCAGTCGAACGCCCGCCTCGAAAGGTCGAAAGCCTCCTGCGCGTCCCCCGGCGACAGGATGATCCTGGGGAATTCCCCGTGACCCGCGTAGAGGGCCAGTTCCAGGTCTGCCTGCTCGGTGCGCGTTGCCATGCCCGTTGCAGGTCCCGGCCTCTGTCCAAGGTGTATGACGAGGGGAGTCTCGGTGACGGCTGCGAGGCTGATCCCCTCCTCCATCAGGGCGAACCCCCCTCCCGACGTCGTGGCCATGGCGCGGGCGCCGGCCGCCCAGGCCCCGATCGCCATGTTGACTGCGGCGATTTCGTCCTCCGCCTGCTCGACGGCGATGTCGAACTTCGAGGCATTCTGTCCCATGAAAGCCAGGACTCCCGAACCTGGAGACATGGGATAAGCGGTCACGAAATTGCAGCCCCCGGCAAGGGCGCCGAGCGAAACCGCGGTGTGTCCGTCGATCATCACCGGTTTCCATCCCGGATCCCTGCGGGGCAGCCGGAAGCCGAAAGCGCCGCTGCCGACGAGAGCCAATCCCCTGTTATAACCCTCCGTGGCGGATGAATGGTTCTTGCCCAGTATTTCCGGTTTCGCTCCGAAACGTCTTTTCAACAGGTCATCCAGCAACTCGAACTCGACACCGAAGATCGCGCAAAGCGCACCTGCGGCGGCGCTGTTTGCCGTCACTTCGCCACCGGCTTTTCTCGCGATCTCGAGAAAAGGGATCTCGATAAAACGGTTCGGGTGTCCTTCGAACTCCTCTTTCAGTTCTTCCCTGTCACCCAGGATGACGGTCTTCCCGTCCAGACGTTTCCAAATGTTGGGCCTAAGCCCGCCATTCAAGGGAACGAGCAGGTCTATCCTGTCCACAAAGGCCTCTATATGGCGATCCGCGATGCGGATTTCCGTGGAGTTGCTCCCCCCCCGTACACGGGACATGGACTCTTTCGTGGCAAAAACGTGGTAACCGCTTCGAGCCAGGGCTTTTACGAGCAAGGATTCCACGGTTTGTACTCCTTGCCCCGCAGCACCGCATAGAACCACGGAAATCTCTTTTCCCATGCGTCACCCTCCTCCTCACCAAGCTTTGAGTAAAAGCTCCCGGCAGGACTTATCCCTCCGTTTTTGCGGCGGGGTAATCGATACCGGCCAGTATGTTCCTGGCTGCCTCTTCCTTGTCGGCATCCACGGTGACCACTTTCGAATCCAGGTCAACCTGGGCTTCGATGCCGCCTTCCCCAAGAGCCTTCTTCACCCTCGAAACGCAGTGCCCGCAGGATATGTCCGGAACGGATAGAGTCACTTTCATCCCCTGCACCCCCCTTTTTATCTATTATACCGCGGTCTGTATATTTATTACTATGAATCGAGAGCCATTCCTGATAAAATCCTGGCGGGAAGGGGAGAGTCGATTGAAGAGATTTCTCGGGAGTATCCTGCTGGTTTTCGGCTGTTTTTCTCTTGCCTATGCGGCCTGGGTCACCTGGAAAGGCCCGGCGGCCAGGCTCGAAACACGCGCAGATGAACCGCGACCCGGACAGGTGATCGTCTATTTCGTCCACGGGCGGGCAAAATGCCCGACATGCGACCTCATCCTGGCGCATACCCGCAAGGCCCTCGCATCCTCGTTCCAGGAAGAAACGAAAAACGGGCGCGTCGTACTCAGGCCGGTGGACGTCGAAAAGCCGGGAAACGAACATTTCATGGAGGATTTCGACCTGTACACGACCTCCGTTGTTCTCTATACCCCCGGCAATGACGGGAAACCGCGGTGGGACAACCTGGAAAAGGCATGGGAACTGGCCGAAAAGGAAGAATCCTTTATCTCCTACTTCTCGGCCGAGCTGCGGCGTTTCCTCAAGGAGAACCCTCTGTGAAGGAACTTGTCCTGGCTGCTTCCGCCTTCTGGCTTGGAATCCTGACGATCCTGAGCCCCTGTACGATCGCCGCGAACACGGCGGCCTTTTCCTTTCTCGTCCAGAGCTTCTCGGACTGGAAAAAACTGCTCCGGGCGTCGGTCAGCTATACCCTCGGAAGGATGGCCGTCTACATTCTTCTCGGCTATGGCCTCGTTTCCGGCGCCCTGTCCATACCCGGCGTCTCCTCCGGGCTGACGGGGGACTTCAACCGTTTTCTCGGCCCGTTACTCGTTATCGCAGGAGTCTTGATCCTGGGCTGGGTTCCCTTAAACCTGCGGCTTCCCTTTCGTTTTTCCGCGGAAAAGCTTTTCCGGCCCGATGCCGTACATTCCTTCCTCATGGGAATGGTCTTTGCCCTTGCTTTCTGCCCTGTCGCGGCAGCGCTCTTTTTCGGTGCCCTCATCCCCCTGTCGATCGAAAGCCACTCCCCCTTCCTGCTCCCTGCCCTTTACGGACTGGGGACAGGCATCCCGATCGTCGGGTTCGTGTTCAGCCTCCGACTGGGAACACTTGCGTACAGGAACCGGCTCATAACCCTTTCCCGGTGGGAAGGGCTTCTCCGGGGGTTTACCGGCGTTGTGTTTGTCCTGGTCGGCCTCTATGTCATCTTCACCGTTCTGTTCCCCCTGTTCTGAGTCGTGCCACCGCCTGCGATTTCACGTATAATAGGGTGCGACATCGATCGCCTGCAAGGCAAAGGAGGACGGGTGCCAATGCTCAAGTTTCGCTGCCTGAACTGCAACCACGAGTTCGAAATGGAGGAGAAGCCGTCAACGCTCAAGTGCCCCAAGTGCCTGAGCCGCTTCGTCCATTTGCTCGAGGGGAAGCCTCTCAAGGGCAAGTCCTGGGGGGCCAAAAGCTTCAGTGTTCCCGGTATGAAGAAGTAAGGAGCCGGGCTGGCAAAAGAGGGGGGAAGGGCGAACACGCCCTTCCCCCCTCTTTCTTTCGGGCCTTGTTATGCCTTCTTTATGGCATCCCACGATTCCTTCACCAGCATGAGGGCGAGGACAAGCAGGACTGCCGCTATGCCGGAAAGGATAAGGTTGCCCATGTTCCCCTTGATCAGCAGGAGAAGGGCCGCGATGGTCGTCACGAGCATGAAGACCATGGGGATCATGACGAAGTTTGCGCTCTTCTTGAGTCCCTTGATGACCCAGACACCGACCGCCAGGAGACAAAGGGCCGCCACTAGCTGGTTGGCAGCGCCGAACACCGGCCAGATGAGCTGCCACGCCGGTTTGCCGCCCGTCTTCATGAAAACCAGGGCTCCGGCGACCGCCACGCCGATCGCGGTGGAGGTGTACCGATCCAGTTTCATGTCGGTGAACTCCTGGAGCTGGTAGCGCGCCAGACGTGTGGCCGTGTCGAGTGAGGTCAGGATAAAGGAGTTGAGGGCCAGCAGGCCGAGTGAGACCCCGACTTTTTCCGGAATCCCGATAAGGGCGGCAAATTTGCCCAGACCTGCCCCGTATGTGGCGGTCGGGCCTCCCTTGAGCATCGTCCCCGCTATCATGATCGTCCCGATCGCGATAACAGCGACAAGGCCCTCGATCAGCATCGCGCCGTAACCGACACCGATGGCATCGGACTCTCTCCTCAGCTGCTTCGCCGTCGTCCCGCTGCCGACCAGGGCGTGGAAGCCCGAGATAGCCCCGCAGGCGACCACGACGAACAGGAGAGGCCAAAGCGGCTCACCCTTGGGGCCCGTGAACCCGGTGAAGGCGGGTAGGGAAACCTGGAATTTCGATCCCCCGAAAAGCATGCCGACCGCCCCGATGAAAACCGAGAAATAGAGCAGGTAAGACGCAAGGTAGTCGCGAGGCTGCAGCAGGAGCCAGACGGGTAGCACTGAGGCAAGGAAGATGTAGAGGATAAGGATCCAGCGCCAGGCCGAGGGAGACAGGACGAACGTCTGCTGCACCCAGGGGGAGTAGTTGCCGAAAAAGACGGCACCGATGACGATCGGGACCATCACGAGCGTCATGACGAGCAGGGAGACGCCTTTTCGATAGATCAACACCCCGAAGACCATGGCCAAGGCCATGTAGAGGAGACCGGAAAAGGCCACCGCAGGGTCTGCGGCAAACGTGTTGACGGCCAGCTCGAGGAACACCGCGATGACGAGCGTCAGGGCAAGCCAGGTGAACGTAAGGAAGATCTTCTTGGCCCGGTGCCCGATCCAGTGGTCGACGACCTCCCCCACGGAAAGCCCCTTGTGGCGGATCGAAGCGACAAGCGCTCCCGCGTCGTGCACACCTCCGAGAAATGCGGAACCGATCAGGCACCAGAGATAGGCCGGCAACCAACCGAACATGGCCGCCGCGGTTATAGGACCGACGATCGGGCCTGCACCCGCGATCGAAGCGAAATGGTGGCCCAGCAGGACAGCCGGATGGGTAGGCACGTAATCCATCCCGTCGAAATAAACCTTGGCGGGCGTGTCGTTCTTGTCGTCGAGACCGTAAAGGTTCTTCTGGAATTTACCGTAGATCATGAAGGCCGCTACGAAAAAGACAGATGCGATAAGGAATAGGGTAACAAGCATTTCTCATTTCACCTCCCATGGGATTTTTCCTTTTGCCCAACCCGATTTCAGGCCTCGCCGCAGGCACCACCTCCCGGCTGGCTTACCATGCCTTCGCTCTTCGACGAATACGCCAAACCCAAGGACGCCCAGTGAGCCAGGTCCGTGAACCTCTTGAGGGGATCGTCACCGACGCTGAAGGCGAAAACGTCTACCCACCCCCTGAAACCCCACCTGAAGCTTTTCTGGCGGTTCCTTTTCCAGGTCTCGTCGCCGAGGAGCAGGAGCCTGTGCACCATCACGTCCGGCACACCCTTCCACTCCCGAAAGATCCTCCTTACGCTCTCGTCGCCCAAGTGTTCCCAGATAATGTAATCGTCCGCGTAATACCGGGCCACCTCGCCCAGGAGGGAACCTTTGCGCACGGTCACCCTGCGGTAGACGCCCGAAAGCCCCAACCCTTTCCATTTTGAGAAGCCGATTTCTTCCCAATAGTCCCCGATATTTCCCAGGCACTGATATCTCCCGTGCAACAAGAATCTTCCTCCGATCGAACGCAAGCTGAAAACATCATACAACCGGGAAGGTGAGTTGTCAGCCAAGTTTTGCATAATATATAAAGGATACATATTAAAAAAGATACCGGGTTTTTAGCCCGGCGTCTTTTTGAGTCTTATTTTAATAGCTTAAAAAGCTCTGAAGCCTTGAATATGTTCGCGCATATCCTCGTAGTTTTTCTTCGCCGTCGTCATGTGCCCCTCTTCCATGGCCTTGAGTTCCAGGAACATCTTGCGGGCCTCGCCATCCGTTTCCTCCGCCATCTTGCCGTAAAGCTCCGCCGCCCTCATTTCCGAAACAAAGACACTGGAAGCGATCCTGAGCAGCGTGTACGAGTTCTTGAACTCGTCTGCCTGGACTTTCAGGGCGGGGTCGACGACCAGCCCCGGCACCCTTTCGAACTTCTCCCCATAGCGTTCCGCGTAGTAGTTCATCAGGGAATCCCGATGGCAGGTTTCCCAATCGGCGATCTTGTTCAGCTCTTCCGCCAGGTGCTGCTTTTCGGTGTTTGCCGCCCAGGCCCGGTAGAACTCGCTGGCCTCGATTTCCGAGTGGATAGCCAGTTTCAGGGCTTCTTTCATGTCGAACGCTGCCATTCGTATCCCCCCTAGAATGGTTTCAAGTGTACTGTGGTTTCATTATAGCACCGGGTCACCGGGGCGAAAGCCGAAGATTCCTTGCCTCCCTTGCCAATCCTTTCCCGGCCCGGTATAATACCCTCCGTTTCCGGGCGACTAGCTCAGCGGAAGAGCGCTTCCTTCACACGGAAGAAGTCACAGGTTCGATCCCTGTGTCGCCCACCACTGGCTAAAAAGGCCACTTTCCTGCCGGGGTTTTCTGCAGGGAAGCGGCCTTTTTTGTGATTTCAGCCCGGAACCGGCTCTTGCAGAGCGTAAACGAAAACCGGCCGCCTCCCGGGACGGGCAACCCGGGGTAACGGCCGGTTCTTCTTGTGTTTAGGGTGCGATCGGCTTTTGTTTGTTTCGAAGCGGGGGAGGTCTCAGAGTCCGGCGAGGATCGTCTGCTCTCTTCCGCTTCCGACACCGATGAGGACCACGGGAATCCCGCATTTCTCCTCGATGAACCTTACGTAAGCCTGCGCCTCCGGAGGTAGTTCCCCAATTTTCCTGCACTTGGAAATGTCTTCGCTCCAACCGGGGAAGGTCTCGTAATGAAGAACGAGGTTTTCTCCTTCAGGCAGTCGGGACGGGAGGATATCGTGACGATGACCCCCGAATTCGTAGCCCGTGCAGATCTTAAGGCGGTCAAGGCCTGTCAGGACGTCGAGTTTCGTCAGGGCGATGCCGCCAAGCCCGTTGACCCTGACCGCATACCGCAGGGCGACCATGTCGAGCCATCCGCAGCGCCGCGGCCTGCCGGTCGTCGCACCATATTCCCCGCCTGCCGCACGCAGCTTTTCTCCGACAGGCCCCAGATCCTCCGTGGGGAAGGGGCCCTCTCCCACTCTCGTACAATAGGCCTTGGCAACGCCGATCACTCGGTCGATGCGCGTCGGGCCCACCCCGGTTCCGGTGCAGGCCCCGCCGGCCGCCGCGCTGGAACTGGTTACGAAGGGATAGGTCCCGTGGTCCACGTCCAGGAGGGTCCCCTGGGCTCCTTCGAAAAGCACCCCCCTGCCGAGATCCAGCGCTTCGTTGACGATGGCCGCGGCATCACCCACATAAGGGGCCAACTGCTGTCCCCAGGAAAGGGCCTTTTCCATCTGAACCTCGAAGGGAATCGGCGCCTCGTTGAAAATCCTCGTCAGGAGCAGATTCTTGATTTCCAGGTTTTCTGCGATCTTTTCCCGCAGCACATCCGGGTCCAGCAGGTCTCCGACGCGAATGCCGATCCTGTTCACCTTGTCGGCATAACACGGACCGATCCCCCTCTTCGTGGTCCCGATCTTTCTTCCCTTGGAACGTCTCTTTTCCTCGGCCTCGTCGATAACCTTGTGATAGGGCATCACCACGTGCGAAGACTCCGAGATGACGAGCCTCGCCTTATCCTTTCGCCTCTCGCGCAGTTCTCCTATCTCGGCCAGGAACTGGTCCGGGTCCACGACGACCCCGTTCCCGATCACGCAGGTTTTTCCCGGGTAAAGCATCCCGGAGGGCAGAAGGTGGAAAACGTGTTTTTCGCCCTCGACGATCACGGTGTGGCCGGCGTTTGCTCCTCCCTGGTAGCGGACGACCACCTCTACCCGATCGGCCAGCGCGTCGACGATCCTTCCCTTTCCTTCGTCGCCCCACTGGGCGCCGATAATGACTTCCGCCTTTCCATTCATGGCGAGACTCCTCCTTGGCCGGGACCTGAAGATTGCCGAATGATCTCGGGCACAGTCACCCATTTTACATCCTTCGGGCGCGTTTCGCTCAGGGTCTTCAAGAAACGCAGGGTATCGGGCCTGATATGCCCGATTACCACCACGAACCCTTTCCGCCTGGCGATGGAGAACGCCCTTTCCAAGGCCTTCCTCATGGCGGCTTGATCCAGGTCGTGGTCCAGGAAGACATCGTTCCTGAGGGCCGGAACCCCCATTCGGATCGCCGTCGAGTAACCGACGCTCTTTCCGCTCGTCCAGCTGTCGACGAAGAAGAGCCCCTGGGCCTTGGTTTCGGCTAGGACGGCCTCCATGACCCTTGGGGTAGAAGTCGCCCTCGAGCCGCGATGGTTGTTCAGCCCGATCACGCCCGGCAGGGATTTCACTGCCTGTCGGAGGAATGTCCTGGCTGTTTCGGGCTCCATTTCCAGGTTGACCTGGAACTTAAGCCCCGGGCGGTCCACCTCCGCTTCCATGGGGAGGTGCAGCATGGCCGGTATGCCTTTTTCTTTCGCCAGCTTGAGCGAAGAGAGGCTGTAGGCCTGGTACGGGATAATGCTCCACGTGACGGGGATCTTGACCTCTGCCAGTTGACGGGCCGCAGAAAGGGAAAAGCCGACGTCGTCTATGATGAGGGCTATGCGCGCTCTTTTCTCCGGCACGGGCTCGTCCGGGGCCGGTTCCTGGTTGGCCGGCTCCGGCAGTGTTTTCGGTGGGTCTGCCTCCGGAACGGGAACGGCAGCTCGAACCGGTTCGGGGAAAGATCCGCTGCCCCTGTATCTGGCCGCCCCGATCAGGGCAATCCCGGTGAGGAGGGACAAGACGATGAGCCCCCAGAGGACCGTCGTCGTTTTCTTGCCGACACGCTTTGTCCGGGTCATGGAGAAGCCTGCCGCCGCCCTCATCCTTTTGCCGGGGGCGTCAATTCTGCTTCCCCGGGGTTTTTTTCAATTCCTGCAGGGCTTTCTGCAGCTGGGTGTCTTTCTTGTGGTCTTTCACGGGCTCCCCTTCCACGACGATGTCGGGCTTCAGGCCGACATGATCGATGATAAGGCCGGAAGGCGTATAGTAGCGGGCGATCGTGATGAACATCGCCGAGCCGTCGGAAAGATGGAAAAGCGTCTGCACGGAACCCTTGCCGAACGTCTTCTTTCCCACGACTTTCGCCCTTTTCAGGTCCTTCAGGGCCCCGGAAACGATCTCGGAAGCGCTTGCACTACCCTCGTTGACCAGCACGACCATGGGCAGCCGAGTCTGCGTCCCCTTCGTGGCGTGAATGACATCGTTCGCCCTTTCGAAACGGCCTTTCATTCCAACGATGATTCCTTCGTCGACGAACATGTCGACGATCTCCGTTGCCGCATTCAAAAGGCCGCCCGGGTTGTTCCGCAGATCCAGTACGATGCCGCTGGCCTTCATCGCGTTGGCCTGGGCCAGGGCCTTCTTCATTTCCTCGGAGGTTTTTTCGTTGAAGAAACTCAGGCGAATGTAGGCGACTGACGAGTTCAGTTTCTCTAGCTTGACCGTTTTCAGCGAGATATTTTCCCTTTTCAGGTCGAACTTGAGCAGCCGCTCTTCCTTCTCACGGCGGACCCATATGGTGACGCTGCTGCCTGCGGGCCCCCTCAGCGTCTTGACAACCTTGTCCTGGTCCCAGCCAAGGATGACTTCCTCGCCGATCTTGACGATCTCGTCATTGGGCTTGAGGCCCGCACGTTCCGCAGGTGTCCCCTCTATCGGGCTGATCACGAGAGTGCGCCCGTCCTTCTGGGCGATGTAGATTCCCAGCCCCCCGTATTCTCCCTGGACTTCTATTTCCTCCTCTTTCAGCTGCGCGGGGTCGAGGAAGCGCGTGTAGGGATCACCCCACGCCTGCAGGATTCCCCTGACGGCTCCATAAAGCATCTTCTTCTCGTCGGCCGGCTTGTCTCCGTCGACATGGTAGGTCTCCAGCAGGGATCTCGTCTGTTTCATCAGCCACAGGGCCTGGGCGCTGAACGGGACGACGCTTGACAGGTCGGTCCCGCTTTCAGCCTTGGCCGATACCCAGATCCCCATCAGGAGAGAGCCGATCAGTATTCCCGCTACCAGGTCCCTTGTCTTTCTCCACATATCGGATCACACCCTCGTTGCTTGCCCTTACCGGGCTCGCAGGTATTCTCTCGGGTTTCTCGCCTGCTCGCCTACCCGTACCTCGAAATGCAAGTGGCTCCCCGTGCTGACACCCGTGTTCCCGACCCCGCCGATGACCTGTCCCTGGCGGACCGTCTGCCCTTCGCCGACGTCCATTCTTGAAAGGTGCCCGTAAACCGTCAGCAAGTTGCTCCCGTGATCGATCATGAGCACGTTCCCATACCCGCGCATCGAACCCGCAAAAAGGACTTGCCCTCCGGCAACCGCGACAACCGGGGTTCCTATCGGGGCTGCGATGTCGATTCCCGTGTGCTTCATCCGGGTGTTGAACTGCGGGTGCTTCCGCATCCCGAATTCGCTGTTCACCCTTCCGCTCACAGGCCACGGGAAGGCCCCCCCCCTGTATACGGGAGTTTTTAGCGTTGAACGCCTGGCCATCTTCCTCTTCTGTTCTATGATGCTTCTGACCTTGCTTTCCAGCTCCCTCTGGGCCCGCTGCAGTTCCTCCACCGCCGCGGCGTGGAGCTGCTTTTCCCTCTTGACCTTTTCAAGGTAGCGGTTGCTTTCGTTCAGGGCCCTCCGATGGACGGTCCGCTCCCCTTCGATTTGCCGCTTTTGCTCCGCGAGGCGTTCGGTCTGTACTCCCAGGTCCCTTCGCGACTGGTCCAGGCGGCGGATCCGGTCCATGTACTTGCCGTAGATCTCCCGGTCCTGGTCCGCGATCCGGGATAACAGGTAGGAATTGACGATCGCCTCGTTGATCGTGCTCGAGGAGAAGAAGAGGTTGAGTTCCGCAACGCCCCCGTACCTGTATATGGCGTTGAGCCTCGCCGAGAGGGCTCCCTTTAGTTCTCCCAGTTGTCCCTTGGTATAGACGATTTCCCTTGTCAGCTCGGAGATCCGGAGCTCCACTCGTTTCTGCTTGACCTGCATGACGTTGATTCTCTGGCCGGCAAGAGCCACCTTCTCGTTATACTCCTGCAGTTTCGAAAGGACACTTTTTTCCTTGACCTTCGCCTCGCTCAGCTTTTTCCGGTGCATGGTCACCTGTCCCTGCAGTTCCGAAAGGCGGTTTTCCTCGCGCTTGAGCTGCGCCTCGAGTTCTGCAGCCGTAGGCGCTCCGAAGCATGCTCCCCCGCTCGCAAGGATGATGCCCAGGATTAGGAAAAGAACGTTTCGGGTCCTGCTGCCCCTCATGTCTTCCCCCGCCTCACGATGGCTTCATCGCATCGGATATGTGGCGCTCGACCGCAAACCAGCTGCAAAGCCAGCTCATGGCGATTCCCGTCCCGATCATGAAGCCCCCCAGTTTCATGAAGAGGCCGGGAGTATCCAGCAACTGGATGAACGGCAGTGTGCTCTGGACCGATGCGACCAGGGACTTGTAAAGCAGACCAAGGACAACCGAGGCCGCCAGCGTCCCGGAAAACCCCCAGAAAACACCCAGCAGCATGAAGGGAAGGGATACAAACCCGGGCATCGCTCCCACGAGGAGCATGACCTCTATTTCCTGTTTCCGGGAGTAAATGGCAACTCGTATCGTATTGTAAAGGACAAGGGCGCCCGCAAGGCTGGCGACAATCAGCAGGAAAAGGGAAAAAACCTCCGCAAACCTGGACAGGCGCGCCAGCTTTTCCGCGACCTTTCCTGCGTAGACGACATCCTCGACCTGTTCCATCGCCACGAGTTCACGGGCCACTCCCGCGACGCTGGAGGCCTTGTCGACACGGACTTCCACGCTCGCCGGAAGCGGGTTTTCCCCCAGAAGCGTCACCGCCGCGCTCTGGTTGCCAAGGCGGGCCTTCAGCAACTCCAGGGCCTCTTCGGAAGAAATGCCCTTGACGCCGGTCACGTGCGGCAGTTCTGCCGCATCTTTTTTTACCGCTTCCAGGTTTGCCTTCGGCTGCAGGTAGGCCTGGACGACGAGTTCACCTTCGACGACCGATATGACATGCCTCGTATTGAGGGCGACGAGGAAACTGCTGCCCACGAAGAAAAAGACCACAAGTACGGTAAGGAACGTCAGGCAGCTGATGCCGACGCTCTGGCGAATCAGTCGGGCCGTGTCCCGGAGGGCATACCTAAAGCTCCTCATCGACCTCGTACCTGCCCCTTTCCTGGTCTCGAACGATCCTGCCCATCCTCAACTCGAGAACCCTTTGGCGGTAAGCATCCACAAGGTACCGGTTGTGGGTCGCCATCAGGAGGGTCGTCCCCGAAGCGTTGATGGAGAGCAATAGCTGCATGATCTCACCCGCAGTCTGCGGGTCGAGGTTGCCCGTCGGCTCGTCACAAAGGAGGAGAAGCGGGTCGTTCGCTATGGATCGGGCGATCGAAACCCTCTGCTGCTCTCCTCCGGACAGTTCCTTGGGGAAGAGGAATCGCCTTCTCCACATCCCGACACAGTCGAGGACTTCCCCTGCCCTGTCGAGGGCTTCCTTCCTTGAAGCGCCGACCGCCTCGAGGACGAAAGCGACGTTCTCCAGGGCGGAACGGCCTTCCAGAAGGCGGTAATCCTGGAAAACCATGCCGACCTCCCTCCTGTACTGGCAGACCCTCGTTCGCCGAAGCTTGCGAAGGTTGTACTGGCCTACGAGAACCTGCCCCCGGGTCGGCAACAGCTCCCGGTTCAGGATCCTCAACAAGGTGGTCTTCCCCGAGCCGGTAGGCCCGACAAGATAGACGAAATCCCCCTTCGGTATGCTAAGGAAGATGTCCTCGAGTGCCGTGATGTCCTCACCGAAAGTTTTCGTCACTCCAGCCATGCGGATTTCCAAGTTAACGCCTCCTCATCGTCCAGGCTTGTGAAGCGGCGCTCAGTATTTCCTTGAATGAAAGCCCGTAATATTCAAGGAGCTCTTCGGCTCCACCGCTTTGCCCAAACCTGTCCTGGACCGAGACGAACTTGATCGGAACGGGTGAGGATTGACAGAGGAGTTCCGCGACGGCCCCGCCAAGACCGCCGGAAGAGTTGTGTTCTTCGGCCACAACGCAGCATCCGGTCCTCCGGACTGAGGCGGTGATGACCTGGGCGGGAAGCGGCTTAATCGAAAAGCAGTCGATGATTTCGGCTTCGATCCCTTGCTGGGCAAGGATGGCCGACGCTCGAAGCGCTTCATGGACCATCGTACCACAGGCACAGACAGTAACCCCATCCCCGGGCCGAATCAGGGAGGCCCCTGAAAGTTGCAGGTCCGTCTCCAAGGTTCGCTCCAAAGTCGGCAGTTTCAGCGAATGAAGCCTGAAAAAAACGGGGTTCCTCGAGTTTCCGCTGTTTTCGATCAGTTTTTTCGTGGAAGGTGCGTCTGAAGGGACGATGATCGAAACATTCGGGAGAGCCCTGAGGAAAGCGATGTCCTCGACCATCTGGGAAGCCGCGCCAGCCCGGTTCCCGGAAAGGCCCGAATTCGCGAGGAGGAATTTAACGGGCAAGGAAGGGACCGCAACGGCGGAGCGGAGTGCTTCGTATGCCCGCGGGACGAGGAGGGGCGACGGGGCGAAAACGAACACGCTCCAACCTGCAAGGCTAAGGCCGGCGGCAAGCAGCACCGCATCCCTTTCTCCCTTTTCGGCCTTGACGCAGCGTTCCCGAAAACCGGAGCCCGGTTCCAGGACCAGGCCATTGCCATCCGTGGAGAGATCCAGAACCACAATCGAGGGGTCCTCGGCTGCGAGGGCCCCGAGAGAAGGGACAACCGCTTCCGTGGGAGAAAGGATGGGTTCAGGGCTCATCGTGCATTTCCTCCTCCAGCGTTTCCCCTGCCTTCTCCAATTCGAGCAGGGCTTTTTCAACCTTTTCCCTGTCAGGCAGGACCAGCGACGCCCCTGGGGCTTTTTCATGGAAGGCGACCCCCTTGCCCCAACGGGTTTTCGCGAGGACGGCGACGGGTGCGGGTCCCGTTTCCCCAGGTCCGGGGATAGCCCGGTCCAGGGAGTCGAAATCATGCCCGTCGGCCAGTTTCACATGCCACCCGAAAGAAGAAAACCGGGTTTGAATGGTTTCCACTGAGGCACCGACGTCAGCCTGACCAGCCGGGAATTCGCCGCCCACCCCGACGATCACGCATAGGTTGCCCTGCTTGCGGGCCGCGGCTGCCAGGACGGACTCCCATGCCGCCCCCCGCGCAAATTCGGTCTCCCCCACGACGCAGAAAACCCTTGATCCGCTTTTTTTCATCCGGCATCCCATTGCAATGCCGGCGGCCATTCCAATCCCAAGTCCCGGAATCCCGCCAGGCGAGTCGATCCCCGGCGTCCTCCTGGGTTCGAGGGTGCCCTGGAGCATCGCGCCAAGCCTCTGATAGCTCCATAGTTCCTCCCGGTCGAAAAAACCCTTCCGCGCGAGGGTGGCATAGAGGGCAGGGCTGCAGTTCTCCATGCCCAGGACGGACCTGTCCCGGCCTGGCCAACCGGGCTCGTCCGACCTGACGGACATCGTCGAAAAATACAGGGACACGAGTATATCCACAACCGAAAGGGACGGGGCAAGACTCGTGACCTTGCTCAAGCCGATCATCCGGACGACATCTTTCCGGACTTCCAAGGCTGTCTTTTCGAGTTCGAGAATCCGGTTCTTTTCCACGGAGTCATCTCTCCCCAAGGCTGAAGTAGGCGTCTCGGAAGGCCTTCCCGGTATTCTCGCGCAATTCGGGAATCCTCGGAACGTAGGTCGGCTCGTCGAGCACTATTCGGTCACCGTGTGTCCAGAGGGGGAACCCGACCGCTTCCGCCAGGCCGGCTACCTTCGGGTCGTAAGGGACCCCAAGGAGGGGAAGGCCGGCCAGGACTGACAGGATGCAAAAGTGAAGACGCATCCCCACGGCGCCGGAACACCCGGTTCGCCAGACCCTCGAGCAATCCTCCAGGGATCGGACACGCTCGATGCCCGCTAGGTCCAGCAAGCCTTCTTTATCCAGTTTCGCCATCAGTGCCGCATCCTCATCGGCCAGGGCGATTCCCGTGAGCTCGACTTTTTCCCTGCGGCCGTACTCTCCCAGGGCTTTAGCCAGCGACTCCGGCAGCCCGGACTTCCAGGGACGGAGGTTGACGAGAACCCTTTCCCTGCCTTTCGATCGCGTCTCACCGCCGGTTTTAAGCGAAAAAACCAGATCCGGGGCCAGTTTCGCCTCCAGTCCCCATCTTTCGAGCATCCCGAGGGATGAACGGTCTCGCACGACTCTTTCCTCGCAGCGCGACAAGGCCGCCCTGGCGAGGGCCCGGGCCGTCCTGCTCCTGAAGGGGCCCACGGACTGGCCGAAGCACCACGGCCTGCAGCGGGCGAAACCCGCAAGCCTGACGACACCCCAATAGTAGAATGCGGACCTGACGCTTGTTGAGTCCTGGAAAAGCCCCCCTCCACCCAGAAGGAGGGACCGGCTTGCCTTGAGTGCCTCCAGGACTTTCGAAAGGCTCCAGCGATCCACCGCTTCAGTCCCGAGCGATTTTCTCGTCTCGTCGGGATTGCCGGAAAGGACGACCACCCGGTTTCTCGGCGTCCCGCACTCCTCGGCAAGCCTTACTGCCGCCTCCGCAAGCAGTTCGTCGCCAAGGTTCCCGAAACCGTAGTAACCGCACAGGGCTATTTCATACCGCCGCTTCACTGCCAAACCGCGGACCTCCAACGGTCCAAAAGGGGGAAAACGGCGAACCTCATAACCGCAAGAAGCGCAAAGCCGAGAAGAATGCCTGTCCACCAGCCGTTGAACACGCGGAACAGGGTGAAGGGAAGGCGCGTGTGGAAATGACAGAAGCTGTTGACGGCCGAGGCGAATGCGATTGAAGCCGCGGCTCGGGGCAATATCCAGGCATGCCTCCCCCAGTTCTTCCTCGCCATCGCGTACCAAAGAACAAGCGCAGGGTACCCGATGAAGAGTTCCTTCGTCCTTGGGCGCGCAACGAGGGCTCTTTCCAGAAGGTCTCTCAAGTCCCGCTCCCAACCTCCTACGAAAGCCGTATTGTCGCTTCGGAGGGCAAGGAGGGCAGCGGCTGCGAGGATCAGTCCCACGAGCAGGAACTCGACCCAAACCATGGGGCGCAGCATGACCTCCTTGAAACTTTCCGGGTAGATCCGCCTTTTCAGGTCATGGGCAAGCACGATGAGCGGGGGCAGCAGCAAAGTCGCCTTGACACCGGAAAAAGGCTGGATCCTCAGCATGGTCTGCGGCGTGCTGAAGAAGGACGCCAGGGCAAGTCCTCCCACCACCGTGAACGCCAGCCCCCCAACCAAGCCTTTCAAAGGTTTCCTGTACTGTCCCAGCGCCCATAGGGTGACTTCCGCCGCCAGCAAGGCACTTCCCGCTGCGCCGCCGACACGGGCCAATAAAGGGACCTTGGCCATCAGGAAACCGAGGATGACTCCACCGAAGACCACGGAACCGGCTTCCGTCAGCCCGACGGCCCCGGCAGACCTGCCCCTGAACCTCAGGAGAAGCCTGACGGCAACCGAGACGCAGACCAGCCCGAAGGCTATCGCCCCGGCAAGAGAACGCGGCCAGTCCTCGTAGGGTTGGGGCCATCCCGGGCGGAAGCCCCTGCCTTGCAGATCTTTCTTGACCGCCGCCAGGTCCTGAAGGAAAGCCTCTTTCCTGCTTCCGGTCTCCATCTCGTAAGAGCGAAGCAGCAGCAAGGGAACCGAACGTTCCACAAAGGCGCGGACAAGCCTTTCGACGATAGCCTCGCGGGAGAGCCGCCTCCCGAGAATTTCATCGGTCGTGACGCTGTGAAGAGGGACAAGGGCGGGATAGGAAACCCGGTTCAGTTTGTCGGCCCCCAGCTGCCGGTTGAACTCCGCCTGGGCCAGGAAGAAGCCGTTCTCCCTGAGCCATTCCCCGATCGGCCCCGTTTCCGGGGAACCCACGACAAACAGCCCCTGCGGCAAGATCCCCCTGATCTCTGGCCTTTTTTCTGCCAGTTTCGCGAGTGACGCGACGACGAGGTCGGCACCCACGCCAGGGCAGGGTGCAGGTCGGAAAAGCACGGGCATTTCCCTGCCCCTCGCAAGTTCCAGCCCTTCGAAGTCCGGGATGACCCCGGCCTTCGCCAGCTCCGAAACGGACCTCGGAAGCAGCAAGTACCTGATCCCCGACTTTCGCGCGGTCGGAAGCCCGGGAAATTTTTCGTTCAGGTAGGCGAAGGCTTCGCTCGCCCAGGGCTTCTTTTCGTTTATGCCGACTAACGCCAGCGCCTCGTCTGTCGATGCAGGGAAAAGACCGGAGGCTCCCTGCATTGAGAAGCGAGGGCCAAAAAGGAAACCGGACTGGCCGGAGGAGAGGTCATCCCCGGTCAGTTCGTTCACCACAACCCCGGTTATCCCCCAGCCCTTCAACCCGCCGAGCAGAGACAAAGGACTCTGTCCCGATTGGCGCGCCAGGCCCTGGACTTCCGTCGTTTCCACGAGGAACCCGAACTGCCTGTGCGCTCTTTCGGAATCCCACCTTCTTGAAAGGCCCAGGATCGATAAAGCGAGGACCGTCGAGAAGAGCAATGCGGAAAACAGTGTCCTGTTGATTTTCATCTGGATCCCTCCCACTGGCGGGCAAGAGATATGCCAAGCTCGCCCAGGATCAGGCTTAGCCGGTGGAGGGGCAGGCCCACGACGTTGAAGTAGCACCCTTCAATCGAGGAAACGAGGAGCGCTCCCCTTCCCTGGATCCCATAGGCGCCCGCCTTGTCCTTTCCCTCTCCCGTGCCGATGTAGGCGTCGATCTCGGTCTCGGACAGTGCCCTGAAGGAAACCCGGGTCGTTTCCACATCCGCCAGGCAATGGAGGCCTGAACAGACGGCCACTCCTGTCATGACCTCGTGGGTTCGCCCCGAAAGGGTCCGGAGCATGAACCCGCATTCCTCTTCATCCCGCGGCTTGCCCATAATTTCCCCATCAACCACGACAATCGTATCAGCTGCAATGACAATGTCTTCGGGAGATTTACCGGTTACGGCCCTGGCTTTCTCCAGGGCGAGCCTCCGGCAAAACTCCTCGGGCTTTTCTCCCAGGATCGTCTTTTCCTCGATACCCGGCTCCACAATCCTGAACTTCCAGCCCAACTGCCGGAGGAGTTCCTTTCTCCGCGGGCTTTGCGAAGCCAGTACGAAAGCCTTCACGACAGGACCGCCGAGGATGTCATCGTATTATCCACAGGCCGAAAAGCCCTCCAACCAGCGATCCGAGGTTTAGCCTGAAGAAAACTTTGAAGCCCAGGGATCCGAAGACGAGATCGATCTCCCGCATGTCGAAACCCGCCCTCGTGACGTCCCGGAAAACGGTTTTCGTCGCCTCGAAACCTTGCAGGTAGACGCCGAGCAAGGTGCCAAGGGCGATCGAAAGGAAAATGATGGACCATTTCGTCGCAGTGCCTTTCCCAAAAGCCATGCTTCAACCCCTCCCGGCAAACCCTGCCAAAAGAGCACCCAGCCCCGCAATCGCCGAATAGACGGCGAAAACGCTCCATTTTCCCCGAACGACGAACCTCCTCAATACCCCCAGGGCACAAAGCCCCGATAGGAAAGCCGCCATCGCTCCCATCCACCATCCTCGCGGAAGGCTCGAGAGAAAACCTGCTGCGCCGCCCATTTCTACCGTCTCCAAAAGGAGCGCCCCGGCAATCGCAGGCAGCGACATCAAGAAGGAAAAGTCGAAGGCTTCCTTTGAGGAAAGCCCGAGATACAGGCCGGAACTGATGGTCGACCCCGACCTGGATATACCCGGAAACACCGCCATCCCCTGGGCCAGTCCCACTCCCAGGCCGACGGGCAGGTTGACTTTGCGATGTCCGGCCCTTTCCGCGAGACGGTTGGCGACGAAAAGGATCCCGGCATTGACTAAAAGCAACGCTCCCACGATTCGGAGGGAAGACATGGCCGACTCAACGGCCGCCTTCAGGGGTAGACCTACAAGGGCCGTCACGAAGGTCCCCGCAAGGATTGCCCAACCGGTTTTCCATCCCTGTCCCCTTTCGCCGCGAGGTTTCCCCCAGCCGCAGACCCATTCTGAGAGGACCGTCCACCAGGCTTTCCGAAAGAAGAGCAGCGTGGCCATGAGAGTCGCCCCATGGAGGGTGAGGTCGAAACCCAGCGGCGGGGACTCGAATCCCCAAAGGTTCTGTGCGATGGAAAGATGGCCGGAACTGCTGACGGGCAGGAACTCAGTCAGCCCCTGCAGGATTCCCAGCAACAACAACCGGGTTGTCATGCTTCGGCTTCCTTTCGTTGTCCATCTTGATGACATCCAGGACCATCAATGCGAGGTTATTGCCGTGATCCGCGATACGCTCCAGGTTGCTGAGGATGTCGATGAAGACCACCCCTGCGCTCGGCTGGCAGGCCCCGGTGTTCAGCCTGTCGATGTGCTTTCGCCTCAATTCCTTCTCCAGGGCGTCGACACGGTCCTCCAGAACCAGGACTTCTTTAGCCGCAATATCGTCCTCGTTTAGAAGCGATTCGACCGCGAGGTGGAAGGCAAGCCTGGAATTCGAGAACATCTCCTCGAACTCCTCCATGGCTTTTTCGGAGAAATGCAGGTTGTGTTCCTGCACGTACTCGAAAAGTTCCGTGAGGTTCGTCGCGTGGTCCCCTACGCGCTCGATGTCGGATGCCGCGTTCACGTAGCCTCCAAGGGTGAGCGACAGATCTTCGGAAAGGCTCATCTGCCCGACCTCCGCCGCATAACGGGCGATCCCGTGAGTCAGCTGGTTGACGAGCTTCTCGGTCTGGAAAACTTCGTCCACTTTCTTGGGATCCTTGTCCACGAAGGCCGCATGGACGTTCTGGAGCATTTCCTCCGCGAGGAAACCGAGCCTCACCAGCTCCTGCCTGACGGCATGGACAGCGGCGGCAGGTGTGGCGGAAATCAGTCGCCGGTCAAGAAACCGGGGCCCCATGTCGACAACGGCCACCTTGCCCGGGATGATTTTCTGGACGAGGGAAACGAATGGACCCGCAAAGGGAAGGAAAAGCAAGGTGTTGAGCACGTTGAAGAGGGTATGGGAGTTTGCGAGCTGCCTGGGTACGGAAGTCGCGGTGTGCTCCACGAGTTCCTTGAACAGGGGGAAAGCGGATACGAAAATGACCACACCGATCAGGTTGAAAAGCACATGGCAGGCAGCGGCCTGCTTGGCTCCCCGGTTTGCGCCGATCGAAGCCAGGACGGCCGTGATCGTCGTCCCGATGTTGTCGCCCAAAATGATGGGAATCGCTGCGTCGAGGCCAAGCAATCCCTGCGAGGCCATGGCGATGACCAGCCCAACCGTGGCTGCGCTGGACTGTACCAAAAGCGTCAGCCCGGTGCCCGCAAGGACTCCCAGGAGAGGGTTGTTTGAAAAGGCGATAAATATATCCTTCCTGTCCCGCAGGAAGTACATCGAGCCCTCCATGGTCTTCATGCCCAGGAAAAGCAGGCCGAAGCCGACAAGCCCGTTGCCTAGGCTTTTTTGGCGTTTGCTTCGGCCGAACATCGACATTATCACGCCCAAACCGATGAAGGGAAGGGCAAAATCCGAAAACTTGAAAGCGATCAGCTGGGCCGTCACGGTCGTCCCTATGTTGGCCCCCATGATGACGCCGAACGCCTGGTAAAGCGACATCAATCCCGCGTGGACGAAACTGACCGTCATGACGGTGCAGGCGCTGCTGCTTTGTAGGAGTGTCGTGACCAGGATTCCGACGCCGATACCCCTGACCGGTGTTTTCGTGACGGTCGAGAAAAGGCGCCTGAGCCTTTCTCCCGAGATGTCCTGCAGAGTCTCGCTCATGAGCTTGATGCCGAAAAGGAAGAGCCCAACCCCACCAATCATCTGCAGGATCGATGCTAAAGGCATTACAGATCCACTCCTTCTTTTTTAGCCTGGCTGCGGGCAGGAGGCATGACCTTGCCTTCGCCTGGCCTCAGGAAAGTTATCATGGGGATCACGTTGGGAGTCGCCCGGGTTGTCCGCCTGACGATCTCGCGGACCTTTCCCCTAATCCGAGCCTCCAGCTGTTCGGGATCCCGGGGCGCCTTGTCGCCAATGTTGTCGATCACCTTCAACACGCCGCGGTGCATCTCCTCGTACAAAGCGGTTGCATCGCTTGTGTGGATGAAACCACGACTCTCTATGCGAACCTCTCCCGCCAGTTTTCCTTCCCCGTCCAGGACCACGGAAACGATAAGGACGCCGTCTTCCGCCAGTTCACGGCGTTCCTTCAGGACACTGCCCTTCATCTCGCCAAGCGCCAGGCCGTCCACGAGGACGATGCCGCTCGGAACCGACCCCCTGACCTGTGCCTTCCCATTGTGGACATGCAGGACGTCTCCGTTCTGCAGGATATGCACGTTCGCATCGGGCAATCCCATCTCGACGGCCAGCCTCGCGTGGCGGTGCTGATGGCGCCTTTCGCCGTGCACCGGCACGAAATGCTGGGGCTTCACCATACTCAGCATCATCTTCAGCTCTTCCTGCGAAGCGTGCCCGGAAGCGTGAATCTGCTGCTCCCTGTCGTAGATGACCTCGCAACCCAGTGAGAAAAGCCTGTCGATCGTCCGGCTGACGAGCTTTTCGTTGCCTGGTATCGGCGTGGCCAGGATTGCGACGAGGTCCTTGGGGCCCAGGAGGATGTGCCTGTGCTCCCCCTTGCTCATGAGGACAAGGCCGGAAAAGGGTTCTCCCTGGCTTCCCGTCGTCAGGACGACCAGCCGGTTTGCCGGGATCCTTTCCGCCTCTCCCGCCGGGACGATCAGGTCCTCGTTCGCCTGGATATATCCCAGGCGCCGTGCCAGCTCGACGTTAGCCACCATGCTCCTGCCCAGAAGCGCGACCTTTCGGTTGAACCTGGCTGCCGCATCCAGGATCTGCTGGGTCCTGTGGATATTGCTGGCAAAAGCGGCGACGACGATGCGCCGGCTCTTGTGAAGCCTTAGTATCTGGTCCAGCGATTTGCCGATGATGTTTTCCGAAGGAGTGTGCCCGGGCCTTTCCGCGTTCGTGGAGTCGCTCAAAAGCAGGCGCACCCCTTTTTTCCCGGCCTCCGCAAAAGCGTTGTAATCCGTAAGCCGGCCATCGATGGGTGTCGGATCCAGCTTGAAATCCCCCGTGTGGACGATGATCCCTTCGGGCGTTTCGATGATCAAACCGACTCCGTCGGGGATGGAGTGGCAGACGGCAACGAAAGTGACCCTGAAGGCCCCCAGTTCGACCGTATCGCCCGCATGGACCTCGTGGAGTTCCGGTTCGTAGGAGGGAGCGAATTCGCTCAGCTTTCCCATGGCCATGCCCAGGGTCAAAGGCGTCCCGTAGAGAGGGACGTCCACCTTCGGCAGGACAAAGGGAAGGGAACCCGTATGATCCTCATGCCCGTGCGTCAGGACGATGGCCTTGATGCGCTCCCTGTTTTCCACCAGGTAACTGACGTCCGGGATGACGAAATCTATCCCGAACATTTCCTCGTCAGGGAATTTCAGGCCCGAATCGACGACGAGGATATCCTCGCCGTACTCGAAAACGAGCATATTTTTACCTATTTCTCCAAACCCGCCGAGCGGGATGAACTTCAACTCCTCGTTCCGGGTCCCCGTCCTACCCCTTCGGTTTCTGGGTCGCGCCATGCGTTCACTCTCCCGTCAAAAAACGCCAGAAAAGGAGGGGTGGACGAGCCACCCCTTCTCGATTTGCCTTGTTTCCGTTATTCCGCTTCAGTCGCTGAAGTCACCCTTCCCGCTTTCCTTCTGGGAAAGCCGATGGGCCTTTTCTCGAGAGAATTCGTTTCGCGGGTTCAGTATCTTCCTTTCCGGTGAGGCGTTCTCGTCAGGCCGTTTAGAAACGGTTTCCATCAGTACGTCCGCCAGCCCTTCGGCCTTGAAGGCCTTGATGTAGCGGCACGCCCATTCCTCCGTCTCGGCCACGATCCTTTCCTGTACGGGGTCCGGGAGGGTCATTATGCGATCATGAAAAGGCTTGTTGGCCTTCTTGTAGTCGCCGCTCTTCCTGCTCATCCCCTGGTCATCCGCCCAGGCGACAAGTTCCCTCCAAAGCCCCTCGGTGATCCCGCGATCCTTTTCCTTGACGTACGAATCGCCCTCGATGACCGCATTACCGGTCTCCTGTTCCATCTTCAACCCCAGCACGATATTCTGCCAGAGCGTGCCAACGTTCCCCTTGTTGATCCCCGCGGAGACGAAGTGCCCCACCTTGTCGAACGGAGTGCCGGAAATGCCGTGCTGGGCTATGGTTACACCGTAAGGCCGTATCGCCTCGGCGATCTCGAGGGTCCTTTTTAAGTCGATCCCCTCTTCCACGCCCGCCGCCTTGTCATACGTCCCGTGCAGGCTGCCGTTTGAAATCGCCAGGTAATCGGGGAAAACCCCCCAGGAGTTCAAACCACCTACGAAGAACATTGCCTCCTCGACGGTGGAAAGCTCGCCCTTGCCCTTGATCTCCCCCACTTCGACCTCCAGTCCCAGGTAAGGGGGGACATGCATGGCGACATCGCGGGTGAAGCAAAGGTTTTCCCAGTCCGGGTTGTGCGATGCGTCGACGGCTACCGAAGTCCATCCGCGTTCGATGATTTTCCTCAGGTGTGAAATGGATTTCAGGAGGTCCTCCTTGGACTTGATCCCGTAATGGTCCACGTGCAAGCCGAAAAGGACTCCGTGCCCCAACTCGGCAGAATAGCGAAGCGCGTAGTCGGGAATGTTGTCGAAAGTACACCCGCAATACGTCGATTCCGACTTGGCGAGCTCGAGAAGGACCACCGCCCGGGTCTTCTTCGCCGCCTTGAGAAGCCCCTTCACCGTCAGAGGGTTCCTGACGTTGGCCGCAAGGACAATTGCACCGCTTTTTTTCGCTGCTTCTGCGATGTCTCGTCCGCTGACCAGTCCGACCGGTTCCTCACCGTACAAGGCCTGGACGTTCAACGGCCTTTTCCTTAGGACCTCCCTGTATCCAGCCCCATCTATCTTCATCATCGCCGGAAGCACCTCCCTGCAGGATTACGCCCTATACGTTACCATGTCGGGAGGAATTATCAAGACTTGTCATTCCCCTCCCCGGCACTTCTTCCGGGCCGGGGGTTGCGCGTTCCACGAGGCCATGGTAGTATTATGCCCGCTCGGCAAAAAGATAAGGCCGATGACGCCTTGGGGAATCGTCTAACGGCAGGACAGCTGACTCTGGATCAGCCAATCGTGGTTCGAATCCACGTTCCCCAGCCAACTTGAGCTTTCTCACGGTCCCATCGTCCAGTGGCCCAGGACACCGGGTTCTCAGCCCGGGAACAGGGGTTCGAATCCCCTTGGGACTGCCAATTTTTGAAAAAAGGACTCTTCCCTCGAGGGGAGAGTCCTTTTTTCATTCCCTCTTTCATTCGGCCGTTTGCGAGACCCATTTCGGGCCTTAAAAGTTTCTTTTCTATTTTTGTCCGGACGATTTTAAGGATTTCTCTTGACGTTAAACGCGCGTTGTTACAAAATCAGGACAGGTCCCTTTGCTTGATGGCAAGGGTGACCTTAAATTTTGATGGACCTACAGGTCCGCAGGAGGTCAGGCTTTATGGAACAGGGCGTCGTCAAGTGGTTCAACGGAACGAAGGGTTACGGCTTTATCACAAGGGACAGCGGCGGAGACGTGTTCGTCCACTATTCAGGGATCCAGATGAACGGCTTCAAGACTCTGGAGGAGAATCAGCGGGTTTCCTTCAAGGTCGTTGACGGGGCCAAGGGCCCCCAGGCCGTCGAGGTTTCCCCCCTCTAAGAGGGAGAAGCCCTCGAAACGAATGCTATGGGCGGTTGGGGAGTCTTGTCTCCCCCCGCCCTTCTTTTTTCCTCAATTGCCCGCAGGCGGCGTTGATATCCTCTCCCCGTTCCCGCCGGACCTCGGTTTCGATTCCCTTCGACTCAAGGACGTGGCGAAACTGTTCCGCCGCACGGGGGGCGGGTTTACGGTATTCCGGGCAGGTCGCGTTGCACGGAATGAGGTTCACGTAGCTCTTCAGGCCTTCGAGCCTTTCAGCCAGCGCCAAGGCCTGGGAAGGGGAATCGTTGACCCCGTCGATGAGCATGTATTCGATCGAAACGCGGTCCCCCGTTTTCTGCTGGTAAAGACGGATAGCGGCGAAAACCTCGAAAAGAGGGTATTTGAGGTTGACCGGCATCAACCGGTCGCGAAGCGAATCGACGGGAGCATGGATTGAAACCGCCAGCCTGATTCCCAGCCCGGAGTCGGCCAGCGCAAGGATTCCCGGAACAACTCCCGCCGTCGATACCGTCATCCTCCGCGCACCGAGATTTCGCATCTTGGGGTGTTTGAGTATCCCGACCGCCTTGAAAAATGCCACGAGATTCAGTAAGGGTTCCCCCATGCCCATGAAGACCAGGTTGTCGATAGCCACTCCTGTTTCCTTTTCCATGGCGAGGAACTGCCCGGTTATCTCGCCGCACGTCAGGTTGCGGACGAAACCCGACTGTCCGGTAGCGCAGAATTTACATCCCAGCGGGCATCCAACCTGGGTCGAGATGCAGGCCGTTTTCCTTCCCTCCTGGTTTAGAAGCACGGACTCCACCGCTTCCCCGTCCTTCAACCTCCATAGGGTCTTTTGCGTTCCATCCCTTTTAGAGACCTCCGTCCTGCCCCTCTCCGGCAAGGCGGGGCCGAAACTCTTCACAGCCTTTTCACGCAGTTGAAGAGAAAGATTCGTCATCGCCTCGAAAGAGAACTCATGCCTGGCATAGAGCCAATTGCAGAACTGGTCCGCCCTATAGGAGGGTTCACCCCAATTTTCGCTGCACAGGATTTTCCATTCCTCGTAGTCCAGATCCAGCGGGAAAAGCATCACGGGCACACATCCTCGAAAAACCTGAAATGTAAAAAGGCCTGTCCGCAAGGACAGGCCGGAATTCCTGGTGGAGGTGAGGGGATTCGAACCCCTGGCCCCCTGCATGCCATGCAGGTGCGCTCCCGCTGCGCCACACCCCCCAGTCGAACGCGGTACATTATACGAAGCCCTCTCCGCCCTGTCAACCGATGATCTCTACCCTTGCCTCGAGCATTCGTTCATGCAAGGATTAGAAACATGAAGAAAAAAAGGTTGAGTTTCCCGGCGCTCCTTTTCCTGTGCGCCACACTGGTTTTTGCATTCCCTGCCCTCGGAACCGGACAGGAACAGGCTGTACCGCAGGGCTTGCTTCTCGTCCTGGGCGATGCGGCCAGGGAAGGAGAACCTCTTGTCAGGCTCGAGACGGGCCCGTTCACGGGGTTGTCGAGACGGTCCCTCCTCCGGGCCGCCTTCCAGGTCCTCGGCTGGGGACACGAACTGGACCTGTCCGAGGCCTTCTTCCCGGGCAAAGGCCTGGAAAGCCTGTCAGCCATGGTGGACCCTCCGCCTCCTTCCCCTTTCCTGGAAGCACCAAACGGAGAACCCGGGAGGCCGGATTTGCAGGCACTGGTCGAATGGGTTCGGGAATGCCGAATCGACATATCCTGTGATATTTCCGTCCCCGGCGAGAGGGTGACATTGAAAGTGCATCGTCGCGGCATAGCCCCCCAAAATGGCCAATGGGAGATCCTGGTGGAAGCGGGAATACCCCTGGAAACAGCCCCTGTTCGGCTGCTCGAACTTGCCCCCCTCGGCTTGCCCGTAGGGCTTCGCCGGTCCGGCCAGGACATGTACGACCTCGTGGCGGGGCCTTTCCCGACGTTCCTCAAGGCTCGCGAGGCCTTTCCCGTGTTCTTGCCCAGGCCGGGGTTGCTGCTTCTCCCGTCTCCTTCTTTCCAGGGACCGGCCCCTCTTTTCTGGGCTTCGCTCGTGACGCCGGTCCAGGGCATTTCGCCCAGGATGCGGTTTGCCTCGGAAATCGGCCTTCCCAGGGCCAAGCTCTCGGAAATCGCCATGGATTCAGGAGCTGAAGCCGGGATAAACGGGGGATTTTTTTCATCCGCAGGGCCTGTTGGAACCCTCGTCTTCAGAGGAGAACTCCTCCATGGCTCCTGGAAAACTCGTTCCGCCCTGGGCCTTGGCCCTGGGCTGGTCCCACTTTTCGGTCCCGGCGGCATCTCCATGTCGCTCCGGCATGGGACGGCGTTCATGACCCTCGACCGCTTCAATGAAATCCCGAAAAAGGACGAAACCTCGATTTTCCTGGAAAACGGCTTCTTGCACCCCCCCCATTTCGAGGAGTCCGTGGACCAGGCTGTCGTGCCGGTTCGGGCAGCCTTGTCGGGAAGTTTTTCGAAACCCGCGTTGGATGGACTCCTCGTCGGCAGGGGTCAGGGAGCCCTCCGTCTTGAAGGAATTGCGTCCGGCGACGAGGTGGAAATCACGGCTCGATGGGATGATTCCCGGTTCGAGGGCAGGGAATGGGTCCTCCAGGCCGGCCCCAGGCTGGTGGAAAACAATCTGGGGGTTTCCCCGGAAGAATCTTTCGACCCGGACACGAGACTGAAAAGGCATCCGAGATCGATCGTCGGCTGGGACGGTTCCTCGCTGTGGTGGATCGTGGTGGACGGCAGGGAGGACTCCCACAGCACCGGGCTGACTTTGCCGGAAACCGTTGCGCTGGCCACGTCCCTCGGCCTGAAAGAAGCTCTTAACCTTGACGGGGGCGGATCCTCCGCCATCTGGTGGAGGGGAAGGCTCGTCACCCTCCCCCCAGGGGGAAAGGAACGCCCGCTCCCTTACGCCATTTTGTTCGGAACGGACTCGAAAGCCTTGGGCAAGTGAACGTCCAGCTGCGGCAGGGCGATTGAGACTCCAGCCCTGTCGAAAGCTTCCTTCAGCCTGAGCCTGTAGACTGCAGCGACCTCCCACTGGGCGCCCGGTGTGGTCTTCAGGAGCATTCGAAGTTTCAGGGAACTCGCATCGAACGCCAGGATCCCCTCGACCGCGTAAGGATCCTCGATGACCTTGCCCGGCATTTCCAGTGCCAGGTCTTTCGCAACCGCGTTCATGACCGCCAGGGCCTTCGGAATGTCGGTCCCATAGGCGACCCCTATTTCGATTCGAGCCCTGGACCATTTCTTTGTCGAGTTCAGGACCGTTGAAATGGTCCCGTTGGGGATGGTCACCAGGTCCCCATCGAGGGTCCTGATTCGCGTGGTCCTCAAGGTGAAGATCTCGACCGTTCCCGAAGTACCGTCTATCTGGACGGCATCCCCGACGGCGAACTGGTCTTCGAAGATGATGAGGACCCCATTCAGGAAATCCCTGATGATGTTCTGGGCTGCCAGGGAAACCGCAAGGCCAGCGATCCCGAGCCCGGTCAGGATCGAACGGACGTCTACGCCGAGGCTTCCCGCCAGCGTCAGCAGGGCGACGACCGCCAAAGACCACCGGACCAGTTGCAGGCTGATGCCCATCAGGGTCCGAAGCCTTTTAAGGCTTGCCTCCCTCTTGGCCTCTCCTCCTTCTTCAACTTCGAGCCCGGACTCGACCCGGGCGAAACACCTGCGGATGCACCGCGCCCCGAACTGGTCCAGAAACCACCAGGCCAGAAGGATCCCGGCCGGACGGGCCAGGTCGTGCATAATCTGGCGGAACGCCTCGTAATCCAACGAAGATCTCTCCTTTCGCGTCAAGACCTGGTGCGGTCGGCCAAGAAGGGGGGGAGTTCCCTCCCCCCCTTGAAACTACTCCTCTTCCTGGCCCTGTTCCCTCGCCGCCGCCCTTTCCCGGCGGGCAAGCGACGCCGGCTCGAGGGAGACCCGATCACCCTCGAAAAGCGGGATGAGCCCCTCCCGGGACAACTTTTTCTGCTTCTCGCAGAAGGCCGCGCAGTTGGCCGGGCAGCGGCTGATCTTGTCCTCGGGCTCCGTGTAGGTCGTGAACACGCCTTCGTAGTTCCTCAGGATGACCCTCTTGTCGGACATGGAGACGATGTAGTTCGGAAGCACGGGGATCTTCCCGCCCCCGTTCGGCCCGTCGACGATGAAATAAGGCACCGCAAGGCCGGACGTGTGACCCCTTAGGTACTCCATGATCTCGATGCCCTTTGCGACCGAGGTCCTGAAATGCTCGATTCCCTGGGAGAGATCGCACTGGTAGATGTAATACGGCCTCACCCGTATCGTCAGGAGTTTCTGGTTCAGCTCGCGGAAAGTGTAGGGACAGTCGTTGACGCCCTTGAGGAGGACGGATTGGTTCCCCAGTGGGATTCCGGCGTCGGCCAGCTTCTCGCACGCCGCTTTCGACTCGGGAGTGATCTCGTTAGGATGGTTGAAATGGGTGTTCACCCATACAGGGTGGTATCTTTTCAGTATCGAGCAGAGCTTGTCGGTCACCCTCTGGGGCATCACGACCGGGGTCCGGGTTCCGAAACGGGCGATCTCGATGTGGGGGATCTTGCGGACTTCCGCCAGCATCCAGTCGATCATCTCGTCGCTCATCAGGAAGGGATCCCCGCCGGTGAAAAGGATATCCCTGAACGTCGGCGTTTTGCGAAGGTAATCCAGGCAAGCGGAAATCTGCTCCTTAGAATAAGCCTTGTCCGTTTCCCCGGCCTTCCTTCTTCGCGTGCAGTGACGGCAGTACATCGAGCATTGGTCCGTAACCATGAGGATGCCCCTGTCCGGGTAGCGGTGCGTCAACCCCGGAACGGGGGAATCCGTATCCTCGTGGCAGGGGTCCAACAGGTCCGACGCGGCGATGTGGGTTTCGTGTATCGTCGGGACGGCCTGCCTTCGGACCGGGTCTTCCGGGTCCTCGGGGTCGATAAGGGACGCGTAGTAAGGCGTGATCGCCATTCTAAGCTTGTTCAGGCTATGGGCGATGATCTCTTCTTCTTCCGCCGACAGCGGAATGACCTGCTTCAACTGCTCCACCGTCGTGATGCGGCTGTTCACCTGCCAGCGCCAGTCGGACCATTCCTCCGCAGTTACGTCCTTCCAGAGCGGGATCGTCCTGAAGTCCCTCACGGCTCTACACCTCCCATTTCAAAAAAACCGGCGGGAGGAAGCCCCGCCGGCATACCCGTACATTCGATTTTATAGAATAACCGCTGGTTTCGCTAGCCTTTCCTAACCTTCACCGTTTCCTTGTAATGGAGCCCCCGCGCCGCCTGTTCCTTCATGACGAACTCGTACAGGGCATCGTCTGCGGCCAGCCTCTCCGGGGCGAAAACTCCCTTTTCCCGGACAAGCCCCTTCTGGATGGCCCGGGCAAAAATCGCGCAGGTGCAGCCGGTGCAGCGCCCCATGGAGTTCGTCCAGGAGTTTTCGTCGAAACGGTCCCAAAGGTCCCAGGTATAGGTCACTTCGTCCTTGCCCTTGAAGCCGTGCACTTCCACCTGCATGATCGTGAGGTCGCGGTCACCCTTTTCGGGTTCCATTTTCCACATGGGGAAAAGAAGATCGCAGGCGACGTCGCGGGGGACGACCTCCAGGCCGCCAAGTTTCCGCGGTGTTTCGTCGAAAAGCCCCATCGACCGAAGAAGGCGCATTTGTTCGACATGCCCCGGCCACCTGAGCGTCCGTTCCTCCATCCTCCTGGCCTTGAGGTTCTTGATCAGGGAGCGCAGGCCGTCGGTGATGAAAGTCTCGAGTTCACCCACCTTGGGGAATTCCCTCAGCGTCAGGCGGTCCATCGCCTCCACGGTTACGGGTTTTCCGTCTTCAACGAACCTTGCCGGCCGGGTGTATTCCTCGATGACGTCAGCCGGGGACCAGGTTACCTGGTAGTTGAACGGAGGCACCTTCTTCTCAGGGATGCCCCCCACGTAGATGACAGCGTCCTCGACCTCGTCCAGCAGTGCGCAGCCGCGTCCCATGAGATAGTTCGACATGCCGGGGGCAACGCCGATGTCAGGCACGACAACGACGCCCCTTTCCCTGGCGAGGCCGTCGAGGAGCTCGAAGTCTTCGGCCATAAAGGAAATGTCGCTCAGGCTCTTCCCGAGCCCGATGACCGTCTCCATCATCTTGAAGCCGTACTTCCCGGGCACCCCTGCCGTGACGATGTCCGCGTCTTCCAGCAAGGGGCCGAGCACTTCCCTGTCGATACAGGAACCGACAACCGTCCTGATGGACGGGACTTTTGTCTTGAGGGTCCCAAGGGCTTTTTCGTTGAGATCGACAACCGTCACGTCGAAATCTTTCGAAAGATCCGTGGCAATGACGCTTCCAACCAGTCCGCAGCCAAGCTGAACAGCCTTCATAGAGGGAACCTCCTTTGGGATATGCAGGGTTTATTTAACGGAATAAAGATAGCATACAATAATACAAAGCGTCAAGAGAGGAGGCCTCCCTGCGGGTTTGCCCCCTCTCTTTCTACAGCTTCGCTATCTCGATTTTCGGGATGTACTGCCCAAGGACCTCCCGCAGGCGCACTTCCTGGTCGCTGTCGAAAAGGACCTTCCACCCCAGGATATCCCTTTCGAAGAAGGCCATCATCTGCTTCCGCCTGAAGGCCAGGGTCACATGCGCCACTTCCGCCCAGGGCAGGGTCTCGCTGTTCCTGTTCACCCAGGTTCTCGTTTCGCGGACGATCCCCTCCTCGCTCAGGTAGATCCGCTTTCGGTACCCGCAGGCGTAAAGGACGACCCCACCTACAAAAAAGGCCTGTACGCTCAGGCTTTTCACCATAAGAAACCGTCTCAGGGCATCTCCGAGTAGATAGATGCCGATGAATCCGAACAGCCAACGCATCCACTCGGGGAAAGGGGTGTTCGATCTCGATTCGAGCAGCACGGACATAGGGCTGTCCCTCCATGTTCTGGGAATAAGTTGCGGGGAGGGCCCCTTGGACCCTCCCCGGCATTTTCTCACAAAAGCGGGATAACTGCCCCCATACCCTACAGGCCTGCCGGTTTTTCCTTTCCGATGACGGGTTCGCCCTCTTTGCCCTTCCAGGCGGTGCCGATGCCGAGATAGGTCAGCAGGATCGCCATCAGGGGGTTAAGGTAGTTCAGGAACGCGTAGGGCAGGTACTGGACCGTCGGGACGCCAAGGACGCCGCTGTTGTAGGCGCCGCAGGTGTTCCAGGGGATCAGCACGGACGTCAGGGTACCCGAATCCTCGAGGGACCGTGAAAGCATCCTCATGTGCAGGCCCTTCTCCTCGAAGCCGAGCCGGAACATGCGCCCCGGCATGACGATGGAGAGGTACTGGTCGCCCAGGAACATGTTGCACACGAAGCAGGAGGCGATGACCGAAGCCACGAGTCCGCCGACGCTCTTGACACCCTTAAGGATCGTTCGGAGCATGACCTCCAGGAACCCGCAGCGCTCCATGATACCGCCGAAGCAGAGGGCGCAGATGACCAGCGAGATGGACCACATCATCGACTGCATGCCGCCTCGCCCCAGCAGCTTGTTCAGGAGCGCCCCGACTTCCTTCGCCATCTCGGGGGCGACACCGGTTATGCCGTTGTCCGCCAGGACCTTTCCCACGGCCGTCACGTCAGCCGCGTCAGCCAGCGAAGCGGAAATGGTCGGCGAGTAGCCGTTCTGGATGACGTTCAGGATGTCGGCAAAACCGACCCCGTTCATCGCCCCGATGATCGCTCCGGCTACGACACCTGCGAAGAGTCCCGGGATGGCCGGCATCTTCATGACGCACAGCGCGATGACGAGAAGCGGGGGGACGAACCCCATGAGGCTGATGTTGAATTCCTTTCCCATTATGCCCTGGATCGCCGCGATCTTGCTGGCGTCGAGACTCCCCGCGCCGAACTTCATCCCGAGGATGATCGTGATGGCGGCCACGAGGACATAGGTAGGGCCGGTGGTCCAGCACATCGCGCGTATATGCTGGAAAAGATCCGTGCCCGCGATGGCCGGGGCGAGGTTGGTCGTGTCCGACAGGGGCGACATCTTGTCTCCGAAGTAGGCGCCGGAGATGATGACGCCGGCGGTGAGGGGCGCGGGGATCCCCAGGCCCGCCGCCACGCCCATGAGGGCGATGCCGACCGTGCCGGATGTGCCCCAGGAGGTCCCGGTGGAAAGGGAGACGATGGAGGTGATCAGGAGCGTACCGAGCAGGAACCACCTCGGCGAAAGCAGGTCAAGTCCGTAGAAGATGAGGGTTGGGACCACTCCGCCCTGGATCCATGCGCCGATGATCATGCCGATGATCATCAGGATCAGGATGGCCTGCAGGGCCAGGACGACCCCGTTGATCATGCCTTCCTCGATGCTCTTCCAGGGATAACCAAGAATCCAACGACCGACCAGGGCGGCGATTGTAGCACAGATAACGAGAGGTATATGAACTTCCGCTTCCAGTTTCAGGACGCTGAACCCGATAATCAGGGCGGCTATGAGAACCACGAACAATGCCTCTACGAAAGTCGGTTTCCTACCCACTGATTCTTCGGTCATGACCCTCTTTTCCCTCCTCTAGGATTAGGATGAAGCAAGGAAATCCTGCTGTTTTTCTGTAAACGTTCCCGCCTCCTTTCTCCCGGCGTTCTTTCCACACCCTAAAATTATAAGGCCGCAATCCCCTGTGTCCAGTAAAAAAGACCCCTCGAAAGGGGTCTTTTTGTATTCACTTCTTTCCCAGGTCGTCCAGTTTCTTCTCGTCGATGGCCACCGGGTTTGCGTTCCTCAGTTTCTCCAGGTGACTCTCGAGGTAAGCCTGCTGAAGGTCCTGCCCCACCTGGTTGCGTACGGAATCGAAAGTCGCCCTGGAGGCGGGGCGCTTGTCCAGGGCCTGGATCACGTGCCAGCCGTATTCGGTCTTTACCGGCCCCACGATCCCCCCCTTGGCCGCCGAGAAAGCCGCATCCTCGAAGGCCGGCACGGTGTACCCCTTTTCGATCCAGCCCAGCTCGCCGCCTTTTTCGGCCGACCCCTGGTCCTTGCTCGATTTTTTGGCCATCTCGGCAAAATCCCCTCCTGCAAGGACCTGGAGCATGAGCGTCCTCGCCTCGGCTTCGGACTCGACCAGGATATGCCGGACATAAACAGCTTCCTTTACGGCGTAATTCGCCTCGTGCGCCTGGAAGTGGGCCTTCAACGCCCTTTCGCTCAAGTCCCATCTTTGGGCCTCTTTTTCGACATAAGCCTGGGCGATGGTGTTCACCGCGTCCCACCGGACCTTGGCCGCCACGGCCGGGTCCAGATGGATTCCCTTTAGCCGCGCTGCCTGGAAGACAAGGAGGAGATCCCCGATTTCCCTGACGAACGACTGTTTTTCCTCAGCCGACATCCCCGAGACGAGCATACCCGCTACGGCTTCGTTCCCGCCGGCTTTCTGCCCCAGCAGGTAAAGAAGGTCGCTCGTGGTGACGCTCTCCGATCCCGCCTTCATGATCGGTTCTTCCGCTGCGACGGCTGCCTGGGCCGCTGCCCCGGCGATCAGGGAAACCAGCATTGCTGCGACGAGTAAAGTCTTCTTCAAGCTTTTTTCCTCCCAGTCCGAGATTTTTCCGTCCCGAGCCTTTCAGGACGGGATTTCCGTGAAAGCGAGCTGGTCCCCTCCCGGCTCGATCCCAACCCTTGCCCCTTCCCTGAAGCGCCCCTCGAGGAAAAGGTCCGCGAGGCGATCTTCAACCATCCTCTGGATCGTCCGCCTGAGGGGCCTTGCCCCGTACTTCGGATCATAGCCTTTTTCGAGCAGGAAATCGCGGGCTTCCTGCGAGACGGCGATGTCGATGCCCCTCTCCTTCACACGTTCTTTCACTTCGGTAAGCATCAGGTCCACGATCTTCAGCAATTCCTCCCTGGAGAGCGAACGGAACACGACGATGTCGTCGATCCGGTTGAGGAATTCGGGGCGGAAAGCCTGTTTCATGGCTTCAAGGACCCTCTCCTTGGCCTTCTGGTGGCCTCCCTCGCTGAGCCCCTTTTCGGCCGCGAACCCGAGTCCCTGCCCCTTCGCCAGGTCGCGGGCCCCCACGTTGCTGGTCATGATGATGACCGCGTTGCGGAAGTCCACCGTGTGGCCCTGGCCGTCCGTGAGGCGCCCGTCCTCCATGATCTGGAGGAGCAGGTTGAAAACATCCGGATGGGCCTTCTCAATCTCGTCGAAGAGCAGCACGGCATAAGGCCTTCGGCGGACCGCCTCCGTCAGCTTGCCCCCTTCCTCGTAGCCCACGTAGCCGGGAGGAGCCCCGATAAGCTTGGAAACCTCGTGTCGTTCCATGTACTCGCTCATGTCGTAGCGGATCATCGCTTCCTCGCTGCCGAAAAGGAACGCGGCCAGGGCTTTCGCCATTTCCGTCTTCCCGACCCCGGTCGGCCCCATGAAAAGGAAGCTTCCCACAGGCCTCTTGGGATCCTTGAGGCCGCTTCGGGCGCGCCGCACAGCCCTCGAAACCGCGTTGACCGCCTCTTCCTGGCCTACCATCCGTCGGTGGAGTTCCTCCTCCATCCTCAGAAGGCGTGCCGTTTCCGCTTCCGTCAACTGGACGACGGGGATCCCGGTCCACTCTGAAACGATGGTCGCAATGTCCTCACCGACGAGCACCGGTTCCTCCTGGTTTCTCCTGATCAACCAGCTCGCCCGTTTTTCCTCGAGCTCGTCGGACACCCGGCGTTCCTCGTCCCTGAGCCCGGCAGCCTTTTCGAACTCCTGTGCGGAAACCGCGGATTCTTTTTCTTTCAGGACGTTCTCCAGTTCCCTCTCCAGTTCCTTCAGGTCGGCGGGGGTCTCCATGGTCTTCAGCCGGGCACGCGCCGCGGCCTCATCGACCAGGTCGATCGCCTTGTCCGGCAGGAACCGGTCGGAAATATACCGCTCCCCGAGCCGGGACGCGGTTTCCAGGGCGCTGTCCTCGATCTTCACCCTGTGGTGGGCCTCGTACCGGTCCCTCAGTCCTTTCAGGATCAAGATCGTGTCCTCGACGTTGGGCTCCTGCACCACGACCGGCTGGAAACGCCTCTCCAGGGCGGCATCCTTTTCGATGTGTTTCCGGTACTCGTCGAAGGTTGTCGCCCCGACGACCTGGAAATCGCCCTTGGAAAGGCTGGGTTTGAGGATGTTCGCCGCGTCGACAGCTCCTTCTGCGCCCCCGGCCCCGACGATGGTGTGGACTTCGTCGATGAAAAGGACCACGTCCTTCGACTCGACGAGTTCCTTGACCAGCTTCCGCAACCTTTCCTCGAACTCTCCCCGGTACTTCGTCCCCGCGACGAGGTTACCCATGTTGAGCTGTACGACCCGCTTTCCTTTCAGGATCTCGGGGACGTCCCCGGAGACGACTTTCTGGGCGAGTCCTTCGACGATGGCGGTTTTTCCCACTCCCGGTTCCCCGATGAGCACAGGGTTGTTCTTCCTGCGCCGGGAAAGGATCTGGATCAGGCGCTGGATTTCCTTTACCCTGCCGATAACTGGGTCCAGGTCCCGCTTGCGCGCCATCTCGGTCAGGTCGATACCCAGGGAATCGAGGGTAGGAGTTCGTGACCGGCTTACCCTGTTCTGGGATCCCGTCGGGGTTTCCGCCCCGACCTGTCCGCGGGATGGCCCCATTTCGCCACCCGAGAGGGTGGCGGCGACCTCATCCCTGACATTCTGGATTTCCAGCCCCATCGCCGTCAGGACCTGGGCGGCCACCCCTTCTCCCTCAGCCAGGAGCCCCAGGAGAATATGCTCGGTCCCGACGTAATTGACACCCATGTTCCTGGCTTCCCGCATCGCGAGGTCGAGGACGCGTTTGGCACGGGGGCTCAGGGGCAGGTCGAGGGGTTTCTCCCTCGGATGCCCTTTTCCCACCGCCGCCTCGACACGGCCGCGGACATCCGAAAGCTCCATCCCGGAATTGCGCAAAACCTGGGCCGCCACACCCTCGCCCTCCGCAACGAGCCCCAAAAGCAGGTGTTCAGTCCCGATCACGTCGTGACCGAGAGCGAGGGCCTCCCTATGGGCCAGCTGTACGACGCGTTTTCCTCTCTCCGTGAAAAATTGCCACATTGCCCTCTACTCCTTTCGGCCGGGCCCCGGCCCATCCTTTAAACGGGAAAGCGCATCCCTGACCAGGTCCGCGCGCGCCATCTCGATTTCTTCCTCACGAAGCTGCCTCCCGGCTTTTGCCTGCACGTGCGCCGGCTGCACATCCAGGAGGAGACGTTCCCATCTCACCTTTTCGAAGGGATCCCCCATCCGGGCTTCCTGGGCCATCCGGACCAGGGAAAGGCATTCCATGGCCTCTGAAAGCCCCATGCGCCGCGCATGGCAAAGGGCCCCCCAAGCACGCCAAATCCGGTCCTCGATCCCCCTGTTACCCTCCAGGAGCACTTCCCGGGCACGGGCTTCCTGTTCCGCAAGCCGGGACGCAACCGTCTCGACTTTTTCACATAGCTCGTCCGCCGTAAGCCCGAGGGTCACCTGGTTTGAGACCTGGTAGAGGGCCCCGGCCGAAGCCGTCCCTTCCCCGTAGGCGCCCCTGACGACCAACCCCAGTCGCCCGGATTGTGCAATGAGTTCCGGCATCGCCCTGGAAAGCTTCAAGGCCGGAAGATGAAGCATCACGGAAGCCCTCAGGGCCGTCCCGACATTGGTCGGGCATGTCGTGAGGAAACCGAACTCCGGGTCAAATGCAAAACCGAGCCCGTAGAGGGATCGGTCGATCGCCGAAGCGATCCGGTGGGCTTCCGGGAGGGCCATCCTTGCGAGAAGCACCTGGATGCGGAGGTGGTCCTCCTCGTTCACCATGATGGACACGATTCCCCGGCCGTCCAGGACGAGGACTCTTTCCGGGCATCCCTTGAGGAAACCGGGGCTCATCAGCCGCCTTTCGACAAGCAGGCCCTTCGAAACCGGGTCCATCCCTTCCAGAGGGCAAAGAGCCGAAGCCCGGAATAGTGGCTCCGATTGGACAGCATCCCGGACTTCTTCCACCACGGCGCTACGCTCTTCCGGAGAAGAGCGGTTGACGAACGGGTGCTTCGCGATATTCCTGGCCAGGCGTACACGGGTCGAAACCGGGGCTTCCGAGGGTTTCTCCCCGGACTCCGCCCAGGCCAGGGGCCATGCGAGCACCCGCTCAGCATCCATCGGCGGATCTCCCTTCCAGGACCCGGATCCGGTCCCTCAGGGTCGCGGCCACTTCGTATTTCTCGCAGGCCACGGCTTCTTTCAGTTGTTCCTTCAGGAGGACCAGTTCCTCTTCGCCCCCGCTGGGGAGGCAGCCTTCGGGGGCCGGTCCCTTGTAGGTCCCGGATCCGTGTATCCTGACGAACAAGGGGCGAATCCATTCCCTGAAGGAATCGAAGCAGGTCGTGCAGCCGAACCTCCCGGTTTTCCGGAACTCGTCAAACTCAAGCCCGCACCGTGGACAGGGAGCAAGTTGCCTGCACGCCTCCCCTTCCTCTGTTTTCGAAGGCCCAAGGTTCTTGCAGAGGTTCTCCAGGAAAGTCCCGATGGAGAACTCCAGGAAATCACTGCCGGGTTTCCAGGCGGGGGACAGCTCCCTGGCGCAATCGCGGCAGAGGTGGTGTTCAGAAACGACCCCCTGCACGGACTGCCGGATATGGACCTCCGCATCCTTCTTGCCGCATCTTTCGCAAAGCATGGGAACTCCCTAGGACAGGACCAGGCTCCTGAGCATCCTTTTCAGGAGCTCGGCATTCATGACGTCGCGGCGATACGGGGAAAGGTCGAAAAGGGAACGGGCCACTTCCTCCTGGTATCTGAGAGCGACTTCCACCAGCAGACGTTCCCGCCCGGTTATGATTTTCCGGTGCTGGAGGTTCAGGAGGAGACGTTTCGCCTCCGCCTCCGAAAGGGTTTCCCCGACGAGGTCCTCGATGTGGTTGACGCGATCCTCCGGGAACCTGAAGGAAAGCCTCAGGATCCGTATATAGCCGTGTCCCCCGCGCTGGCTGTCGACGAGGAACCCCCTTTCCGGGGTGAAACGGCTCCTGAGGACGTAGTTGATCTGGCTCGGAACGCAGCCGAAGAGCTCCGCCAGGTCTTTCCTGCGAAGTGCGACGACTTCCTCTTCCGTCTCCTGGAACAGCTGGGTGATATGGTCCTCGATGATTTTCGTGAGACTCGCCATGAAAGCACCCCCTGGAATTCCCCGACCGCCATTCTACACAATAGGTCAGGATTAGTCAATTATTTAGGGGATGTGCCGTTACCGCTTCCGGAACCGACTTTCCTTTCCGTCCCGTCCACCAGGCGCCGGATGTTCTCGCGGTGCCTCCAGACCGAGAGGAGGAAAAGAAGGAAAGCGGTGTAGATGTAAGGCAGGGGGGATCCCAGCACCCAGAGAGCAAGCAGGACGATCACAAGCGAAGCCATCGAGGAGAGTGAGACGGTGTGCGTGCCCTTTACGAGCAGGGCCCAGGAGGCGCCCCCGATCAGGGTCGCCAGCGGGTCGAGGAAGAAAAGGACACCGAACGACGTCGCCACGCCTTTTCCTCCCGAAAAGCGAAGCCAGACCGGGTAGTTATGCCCGATCACGCCCGCCAGGGCGGTCGCGGCGAGAACCCACGGCGAATTCACACCCGACGCAAGGGCGGACAGCACGACAAGCCCTCCCTTGGCCATGTCGAACAGCGCTACGAAAACCGCCCAGGGTTTTCCCAGGATCCTCCCGACATTCGTGGCCCCGATGTTCCCGGACCCGAACTCGCGGATGTCCTGCCCTTTCAGGATCCTGACCAGCAGGTAACCCGTCGGGATCGAGCCCGCCAGGTATCCCGCCAGGGGCCACAGCCATTCCATGCCGGTCATTTCCTCACGATCAAGGCATCTACCGCTACCGCCCCGCGGCCTTGCTCAAGAACCATGACCGGATTGACGTCGAGTTCGACCAGGTCGGGTTCGTTCAAGGCCATCCGGGAGACCGACTGGACGAGGGAAACGAGGGCCTCGACGTCTCGGGGAGGGGTCCCCCGGGCCCCTTGCAGCAGGGGTAAACCATCCAGTTCCTGGAGCATGGACAGCACGGTCTGCCGGTCTACCGGGGCGAGTCGCAGGGAGACGTCTTTCAGAACCTCCACGAATATGCCTCCCAAACCCACAGCGATTACGGGCCCGAAAACCGGATCCCGACGAACCCCGACGATGCATTCCTGTCCCCCGGAAACCATTTCCTGCACCAGGACGCCCCTGACTCTAGCCCCGGGACGGAATTTCTCGGCTTTCTCGAGAATCCGGCCGTAGGTGTTCCTCAGTTCTTCCTCGTCCCGGACACGAAGGGCCACGACCCCGGCTTCCGTCTTGTGCAGGATGTCCGGAGACATCACCTTGAGAGCGACCGGGTAGCCGATTTCTTCTGCGGCGGCAATCGATTCGGAGAGACTCCGGCAGAGCCTTTCCCTCGTTATGGGGACCCCATAGGAGGCCAGCAGGGCCTTGGCTTCCGCTTCCGTCAGCCCCCCCTCCGGATTCGGCAGCAGGGGGCCCTCTTCCTGGCAGGATTCGCAGGAAGCCAGTGCTGGCCGCCTTTCCCAGGCGGCCAGCATCGAAAGGCTCGAAGCTGCCCGCCTGAGGCTCGAAAAAACGGGGACTCCCCGGCTGGAGAGCAAATCCCGGAATGGGCGGCCGTGCTCGTCGTCGATGAGCCAGCAGCACGCTACAGGCTTCTTCCCGGCTTCGTACGCATCCGCGAGGTCTTGAGCCATCCTGAGGCCGGAATCACCCGTTATCATGGAGATCACCGTGAGGATCATGTCCACCTCGGGGCTTTCCTCCATGAGCGTAAGCAAGTTCCTGAAGCCTTCCGGGTCGTTGATGACCTGCGCGGTCATGTCCACGGGGTTGAGGCTGGAACCGAAACCGGGGATGAACCGTTCGACCTCCCGCCTCAGGGGCTCCGAAAGGGAAGGTACGGCAAGCCCCAGTGCGTCGCACGCGTCCGCCGCTATGATCCCTGCCCCGCCTGAAGTGCTGAGTATGCAGACACGGTTCCCCCGGGTCCTCTTCGAGGCGCCGAACATGCGCGCAACATCCGTGACGTCGTCCGCATCCGACAGCGTAAGCACCCCGTACTGCCGGAAAACAGCCTCCCACACGTTCTCGTCGCCTGTCAGGGCCGCGGTGTGGCTCTTTGCTGCTTCCCGCGCAACCGCGCTCCGGCCTACCTTCAGGACCGCCACCGGCAGGTCCTTTCCGTGAGCGAAGCGCAACAGTTCCAGGAACCGCGTACCGTCGGAAATGCCTTCCAGGTAAAGGAGCAGAAGGCGCACTTCGGGGTCTTCGGACAGGAACCTCGCGAAATCGATGACGTCCAGGTCGGACTGGTTGCCCGTGGTGACGACGTACCGGAAGCCTGCACCGGCGTCTGCGGCCATCGCGAAGGAGGCGAAGCCGAAAGCCCCGCTCTGGGAAACGTAGGCGACGTGCCCCGTCGGTCTCCGGTCGGTGTCCAGGGAAGCGGAAAAGCTCAGGGGGATCCCCCTTGCAAGGTTCACCAGCCCCTGGCAGTTGGGGCCGAGGATCCCGACCCCCCCCGCGCGGGCTACCTCCACGATCCGTTTCTGGGCTTCCGCGTCGTCCGATTCCGCGAAACCGGAAGAGAAGATGACCGCGAAACCCGCGCCGATCCTCGAGCACTCCTCGATCACCCCGGGAACCAGTGAAGCCCGCACTCCCACGAGCACGACGTCGGGAGGCTCCGGAAGGGAAGAAAGGCTGGGATAGCACCGGAATCCCTCTATGGACTCGTACTTGGGGTTGACGGGGTAAACGGGGCCGTTGAAGCCGTAGCGCTTAAGGAGTTTTAGGGGCCTGCCGGAAATCGTCTCGAGGTTAGCGGACGCACCGACGATCGCCACTGATTTCGGCAGGAAAAGGCGCCCAAGCTCGGTTGTGCCACTCATCAGCACACATCACCCCCGGACAAAGGCTTCTGGTAAAGAAAAAGGCCTTCCTCGCGCCCTGTCTTCGACCGCGTGGAAAGGCCCTTTTTGATTTCGACCTGGCCAGGGCTAGCCTGACGGGCCGGTTATTTCAGGATGGTGCCGGGGACGAGACTTGAACTCGTACGGGTTTCCCCACACGCCCCTCAAACGTGCGTGTCTACCTGTTCCACCACCCCGGCACGTGACGCCCATTATAGCAGTCTATCGAGGAGCGTCAACACCTCGAAACCCGATTAGCGGCGCTCCTTGATGCGCGCGGCCTTGCCGCTGAGCTTGCGCAGATAGTAGAGCTTGGCCCTCCTGACGAGTCCCTTCCTGACGACCTCGATGCGATCGATCGAAGGGCAGTGCAGGGGGAAGATCCTCTCCACTCCCACCCCTCCGGACATCTTGCGGACGATGAAATTCTCCCGCAGGCCGCCCTTCTGGCGGGCGATGACGATGCCTTCGAAAACCTGGATTCGCTCCCGGTTTCCCTCTTTCACCTTCACGTGGACCTTGACGTTGTCCCCGGGACGGAATTCCGGCACGTCGTTCCTGAGAAATTTCTTTTCGATTAAAGCGATTCTGGGATCCATTTTCCTTTCCCTCCTTGATGGTCTTTCCAGTCAGTATTTTAACGGCACCCGAAGAAGCGGTCCATAAAAACCGCCAGCAGCGGCACGGCATCGATGGTCCCTTCGGTCGCCAACCCTCCCCGCAGCGGGGAAAGGGTGATTTCGGCCTTGTCACCCAGGTCCTTGGAAAAACCGAGGACCAGGGGTCTTCCAGACTGCAGGATTCTCCTTTTCGCCTCCACCCAGTGGATCGATTCAGGGGTCGGCCCGGTTTCCAGGCCAACGACGAAAGGGCCCTCCTTTTCCCGCTTCCGGACCCACCCGAAGGCGGACCCCAAGGCTTTGAACAGCTTGGAAGCCGCCCTGTCTTCATCGGCTCGTCCCCTTAGGAACGATGAAAGTTCCTGCCTTCTTCCCGCGTCTTTTTCGACCACGAGGGTTCTCTCGAAACCGTAAAGAACCGCCAGGCGCTCGATCTGCGAGGCCGAACCCGCTTCGGCAAAGCCTTCCCCCGATACCAGCAGGTAAGGGCGCCTGCGCAGGTACGGCCTTATGTTCGCCATGGCCAAAAGATCCGGCCTTCTAGCGACCGTCCTCGCTGCTGCCTCGCCCCTCCGCCATTCGCCTATCGCCGCCTCATCGCCGGACAAAAGGACTTCGGGGACTTCTACGCCCCGCCAGTTCGCGGGCCTTGTGAAATGCGGGTGATCGAGCATCCCCTTGAAGAAGGAATCGTCCTTGACCGCGGCCAGCTTGCCCACCACTCCCGGGACAAGCCTCGCCACCGCGTCCACCACCACCATGGCGGGGAGTTCCCCCCCCGTCAGGACGAAATCCCCCAGGGAGACCTCCAGGTCGACGTGCTTTTCGACGAACCTTTCGTCAACCCCTTCGTAGTGCCCGCAAACGATAACGAGGTGCTCCCGGCCCGCAAGGCTTTCCACCAGTTCCTGGCTCAGGACTACCCCCTGCGGTGAAGGGTAAAGGACCGTCGCCCCTCCGTCACCCAGGCTTTCCAGCGCTTTCGCCAGCGGTTCGGCCATCAGGAGCATTCCGCCGCTCCCGAAGGCATAATCGTCGACCTGGCCGTAACGGTTCACGGCAAAATCCCTCAGGTTGACGACCCTGGCCTCCAGAACCTTTTCGTTCAAGGCCCGGCCGATGATGCTGTGAGCCAGGAAGCTCTCCAAAAACTCCGGGAAAGCCGTGATGAATGTGACGCGCTTCAATCCCAAAGCCCCTCCAGCAGGTTGACCTGCATGACGCCGCCGGCCAGGTCGATCTCCCGCACAACTTCTTTTATCGCCGGCAGAGCCTTCAGTTTCCCCTCCGGCGTCCGGACCATGTAGCAGTCGTTGCTCCCGGTCTGCAGGATTTCCTCCACTTTCCCGAGATGTTCTCCCGTCAGGGTATCCCTGACAGCGAGCCCGAGGAGGTCGTCGATCCAGTAGCGCCCTTCCGGCAGTGGAACTCTCTCCTCGAGAGGCACTTTCACCAGGGCTCCCCTCAGAAGGTCCGCCGATGTCCGGTCCGTCACTTCGGCGGTCCTGGCGAGAAGCAGCCCCTTGCCTTCCAGGAAACGGAAGCCGGTGGGACGAAGTTCACACCACTCCCTGCCGTCCGGGTGGAAAAGCCTCAGCGTTCCCATGTCGAGAAATCGCTCTGGGAAGTCCGTCAGCGGAAGAATCCGCAATTCGCCCCCCAGGGCATGCCCTCCACAGACGCGGCCGATCACCGTCATTTCCTGCCGGTCCCCAGGCTTATTGCTCAAGGATGTCTACGACCACCTTTTCGCTGCTCTTGACAGCTGCCGCTCTCGCCAGCAGGCGAATGGCGTTGACGGTAGTCCCCCTCTTGCCGATCACGCGGCCGATATCCTCGGGAGCCACCCTGATTTTCACTTCGAAGACGCCGTTACCCCGATCCTCGCTCTCGACCTGCACGGCTTCGGGATTCCTGACGAGACGCCTGACGATGGACTCGACCAGCGCTCCGTAATCCGGCATGGGGTCTTATTTTCGCTTCCCCTCGACAAACCGGTCCCAGACGCCGCTTTTCTTCAGGACCATGCGGGCCGTGTCGGAAGCCTGGGCTCCCTCCTGGAGCCAGTAAAGCGCCCTTTCCTCGTCCACGAGGATCTCCGCGGGGTCGGTCAGGGGATTGTATTGCCCGATCATCTCGATGAACCGCCCGTCCCTGGGCGACCTCGAATCCGCCACGACAAGCTTGTAGAACGGTGCCTTCTTTCGCCCGTGCCGGGCCAAACGAATCTTTACCGCCATTCTTCCATGCACCTCCTATGGTGTCTTACCTGAACAGGTTCTTCAGGGCCGCCATACCGCCGCGGCGTCCCTTGCTGCCCAGCGTTTTCCATATCTGCCGCATCTGTTCGTACTGTTTCAGGACCTGGTTCACTTCCTGTACGCTCGTCCCGGAACCCAGGGCAATCCTCCTGCGGCGGCTTCCCTTTATGATTTCCGGGTTCTTTCTTTCCCTGGCCGTCATCGAGAGGATGACCGCCTCGACCCGCTTTATCCTCCCGGGATCCATGTCCGCTCCCTGCAGGGCTTTTGCACCTCCGGGGATCGGAAGCATTTCCAGTACTTTCTCGAGGGGGCCCATCTTCTGGACCTGGCGCAGTTGCTCCAGCAGGTCCTCCATGGTGAAGCGGTTCTTCTTGAGGTTTTCCGCTAGGCGTTCGGCCGAAGCGGTGTCGGTGACAGCCTGCACTTTCTCCATCAGCCCCGCCAGGTCACCCATCCCCATGATCCTCTGGGCCATGCGGCCGGCGTCGAATTCCTCGATGTCCTCGATCTTTTCCCCGACACCCGCCAGTTTTATGGGAATTCCCGTAGCGGCTTTCACGGCGAGCGCCGCCCCGCCGCGAGCGTCCCCGTCCAGCTTGGAAAGGATGACACCGGTAAGGGCAAGCCGTTCATTGAAGGACGTGGCGACGTTGACGGCTTCCTGTCCCGTCATGGAATCCACCACAAGAAGGGTCTCGTGGGGCTTGACCGCACGGCTGATGGCCGAAAGCTCATCCATCAGGGGTTCGTCGAAATGGAGCCGCCCGGCAGTATCCAGCAGGATGACGTCCACCAGGTGTTCCTCGGCGTAACGCAGGGAGGCTTCCGCCACGGCCTGCGGGGTCGTCCTCCCTTCCCCCGGACCGAAAAACTGGGCCTTCACCTGTCCGGACAGGACACGGAGCTGTTCCACGGCCGCAGGGCGCTGAAGGTCGCAGGCTACGAGCAGAGGGCGGTGCCCCTTCGAAAGCTTTTTCGCGAGTTTTGCCGCCGTCGTGGTTTTTCCCGACCCCTGGAGCCCCACCATCATGTAGACGGTTGGCGGTTTCGGCGAAATCGCCAGCGTAGACGGTCCTCCTCCCATGATCCGGGCGAGTTCCTCGTACACGACCGCCGTCACCTGCTGTGCCGGGGTGATGGATTCCAGGACGTCGGCCCCCACGCAGCGAACCCTTATCCGTTCCACCAGGTCCTTCGCGACTTTGTAGTGCACGTCCGCTTCCAGCAACGCGCGGCGAACTTCCCGCAGGGCGTCCAGGACATCCTGCTCCCCGAGCTTTCCTTTTCCCCTGAGGGTCTTGAAAACCCCTTCCAGCCTTTCCTTCAGCGCGTCAAACATCCTGTTCCTCCGCTTCCTCGGCTAGCCCCAGGGCAGCCTCCATTTCCTGCAGGAAAGGAGGCGGGAGCTCCGCCGGATACCGTCCCAGGACCGACCTTATCCTTCCTGCCAGGGCATCCAGCCGGTCCAGGAGCCCCAGGGCGCTTTCCAGTTCCACGAGTCTCAGGCGGGCTCTCTGGAGGAGGTCTCCGGCCCCCTGGCGGGTTCCTCCCAGGTTGTCGGCCACTTCCTGGAGGCTCAAATCGGACAGCTCGTGGAGCTCGAAAGCTTTTCTCTGCCTCTCCGTCAAGAGCCCGGAATAAAGGTCGAATAGCCGGGCAAGCCGGATCCGGGCCTGCAACTGCTTCTCAGGGTCCATACCTGCCACCTTCCCTTCGGGCATGCAGATTATAGGCGGGCTGGCACGGGGTGTCAAGGTTTTTCCCTTGACACCCCGTGCCAGCCCGAAAATTCATCCCTGGCCCCTACGAAGGCCGATCCCGTCGCTTAATGAGAGTGAGTATGCCCGTGAGCATCCCCCGATTCGAAGATGCGGTCCTCGACCCTCCGGAGAAGAAGCCAGAGGTCGTCGGACAGCCGCCTTTTTTTCTCGACCAGGTGGAAAAGGGCATGAGCGACTTCCGCATCCTCGATCATGTGCATACGCGCGATCAGGTCCCCCGTCGTCTCCAGTTCGCCGACAAGAGATTCCCTCAGCAATTCCGCAATACCCGCGGGTTCACAGACCGGCCCGTGATCGTGTTCTTCACCCGGAGTGATGACCTTGCACATCTTCTCGACCTCCCGTCATTGTCACGGTCCTTTTTTACCATCCCGGGGGAAGCTTCGCAAGGACTACAAGGCCTTTCCACAATGGGAACCGCTGCCGCACGAAACTTCGACTACCGGCTTTTCCGGGCGAAGTGATAGACTTGTTTGGTTACGAGAAGAATGGGGGAAGGACAAATGCCGAATCTGCCCAGGGTCGCCTTTGTCGTTGCAGGAGGAACCATCGGCATGCTCTACAGCGAAAGGCATGGAGGTCACGTACCTAGCCTGGGGGCAGAGGAGATGCTCGCCTGGCTGCCCTCCTCCCTTCCGTGCGAGATCGTCCCCTATAACTGGGCGCGCCAGCCAAGCTGCCATTACACGATCGGGATGACCACGGACCTGGTCGAGCTTCTCAGGAAAGCGGTCAAGGACGGCGCCCAGGGAGTCGTCGTCACTTGCGGAACAGACCTGATGGAAGAGATGGCTTACCTGACTGACCTGCTGTGGCCCTATCCACAGCCGGTGGTCTTCACCGGGGCCGCGCTCCCCTCCGACTGCCCCGGGACCGATTCCGGCCTGAACCTGGCACAGGCTTTCATCGCCGCCTCCTCCGATTCCGTCTGGGGGCAGGGTGTGACGATCTGCTTCCAGGACCAGCTTTTCGCCGCCTCGGAAGTCAGGAAGGTCCACAGTTTCAGGCGAGATGCCTTCGAAGCGCCCGGACGGGGGCCGGTGGCCGAAATAACCCAGGACAAAATCCTTTTTTACCGCTCGCCTAGAAGGTCCTCAACCCTCGGGGAATACGTCACACCTGCAAGAGAGATCGAGATGGTCTGGACCGCTTTGGGATGCGGGGAAAGGCTCCTGGGTTGCCTCGTCAAGGGACCTGACCTCGACGGGCTTGTCCTGGCCGGTGCAGGCTCGGGGAACGTCCCTCCTTCCTGGCAGCCTCACATCCGTTCCTTCCTGAAGAGGGAAATTCCCGTCGTCATCGCCTCCCGCTGCTTCCAGGGACGAGTAGGGAGGATGTACGGGTACGAGGGGAGCGCCAAGCGGCTTATCGAGATGGGCGTCCTGGACGGCGGGGACCTCCGGCCGACGCAGGCCAGGCTGAAACTCGCCGTCGGCCTTGGCGGAGGGTTGAAGTCGAAATCCCTGCAGCTCTACCTCCTAAGCTGAAACGGCCGAAAGAAACCTAAACTATTTGCTCTCATCAAACCGAGAAGACATCCCATAGCAGCTTGGCAGCGCTCGCCATCACCATGGCGGCGAGGATCAGGCGTATCGCCCGGTTTCCCCTGGCCATGGTGAAACGGGCGCCGAAATGGGCCCCGATCATGCTCCCGCACGCAAGAACCAGGCCTGTTCCCAGCCTCACCATCCCGTTGCTGGCGAAAAGGGCAAGGCTGACGGCCGTGAAGCAACCCACGATGAAAACCTTCCCCGCGTTCGACTGGACCAGGTCCTTCCCCCCGACCCCGGCAAGGGCCCAGATCAGGAAGAAACCTACCCCGGCCTGGAGGAAACCCCCGTAAATCCCGATCATGAAGAAGATCGCGGAATGAACTGCCGGCGGCATGCGGACCTCCCTCCGCCCCTCCCACATGCCGGGCCTGAAGAGGAGCAGAAGGGCCATCCCGAGGATAAACAGGGCTGCGACAACGCGAAGCGCCTGCTCGTCCATTCTTACCGCCGCTATCGTCCCAAGGAGTGAGCCAAGAGAGGCGGCCATGGCCGCCGGCAACATCTCCCGGAAATCCAGGACCCCTCCCCTGGCGAAACCGCGGGTTGCCGTCACGCTCTGGAGGAAGATCGCGACACGGTTAGTGGCGTTGGCGACACCCATGTCGAGGCCGGAAAACACGAGCAGTGGCAGAACCAGGAGGCTCCCTCCCCCCGCGACGGTGTTCAGGAAACCGGACACGATGCCGGAAAGAAAGATAAAAACCTGGAAGAAATCCATGCTGGCTCTCTCCTTTTATTATGGTAAACTAATATCGAGGCCAACATTTTCCCCGGGGGTGATGCCATGCGATACGCTGTCACAAACGAGATCATCGCCATGCGGCTGTCGGAGGGCGAAGAGCTCAACCGTTCCATCAGCCAGATTTGCGAGGAAAATGCCATCGACTCGGCAGTCGTCCTTGCCGCGGCCGGTTTCGTACGCAACGTCACGTTCGGCTGGTTTACCGGCAAGGAATACCTGATGGAAACCCATAACGAGATTTTCGAGCTTCTCTCCCTGAACGGGGACGTCAGCTACAAGGAAGGGAAACTTTACCCCCATATCCACAGCGTCATGGGCAGGAAAGACCATTCCACGGTCGGGGGACACATCCTTTCGGCTATCGTCGACCACAACCTGGAAGTGTTCATCAAGCCTCTCCAGTCCGTCCGTCTCAACCGCGCGTTCGACGGCTGGTTCGAGGCGATCGTCCCAGAAAGGCGTTCCTAGGCCTGTCAGCCCGGGGAAGGGGTTGCCTCCCCCTTCCCCTCTTTTTTTATGCCCGCTCTTTCCCCGTCGGTCATCTCGAGGAGTTCGCAGGGAGTTACGGGGAAAAAGGCGTGGTCGCTTCCGGCAGCGGCCCAAACGGTTTCCTGGGAAAAAAGGTCCTCGTCCAGGAATGTTTTGAGTTTTGCGGGGTAGCCTACCGGGGGAACCCCTCCTACAGAGAATCCCGAGAACCCGTAAACGGTCTCCGGGTTCGACATGGAGACCTTTTTCACCCCTGGAAGAAGCCTTTTCAAGGTCTTCAGGTCGACCTTGTTCACACCGCTCATCAACGCGAGGACGAACTCCCCGTCGGCCTGGAGCACGATCGTTTTCAGGATGGCCTCCGGTGGAGCCCCCACTGTCCTGGAAGCGTCCTCTACCGTGAAGATCGTTTCAGCGCTGGTGTGTATCCTGCCCGTGTAGCCCCATTCATCCAGGAATCGCCGGACTTTTTCCACCGGGTCATTGACGCCGGTTTCCGCCTTCATCGCCGCTCCTCCTTCCACGTTTGCCGCAGGGTGTCATTCCTTTTTGCCCTCCAGGGCCTTGTAGACGAAGTAATTCCCCATGACTTTCCTGACGTATTCGTTCGTCTCCGGGTAAGAGATCCCTTCCACCCATTCATCGAGGCTTTCGCCTGGCCCCTGGGTCCACCTGCGGACGGAACCGCCGCCTGCATTGTAAGCCGCCAGGGCCTTTTCCGGGCTGCCGAAATCCTTGAGGTGGCGGGCCAGGTGTGCCGCTCCCAAAAGAATGTTCGTCGAAGGTTCCCAGCTGTCCGCAGCCCCGAGACGGAGGCGTGCTGCCTCGTCCCGGGCCGTCGCCGGCATAAGCTGCATGAGCCCGACAGCGCCCGCCGAACTGACGACCCCGGGGTCGAAAGCGCTCTCCTGCCTCATTACGGCCCATAGCAGAGAAGGTTCGATGCCGAACTGCCCGGCCGCTTTCTTCACCTCCGCCTCGAAGGCCCTGGGGTGAGTCAGAGAAAGGAAGGCCTCACCACGTAGTTCGTTCTGCGGAAGCGCGGCGCCAGAACGGGCCGCCAGCCTGACGGACTCGGAAAAGTCCCCGCTCCAGGCCGCGAGCCATGCGGCCCGGGCCAGGCTTTCGGGGTTCCCGCGCGACTCCAGCCTCAGCCGTGCGTAAACCGGGAACCCCCAGGATTCAAGGGAATCCGCGCCCCGGTTCCAAATTTTCCGGCCCTTGAGGGCAAGTCCCGGGGAACCCCCGGGAAAAACACGCCAGGCATAGACGGAAAGGGGTTCCAGGGAAGCCAGCTTTCGTTCCCAACCTCTTGCCGCAGTCTGGTCCTTTGTTTGCCACGCGGCCTTCGACAGCCAGTAGAGGATCCTGGCCCTCTCCAGGCCTTCCGGGGCACCTCCCAGGGCCTCTTCCCACTCGGCCGAGGCTTTTGCCGCCTCACCCGACTTCCACAGTGCCCATCCCGTTTCCCACCTGAGCCTCGAGGAACCCGCCCCTGCGGGAAAGCGGCGAAAAAGGTCGGCCCTCCAGGGTGATCCCGGTGTGTCGATGTCCCGCCTCGCCAGGGCAGCGAGCGCAGCTTCGGCAGTCGGAAAGGTACCCGAGGCGATCCGTTCGAGGGCTTCGCGCGCTCCCTTCACCCCGGAGGCGGAAGCCGAGGCGAGCCTCGACACGGAGGAGGCGGAATAGGAAGCCCCTTCCGCCGCCAGGTTTTCCCACACCGGCACGGCCTCTTCCCGGCGATCCGCCCGGTAGAGGGAAAGGCCTAGCCAGAAACGTCCCTTTGCCGAGAACCTCGTTGTGCCTCCCGGGCCAGGGGAAACCGATTCGAAAAGGGAGACCGCCTCCCCGGGCTTGCCCGAAAGCGCCGCCGCGACTCCCAGTGCCTCGAGTGCGGAATTCGACCCCGGGCCGCCCCGTTTTCGAAGGAACTCCAGCCCGCGGGCATCTAGAGGGCGGATTTCAAGCAGTTTCACGACGTCTTCTTCAGTAGCCAGGGAGGAAGAAAGCAGGATGGAAAACGCCTGGACTTTCTTTCCCTCGTCTTTTAATGCCGAATCCAGCATCGCCTTCGCCCACCGGGCCTTTTCCTCGGGTTTCGCCAGCCTCGCGTTGAGGTAGGCCACGTAGTAGCGAAGTTCCGCCGGAGGACCGGAATCCCAGAGCCTTTTTCCGAGGCCGGCCGCTTCAGGCTGGTTTCCGGTTCTTTCCAGTCCGAGGGCCAGCAGCAGTTCGGCAAACGGCCTGATCGAAGGGGGAAAAGCCTTGCGGTACTGCTCGAGGATGCGCACGGCCGCGGCACGGTCCTGGCGCAGCCAGGCCGCGTTGGCCGCGAGGCTGGCCTCCTGCGGTGACCAGCGGGTTTTCGAGGCGAGGATCCGGTCGAACTCACCCCATTGCCTGGCGTAAAACAGGTCGACCAGCCTGGACGGTTCGGCCTTTCCCGATACCGGGAAAAACATCCCCAATAAAAGGGGGAGGACCGCTAGGGGGAGAAACCGGCGCAAAGCCCTCATTTCTGCGACCCCACGCCCGGGCCGTCGCAGGACTGTTCCTTGCGGCTGCAGGTGCACGGGCGGCTTTCCCCCGTCTCCACGTACCGCCTGAACTGCTCGAGCCAGCGGGGTCTTCCCCACTCGCACAGATCGACGAAACGGATGAAGGCGAGGAACCTCTCAAGGCATACGGGGGAGACATAATGCTCCATGGCGCAGGCGTTGCTTTCCGCCTCGGCCTCGTCTAGCCCCAGGACCTCCCGGAGGAAAGCCCTGATCGATATTTCCTTTTCAACGAGCCTTTCGGCAACGGCTTGCCCTTCCTCGGTGAGGGTCAGGTAGCCGTAACGCTCCTGCTGGACGTATCCCCTGGATTTCAGGCTCCCGAGAGCCCCCACGACAGTCGGGGCCCTGACTTCCATGATCGCGGAGAGGTCCTTGACGCGAACCACCTTGCGTTCCATCAGCAACTTGTATATGGTCTTCAGGTAATCTTCCCCGCGGGCTGTCAGTTCCATTGATTAGCCCTCCCTATTTTTTTTAGGATACGGGTCGAGTATCGCCCAGGCAACCACCCAAGTCAAGGAGACCGAGAATGGACCCTAAGATCCTCCTTTCAGCTTTCGCTACCCTGGCCTCTGCCTGGGAGGCGCACGCGGCACCCAAGCCCGGCCTTGTCGACCGTTTCGGCAGCGGGGCACACAAGGACATGGATTACGTGACGTTTCTCGCAAGCGCCTGCGCCCTGTCTCCTTTCTGGGAGTTCCAGGCCAGGGTGGGACTCGAGGGGACCGAGCCGGTAAAGGCCATGCCGTGCCTCCGATCAACGGGCCTGGAGATGGAACGGGCCATGGCTGCCGCAACGGGCGGAGTGAACACCCACAAGGGACTGGTCTACGCGCTCTCTCTCCTGCTTTACGGTGCGGGCTTCTGCCTTCACTCCGCGGGGCGCGTCCTGCCCCGCGAAGCCGCCCGCTTCGCCTCCGAAGCGGTGGCCCCGTCGGTCAGGGAAGAGTTTTTCGCCCTGAAGAACCCGGAAGGCGGAAAGGCGAAGACCCACGGGGAACGGCTTTACCTGCAGAGAGGCGTGACGGGCATCCGCGGCGAAGCGGCATCCGGTTTCCCCTGCGTGCTGGACTTGGGCCTGCCCTCCCTGGAGAAAGCGCTGAAATGCGGCTCAAGTCTTAACGACGCCGCCCTGCACGCCCTTTTCTCGATCGCTTCACGCTGCGAGGACAGCAACGTGATCACCCGGGGCGGCTACGGGTTCTGGATGGAGAGGCACCTCCCGCTCATGTCGGACCTTGCCCGTGAAGTCCCGCCCTATTCCGGCCTTTTCCTCCGCAGGCTCTACGACCTGGACGCCGAGTACTCCCGGCTGGGCGTGAGCCCAGGCGGAGCCGCCGACCTGCTGACCTGCAGCCTCTTCCTTTATTGGGCACAGCTTGTCAACATCCGCGACATGAGTTAAATTATTTGAAAACATGGTAGGGGGTGTTCACATGAGCCTGGGGTTGCGCCTGAAAACCCTCCGGAAATCCGGGGGGCTGACACAGCAGAACCTTGCCGAGAAGGTCGGCGTGAGCCGAATCTACATCCAGGCCCTGGAAAGCAACCGGCGCCTCCCGTCGATGAAGCTTCTCCAGAAGCTCGCCCAGGCACTGGGCGTGGAACCGGCGGATATCGTCGAGACTTTCAGGGGTGAAAGACAGAACCGTTTCCAGATAGAGGAGCTTTGGAACTCGCATGAAGCGGTTGAACTCTGGTACAAGAGAAAGCGTCTATCCGCCGAAGAGGTCGAGCTGGTGCGGCGGCTTGTCGATGCGGCGCTTTCCGATTGGGATGATGCCCGCGAAGAACGTAAGGGCTCCTGAGAGACCCGCAGCAGGCGTCGACTTCCCGAGGCCCCCCGAAAACCTGCCGGATTGGGCCCTGGAAAACGCGAAACCTTTCTGGGGCCTGGACGATTTCGATCTCCTCGTCCAGGCTGAACGTACCTGCGGGAAGACCCTGGAATTGAAAAAGGTCCCCATGACGGACAACCTTTGGGGACTCCACGTCGCCAGGGGAAAACGCGCCAGGATTTACGTCAACAGCCTTCTGCCCCTTTTCTGGCAGCGTTTCGCCTGTTTCCACGAACTTTACCATCTCCTCTTCCACCAGCGCGGCGAGGACTTCTGGGCCCGCACCGCCACTCCCATGTCCAGTTTCGAGTACCAGGCAGACCTCTTTGCCTGGGCATGCCTTCTCCCGGAATGGCAGGAACCCATTTGAAGAAGCGCCGGTCCTTGCCCTTTTTCTTCTCGATGGCCGGGTGCGCCGGGAGATGCATCTATTGCGACCAATCGAGGATCACCGGTGTGGGAGCCGCGCCGGAGCCGGCCGATATCAGGCGGAAGGTGGGGGAACTCGACGGCCCGGCCGAGGTTGCCTTCTTCGGCGGGAGCTTCACGTGTCTCCCGGCCGCGCATGTGGAAGCCTGCCTTCATGCCCTGGATGGAGCCCCCCCCGGGAGTTCCCTCAGGCTTTCGACCCATCCCCTGTGCCTTTCGACCGAAACGATCCGCCTGCTTAAGGCGCTATCGGCGCATACCTGTTCCCTTTCGTGCGTGGAACTGGGAATCAGCTCTCTTGACGACCGTGTCCTCGAAAACTGCGGCAGGGGTTATTCGGGCCAACAGGCCCTGGCAGCCCTCGACCTCTTGCTCGCGGAAGGGCTTCCCGCCGGCGCCCAGCTCATGCTGGGGCTCCCCGGGCAGGAAGAGGGTTCGTCACTGGATGATCTCCGAAAGATAGCCGCCCTGAAGGGACCCCGGGCGATGGACATCCGGATCTACCCCTGCCTGGTCCTGTCCGGGACGCCGCTCGAAAAATTGTGGATTGCCGGCCGGTACCAGCCCCTTTCCACCGAGACGGCAGCCAAAAGGACAGGCCTGTTGCTCCGGGAAGCCCTGGCCCTCGGCTTCAACGTCCTTCGCGTGGGACTGGCCGAAACGATGTCCCTGTCCGGCTCCGTGCTTTCCGGCCCCCACCACCCCTCCTTCGGCGAACTCGCCTGGGGAGACTGCCTCGCCCGGATGCTGGCCGAAACAAGTCCCGCCGGCCCATGGGTCGAACACTCCGGAAGGCGCTCCTTTTTCACCGGTCACGGTAAGTGGGGCATGAGAAGGCTTTCCGAGACGACGGGCATCCCCCTCGGCGAAATCGAATCCTCGCTATCGTTCTGGCCGCCCCGGGACTTACACCGAAGGGAAGGCATGCGATGAACCCGGGGAAATCCCCCGACATGGGGCAGGGAAACGTTGGGAGAACGCTCTTCAGGCTCGCCTTGCCTTCCGTCGTTTCCATGTTCTTCCATACCCTCTTCCACCTGGTGGACACGGTCTTTATAGCATGGCTAGGCGAAGCGCCGCTCGCCGCGATGTCGCTGACCTACCCGGTCATGTTCGCGGCTTTCGCCCTTTTCAACGGGATCGGGGTGGGAAACACCAGCCTCGTCTCCCGTTCCCTCGGCGCCGGCAACCACCGGGACGCCGCCGAGACGACCCAGGCAGCGTGCCTGCTTGCCTTCCTGGTCTCCATCCCCCCCATGGTCCTCCTCAACAGGGATCTCAGTGCGGCATTTTTCACCGTTCTGGGGGGCAGCGGCCCCGTACTGGCGGAATCCTACGGCTACAACACCTGGCTTGTCGCCGGCTTTCCCCTCATGGCCATCTCCCTCGTCCTGGACTCCGTCTTCCGGAGCCAGGGAGACACGGTGACACCGATGGTGAGCATGGTGGCGGGGAACATGCTGAACGTCCTCCTCGACCCGGTCTTCATCTTCTGGCTGGACCAGGGGATAGCCGGCGCTTCCCTGGCGACGTTCATCGGCCGCGGGGTATCCTGCATTTACCTTGCATGGCGTTTGAAGAGCCATAGCCGGATACGCCTGCACTGGGCTTTCTCCGTTCGCGGTTTCGCGTCAAGGGCCGGTCTCCTCCTGCGCGCGGGACTGCCCGTTTCAGTCTCCCAGGGAAGCGTAGCGCTGGGCTCCGCCCTCCTTAACCGCATCATGTCTCGCTTCGGTGCGGCAGCCCTGGGAGCCTGGATGCTGGGGAACAGGGTCGAGGGACTCGTCTTCCTCCCCGCTTTCGGCATCAACGGAGCCCTCATCCCCTTTATCGGCTTCAACCTCGGGAAAAACGACGTCGGCAGGATACGGCAAGCCATCAAGGCGGCGGGAACCACTTCGGCGGTCCTGATGGCCGCCCTCGGCATTCTGGTTTACGCCTGGCCGAAGCCAATCCTGGCGCTTTTCCGCCCCGACCCGGTAGTCATGGACCTGGCGGTAGCCTCTATCCGGGCCTCCGCCACGGCCTACCTCCTGGCCTCCCTCGACATCACGTTCTGGGGGGTTTTCCAGGGAGCGGGCCACGCCGGCTGGGGAATGGCGGCACAATTCGTCAGGACGGTTCTAGTAAGGCTTCCGGCGGCTCTCTGGCTATCCGGGCGCTGGGGCCTTCACGGGCTGTGGTGGTGCCAACCTCTCTCCGTTTTCGCCTCTTTCACGGTCTCCTGCGTATTGCTCCGATACCTCTTGAGGAAGCTGGACGGCGATGCGGCGAAAGCCGCTCGGCTGAAAGAGCCGGTTGACAATCGCCCGGACGGGTTCTAAACTGAATGCCGTATACTTGACCTTTTGTTTAATTTTTTCGGGAGGAATGCCGGGTGGACAGCAACGAATTGCAGATACTGATGAGGGAAAAGCTCGAGAACGTTCCGAACAAAGCAAGGCGAGTCATCGAATACCTGCTGACCAATACAAGGGAAGCGGCTTTCCGGTCGATCGGGGAGGTCGCCGACCAGCTTGAAGTATCGAAAGCCCAAATGGTGAGGGTCGCCCGCCTTCTCGGTTTCACGGGTTACGCGGAACTGAAGGACGCCCTCCAGGGAGCCATCCTCGAACAGGTCAACCCGGCCGCGATGCTGGCAAAAGCGACGGTCATCCAGGACGACCTGCCCGAGTCCATCCACCGAATGGAGCATGCGAACCTGGACGAAACCTGGAACCAGATCAAGCCGGAACTCATGTCGCGGTTCAGCGAGATCGTAAGCCGGGCCGATTGCGTTTATTGCCTCGGATGGGGGATTTCGAGCCTCGTAGCCGATTCCTGCATGATGAGGCTACGGGTGCTTGGCGTGCGCTCCATGCTGATGCAGAGGAGCGGTCTTGCCCTGCTCGAGCAGGCCAGGGCGGTGGGAAAGGGCGACGTCGTCATCGTGTGCGAGCTGCCCAGTTACGCGGTGGAGGTGACGGAGACCGTCGAACGCTGCTCCGCCCAGGGTGCGACCGTCATCACGATCACGGACAGCCTGGCCGCGCCGGTATGCCGCCATGCCGCCCTGACGCTGTTCACGAGCGCGGCGAGCCCGACCTTCGGAAGCAGCGTCCTGGGGCCGCTTTTCCTGGTCCACGTCCTCACTTCCGTGCTTGCCGTGGCCATGGGCGACAAGGCGAGAACCGCCCTCGAGGAACAGGCCGCCTTCCTCCACGATTCCCGGTACTTTCACCCGGCTTTCGGCCTCAAATACTCCTGACGCCCTTTTGAAATTCAAGGGGCCGCCTTCGGGCGGCCCTTCTCTTTTACGAGTTTGTCGGGGAAGGGTCAGAGGGCTTCCGCTATCTGGACCGCGTTCAGCGCCGCCCCTTTCCGCAGGTTGTCCGCCACCACCCAGAAAGCAAGCGCCCCGGGCCGCCCCGTGTCCCGCCTCACCCGCCCGACATGCACGGCGTCGGTTTCGGCCGCATCCAGGGCTGTCGGGTAAATCCCCTTCACGGGATCGTCTTCGACAATGATCCCGGGGGCTTTTGACAGGACCTGGCGCGCCCTTTCGGGGGAGAGTGGGTCTCGAAAAGAGGCCACGATGGCCTCCGAGTGCCCCCTAAACACGGGGACCCGGACCGTTGTGCAGCTGACGGAAAGCCCGGGCAAATGGAGGATCTTCCGCGATTCGTTGACCATCTTCCACTCTTCTTCGGAAATCCCTTCTTCGTCGAAGGTCCCGATCTGGGGGATCGCGTTGAAGGCTATCCGGCGGGGGTAGACCCTCGGCTCGAAAGGTGCGCCCGAAAGGACGGCACACGTCCCTTCCCTCAACTCCTCAAGGGCCGCGGAGCCGGTCCCGGAGACAGACTGGAACGTAACTGCGCTGAAGCTTTCGAGGGCCGCTTCCCGGTGAAGGGGATACAAAGCCACTAGCGCCTGGATGGTCGCGCAGTTGGGGTTGGCGATGATCCCCCGGTGCCTCCGGAGGTCTCCCGCGTTGACTTCCGGCACGACCAGGGGGACGTCCGGTTCCATCCTCCAGGCAGAGCTGTTGTCGATCACGACCGCACCCCGGGAGGCCGCAAGGGGAGCCCACTTCCTCGACGTGTCGCTGCCCGCGGAGAAAAGCGCGACCTGGACGCCGTCGAAAGCCCCTTCCCTGACCGCCTGGACCTCCCACTCCCGGCCATTGAAAAGGATTTTCCGGCCGGCGCTTTTTTCCGAAGCCAAAGGGACCAGTTCGGTGACGGGAAAGTCCCGCTTTTCCAGGACCGCCAGCATTTCCCCGCCGACGAGCCCCGTGACGCCCAGTATAGCGACCTTCATTGGCCCGTTTACTCCTCGATGAAGGCCCTGTGCAGGGCCCGGGCCGCATCGTCGAGCCTGTCCAGGGCAACAACGCAGGTGATCGACACCGACGTCGAGGCGATCATGTCAAGGTTGATCCCCTCCGCCGCCAGCACGGAGAACATCCTGCCCGGCACTTCGACGTGGTTCGCGATTCCCGCCCCGACGATGGAAACCCGCCCGACCTCCACGTCGAAATTGACGCCCTGGGCGTCTATTTCGCGGGCCACTTCCCTGCAGGCATCGATCGCTTCCCCCAAAAGCCCCTTCTTCACCAGGAAGGCGATATCGTTGACCTGCCCCCTCATGGTGCTCTGGATTATCATCTCCACTGCGATTCCCCGTTCCGCCAGGCCGCCGAACAGCTTAGCGGCGATCCCCGGGACGTCGGGAACGCCCAGCACAGCCACCTTGGCCACTCCCCTATCGGGGACCACGGCCCGCACGACGAGGTCCTCCCCTACGCATTTTTCCTGCACCCGCGTTCCTCCTCCCGGATGGAAACTCGACAAGACGGTGACCGGAACCCGGTACTTGGCGGCCATCTCCACGCTCCTGGCCTGGAGTACCTTCGCTCCGAGGACCGCCATCTCCATGCATTCCTCGTAATTCAGGCAATCGATCCGCCGGGCCCCGTCCACGCGGTTCGGATCGGCCGAGTAAACCCCGTCCACGTCCGTGTAGACCAGGCAGTCGTCCGCCCCAAGGGCTGCCGCAAGGGCCACCGCCGTCAGGTCGGAGCCCCCGCGCCCCAGCGTGAGGGTTTCCCCTCCGGCGCCGACTCCCTGGAATCCAGCGACGATAGCGCACTCGCCCCTTTTGAACCCTTCCCTGACGGCCGAAGGGTCGATGGAGGAAATCCGCGCATCCATGGACATCCCGGCCACCCGGATTCCCGCCTGGGCGCCGGTGTAGGATCGGGCCGGGACCCCCAGGTCCTTCAGGGCAAGGGAGAAAAGGGCCGCGCTTTGCTGTTCCCCGGACGCCAGCAGCTGGTCGAGTTCGCGGCCGTCCCGGGTGCATGAGACCTCCCCTGCCAGCCCCAACAGGGTTTCCGTCGTCTTCCCCATGGCCGAGACGACCACCGCTAGGGAGGAGCCTTCCCTGGCCTCTTTCGCCACGATCTCTGCGGCCGAACGGATCCGCCCGCTGTCCGCGAGGGAACTGCCCCCGAATTTCATGACCCTTGTCTTCATCTTTTTGCCCCTCTCACCCTTGCGCCTTCGTTATCCGTGTCGAGCACGAAAAACCGCGACCTGACCCCGCTTTCGGAGAAAGCCCGGCACATGGCGATCGCCACCCGCTGCGGGTTTCCCCTCGCAAAGGCCAGCATGCTGGGCCCCGAGCCGCTGATCGCCACTCCGAGGCATTCCGGGATTTTCTTCATTCTCGACAGGATCGCCTCTCCGCCGGGGAAGAGGCGCGCCCGGAACTGCTGGTGGAGCCTGTCCTCCATTGCGAACATGAGGTTGGCCCAGTTTTCTGTCGCCCAGGACGCTGCAAAAAGGGCGGCCCGGCTCAGGTTGAAAACCGCTTCCCCGAGGGCGACCTCTCGGGGCAGTGCATCCCTGGCCTCGTGGGTGAGAACCTTGAAATCCGGAACGGCGACAACCGCGCTCATGTTTTCTGGCATCGGCGGAAGCCGTACGTACCTGACCTCCGATCCGTTCCAGCAGCTTACGACCATGCCCCCCAGGAGGCAGGGGACGGCATTGTCGGGATGGCCTTCGAGCTCTGTCACGAGGGACAGCAAGTCTTCCTTCCGGAAGGGACGCTCCCTGAGGGCGTTTGCGACCATGATCCCGCCGACGACGGCCGTTGCCGAGCTCCCCAGTCCCCGCCCGAGGGGGATGGCGTTGATCGCTCGGATTCTCAGCCCGAAGGGTATTTGCCCCCATTTCCGGCACGCGAACTTGTAGCTCTTGACCAACAGGTTCCCCGCGGGGTCGCCCAGTTCCGGTGCCCCTTCCCCGATGACCTCGATCTCGTACCTGCCCTCCTCCAGGATGTCAAGTATCTCGACATCGTTGTAGAGCGAGAGGGCGAGCCCCATCGTGTCGAAACCTGAACCCAGGTTCGCGCTGGTCGCCGGTACGCGCAGGCCGAGGGGCACGAAATTCATGAGAGCGCCTCCCGGATCGACGGCCAGGTTCCATCAATCTCCAGGGGGCTGGGCAGGGATTTCGTCGCCGTTTCCGTGTCCTTGAGGCCGTTGCCCGTCAGGACGCAGACGACCCGTATCCCGGCAGGCAGGGCACTTTCCTTTTTCAGCTTGAGAAGCCCGGCGATGGGGGCACAGGAGGCCGGTTCGGCGAAAACCCCCTCGGTGGACGCCAGCCGGTGCTGGGCTTCGAGTATTTCTCCATCGGTGACCGAGTTGAACCCGCCTCCCGTCATCCGGGCCGCGGCAGCCGCCTTCGCTCCGCTGACCGGGCGCCCGATCCTGATGGCCGTCGCCACCGTTTCCGGGTTCTCCACAACGTGCCCCTTTACGAGGGGACAGGCACCCTCTGCCTGAAAGCCCATCATCCTGGGAACGGTAACGGTTTTGCCCAGGTTGCGGTACTGCACGAACCCGGTCCAGTAGGCAGTGATGTTGCCCGCATTACCGACCGGGATGGCTAGCCAGTCCGGAGCCTTGCCCAGGCTGTCCGCCACTTCCCAGGCGGCCGTCCTCTGGCCCCAGAGCCTGTAGGGGTTGAGGGAGTTGACCAGCGTCAACCCCATCTCCTCGCTTGCCCGGACCGCCAGGTCCAGTGCCTGGTCGAAGTTGCCCCTCACCGCGAGCACCCTGGCTCCGAGGGCCATCGCCTGTGCCAGTTTTCCACGAGCCACGTGCCCGGCAGGCAGGAGAACGAAGCATGGAATCCCGGCGGCAGCGGCATAGGCCGCGGCGGAGGCCGATGTGTTCCCGGTGGAGGCGCAGACTACCGCCCGCGCCCCGTTCTCCAGGGCCTTCGAAACCGCGAGGACCATTCCGCGATCCTTGAACGAACCCGTCGGGTTCATCCCCTCAACCTTCACGTAAAGCTCGACCCCCAGGGCCCCGCCCAGCCGCGGAAGCGCCAAAAGAGGCGTGCTTCCTTCCCCGAGCGTGATTCTCGGGGTGCTGTCGTTCAGGGGCAAAAGCCCCGCGTAACGTTCCAGGATTCCGGCCATCGTGCATCCCTCCAGAAAATGCAAAGAGTCCCCCCGTCAGGAGACGAGGGGACTCGCGGTTCCACTCCCATTCCGCCGCGCACGCGACGGCACTTGTATGCGCTGTAAGGGGCGCTCCCCACCCCCTTATCCGCAAGCGCGGCTTCGGGGCAAGCTCGGGGATGGTCTTCTCCTCCCGGTCACGCGGAAACCTTCCAGCCTACGGGTTCCCTTCTCTGGCGGGGGCAGGGGGGATACTCTTCCCTTCATCGCTAGGACGGCAGTTTCAGCTTTGCCGGACTTTATATCCTGTTTCGGTCGTCCTGTCAAGCCTTGTATGGATTACCATACTCTGATAAAATACGCCATCGAATCAGGAGTTGTCTTCTCCTACCAGGAGGCCCGATATGGCAAACTTGAAAAACGGCGAAGATCAGATCGTCATGACGCGGGAAGGGTACGAGAAGCTGAAGAGCGAGCTGGTCAGCCTTCGCAGCGAAGGTCGGATGGAGATCGGGAGGCAGCTCGAGGAAGCCAGGTCCTTCGGAGACCTGAGCGAAAATGCGGAATACCACGTGGCGAAGGAAGCCCAGGCAAAGATGGAAAGCCGCATCCTCTGGCTGGAATCCCAGCTCGGCAAGGCGAAAGTGATCGACGCCAAGGACCTGGATACCAGCCGGGTCACGTTGGGGACTACCGTCGAAATGCTGGACCTCGAAAGCCAGAAAGCCTTCGTCTACACGATAGTCGGGTCGGAAGAGTCCGACCCCGCGCAACTCCGCATATCCTCGGCAAGCCCCGTTGGGCAGGCCCTCATGGGTGCGGAGGTCGGAAGCGAGGTCCTGGTGAGGGCCCCGAAAGGCGTACGAAAGCTCCGCATCACACGGATCTCGATCCCCTAAAAAACGAAGGGCCCGCCTCGAGGCGGGCCCTTACCTCTTATCTTCCCTGGGGGCGCCTTTCGATCTCAAGGGATCTTTGGCAGATTCGCGAGAGCAGCTCCGGGAATTCCCAGCCCGCCGCCCGCCCCGCCTTCGGGACGAGGCTCGTGCCCGTCATCCCGGGGGCCGTGTTGACCTCCAGGACGAACGACTCTCCCTCGGGGGAAAGCCGGAGGTCGACCCTGCTGTAGACGCTGCAGCCAAGCGCCTGGTGGGCCTTTACCGAGGCTTCCTTGACCTTCTCCGTGACATCCGGTTCAAGGGGCGCGGGGCAGAGGTACTCGCTCGACCCCGGCGTGTACTTGGCCTCGTAGGTGTAGAAAGCAAGACGCGGGCGAATCTCGATGATCGGCAGGGCACTTGCCGCGTCCCCTTCTCCCCAGACTGCGACCGTCAGTTCCTTCCCCGGGATATAGGCCTCGGCCAACACTCTCTCACTGTATTTCCCCGCAAGAAGGATCGCCTCCTCCAGCCCGTCGGGGCCCTTGAGGATCGTGACGCCGACCGTGCTGCCGGCACAGCAGGGTTTCACGACGAGCCCCGGTTCCCCGGCCACCGCCCTCAGCCCTTCCATCGTGAAACCGCCTTCCATCTTTCCGTCGCGGGCGATCTCCACCGCCCACGGAGTGGGCACGTCCCTCTTCCGGAAGAGCATCTTGCTGACCGTCTTGTCCATGGAAAGGGTGCAGGCTTCCGGCCCGGAGCCCGTGTAGGGGACTTCCATCAGTTCCAGGGCGGACTGGATGCGGCCATCCTCTCCCCATCCCCCGTGAAGAGCGATGAAAACGAGGTCGGGCTTCTCGTCCCTTACGCGCTCCAGAAGGTCCGCAGCCCTTTCGACGCACCCGTCGACGAGCTCGTAGCCCGCTTCGCGCAGCCCTTGCATCACGGCTTTCCCGCTATTCAGGGAAACCTCCCGTTCCGGGCTGTCTCCCCCGTACGCCACCATGATTCTCAACGGAACACCTCCTCGAACCCCGACAACCCGCCCGTCACAGGGTCCGGAAAGGGGATGAAATCCTCTTCCCGGCTATCGGGGAAAGCCGCCAGCCGGAAACGCAGGCCGATCTCGTCGTCGTCCCCGACACGGTCATCGATGTAGAAAAGCTCGATCCTGTAACATTCCCTGTCGTAAGCCAGGCGGTACGCCATCTCGTGGAACCGGCTTTCCTGGAGATCGTAACCGGCCCGGACGGCAAGCCTCCATTTTTCCGAAATCGGCCAGTCCACGGTCTGGTAGGCCTCCTCGATTTCCAGCAGGCGGTCCCAGGCCATGGGGCTTTCGCCGTCGACCCAGCGGCGGTCGTAGCGGGTCTCGAAGCGCCAGCCGGCCCTTTCCCATCTAAGCCCTACGCTGCCCTCCAGCACATTGCGGTCTTCCCCGGTGTCATAATCGTAGAACGCGGCCTTTCCCCGCCAGAAAGGCTGGAAGGTTTCCGTCGAACCGGCTTCACCCTTCACTTCAAGCCCGATCCCAGCCCGCTCGAAATCCAGCCCCTTTTCCTCGAAACGGCCCCAGGTCCCGAAGAGACGGTAGAGCGACTGCCAACCGGCCTCCTTGCCCCACCAGGGGGACACGATCCGGAACTCGGGATCCCGCTCGACCGTTCCCTTGTACGAATAGCCCGTCCCCTGCCTTATGTCGACGTTTTCCCTCTGCGACCAGGTCAAAGACCAGGCGAAGCCGTCTTCTTCGCTTTCGGGTGAGCGGAGCCCCCAGGAAGGCCTCCAGAGCTTCTTGTCGTCGTCATCGTTGTAAAGGTACGATGTGTCGAGAAAAGCCTCCGCTCCGTCGGCAAAACGGTAGGACACTTTTGCCGCCCCCTCGAGGGCCTGTTCGGTCGAAAGGCTCAGGTCCACCTCCGTCTGCAGCTTGCCTCCGGCAGGCAAAACATACCGGAACGCGAGCCCGGAGCCTCTCGTGCCGTCGTGGAAGAATGTCGGCACAAGAGTTCCCGCGGTGCCGTCCCTGAGGTTCACGGTGTAATCGAAGGGATAGGTGGCCACAAGGTGTTCTTCGATGTAAATCTGCGGCTTCACGGCAATGACCCGGGACCCGGGGATCACCAGGAGCCGCTTCGTTTTCAGGCGGTAAGCGGGCCGTTCCTCCCTGCACGTGGTAAAGGACATCGCCGAGCCCCTGATGACTAGGTCGTCCGACTCGATGCCCCGCGCCTGTTTCGGTTTGAGCCATCCTTTCGCCTTCGCGGCAGCCACGCTCGCGAACTCGACAGAGTCACCGTAGAAGCGGATCGCATCCGCCTCGCCTCTCGTCTTCGAGATGACACCGGTCCGCTCGTCAAGCCGGTATTCCAGGGAATCCCCGTCCAGGGCTCGCGTTCCGTAGCGGACGCGGACCCCTCCTTCCTCCGGGGAGGTCGCCTTCAGCCGAGTCATGTCCTCGTCAAGGAAGATCGAATCGGCGAAAAGCCGAAGCAGCCCGTACCGGACCTTCGCGTTGCCGATTGCCGTCGCCGTCCCCCGTTCCTGGTCGTATACGACGCTGTCTGCTTCCAGGACGACGGGATCGGGTTCTTCCTGTGCCGGGGAAAGGTCCGGGAAAACCCAAAACAGCCCGGAAAGAACGATGACCGACACGCACGCCAGGATGATCCTCACCGTTTTTCCCAAGTAGCCCAGGCCCCCCCATATAGAGTCACACGGCCCCCCGGTTCCGCCATGCCCGTTTTGCCGCCGGCCTGTAGCGGTCCCTGCCGCATCAGCACCCCGCCCTGGAACTCCCAGAGCCGGCGCTCCGGGTTCCAGAAGGCTTCCTTGACCGTGATATCCAGCGGGGTTCCCTTCCTCAGGTTCCTGGCAAAAACGTCATGGAGGCGAATTTCGCCGCCCGGTTCGAGGCTTCCCGAAGCCGCCTCGAGTTCCCACCGGCCGCCTCCCGCGAGGCTGGCACCGACGTCCATGGAAGACGCCTCGATCCGCTCGTCCTGCATTCTCCTGGCCTCTGCCGCATGCAGCGAGAAGAGGTCACCGGAAATATCCCTCTGGAGATCGAGGCTTTCCACCAGTATCTGGGTTTGGGTCGACTCCTGCACCCTTTCGGGCAGGGAGAGGTCCCTCCAGAGGAGGAAACCCGCCGCAAGGGCGGCGGTACAAAAGAGAGCCAGGTAAGCGATCCTGCGGCCCATTCCCTTAAAGCCTGTAGTCGATGATGGCGGAGACCCCTACGCCCTGGACCCTGCGGATCCCCTGGAGAGGGTTGCTCGAATCCATCGGGACGAGGATCCTGACCCTCAGTCGGCCCTGGTATTCCGCCTCGATCTGCCCGACCGCCTTCGTCCTCCTGACGGCCGATTCGGGCCCGGAAACCTGCGCCGCGCCGATCGCCGTACCGGTTCCGACTGAAAGGATCGGCACGACCTTCGTCGATTCCGTGACCCCGATATTCCTGTTGAAGGTGATGGTGTTGATGAAGTCATTCATGGGGCCCGCGATGGCGCTGACGAGGAAGCCCCCGCCCACCGCGCCGATGATGTCGGTCAGGTCCACCGCCAGGGCGGCCCCTCCGAAGAGAAGGGGCAAAGCCACCAGAAGGGCTGCAAGACGGGTGCGCATCCTCAAGGTTTGCTCCCTCCCCTGGCGTCACCGGAGACAGGCTGGATTTCCTTTATCTCGACCGGGGTCAGCATACCCCTAAGGGAAGGCGGAACCGGGTAGGAGGTAACGGTGGAAAGCGCCGCCGTCTCGAGGTAGAAGGGCGTCCCTTCCTCGATAACCGCCGAATCACCCCGGATGAGAAGCCCGCCGGCCAGGCCCACGGGCCCCAGGAGGAACAGTCCGAGCACACTGGTTCCCGCCGCCACGACGGAAGCATCGCTCTTGGCGGCCGCCTTGGCCCTCTCTCCGATAAGGACTGTCACGGGTTCCGGTCCCAGCGGAACCAACCTGTCGAAGGCAAGCCGGATCTCAGCCTTGCGGCCGAAAGACCTTGGGGGTTTCACGGAGTCCACGTGCCCCAAAACCAGGCTGCCTTTGGGAGCCACGAGCCTGTCGCCGACGGCCAGGTCGCCCGCGAGCCTCATCCTGAACGGGTCACCGGCCTTGGCGGTCTTCGCCGCCAGGGCGTCCGCGATCTCGACCTTGAAAATCGTCTGCGCCGGTACCTCTACGGGGACTCCCGACACGGGTTCCGGCAGGAGCATGCCCGTTAGCCTTTCCAGCCTCATCGCCAGGGGCTTGCCCTCCTGTGAGGTCCCCTCGAGCTGGCTTTCCATGTTCCCTATGCGGGTCGAGGCCGGCTGGCCGGGATGCACGCCCTGGAACACCGCCCACTCCGCGACCCCGATCTTGAACAGGAAGGAGGGTTGTCCCGCGCTCCCCTCCTTCAGGAAAGCGAGAAGGGATTGCTGTCTCTCCGCGAGACTTCCCGGGAGTTCCCGGCCGAAAAGGTCCTTTTCCACCTGCGCCAGCCTGGCGACCAGTCCGGAACCCGGTGCTTCCTGGCCATAGACGAGGGTTTCAATCTCCGCCAGCGTCTTGAAGACCGCGTCCTCGGCACGCCCGGGGGCCGTGAAAACCAGGATCGCGACCAGGGCCAGGAACACACTCACGCCTTTTTGGAGATTCTTCATTTCTGTCGCCCTCCTTTCAGACCTTCGATGAATCGCCCGGATACCCATACTTGACTGCCGCCTTTACGAACTCCCGGAAAAGAGGGTGCGGACGGACGGGGCGGGATTTGAATTCCGGGTGGAACTGGACACCTACGAACCAGGGATGCCCCTGGAGTTCGACGATCTCCACCAGGTCCCTCCCGGGACAGATGCCTGCCATCCTGAGCCCGTGGACTCCCAGCCTCTCCCTGTACTCGTTGTTGAACTCGTAGCGGTGGCGGTGGCGTTCCTGGATCAGGTCCTGCCCGTACGCCTCGTGGGCGAGGCTTCCCTCCGCAGGCCGGCAGGGGTAGGCCCCAAGTCTCATCGTCCCTCCCATGTTGCAGACGTGGCGCTGCTCCTCCATGAGGTGGATCACCGGGTTCGGCGTCCCGGGGTCGATCTCCGAACTGTGAGCCGCGGCGATCCCGCATACGTTACGGGCGAATTCCACCACCGCGACCTGCATCCCGAGGCAGAGGCCGAAATAGGGGATCCCGTTGCGCCTGGCATATCCCGCCGTGGCGATCTTGCCTTCGAACCCGCGGGACCCGAAGCCTCCGGGAACCAGGATCCCCTGGACTCCCTTCAGGGCCTCCTCGGGCCCGACCCTCTCCACCTCTTCCGCCTCCACCGGCCGGAGCCGCACCTTGACCCGGTTGTAAACGCCGGCGTGCGTCAAGGCCTCCACCACGCTCAGGTAGGCATCCTTGTGGCTGACGTATTTGCCCACCATGGCGATCTCGACTTCGCCCTCCGGGTGCAGGAAACTTTCCACGACCGCGTTCCAGTCGCCAAGGTCGGGTTCGTTCTCCGTCGAGAGCCCCAGGCGCCTGAGCACGATGCGGTCGAAACCCTGGCGGTACAACTGCAGCGGAACGTTGTAAATCGTGTCCTCGTTGAGGCATTCGACAACGGCGTCCCTGGCCACGTTGCAGAAAAGGGCGATCTTGTCCTTGATGTCGTTGCCCAGTTCGTATTGCGAGCGGCAGACGATGATGTCGGGCTGGATCCCGATCCGCCGGAGTTCGTTGACGCTGTGCTGGGTCGGCTTGGTCTTCAGTTCCCCCGCGGCGGATATGTAGGGGACGAGGGTCACGTGGCAGTAGAGCACGTTCTCCCTTCCCACCCTCGACACGATCTGCCGGATCGCCTCGAGGAAAGGCAGCCCCTCGATGTCACCCACCGTCCCGCCGATCTCTGCGATCACGACGTCGTTCTCGTCCGCCACCCTCAGGACCCGTTCCTGGATCTCGTTGGTGATGTGCGGGATCACCTGGACGGTCGCGCCCAGGTAACGGCCTTCCCTCTCCTTGGAAATGACAGAAGAATAGATCTTCCCGGTTGTCACGTTGTTGTCGGAAACCAGGGATTCGTCGACGAACCTCTCGTAGTGCCCCAGGTCGAGGTCGGTCTCGGCACCGTCGTCGGTGACGAAAACCTCTCCGTGCTGGAAGGGGTTCATCGTGCCGGCATCGACGTTGATGTAGGGATCGAACTTGACGATGGAGATTTTCAAGCCCCTCTTCTTGAGCAGCGTCCCAAGGGAAGCGGCGGTAATCCCCTTCCCCAGGGAAGAAACGACCCCTCCTGTGACAAAGACGAATTTCGGCATCTTCTCCACTGCTCCCTTCCGGGTTTTCCGACCCTCTTCCAGCGATCCGTTCCCGCCCGCAAATCAAGAAGGCCCCGTCTCGCCCCTTCAATCATAACCGAGTCGACCGAGGCCTTCATGCGTCATCCTACCGGAAACGGTTTCCCTAGCGCAGCACCTTGAGCGGGTTGACCGGCCTCCCGTTCACGCGGACCTCGAAGTGGAGGTGGCTCCCTGTAGAGCGCCCCGTACTGCCGACGGCGGCGATCGACTGCCCCTGTTTCACGCGGCTCCCCGGCCGGACGTAGAGCCGGCTGCAGTGGGCGTAAAGCGTCGTGTACCCTCCGCCGTGGTCGACGACGACCGTTCGGCCGTATCCGCTCATCCAGCCCGCGTAGGTCACGACCCCCGACTTGGAGACCACGATCGGACGTCCCGTGGGGCCCTTGATGTCAAGCCCCGTATGGTAGTCCCTGCGGCGGCCGGAGAAGGGGTCTCCCCGCCAACCGAAGCGGCTGTTGAGCCTTCCGACCACCGGCCAGATGAAGGACCGGGAATAGACGGGCCCGGTGTAGCTCGGCACCTTCACCTTGACCTTGGACTTGCCGATCTTTTTCGCGGGCTGTTGCTGCCTGGGGGCTTCCTCCGGGGTTTCGTCGAAGGGCTTGGCGCCCGGCACGAAGATCTCCCGGCCCGCCGTCAACCCTTCCCCGCTCTTCAGACCGTTGGCGGTCTGGATGCTTTCAGCGAAGCTGCCGAACCGCTTCGCGACCCTCTCCAGCGTGTCATTCTTCCTGACCTTGTAGAGTACGCCGTCCTGGTTCGGGACGCGCAGCACGGTTCCCGGCTTGAGGAAGTCCGGGTTCTTGATGGTGTTGCAACCGAACAGGGTGTTGATGTCCAGGTCGAAGGCGTTGGCGATGGACCAGAGGGTATCCCCCTGCTTGACCGTGTATTTCGCGATGATCAGGAGCTTGGTCTGCTTCTGCTGCTCGATCTCTTCCCTGTGGATGCGCCGCGCTTCCTGGAGCGTCGCGAGGACGTCGGATTCGGAGTTGGGGACCAGGAGGCGCTGCCCCCCGAGAAGGCTGTCCGGGTCCTTTATCTCGTTGGCCACGGTCAGCGACTTCACGGAGATATGGTAACGCTCCGCGATCTGGGAAAGCGTTTCCCCGTCTGCCACCGTGTGGACGCTCCAGGGCAGCTTCTTTTCCGTCGGCTGCTGCTGTGGGGTTTCAGGCGAGCCTTCCTCGCCCTTGGGTGACGCCGGAACCTCCTGCAGGATGACTTCCTCGTCGTTCAGGGAGGGCGCCCCCGGTATGGGACCGATGCCCATGCCCTTCAAGAGGGACATTGGCGCGTCCGGGGCTTCGGCGGCCTCGGCGATGTCCGCCTTGAGGCTGCTCGAGACGTCCACGACGATAAACCCGGAGTCGACCGTACCCGCGGACTCCGGCAGCTCCGTGGGAAGGTCGCTCCAAAGGCCTCCGGCCCTGTTGCCGGCCGAGACCGTCAGGACAGTCGCCCCGCACAGGAGCAGGACCATGACAAGCCAGAAGCCCAACCTCCCGCTTCGTATCCGGTGTTTGCGATGTGGCCTGAATCCCCGTCTCTGCACTTCCATCACCTCGCAGGCCCTTCAGGAAAGCTTGATGGTCGCCAGGAAATCCTTGTTGCAGGCGGTATTCTTCAGCTTGTCGATGACGAGCCCGAGCACCTCGGCCTCGTCCGCGTTGACGATCCGGCGCCTGAGGATCCAGAGGCGCTGCAGCTCGTCCTCGTCCATAAGCAGTTCTTCCTTCCGGGTGCCCGACCTCGTGATGTCGATAGCCGGGAAAAGCCGCTGTTCGGCCAGTTTCCGGGAGAGCTGCACCTCCATGTTGCCGGTTCCCTTGAACTCCTCGTAGATGACGTCATCCATGCGGCTGCCCGTCTCGACGAGGGATGTGCCGATGACCGTCAGGCTTCCGCCTTCCTCGATGTTCCTGGCCGCGCCGAAGAAGCGTTTCGGGAAATAAAGGGCGGCCGGGTCCATTCCCCCGGACAGCGTCCTACCGGACGGCGGCACGACGAGGTTGGAGGCGCGCGCCAGCCGCGTGATGGAATCCAGCAGGAGGACGACGTCCTTCCCGACCTCCACGAGGCGTTTGGCCTTCTCCAGGGCGAGGTTGGCCACGCGGAGGTGTTCCTCCGCCGGGCGGTCGAAAGTGGAGGCGATGACTTCCCCGTCCACGGATCGTGCCATGTCGGTGACCTCCTCCGGGCGCTCGTCGATCAGGAGCACCATGAGAAGGACCTCCGGGTGGTTCGTCGTGACCGCGTTCGCGATCTTCTTCAGCAGCGTGGTCTTGCCGGCCTTCGGGGGGGAGACGATAAGGGCCCGCTGGCCCTTCCCGATGGGGGCGAACAGGTCGACCAGGCGGGTAGAGACTTCCTTGGGGTCCGTTTCGAGCTTGATGCGCTCGTCGGGGAATATCGGGACCAGGGCTTCGAAGTGGGGCCGCTTGCGGGCGTTTTCCGGGTCCGCGAAGTTGACCATCTCGACCCTGAGGAGGGCTTCGTAGTGCTCCTGGTCCTTTGGCGGGCGGATAAGGCCCCAAACCACGTCGCCGTTCCGCAGCCCGAAACGGCGTATCTGGGAGAGGGAAAGGTAAATGTCGTGGTCGCTCGGCAGGAGGCCTTTCGGCCTGAGGAAACCGAAACCTTCCGGCAGGGTCTCGAGGGTACCCCCCCCGAAGCGGTAGCCCTGGCTCTCGGCGTTCGCCTTCAGCACCGAGACGAGGAGGTCTTCCTTGCGGCGGCAGGACGAGCAGCCGGTGACGCCCAGTTCCTTCGCGATCTTCTTCAGCTCCGTGACGGTCAGGGATGCCAGTTTACCGTAGGAGTACCTGGGGCGAGGGGCCGAGGTTTCCTGGACCTCGCCGCCGTTCTGCGGCGCGGTTTCCACCTGTACCTGGCCGTTCATCGTGTCGTTATCCGCCATGCGATTTTTTCTGAACCTCCCAGTCTTCGAGGAACTTCTTCAGTCCGCTGTCCGTCAGCGGGTGGTGGAACATCTGCTCCAGGACCTTGAAGGGAACCGTCGCGACGTGAGCGCCGTAAAGGGCCGCCTCGAAAACGTGCCGGGGATGCCTGAGGCTTGCCGCGATGACCTGTGTCTGGATCCCCTGGACGTCGTAGATCTCGACGATGTCCCTCACGAGCCCCGAGCCGTCTTCCCCGATATCGTCCAGCCTGCCGACAAACGGGCTGGCATAGGTCGCTCCCGCGGCCGCCGCGAGGAGGGCCTGCTGCGGGGAGAACACCAGCGTGACGTTGGTGGGGATCCCCTCTTCGTAGAGGGCCCTCACCGCAGCGATCCCCGCGGGGATCATCGGGATCTTGACCACGACGTTCGGCGCGAGGGCGAAAAGACGCCTCGCCTCGAGGATCATGGCATCGGTGGACGTGGAAAGCACTTCCGCGCTGACGGGCCCGTCGACGATGGAAGCGATCTCCCTGATGCGGGTGGGGAAATCCGCGCCTTCCCTCGCCACCAGGGTGGGATTGGTCGTGACGCCTGCCACGACGCCCCATTCGACGCCCTGGCGGATTTCATCAAGATTGGCGGTATCGAGGAAAAATCTCATGTTGGTTGTCCTTTCAGGATCCCCTCCGGGGCGGTTCCACCGTGAACTCCACCCTGGCCCTCTGGCGGCCGTTCAGGTCGATCGAAACACGGTGCTTCCCCGGCGGGAGCGGGGTGGCGTCTTCTTTCAGCAGGTAGAAAACCTTGTTGCCGTTGCCGGAAGCCAGGGAAACGCTCTCCTGGTAGATCAGGCGTTCCTGGTGGACCCACTCGATCCGCAGGCGGTCGCCTTCGTGGGCCCCCTGGTAGTTGAAGGTCAGGCATAATTGACGGCTGCCGTAAGGGAAGGTCGAATTCGGGTTGAGAGGCTGGAGTTTCTCGTCGAGATCCTCGCAGACGATGACCTGGGAAAGCTGGAACGGGTCCCCCATGAGGGTATAGCGGACACCCCAGGTGATCAGGACAACGGCCAGGCCTACGAGTACCATCAGCCTCAGGAGCGCCAATTTCCGGATTCTGGCCATAGCTTAACACCCATCCTCCCCGAATGGCAACCAGAAAGGGAGGGAACCCGTCTCCTTCTGGCACTACCCCGGAGACTTTACCATGCTTATAGTGGTGAACGCAAGAAGACGCAAGCTTGGGAGTGATCGCCCATGGAAGGGTCGGCAGGGAAAAAAGGCATCGGGGCAAAGGAGGTGGCCCTGGGCGGGCTGTTTTCCGCCTGCGTCACGGCCGCCACACTACTCAGCATTCCCCTGCCGGGCTTCCGCCTTTACTTCAACATGGGCGAGGGGTTCATCTACACCATCGCCCTCCTCAAAGGCCCCTTCTACGGGGCGGCGGCGGGAGGAATAGGGGCATCCCTGGCCGACCTCATCCTCGGCTATCCCCTTTGGGCCCCTTTCACCCTCGTCATCAAGGGCGTAGAGGGATTCCTGGTCGGGGTTCTCCGGAAGAAACGCCTGGTCGCCCTAGCGGCGGGCATGTGCGTCATGATCGCCGGGTACACCACCCTGGCGGGCATCCTCTACGGCTGGAAGGCCGCTCCCGTAGAATTCATGACGGACGTCCTCCAGACCGGCATCGGCGCAGGTGTTGCCCTGCTGCTGACGAAGGCCCTGGAAAGGTTCACGGCGAAAAGCTAGCCGCATCGTCCGGGAACGCGTCAACCCAGGCCCGCAGGACCCTCTCCACCACCGCCAGGTTCTCTTCAGCCGCAAACCCGTCCACCGTGGGAACGCGTTTACGCGTGGCCCCGTCGACGCCGCCTGACTCGATCATGGCTTCGAGCATGGCCGATTCCTCACCTGTCGAATGCCCCAACCAGCGGCCGCCCATTCCCGACAGGAGCGCAACGACCGCGTAACACCCCCAGTTGGAGACATCCACGGGCAGGCACACGTCCGACTCCACCGAGCAGAGGCATGGGCCGAAGTCCGGGACAAGGCCCTTCAGGCTTTCCGCCAGGGTCCCCATTCCGGCCTCGTTTCCCCCGTCCCCGATCGCGACGACGGGAATGCCCTTCCGGCCTGCAAGCTCCGCGGCGCAGTCCAGGGGTGACGTCCACTCGGTGATGTCCAGCCCCCGCATGTTGTAGTAGCGCCCGTCCGAAGCCCGTCCCAGGCGCTCGACGAAGACCAGGCAGTCCGTTTCCCCCGCCAGGACTTCCCCGGAGGTCGATGCGGGCATGACCTCCGGGCCGTCCACCGCTTTAGCGCAGGCCCTCACGACGTCAAGGCAAAAGGGGTCCGTCACGATCCTGCACTTTTTGCCCAGGGCACGGATCGCCCTTCCCAGGACGGCGCTTCCCGGAGGCCCGTCGGTTTCGGCCTTTCCCGCCTCCGGGACCAAAAAACCGGTCACGATCGTCACCGACGACGCCCGGAAAAGAACCCACGCCGCCGAAAGCATCTCCCGGGAAGTGCAAAGGAGGGGTGCCTTCCGGCCGGCACGATCGGAAGCCGCGATGCCGCGGAGGACCTCGGCCAGCCCGGTCAGATGCTCAGCGTGTCGATCAGGGACATGAGTTCGGGATTCAGCCATTTGTTCTCCTCCCAGGCCACGGTGAGGGGCAGGAGTTTCATTTTTCCGCAGGAGACCGCCACCATCATGCCGCGCTCTCCATCCACGAGGGCTTCCACGGCCCTAACCCCCATGCGGGAAGCCAGCACCGTGTCGAAAGAGGTGGGGCTCCCGCCTCTCAGGACATGCCCCAGGACCGTAACCCTGGCCTCGTACCCTCCCGTGTCCATCAGGGCCTCCTTGAGGGACTGGGCCGGCATGACGCCTTCCGCGAGAATGATGGTGGAATGGGTCTTTCCCCTTTTCCGGGAAAAATGCAGCTTGTCGATGATCCGCCCGAGGCTGAAGGGGATTTCCGGCACGACGGCGGCTTCCGCCCCGCTGGCCAGGCCGACCTCCAGGGCCAGAAACCCGGTGTGGCGCCCCATGACCTCCACGATGAAGAGCCGGTCGTGGCTCGAGGCCGTGTCCCGCAGTTTCCGGACGGACTCCAGCGCCGTGTTGACGGCCGTGTCGAAGCCGATGGTCTCGTCGGTGCCGGCGATGTCGTTGTCGATCGTCCCGGGAATGCCGACGACCGGGTAACCTTTCCGGTGGAGTTCCCATGCCCCCTTGTACGACCCTTCCCCCCCGATGACGGCCAAAGCGTCGATGCCTGCACCCGCTAGGCGCCCCAGGGCCTCGTCTTGCCCTTCCTCCGTCCTGAAGCGGTCGCTCCGGGCAGTCCGCAGGAACGTCCCCCCCCGGTGGATGACGCCCCCGACGGCAGGGCTGTCGAGGGTGACAAAGTCCCCTTCAAGCAGGCCCTCGTAACCCCGGCGGACGCCGACGACCTCGAGCCCGGAGGAGAGGGCTCCCCGGGTCACCGCCCTGATCGCCGCGTTCATCCCCGGAGAATCCCCGCCGCTCGTCAAAACCGCTATACGCCTGATTCCCGGCATGGTCTCGCCTCCCGGCTTAAAAACCTTCCCGTATCGTACCACACGGCACACTCACGAAAAAAAACGGGGCGCCGAGGCGCCCCGTTTACTCGTCTTCGCCGTTCTGACGCGGCTACTGTTTCTGCAGTTCGTTCATCCTGGCCTGGATCCGCTCGATCTCCGCCTGGACCTGGTCCAGCTTGCCCTGGAGGTCCTTCTTCTCTCCCCCGAGCTTTTCGAGGCGCTTGATCAGGCGGTCCATCTCCAGCTTCTTGCCGGCTGCCCCGGCGAAGATCTTGTCGGGATTGTCGTCCGCCACATCCCAGATGAACTGGGCCGATTTCCCGCGCATGGTCATGCTGATCCCGCCGTTCATCTCGAACTTGACGCTCTTCACGCCCTTCAGCAGGTCCTTGCCGGTTTTCTCGTCGAACCGGCGAAAGTAGACCATCCCCTCGACCTTGTCGATGGTCCTGAAGTTGAAGCGGGGATCGTAGTCGACCGGTTCGTAGTACTTTTTGCCGATCCAGAGGCGGACCAGCTTGCCGAAGGGGGCCATGTGCAGGGCCGAGCCCCGGTTGTCGAACTCCACCCGGATCGGGATGCTGTCCTCCAGTTTAAGCGTTTTCAGCAGCTGGTACTTGTGCGTGTCCAGTTCGCTTTCCGTCCAGAGGTTCTTGTCGGCCTCCTGCTGCATGGAAGCCTCGATGTACTCCGCGGCGTAATAGGTCGCCCGGATGTAAAGGGAGTCCCCCCGGTCGTAGAAGTTCTCCGTCTTGGACCACCGGCCCAGCACAGCATCGTACGGCGCCGCCCAGGCGGCCGCCGCGATCGCCACCAGGAAAACCGCCAGTCCCAGTACCCAGCTCCTGCGCATGCATCGATCACTCCAGTCGAGAGGATAAAAAAATGGGGCGGGAGCTTTCGCTCCCACCCCAAGTCTAGCACAATTTCCTAGAAGTTGACGACGGTGCGGAACCACACCATGCTGTCGTTCTCGAACCAATCGGCAACGTCGCCGTTGTACTTGTCGAAGCCGAGCTCGAACCACATGTTCGGGGTGTAGTTGTAGCGGACGCTGGCGGTCCAGTTCTGGTAGTCGCCGTAGTTGTCGACGTCGAAATCGGCGTACCGGACATACGTCCACCACTGGTCGTTCCACTTCTGCTTCGCCACGACGTTGATGACCGTCGTGTCGTCGAGGGTGCGACCGTAGTCGTCGACGAAGTAATCCTGGTTCGTCCAGGCGTACGGGGTGACGTTGGAGAACACGAACCCGCCGTCGATCTGGGCATACTCAAGCCACAGGTCGGTGAAGCCGAGCAGGTCCTGGCTGAAGGTCAGGATCGCCTTCCAGGCGGCCGG
>CAYRNZ010000006.1:0-7996 GCA_964425765.1 uncultured Synergistaceae bacterium
GGTCCTGGAGAGGGCCAAGGCGAAGGGTCTCGGCAGCACCTTCGATTTCGTGTAGAAATCGCTTTTCAAAGACGCTGGGCTAGGACGGGGTGGCTGCGGCCACCCCGTCCTTTTTTGCGTTTCCCGCATCGGGGCTCGCGTGGGCGGGAAGTCGATTAGAATAGAAGCGGCGGCTGGCCCGGCTGCAGGGTTTCACGAGGTTCGGCCTTTCATGACAAAGGGAGGGATTCGCTTGAAAGCGCTTGTTCTCGGGTGCGGCCTCATCGGGAGCACCATCGCGCTGGACCTGTCCGCGGATTTGGACGTCACCGTGATGGACCCGTCGGAAAAAAGCCTGGACTGGATCCGCAAACGGGCCGACGTGAAGGCCATACAGGCTTCGGCAGCGGATTTCGACATGCTGGACGAGGCCGCGGCGGCGGCAGACATCACCTGCGTGGCGCTTCCCTGCGCCTTCGAGGGGCCGGTCATGCGCCGGCTCATCGAGACGGGGAAAAACTTCTGTTCGCCCTCGGGCTACCTCAACGGGGAAGGGCTCGACGACCTGGCGAAGAAGCACGGCGTGACGGCGGTGTTCGACATGGGCGTGGCCCCCGGGATGTCGAACTACCTCGTGGCCCGCGGGGCCGCTCTCCTGGACGAGCTGGACGAGGGCAGGATCTACGTGGGCGGCATCCCCGACAGGCTCGATCCCCCCTTCAACTACCGGACGGTCTTCTGCCTCGCCGACACCCTCACCGAGTACGTCTTCCCGGCGCACCACGTCGAGAACGGCAGGAAAGTCGCCGCGGAAGCCCTGAGCGGGCTCGAGCACGTGGAGTTCCCGGGCCTCGGCACCCTGGAGGCGTTCTTTACGGACGGGCTCCGTTCGGGGGCGGACAACATCAAGGGGCGGGTCGTCTTCGAGAAGACGCTGCGCTACCCTGGCTACGCCGAGCAGATGAAGCTCCTCCGCCACATGGGCCTGTTCGACGCCGAGCCGGTCGAGGTGGACGGAGTGAAGGTCTCTCCGCGCGCCGTGGCGAGCGCCCTGCTGGGGCCCCTCTGGACGCTGGCCCCGGAGAAGGGCGAGGCGGACCTCACCGTCATGCGGGTCATCGCCAAGGGCCCCAAGTGCGGGGACACGGTCACCCATACCTGGGAACTGTTCGACCGCCTGGACGAAAAGACGGGCATCCACTCCATGGCGCGGACCACGGCGTTCCCCTGCACCATTACCGCCCGGGCCATCGCCGACGGCACCATCCGCAAGGCAGGCTTCGTCGCCCCCGAAATGCTGGCCGACAACGAGGCCTTCTACGGGATGCTCATGTCCGGGCTAAGGGTTCGCGGGGTGAAGTTCAGCGAGACGACCTGCGTGACGCGGTCCTGAAAAAATGGGGTCAGACCTTGATTTTGACCGTATGTATACCGTTTAACCCGGGGGAACCCTTAATTGTGTACATACGGTCAAAATCAAGGTCTGACCCCCTCCAGGGAAGGGGGAGAATGTCTTGTATCCACGGCTTTTGATCGATCCGGGGAAGGTCCGGGAGAACGCGGCGGAGGTGGTGCGCCGGGCGGGCGAACTGGGCATCGGGGTGTTCGGCGTCACGAAGGGCTTTTGCGCCGATCCCGCCGTCGCGCTGGCCATGGTCGAGGGGGGCTGCCCGATCCTGATGGACAGCCGCGTGGCGAACCTCCGCCGGCTGCGCAAGGCGGGTTTCAGGGTTCCCCTCATGCTGCTGCGGATCCCGATGCTTTCGGAGCTTTCGGCGATGCTCGAGGTGGCCGACGGAACCGTGGTGTCGATGCCGGAGACCGTACTGGCGCTGGAGAAGGCCTGCGAGGCCGTGGGTAAGACGGCGGAGGTGATGGTCATGGCCGATGTCGGGGACCTGCGGGAGGGGCTGTGGCCGGACGAGATGGAGGGCATGGGGAAGGTCCTGGCCTCCTGCCGCCGGGTCCGGTGCATGGGCGTCGGCACGAACATCGGCTGTTTCGGGGGGGTTCTCCCGACGCCCGAGAACATGAACCTGCTGCTGGAGTGCCGGGACCGCCTGGCCGCGGGTCTGGGCGCCCCGGTGGAGATCGTCTCGGGCGGCGCCACGTCTTCCCTCGAGCTGGTCGAGAACGGGAAGATGCCCAAGGGGGTCAACAACCTCCGGGTGGGCGAGGCGATCCTGCTTGGGACCAATACCGGCCGCATGCAGGAGATCCCCTGGCTCCACCGGGACGCGTTCATCCTGGAGGCCGAGATCGTGGAGGTGCGCACCAAGCCGAGCAAGCCGATCGGCTCCATCGGGGCGGACGCGTTCGGTAAGGTGCCGGTCTTCGAGGACCGGGGACGCCGCCTGCGGGCGATCGCCGCCGTGGGCAAACAGGACGCGAAGATCGACGGGCTGACCCCCCTGGACCCGGGCGTGACCGTGCTCGGGGCCTCGAGCGACCACCTGACGCTTGACGTGGAGGATTGCCCGGCGCGCCCCGCCCTTGGCGGGATCGTTCGCTTCAAGCTGGACTATGGGGCCATGCTGGCGCTCACCACCTCCCATTACGTGGAAAAGACCTACGCCTGAAAGACAAAAAACAGGGGGCCGGGATGGCGATCCCGGTCCCCTGTTTTCAGCCTGCCTTGGGCTTGCCCGCTATGATTCCTCTTTGCCGATGAACCCGTAGATGGCGGCCCCCAGCAGGGCCCCCGCGATCGGGGCAGCCCAGAAGAGCCAGAGCTGGGAAACCGCCCACCCTCCCGCGAAGACCGCCACCCCGGTGCTCCGGGCGGGGTTGACCGAGGTGTTCGTCACGGGAATGCTGATCAGGTGGATCAGGGTGAGGCACAGGCCGATGGCGATCGGGGCGAAACCCTGGGGAGCGCGCTTGTCGGTCGCGCCGAGGATGACCAGGAGGAACATCGCCGTCATGACGACTTCCGTGACGAGGGCCGCAAGGAGGGAGTACCCTCCGGGCGAATGCGCCCCGTAACCGTTCGAGGCGAAACCGGCCGTCACGTCGAAACCGGCTTTCCCGCTGGCCACGACGAAAAGCACGCCGGCTGCGGCAAAGGCCCCGAGGACCTGGCAGACGATATAGGGCAGCAGCTGGTCTGCCGGAAAGCGGCCTCCGGCCCAAAGTCCCACGGAAACCGCGGGATTGAGGTGGCAGCCGGAAATGTGCCCGATGGCGTAGGCCATGGTCAAGACCGTCAGCCCGAAAGCGATCGAGACCCCAACCAGGCCGATTCCCACCTCGGGAAAAGCCGCCGCCAGCACGGCGCTGCCGCATCCCCCCAAAACCAGCCAGAAAGTCCCGAAAAATTCCGCGGCGTATTTTTTCATTCCAGCCTCCTCTCTGCGGCCCCGGCCTCGGTAATAAAGACCTGGAGGTTCCGCATCCCGGGAAACGCTAAAGGGGATTCCCGACCCGGAGGCCGGAAATCCCCTCCACGATCCGAGGTTCCTGCTTCCCGGTCAGTACGTGACGACCTTCGGCAGCTTCTTCGCCTGCTCGACCCAGTCCGTGACTCTCTTGATGGAGGGCAGCTGGCGGACCCGCTTCTCCTTCTCGTTGACCTCGGTCATTTTCTGGAGAAGATTGTCCGGCTTGCGCTGCCCCAGTTCGGGAACCGTGTCCACGCCCGCGGCTTCCAGGAGGTCGCCATACTGCTCGCCGATGCCCTTCACGCGGAACAGGTCCACATGGTTGACCCAGGTCAGGATCATCTTGAGCGGGATCTTGGTCTTCTCGGCCAGTTCCTTGCGTCCCTTCGGGGTGGAGCCCTTCTCGAGCAGGGCCTCCGTGGTGGCGATCCCGGCTTCCTCCAGTTTCTTGGCGTAACTTTCCCCTATACCCTCGACTTTTACCAGCTTGGCCATATCCGGACCCCCTTCTTCGATCGGTTTTTTTGCCGACAACGGGAAACGAAGATCTGTTTCGGAAGCCTGGCGTTACGTCATTTGGAAGGTAGATTAGAAAAATCTTTAGATGTAATAGTATCTCAGTAGCTTGTTTAATTCAACAATGAATTCAAAAAAGGGCCTCGCGGGGGAGGCCCTTTTCCTGTTATTGCAGCCCCAGGCGGTTCATGACGGCCGTCCGGAACGCGGCCTGTGGACGTAGACGCTGCACGGGGCGTGGGCCACGACTTTCGACGCCACGCTTCCGAGGAAAAACCGGGCCAGGTTGCTCATCCCGCGGTGGCCGATCATGATGATGTCGGCATCATGATCCTCGGCGAACCGGACGATCTCGTCGTAGGGAACCCCGGCGACCACGGAGACGGACATCATCGGGACGGTCCTGCCGGATCGGGCGATCTGTTCACGGACGAAATTCTCGACCCCTGCCTTCACTTCCTCGCCGATAAGGGGAGCCTCGGCGATTCCCGATGCCTCGACGAACTGACGGCCCCTTTCCATGGCCGTGCCGACGACATGGAGAAACAGCATTTCAGCGTCTTTCTCGCGGTTGGCGTAATGGACCGCGTAGTCGATGACCTCCCTGCTGGCCTCGCTGCCGTCGACGGCGACAACGACCCGTTTCATGGCGTTTCCCCCTCCTTTTGTCCCTGACCCGGAAGCCGATGCGGGAAAAAACCGGAGCCAAAACAAGACACATAGATATTATAATACCAATTTATTGGTTTAGTTTAACGAACTCCATCTCGTCTCCCCGGAAAACCCCGCCAAGCCGGCGGTGCTTTTCAATGGATTATCCCTGTAAAATGATATCAGAAAAAGAGGAGCCCGCGAAATTGCGGTACGAAGGGTCCTCCAGACGTAGGCGGACACGAGTGTAGGAGGGATTGGCCAATGAAGAAAAGGACGCTTGCCACATTGCTCCTGGCACTTGCTTCTTCCATCCTCTTGGCGATTCCGGCGGCCGGGATCGACCTGGGCAGGATCGCGGCGATGCCGGAAGCGGAGCAGCTCAGGGAACCGGTCCAGGGTGAACTGCAAAAATGGTTCACCGGAAGGGTACAGGCTTACATGGACGAGGTGAAGGGCACGGAAATCGGGCGGTCGCCCCTGGTCAGCCCGGGAGACCCGGAACGCTTCCGCTCCATCCTGGCCCATCCCGGCTCGAACGGTTCGTTCCGAATCGTGCTGCGTAAAGGGATCGAACGTCCCGTCACCCTCACGGGCGGGCTGGGTGGGGACCTATTCGCCTTTCCCGCAGGCAACCCGGAGGGAACGACCACCACGGCCTGGCACGAATCCATGCATGCCCTATTGAGCCGGACAGGCCTGGAATTCGACCCCTCTCCCTGGGCCGCCGTCCAGCGGCTCGGCAACCCGGAAGCCTACGACAGGGAAAGCGTCGGGAGTAAGAGGGACCATGTCATGATCGAGCAGGCCGCGGAAAAGATCTTCCTCTGGTTGTCCGGCCTGGGCGATTTCGAAAAGGAAGTCGCGAAAGCGGTCGAAAAGCGGGACAGCCTGAAAAAGGGCGGCCTGTCCACGGCCTACAACACCTACGAGGTGGAGAGGCAGGTCTGGGGCCAGGCCCACGTCCGCTGGAAACTCATCTGGAAATCGTCGGGAGACGCCATCACCGCAGGGAACCGTTCCCCGCAGGTCCCGCAATCCCTTCGCGACATCCTTCGGGACGCGGCGGGCGTCCGGGCACCCTTCACGGAAGAGGTCATCGGTTTCTACATGAAAAAGGGCGTGCCGGAGTGGGTCCTCCAGGCGGACGAAACCGTGATGCCCGTGCTGATCCGGGAAAACACCCAGGAAGCGCCGCCCCGTGTGACGAAAGACGTTTGCGAGGGCGGTTTCTCGTTCAACGTGGTGGAGGGGCGGAGCTGGTTCCCGGTGATCCAGTCGGGCAGGCTCTCCGTATGGCTGGACGTGCCCTTCCGGGAAAACATCTCCGCTTCCATGGAACTCGGGGGCAAGAACATCCCATTCGGCCGGATGGCAAACGGAAGCTATGGCCTGGAAGTGGACATGGGGCAGGCCAGGTCCGCGATCCTGAACGGGGGGACGCACCCGTTCAAGGTGAAGATCCGGGTGAAGAACCCGGCCGATGCGATGAAGGAACGGGTCGTGGCCATCCCGGTCCACGTGCTTTACAAGGGCGGCTCGCAGAAGGGCGGTTCGGTTTACCTGCCGACGGAAGGGATCTTCGTCCTGAAGCTGAGGCTCGAAAACCAGCCGTCCGGCTCCTCCGCGGGGAGCAGCCCGGCAGCGGGGACGACGGGGGGCGTACCGGCATCGGGCTTGGGGGGGGCGTGGAGGGTCAACCCCAATCCCGATACCAGCAAGGCCCCGGCGTACACCACAAACCGCTGGTCACTGATGAAAATGAAGGACGGGCAGGATTCGATCCAGAGCATCGCTTACGTCTCGGAATACACGGCTGTCCAGTACGCCGACACGATCTGGGACAATCTCCGGAAAACCGCCGAGCCTGCAAAGACAAGCCTGGGGGCAGCCACCACCTACCTTGACAAGGGGGGGCGGGCCGTCTATGTCCGCAGCGGGAACACCATCCTCACGGTGGAAAGCGGGCTGTACGTGTACGGGGGCGTTACCGAAGCGGATGTCGCCAGGGCAAGCTGGGAAGTGGCGGAAGCCTTCGCCCGCCAGCTGAAAGGGGCCGCCCCTAAACCCGCAACGTCGCAGGCCCTGCCGGCGGCCTCGCTGGTGCGCCAGGACACCGCGAAGGCGGAGAAAAACCCGGCCCTGGACGAGGAGCCGCCGAAGATCGGCGAGGTTCACAAGGTCATCGAGCTTCGAGACCCCCCAACGGGGGGGAAGAGCCGCCAGGAAAGCGCCGAAACCTGGTACCTTCACCCAGAGAAAGCCTACCGGTTCCGGATCCCTTCCTCCTGGAAGGTGGTGGAAAAACGGGACGGGGCGGATATCGACCGCCTCATTTCGGAAAAAAGAAGCCCCTTCCTCATGATCGAAGTGTCACGGAAGGGCTGGGTTTCGGGGGAGTCGAACTTCCTGTCGAATGTCGAGGCCGAACTCTTGAAGAGCACGCCGAAGGGGCGGTTCCTGGACATGCGCCTGGGAGGGATCGGTTGCCGGGTTCTCGCGGAGGACATGAGGGGGAAGAACGACCTGACCTTGTGGCACGTCCTCTTCCCGAGGCAAAAGGAGATCTACTACATCGCGGTCGTCTCGGACATGGTTTCCGACCACAGCCGGCTGCCCCGCGACGCGAAGGCGGCCCTCGATTCGATCGAGTTCCTCTCTCGGTAAACAAAGAACCGGGGTCAGGTCTTGAATTCACGCATTTGGTTTTCCGATGCGTGAATTCAAGACCTGACCCCGGTTGAAGAGAATCAGTAGCTCGCCACCACGGGGTTGATCTTGAAGGTCATCTGGATGCCCTTCCGCATCACGGTGAAGGTGTTTTCCCCCGCGGTAAGCAGGGGGCCCAGTTCCTTGGGGCCCGCCAGGGGAGTTCCGTTGCAGGCCACGATGATGTCGCCCACCTGCATCTTCGCCTTCTCCGCCTCCCCGCCCTGGGTCAGTTCGGCGATCGCCGCGCCGGTTTTCCCGTTAAGGGCAGCCAGTTCGGCCTGGTCCAGGCTCCTCAGGGTGAAGCCCATCTTCGGGGGCTGTTTCGCCGCCGGGGCCTCTGCCGCAGCGAAGGACAGGCTCGTAGGAGGCTTGGGGAAGGTCTCCCGGGAGGGGAGCTGGATCTGGACCGTCATGGGCTTACCCTTACGGAGGAGTTCGACGTCGTACTTGTCGATCCCCTTGTCCGGCGCGATGGTCGGCCACACTTTGTCCTGGAACTCGGAGTTGTTGTCCACGGCCAGGCCGTTGATCGACAGGATGAGGTCCCCCGTCTGCAGTCCCGCCTTCTCGGAGGGGCCGCCGACGGAGACCCACTGGACGACGCCGCCCTTGGGGTCCTTCAGGCCGTTGTCCTTGAGGTCCTTCTTCGTCGGGTCCGTCGTGGCGGAACCCACGTCCCTGAGGTCCAGCGGGGCTGCGGCGGCGGCCGCGAAGCTGGCGAGGATGGAAAACATCTTCTCGGCGGCCTCTCGGGACTT
>CAYRNZ010000006.1:8096-67679 GCA_964425765.1 uncultured Synergistaceae bacterium
GGTCTGAACCCAGCGCAGGAGAGTATAATGCGGGGAAATATCCGGAGAAATGGGGTGTTTGCCATCTGGAAAGGGAAATTGCCGCGTGAAATCCTGGAGGTCGGGCAGCAGGGGTATTCGGCTGCCGAGCCCGTGGTTTACCCGGAGGGCGTGGAGGTCATCGACTGCGGGCTGGGGACCAACCCCCTGGGCATGTCGGACGGCCTGAAGCGTTTCCTGGCGGCGGGGAAGGACACGAACCTCTGCGACTACCCGACGCCGGAGCCCGAGGCCCTGAAGGAAGCGTTGGCCGAGGCCTACCCGGCCTGGAACCTGGCCCCGGACCGCCTCTTCCTGAGCGGCGGGTCCATGGGGGTGCTCCTGAACCTGGCCCGGGTGCTGTTCCGGCCCGGCTCTCTGGTTTCGGGCGTTTCGCCCCAGTTCACGGACACCGGCCTGCAGGCGCTGTACAACGGGGCCCTCTACCGGCCGATCCGCCTGGAGCCCCCGCGCTACGCCATCGGGACGGCCCGCCTGATGGAGGAGCTGGAAAAGAAGCCCGACGTCCTCTACCTGGACCGGCCCAACAACCCGACCGGCCAGGTGTTCCCGCTGGAGGAGCTCGAGAAGGTGGCAAAGGCTGCTCAGGAAACCGGGACCTGGGTCATCTCGGACGAAGCCTACGGGGACTTCATCCCGGATTCGGAGTCCGCGGCCTGCCTGGACCTGCCGAACGTCGTGACCTGCCGGTCCTTCTCGAAGGGCCGCGGGGCGGCGGGCATCCGCGTGGGGTTCGCGGTGGTGCGCGATCCCGATCTCGACCGGCTGCTGAAGACCGTTCAGCCCGCCTTCGCCGTGGGGACCCTGGACGCGGAGATGGCGGCGGCCGCGCTGGGCGACACGGGTTTTCTCGAAAGGACCCTCGCCTACGTCAGGCTGGCCAAGGGCAGGACCCTGGAAGCGATCGAGGCCAGGCCTGAGTGGTCGGTGGCGGACACCGACCCGCGAACGCCGATCCTTCTCCTGTCCCAGGAGAGCGGAAGCCTCGTGAACCGGCTTGCCGCCGTGGGCATCTCCTGCGAGGCCGGGACCGGGTTTTTCGACCTGGACGACCGCTCGGTCCGCCTGAGGGTGCCGGCGCCGGGGAAACTGGACGCCTTCCTGGAGAGGCTCGCGAAGGCCTGATAAAGGATGGAAAAGGCCCTCTCGCGCCTTTGCGGGAGGGCCTTTCTTCGTGCGCTGCGAGCCGTTCCGTTTCCGCGCTAGGCGGCCTTGTCCAGCTTGCTGAGCTTGTAGAGGCCGAGCGTGAAGAGGGCGACACCCTGCAGGATGAAGAAGACCCAGCTGATCGTGCCGTATCCCTTGGCGATCAGGCCGATCAGCCCGAAGTTGGAGATTCCCATCCCGATGAGCGCCATGACGGCCCCCATCCCTCCGCGGGCAGCCTTGCTCATGCCTGTGCCCCGCTTCGCGATGAGCGCCGAGTTGATCCGCTCGTTGATGGAGTGGTAGAAGCCGACCGCGGTCTCGATCATGGTGCCGAAGAGGACAACCAGCCAGATCGGCAGCAGGAGCCTGGATCCCATCTTCCCGATGATGGCGTTGGCCGGGATCTCCATGCTGAGGACATCCGGGTAGAAGCCCACCGTCACGACGTAGAAGAAGAACGCCGGGGCGATGCAGATGAGCGCCGCGACTGCGCCGGAGATAAGGGCTTCCTTGCGGGTTTCCAGGTAGTTCAGGGAGAACAGCACCGTCGTGGTGACCGCGATGTTGTAGAAAGCGTACTTGAAGCCGCCCATCTGCCACCCGGGTTTCACGGTGTGTGCGGCGAAGTTGGCGGAGATGGCGTCCCCGAACTGGGTGAGCCCGATCCAGAGGAACCAGATATAGACCGCGTAGAGCACGTAGGACCACCAGGACAGCGCCACCTCGATCGCCTTGCTGCCGCTGTAGGTCAGGTAGGCGGCCAGGACCAAGAACAGCCCGGACCCGACGATCTTCGGCACGCCGAAGGTGTCCTTCAGGATGCTGCCGGAAGCGGCCCCCACGACCCCCATGATCAGGAACAACAGGACGATGAAGGCGATCTCGTAGAGGATCCAGGCCGGCCCGATCAGTTTCTGGAAGAAGGTGCGGTAGTCATAGGCCTTGAAGGCCCGTGCGAACTCGAAGCTGAGGGCGAAAAGCGCGATCCAGAGAACCGTTGTGAGCATCATCCCCCAGAGGCCGCCCGTAGGGCCGTACTGGACGAAGTACTCGACGAGTTCGCGTCCCGTGCCGTAACCGCCGGCGATCAGCACCGACTGGGCGATGAAGCCCGGCAGCAGGTACTTCTTGTACCAACCGTAATCCATGAAAAAAGTCAGGAAGTTGCCTTTCTTCTCCTCTGCCATGGGTGAACCCCTCCCCTGGGTTGCAAATCTCTTCTCCCCTGTGTCCCTGCCTTCGGTTTTCCCCTCTATGGAAAAACGGGCCCCGCCTCCGTTTTCGGCAGGGCCCGTCCCGTTTTCGCTTACGGCTAGACGCCGTCGGAATCAGGAGGGGTCCCGCCGGGAGCGCCGAAATAGGGATACCAGCAGTCCAAGTTGCAGTTCCTGGAGAACCGGCTTCCCACGAGGCTCACCTCCCTGAATCTTCATCGTTCATCGTCGCTAAAGTTGCAGCAAATCTTAATCCTGCCTTGCTTTTTTGTCAAGAAGGCATAAAAAGGAAAGGAAGCTTCTGAAAAAAGAGCTAACGCTATCTAAACCGTCTATAAACAAGGCACGCAAGGCATAACGCTAGCGTTTGTTTAAGCGGGCTTCAGGGTCTCGGGACCTCCCTGTCGAAGCAGTCCGGGCAGAGCACGCGGCCGTCGGACAACCGGGCCTTCGTCTCCATGACGGATTCACCGCATCCTTCGCAGGAAAGGCTCCTCTTCATCGGGGCGTGAGCCGGCGCGGGCCGAACCGGTGCCTTGACCTCGAAAAGCTCGTCCAGGTCCGCCTCGAGGATACGGCGGCCCCGGGCCTGTCGGAGGGCCTCGAAACGGGCGGCTTCCGTTTCGGTCAGGGTCCCGTCGTTGCTCTTCGCCTGGAGGACCCGGTACTCGTCCGGTGCCGAGCCGGGCTCCGGGGGCCTCGCCACGATCCTGACGGCCTTCCCGTCGCTTCTCCGGTAGAAGCTGAAGCCCATCTTGCCGATGCCCAGGAGGACAAGGTTCCCCTTGCCTACCGTGCAGCCGGTCAGGACCTGGACCGCGTCGACCGCGCAGGTGTCCGACTCGGCCACGGCGACGATGTCCTCGTCGCCTGCCCGGCCGACTTCACGCAGGGCGAGCTCCGCCACCCGGATGCCCGTGGCGAGCCCCGGGCACCAGTGCCCGTGGAAGGCGATCGTTTCCCTTATTTTTTCCTCCGGTATTTCCGTTCCCGGCATGCCGGTCACTTCCTCTCCCCCGTTTTTCCAGCTCGGCGGCTTTGCCGACTAAGCCTATTTACTGTAATAATATCAGCTATGGAAATCCATCCCGGCGGGGTCCTGCCGGTTTTGCCGCGGCCTTGGCCCGATCTTTTTGGAAGGGGCGAAACCCTTGAAAAAACACGTTATCCCGCTGATGGCGGCAGGCTTGTTCCTCTGGTGGGGGTCCACGAAGAATTTCCTGGTCTTCCACGCCTTCACTGAAGTGTGGTCGGTGGTCATCGCCTGCTTCATCGGGGTCCTGGGGCTCATCCCCTCGAGGGGGCAGAGGAACACCCTGGCTGCCGGCCTGAGCGTGACCTACCTCGCCGTAGCGGTGATCGGCGTTTTCCACATGCTCGCCTACCGCGGGACGGGCATGTTCCCCGGCAGTTCGGAAAACCCGGCCACGCAGTTCTGGATCCTCGCCCGCTACGTGGAGTCGTTCGGCCTGCTGGCCACGGTCCTGTTCCACCGCAGGAAGGGCTTCCTGCCGCTGCTGACGGCCGCTGCAACCGGTTTCACGGCCCTGGGCACGGCCATGGTCTTCCAGGGGCATTTCCCGGATGCCTACCTTTCCGGGACCGGCCTTACGTTCTTCAAGCTCGCGAGCGAATACGTCGTTTCCTTTGCCCTCCTCTTTGCCTCGCTCCTGATATACCTCTCGAGGGATGCCTCCGTCCGCCCATTCCGGGAGGCCCTCCTGGGGAGCCTGCTCCTCACGGTGGGAAGCGAACTGCTCTTCACCCTTTACAGGGACGTGTACGGCGTCACGAACATGGCCGGTCACCTGCTGAAGGTCGCCTCCTTTTACGTGCTTCTCGTCGGCGTCGTGATCAAGACCGTCAGGGACCCGCTCTTCACCGTGTACCTCCCGATCCTCCAGGCCCAGGAGACCCTCCTGGGCGCCCTCTCCGGCCCCTCCTTCGTCCTCGACAACAAGGGGAGGATCGTGGTCTCCAACCTCAACGTCCCGCCGGGGACGCCCCTGGACTCCCCCGCGCTTTCCTCTCCGCTGGCGCCCGTGCTTGAGTGGATCGCCTCGCTTTCGGGCGGGGCCGGCGAGGCGGCGGGGACGCTCCAGCTGCAGGACCGCGAGCTTTCGGCTTCGCTGAAGGCTCTTAAAGACGAGAAGGGGCGGCCGGCAGGCCTGGCCTTCGTTTCGGTCGACGTCAGCGAGAAGCGGTTCCGGGAGAGGCAGGTCCAGAGGCTCTCCTCCATCGTGGAAAACAGCCTCAACGAGATCTACCTCTTGAACCCGGACACCCTCGCCTTCGAGTACGTCAACAGGGGGGCGCTCGAAAGCCTCGGCTACGCGGAGGAGCAGATGTACCGGATGACGGCCCCCGACATCATGCCGCTCTTCACCGGCGAGAGCTTCCGGGAGATGCTGGAGCCCCTGCTGTCCGGAGAATGCAAGAACCTCTCCTTCCAGACCTCCCACCGGAGGAACGGGGGCGCGGAATACGACGTCGCCCTCACCCTCCAGCTGATCGGCGAGGGAGCCGAAAGGAAGCTCGTGGAGATCGGGCTCAACGTGACGGAGAAGGCGGAGGTGGAGCGCCGGCTCCTGGAAACGAACGCGGAGCTGGAGCAGCTGTTCCGGAACGCGCCGATGGCGCTCTTCCTGTGCGACGAGCACGGGGTGGTCCAGAAGGCCAACCCGGGCGTGCTCGAGCTGTTCGGCTACGCCGAGAAAGAGGCCGTCGGGAGGACGATCGAGGACCTGATCGTCCCGGAGCACGAACTCGAAGCCTCGCTGGGGCACTGGGACTATTTCGCCAGCCGGAAGAAACCCCTCAACCTGGAGGCGGAGCGGAGACGGAAGGACGGCACCCTCATCCCCGTCCGGTGCATCGGCGTTCCCGTGCTGCTGAAGGGCGAGGTCAGGGGTTCCTACCTCCTGTACCAGGACGTCACCGCCCAGCGTCGGTACGAGGCGTCCATCCGGCGAATGAACCTCGAGCTGGGGGAGAAGGTCGAAGCGCTGAGGGAGGCCTGGGAGCAGACCATCCTGATCCTGGCCGCCTCCTCGGAGGCGAAGGATCCCTACACGGCCGGGCACCAGAGGGAGGTCAGCCGCCTTTCGGAGGCCGTCGCCCTGGAAATGGGGCTGGGCCTCGAGGAGGCCCGCAGGGTGGGCCTCGCCGCCATGGTCCACGATATCGGGAAGATCGAGGTCCCGTCGGAGATCCTGTCCCGGCCCGGCCGCCTGGGCGACATCGAGAGGAAGCTCATCGAGACCCACGCGGAAGCAGGGCGCCGCATCCTGAAGGACATCGCGCTCGACTGGCCGCTGGCGGAGATCGTCCACCAGCACCACGAACGCATGGACGGCTCCGGCTACCCCAGGGGGCTGTCGGACGGGCAGATCCTGCCGGAGGCACGGATCATCGCGGTGGCGGACACCGTGGAGGCCATGTCGGCCCACAGGCCGTACCGCCCCGCTCTCGGCGTAGCGCCCGCCCTCGAGGAGATCCGGCGGGGGCGGGGCACGGCCTTCGATTCCGCGGTGGTGGACGCCTGCCTCCGGGTGTTCGAAAAGGGCAGTTTCAGCTTCGTGGAAACGGCCTTCGGCCAGAAGGCCGGTGCGGAAGAGGTGCCGGCCCGGGAGTGAGCCCTAGGGGAGGGTTTCCCCGGGAGCGTTCCGGATGGCCCTGAGGTCGCCGTAGAGGGTGTAGCGGCTCTTCCCCATGACCTTGGTGAGCATGGGGACCGCCCCCTTGAGCTTGAAGAAGCCCTGTCCCTCCAGCCTGCGGATGCACTCGATCCGTTCCTCCCGGTCCAGGTAGCGCAGCGGCTTGCCGAAATCCTGCCGTGCCTTTTCCAGGAGCTCGGAGGCGTGTCCCTCCTTCACTCCGGGGAAGCGTTCCGCCTGGAAGCCGCTGAACGAGAGGGGCTGAAGCGACGTCAGGAAAGCCCCCATGTCCTTGAGCAAAAGCCCTTTGGTCATGTCGAAGTTGATGCAGAGGAAACCCACGAGGGCTCGGTTCGTGTCCCGTATCAGGGCCACGCCGGAGCGCATGCCCCGGCCATTCGCGGCCTCCGAGGGATAGTTCGCTAGGAAATCGACGTTCTCCGCTTCGGGGCTGGTCATGAGGAAATGTCCCAGGTCCGTCATGGGGGCGCCGGCATCCCGGCCCGTCAGTTCGCCGTTTTCCATGGCCACGATGAAGGGTTCTCCCCTGGAGAGGTCGTGCAGGAGGATCTCGCAGTCCTTGCCGAGCATGGCGCCCAAAAGCCTGACCACGGGGACCAGCGGTTTCAGGAGCGGGTGGCATTTCCGTTGCATGGCGGGCCTCCTCGGATTCCAAAAAAGGAGGGCAGGCGGACGAGCCTGCCCTCCCGCCAGTTTATGGCATGCGTCGCCTAGAGGGCAACTTCCGTGCCTATCCCCAGGGTTTTCGCCTTTTCCACGATCGCCGCCGCGGCGACGATGTCGAGCGTGGCGAAACCGACGGTCTTCATGACCGTGATCTGGTCGCGACTCGTTCGGCCCGGGACCTGCCCGAGGATCAGTTCCCCCAGCTCGCCCGCGATGCGGTCCGAGGAGAAGAGCCCTTCCCGCATGGGGATGATGAAGTCCCCCGCTTCCGCCAGGACGGCCTCCCGGTTGTCAACGAAGATGCGTCCCGCCCGGCGCAGCAGTTCCAGCGGGATCTCCCTCATCTCGTGGGTGTAGGACCCCACCCCGTTGATGTGGCATCCGGCCTTGATCCGGTCCCCGTCGAAGGTGGGCTTGCGGGAGGTGGTGACGGTGGTGATGACGTCTGCCCCCTCCACAGCCTCGTCGGAGCTTTTGGCGGCGACGAGTTTCGTGCCGAACCGGTCCGCCAGGGGCTGGTTCTTCCCGACGAAGCTGGAAAGCCTTGCCGGGTCCACGTCGAAGATCCGGATCTCCTTCAGCGGCCGGACGGTCATGAGGGCTTCCAGTTGGGCCGGTCCCTGCCCGCCCGTCCCGAAGAGGGCGCCGATCGAGCTGTCGGGGTTTGAAAGCAGTTCCGTGGCTGCCCCGGAGATGGCCGCGGTACGCACCTGGGTCAGGGTGGTGCCCTCGAGGATGGCCGTCACGAGCCCAGTCGTGCCGTCGATCAGGGCGACGGTGGCCGGCACGACGGGGATCCCTTTTTCCGCGTTCGAGGGGAAGAAGGAGACCATCTTGACTCCCGCCATGTTCAGGCCTCCCACGTAGGCGGGCATGAACATGCACTGGCCGGACTTGTCCTCGGTTTCCAGGTTGATGCGCAGGGGAACCTGGGCCTTTCCCTGGGTATGGAGCACGAAGGCCTTCTTGTCGGCCTCGATGGCGTCCCTCATGGTGAAGAAGGACAGGATCTGTTCACGCGACAGGTACAGCAAGGGCAATACCTCCTTTCGGGATCACGCTTCCTGTTTCGCCACGGGCGAGGTGAAAGCGCTGTGAAGCAGGCTGATTCCAGAATACAATACCACGGCGGCGACCACCCACTGCAGCATGGACACGTTCAGGCTCTTTACGATGTAGACCGCGGCAAGGACGCCCACGATGCCGAAGATGCTGGAGAAAAGGGTGATCTTGCGGCCGTACTGCCCCAGGCGGACGAACTCGCTGGCCCCCACGGGGACGGAGAAGGTGCAGGCCCCCATCATCACCGGGAACGCGACGGCGGGGTTGAGGCCCAGGGCGTAGACGGTGGCCATGGTCGGGGCATAGGAACCGATCCCGACGTTGTTCAGAGCCCCGTAGACGAGCATCAGGACGATGGCCAGAACCAGCTTGCCGCCGGAGAGGCCGATGGCCTGCCCGCCGGAGGGGATGAGGCTGAACTTGCCCGCCACCACGAAGAAGGCCGCCAGGACGAGGCCGATTCCCATGAACATGCGGATCCGCCCGACAGGCATGCGGACGACGAACCGGGGCCCGAAGTAGGCGCCGATCATCTGGGCGGCGATGAGGAGGACCAGGGTCTTCGGTTCCACGCTGATGGAGGAGATGTAAGCCAGGGCCATGATGGCCACGGGGATGGCGCACTGGGTGTTCAGGGTGCCGGGCAGTTTCTTGTCGTCGAGGAGCTTCCGGGCGCGGTACACGACCGTGGACAAGGCGAAATCCGAGATGCCGAACGTGGAGAAGAAAAAGCAGACCGCCCCCCAGATCGCGAGGAAGACGTTGTTTCCGGGTTCTTTCCAGGCCTCCTCCTTGTGCTTGAGGAAGTCCGTGAAGAAGCGGACAGCATAAAGACCGTTCACGGCGACGACGAGCAGCAGCAGTATCTTGACCATTCTTCTGCACTCCCCTTCAGTTTAAGTTAGGGGTTTCACAACCCCGTTAAAGACTGCCACTAATAAACAGAGTTGTCAATAATACACAATTGTTGAATCATGGGGTCCCGGAAAACGGCCGAAGAGACGAGCATGGTCGAAAGGGCGGCAGATAGGTTAAGCTATCGCCTTGGAAACCGTTGTCCGCCGTATTGTGGTGCGGTCTCACGCCAAAGACTCGGGGGTCCAGGATGAAAAGCGGCTACCTGCGGGGAGTCGGGATGGTCTTCATAACGGCCTTCCTGTGGGGGGGCATCAGCCCCCTGGCCAAGTACATATCTTTCACCGGCCTGAGCCAGCTGTCGGTGATGTCCTACCGGGCGGTCTTCACGGTGGTCGCCGTGGGCGCGTGGCTGGCCCTGGCGAAAGGCCCGCGTGTCTTCCTGTTATCCGGGAAAAGGCTGTCGGGTTTTTTTTGGATCGGCATTTTCGGCCTGGTTTTCAATTCCACGGGCTTCATGATGTCGGCGGCCAGCCTCACGGTTCCCCAGGCCCTCATGATCCATTACACCTACCCGCTGGTGACCATGGCCGCCTCCGTGCTGATCACGAGGGAAAAACCGACGCGAGGGCAGGTCCTGGCTGGTTTTCTCATCGTCCTTGGGCTCTATGTCGGCTTCGTCTCCGGGCAGGAGGGGGCTTTCCGGGTCTCCAGGGCAGGCCTCTTGTGGGGGCTGGTCTCGGTGGCCGGGGTTTCGGGCCAGATGCTCCTCACCCGGCGCATCATGAAGGCAAGCGACGAAAGCCCGCTCCTGCAGCTTTTCTTCTCGAACCTTTTCGGGGGCGCGATCCTGGTCGCCGGGAAAAGCCTCTTCTGGGGCTGGTCTGACCTCAGCGCCCTGACCCCGCGCCTGTTCGCGGTGATCCAGTACCCGGCGATCGCCTCGAGCATCGTCGGGTTCGGCCTGTTGTTCACGGCGCTGAAAACCATCCCCGCCTCCGTCGCGAGCCTCGTCTGCACCCTCGAAATCGTGTTCAGCCTCCTCCTGACACCGCTCCTTCTCCACATGGTGCCGACGGCAAGCGAGCTGGCCGGGTGCGCGATCATCTTCACGGCCGTAGTGGCCTCGATTGCCTTTCGAAGCGCTTCTTCCACCTGATCGACATCCCCTGGGTGAAACCGGAATCCCTACGGCACCGGGACGAAGTGCGGGGCAGGCCGGGCATAGGCGGCAGGCACGTCCGGCAGCCCGTTTCCGTCCGTGTCTGGGAAGGCTTGCAGGAACCGGGCCAGGGCGACCCATTCCTTGAGTTCCGCCCCGCCCGCCCCGTCGAAGAGGCGGGCCGTCCAGGGGCTGGCCAAAGGCTTCCCTGACGCGTCGCGGGGAACCACGGTGAGGCGCCCTCCCGAGATCCTGTCCAGGTAGCCGATCATCATCACCAGGTAGCCGTTCGTGACCACCTTGTAGAGGGCTTTTTCGTCCAGGGGGGCGAGGCTGCCTCCCCGGCCTTCGGTTTCCACGGCCCGGACCCTGGAAAACGCCGGGGCCTTCGGGTCGATCGAGGCCCGCATACCCGAAACCTGCAGCCTGGCGTCGGCCTTCATGGGGCCCAGGGACGGGTCGGTCTCGAGCACCTCCCGGACGTCGGCACCAGTCAGGCCGAAGGCCAGGAGGGGATAACCCGCCTGCCCGTCCAGGCCTTGCCCAAGGGAGAGGATGCGGAACACGTCGTTCACCGTCACCTTCCCTGCCACCAGCGGAGCCCGGATGGGCCCGTCCGCCTGGAAGGCCAGGCCGGCTTCTCCCGCTGCGGCCCGGTAGGCGTCGGCCACGAGGTTTCCCAGCCCGCTGGGGGCCGGTATCGGTCCGCGATTGGCCTCGTCCAGCGGTATCGGGAGGCTGAGGGCGCTTTCGGCGATGACCTGCCCGAACCGGTATCCCAGGGGCGCCAGCGCCGCCTTTTCCGCCTCGGCGGCGAGTTCGGACACGAAACGTGCCACGGCGGCTTTCCCGGGAATCCGGGAAGTGATGGGGATCAGCCGGTAACCCCGTACAGCGGCCTTCCCGCCCGGCCGTTTCTCGACCTCCAGCCTGCCCAGGTACCGGCAGTAGGCGCCGGCGGAGACGATCACGGTGTCGCCTGCCCGGATGAAGGGATCGAGAACGGTGTGGGTGTGGCCGCTGACGATGATGTCGATGCCCGGGACCGCCCGTGCCAGCAGCTCGTCCTCCGAACGGGCCCTGTCCGCCCAGGTCCCGCAGTGGGACAGGGCGATGACGAGGTCGACCTTTTCGCGTTCCCGGAGGAGCGAGACGATCCTTCGGGCCGCCTCGACCGGGTCGGTGAAAACGACAGGAGAGGCCTGGGGCACGTCCGAAGCCGCGTCGTGGCCCATCAGGCCGAACAGGCCGATCTTCATCCCCGCCCGGCGGAAAACGGCGTAGGGAACCACGGGGGCGGCGTACTGGGCGTCCCGCAGCGCGAAGAGCCCGGTATCCAGGGGGTCCACCTCGGTGTTCGAGGCGACGATCAGCGGAAGCCTTCCCCGCGCGTTTTTCCCGGCAGCCTCCAGCGCCCGGGCCAAGAGCCCGGGTCCCTTCTCGAAGTCGTGGTTGCCGTAAGTGGTGGCGTCGTAACCGAGCAAGCCCATGACGACGAGTTCCCCGCCACGGCTCTCACGGACGGTGTGGAACACCGTGCCCATACTGAAGTCGCCCGCGTCCGCCAGGAGGGTCCGGCTTTCGTTGCCGGTCCTTTCCCGGTCGATGATCGCGGCGAGGCGGGCGAGGCCCCCCGACTGGACCGGGTTGCCGGAAGCGTCCAGGGCCGGGTAGGGATCGAGGTGGGAGTGCAGGTCGTGGGTGAAAAGGAGGACGAGGTTCTCGGTCTCGCCGGGAGGGGGCGCGGCGGAAACGGCACTCGGCCCGAAGACGGCCGTCGCGAAGAGGAAAAGGATGACGGCGAGATTTTTCCGGCGCAAGTCCGACCCCTCCCTTTTGCCGTGGAGACGGATTTCAGGCTTCCATCCAGAAATAGTCCTGCCCCGGTTTTTCCAGGCCGGTCATGCCGAAGGGGAAGTCGCTGGCAAAGACGAGGCCCTTGCCGGATTTCCACGTGAGCATGTCGCGGTTGCCCTTCTTGACGAAGGGTTTCCCGTCGTAGAAACCGAAGAAGTTGGACTCGTAGATGGACAGGGTCTCCCGCAGGGGAAGGCCCATCTCGGCCACGAGGCGGATGATGAACTCGCTGTCGGTGATGCCGCCGGCCACCTTTGCCAGCGCCGCCACTTCCTTTTCGTTGCCGTTGACCCCGGCCACCAGGTCGGCCTTCCCGATGGCCCGGAAGGGGTGGCAGTTGGCGTCGGAGACGCTTCCCGTGCTGGCTTCCCGGGCGTGGAAGAGGATCCAGTCGTAATCGCACCTTTCCATGACCTGTGCGACGGTTTCCACGCCGAGGTCCACGCCCTTCTCCAGGCAGGTCACCCGCCCGTCCTTCAGGAGCGCGTAGCCGTTGCCCTGCCCCCCGTCCCGGAGTTCGAGGTCCCCAAGGTATTTTTCGAGGGTGCTGCAGCCGGGGATCCCGGCGAGTGTTTCCTTCAGTTTCAAGATGCCGTCCCGGTTCGCCAGGATCATCCTGCACATTCGTCCCCACCTGCCCTTTCAGTGCGATTCCCCGTTATTCTACCCGAACCTCTCCAGCCCGGAAGAACCGGCCCCGGAAACCGATTTTCGGAAACACGGTTTTGTCAAAAACTTTCCATACAATCCGCCGTCTCCGCAATAAATAATACTGTTTTGTCAGAAAATAGACTAAAAAATCTTACAATTCTGTCACGTGGAAAGGGGGGTTGCAGGAGACTATAATCAGCCCTCAAGGAAACAGGTTTAATAATCGCTCTTCGGGCAAACCCGAAAAAAGAGGGGAATTCCGATGGAACTGACCTGGAAACTGGCGGAAATCGTGATGGTGAACCTGGTCCTCAGCGGCGACAACGCAGTGGTGATCGCCATGGCAAGCCGCAACCTTCCCGAGGCCCAGAGGCGCTTCGCGTCGATGTTCGGATGCGGGCTCGCGGTCGTCGCGAGGCTGGTGCTCAGCCTGGCCGCGGTCTTCCTGCTGAGGGTTCCCTACGTTCAGCTGCTGGGCGGGATCCTGCTGCTCTGGATCGCCGCCAAGCTTCTCATATCGGGCGAGGAGGACAGCCGGATCCATTCGGCCGCCAAGCTGTGGGTCGCCGTCAGGACGATCGTCGTGGCGGACCTGGTCATGAGCCTCGACAACACTCTGGCCATCGCCGCCGTGGCGGACGGGCATTTCATGCTGCTTGCGGCAGGGCTCCTGCTGAGCGTCCCTGTCATCATCTTCGGCAGCCAGGTCATCTCGGTGGCCATGAACCGTTTCCCGGCCGTCATCTATGTCGGGGCCGGGCTGATCGCCTGGACCGCCGCGCAGATGATCTTCGACGACGCCCGTATCGGCTATGCCATTTACAGCCTGGTCAGCACCTCGCTGGATTGGCTTCTGCCTGGGTTGATCGCCACTTCCGTCCTGGTTTTCGGCTACATCAGGCAGCTGGGCAGGAAGCAGTCCCGGAAAGAGTCGGCCAGGGCCTAGGAAGGCTTTCCTGCCCTCTGTCGCGACAGAAAAGGGGCGAATCGGGGAATAAACCCCTCTCGCCCCTTTTTTCGTCGTTTCGGTGGCGATGTTATCCCTTCAGGGCCTCGGCCACTTTCCGCCCAAGGTCCCGGCAGGCCTCAAACCCCTTTTCGTCCGGCTGCCACCTGGCCAGCACGCCGGGTGCCGCAATGGGGATACCCGCCCCTTCCAACTCCCTCTCGATCCGCTTGACGTTCTCCCCGCTCCACCCGTAGGAACCGAAGGCCGCTCCCACCTTGTTTTTGAACTTCAGGCCCTTGAGGTCCTCGAGCACCGGCGTGAGGGTGGGGAGCAACCCGCCGTTGAGGCAGGGAGAGCCGACGACGACCGCCCCGGAGCGGAAGACCTCCGTGAGGACGTCGTTGCGGTCGGACAGGGCCATGTTGAAGATCCTGAAGGGAACGCCCTTCTCCGCCATGCCCTCGCCGATGGCTTCGGCCATCCTCATCGTGGCCTGCCACATGGTGTCGGCCAGGATGACTGCCCTCTTCTCCGGAACCTGCTTCGCCCACTCCAGGTACTTGTGGACGATCTGCAGCGGGTCCTTGCGCCAGATCACCCCGTGGCTGGGGGCGATCATGTCCACGGCCAGCCCCAGCGCCAGGACCTCCTCGATTTTCTTCGTCACGAGGGGGCTGAAGGGGGTCAGGATGTTGGCGTAGTACTTCAGGGCTTCCTCGTAGAGTTCCTCCTGGTCGACCTGGTCGTTGAAGCGGAAGGCCGTGGCGTAGTGCTGGCCGAAGGCGTCGTTGGGCAGAAGCAGGTTGCGTCCCGCGACGTAGGTGAACATGCTGTCGGGCCAGTGCAGCATCGGGGCCTCCACGAAGGCCAGGGTGGTCTCCCCCAGGGGGAGCGTGTCGCCCGTCTTCATCGCCTGGAAGTCCCAGGCCTGGTGGAAATGCCCCGGGATGCTTTCGAGCCCCTTGCGGGAAACGATCACCTTCGCCTGCGGGGCCGCCTCCACGAGCGCCCCGAGCGAACCGGAATGGTCGGGTTCCGCGTGGTTCGCCACGATATAGTCGATCCTCTTCGGGTCCACCACGGAACGGACGTTTTCCAGGAACCTGTCCCTGAAGGGGTCCCAGACTGTGTCGACCACGGCGATCTTCTCGTCCATGACGAGGTAGGAATTGTAGGTCGTGCCCCGGTGCGTGGAATACTCGTGCCCGTGGAAGTGACGGATGCCCCAGTCCGTCACGCCGATCCAGTAAACCTTGTCCATCAGCTTCTCGATCATTTCCGAACCACCTCCCTGCGGACAGGATACCCTAATCCATCGCTTCAGGACAACACCTCAAAACCGATTCAACGAGAAAAACGGTCTCCGATTGGTTGGTTTAAAAGGGGTCCAATTGGGGGTTTTCATTGGAGAAAAAACCGATAAACTTCCATATTGGATGGTTTAGACGGCGTGGCTCCGAAGGAGGAGGCTTGAGCGATGATGCGGCTGGAACTGGAAAGGGGCTCGGGAACGCCTCTCTTCGAGCAGATTGCCTCGGCCCTGAGGGAACGGATCATGAGCGGCCTTCTCCGGGAAGGGACTCCCCTCCCTCCGGAGCGCGACCTGGCCAGGCGGCTCGGGGTCAACCGCAGCACGGTGGTGAAGGCCTACGGCGAGCTGAAGGCCGACGGCTTCCTGGAGGCCCGGGTCGGCAGCGGGACCGTGGTGTCGGCTCCCCCGCCCGGAACCGGCAGGAACTCCGGAAGGTCCGAACCTCCCGACTGGAGTTCTCTCTTCAAGCCGGACCCGAATTCCTTCGGGGACCTGTTCAGCGGGATGGTCGCCTCCAGCGGCAAGGATGGCGTGATCTCCTTCGCCACGGGGTTCCCGGACCCAGGCCTTTTTCCCGTGGGGGACCTCGCGGAAATCCAGCGGGACCTGCTCGACGGGAACCTACGCGCACAGCTTCTTCCCAGTCCGGTTGAGGGTTTCGCCCCGCTTAGGGAAAGCCTCGCCGAGCTCATGGCAGACCGGGGCATCGACGTCCCCCCGCGTGAAGTGATGGCCCTTTCGGGCTCGCAGCAGGGGCTGGACTTCGCCGCCCGGTCCTTTCTTTCTCCTGGCGACACGATCCTGGCCGAGAAGTTCACCTTTTTCGGGGCCCTCGAGATCTTCCGGGCCGCGGGAGCCCGGGTCGTGGGGATCCCCATGGACCGGCACGGGATGCGGACCGACCTGCTCGACGGGGCGATCCGGCGCCACAACCCGAGGTTTATCTATACCCTGCCGACCTTCCAGAACCCCACCGGGGTCACGATGTCCCTCGAGAGGCGCCGGGAACTTTTGGAAACAGCCTGCCGGCACGGCCTGCCGGTGATCGAGGACGATCCCTACGGGGAGCTCCGCTACGAAGGGAACGCCCTGCCCTCGCTGAAGGCCCTGGACCGGGGCGGCTGCGTGATCTACCTGAGCAGTTTCTCGAAGGTCCTTTTCATGGGGCTGAGGGTGGGCTGGGTTTCGGCGCCGTTGCCGGTCGTCGAGAGGTTTTCCAGGGTCAAGCAGATGACGGACCTGCACGTGAACACCCCGGCCCAGTTGCTGCTGGACCGTTTCCTTAGGGAGGGGCGCTATGCCCCCCACCTGGACCGGGTCCGGGAGGCATATCGCCGCAAGCGTGACCGCCTGGCCGAGGCCCTGTCCCGCCACCGTTCCCGCACGGGGTGGGAATGGGACGTCCCGCAGGGGGGGTACTACATCTGGTGCGGCCTGCCGGACCCCTTCCCGATGGGGGCTTTCGCCGCACGGGCGGCGGAGAACCGCGTGGCCTTCCTGCCCGGGCAGGCCTGCTGCACCGACGGGGTCTCCAGGGAGAGCCACGCCAGGCTGAACTTCACCCACGTCCCGCTGGACCAGGTCGACGAGGGTGTCCGCCGGCTGGCGCGGGCCGCGGAAAAGGCATGGGAAAAAGGACCCGCCGACGAAGGGATCGTCGAAGGGCAGGAACCGATCGTCTAAAACAAAAGGGAGGTTTCGGGGATGGCTAAGATCGGGATCAAGCAGGTGGACGCGTTTACGGACGTGCCGTTCGGCGGCAACCCGGCGGGCGTGGTGACCGCGGCGGACGGGCTGGACGAGGGGCAGATGCAGAAGGTCGCCCGCGAGATGAACCTGAGCGAGACGGCCTTCGTCACGCCGTCGGACAAGGCCGATTTCAAGGTGCGCTTCTTCACCCCGAACACGGAGGTGGACCTCTGCGGCCATGCCACGATCGGCAGTTTCTCGGCGCTGCACGAGGAGGGGCGCCTCGACGCGGCCCGTTCCGTGTTCACCCAGGAGACCAAGGCGGGGGTGCTGGAAGTCGAGCGCTCCTTCCGGGAGGGCCGCCCGGTCTTCACGATGACCCAGGCGAAACCGCGCTACCGGGACACCGGGGCGAGCCGCGAGGAAGTGGCGGGCCTGCTGAAGGTAACCCCGTCGGAACTGCTCGATGTCCACCCCCTGGCGGTGTCGACGGGCCTGTGGTGGTTCGTGGTCGGGCTCAAACGCCTGGAAACGGTGCAGTCGCTGGCGCCGGACCTGGGCGCGATCCGGGATTTCAGCGAACGCCACGGCCTCATCGGGGTGGTGCCCTTCTGCCTCGAATCCAAGGACCGGGGCGCGAACGTGCACATGCGGGCCTTCGCCCCCTTCGTGGCGATCGACGAGGACCCGGTGTGCGGCACGGGCAACGGCAGCATGGGGGCCTACATCGGGCACAACCGCCTGGTGGGCTTCATCGACGAGGTGGATCTTGTGAGCGAGGCGGGTTTCGAGGTAAAAAGACCTGGAAGGGTTTTCGTTTCCCTTCGCCGCGAGGGCGGGGAGATCGTGCGCGTAAAGGTCGGCGGCTCTGCCGTAACGGTGCTGGAAGGCACCATGGTTTTCTAGGGGGAGGGGTATCGATGAAGATCATAGGGCTCGTAGGGGGCGTCAGCTGGGAATCGAGCAAGGACTACTACCGGATCATCAACGAGGAGGTCGCCAGGCGCCTGGGCGGCCTGCACTCGGCGGACTGCGTCATGACCTCGCTGGATTTCGACCCGGTGGCGAAGGCCATCAACGCGGGCGACAAGGAGACCTACCGGCAGCACGTGCTCCGCTCGGCCGGCAGGATGAAGGGCTCGGGCGTGGATTTCGTCCTCATCTGCTCCAACACGACGAACGCCTTCGCCGAGGACGTGGAAAAACTTTTGGGCGTGCCCGTGATCCATATCGCCGACGCCATGGGCGCGGCGGTCGTGAAAAGGGGCTTCAAAACCGTGGGGCTTCTCGGCACCCGCTCCCTCATGGAGGCCGACACGGTGAAGGGCCGCCTCGAGAGGAAATGGGGACTTTCCGTGATCATCCCGGAGGTCGAGGACCGGGTCACGGTGAACCGCGTGATCTTCGAGGAGCTCTGCGCCGGGAAGATCCTGGATTCCTCGAGGCGGGAGTACCTCGAGATCATGGACAGGCTGGTGGCCCGGGGGGCCGAGGGAGTCCTCCTGGCCTGCACCGAGATCCCCCTGCTGGTCCAGCAGCAGCACACGAAGATCCCCGTCTTCGATTCGACCGAGCTCCACGCCCTCATGGCCGTGGACCTGGCCCTGGAGGCCTAGGCCGGCTTGAAGGGCGAACTCTCCCGCGGGGCCAGGGCGGCGATCCCCGTTTCCCTCGGGGTCACCGCCTACGCCCTGGTGTTCGGCGTACTGGTGGCCGGCAAGGGGATCGGGATCGGCACGCTGGCCTTCATGAACCTGGCCGTCTTCTCCGGTTCGGCCCAGTTCGTCCTGGTGGGGATGTGGCAGGCGGGCGTCTCGGCCTGGCAGATGGCCCTGGCCGCGGCCGTGGTGAACGTACGCTACTTCCTCCTGACCGCCGCCATCGCCCCCATGATGGAGCCCTACGGCTGGCCCGGCCGGGCCTGGCGCGTCCACCTCGTGACGGACGAGAACTGGGCCCTGACGATGGCGGAGAACCGGAGGTCCGGCGCGGGGGCCGACTACCTCCTGGGCGGCGGCCTCTGCGTCATGGGTTCCTGGTTCGCCGGGACCCTGGCGGGGCACGCCCTGGGGCTGGCCATCCCGGACCCGGCCCGTTACGGGATGGATTTCGCCTTCACGGCCATCTTCACCGCCCTGGCGGTGACCATGTGGCGCGGCCGGCACGACATTCTTCCCTGGGCGGTCTCGGCGGCGGTGGCCCTCTTGGCCCACCGTATCCTGCCCGGGGCCTGGTACGTCCTCCTGGGGGGCCTGGCCGGGTCCTTCACGGCGGCGGCAACGAAAGGAGAACCGGCATGAACCTGCCGAACGCACACGAATTTGCCGTTATTGCCCTTTCGGGGGTCCTCGTCTATGCCATCCGGTTTTCGGGTCTGGTCTTCGGGGAAAGGCTGCCCAGGACCGGCTTCTGGAAGAGGGCGATGGACGCTCTGCCCGGGGCGGTCTTCGCGGCCCTCGTCTTCCCCGGTATCGTGGGGGCCGGCGTGCCCGGAGGCGTCGCGGCCGGCGTGATCTTCGTCGCCACGCGGAAGACGGGCAACGTGCTTTTGGCGCTGTTCCTCGGGGTGGGCACCGTGGCGGCGCTGCGGGGGGCCGGGCTGTGAAGGGCTTCTGGAGGCGGCTGGGGGAACTCGTCCTGGGACTGTTCCTTTTCGCCGTCGGGATCGTCCTGACGATGAAGGCCAACCTCGGCTTCAGCCCGTGGGACGTCTTCCACCAGGGTCTCAGCATGAAAATCGGCCTGAGCATCGGGAAGGTCTCCATCCTCGCGGGCCTCGTGATCTGCGTCCTGGTGGTGCTGGCGAAGGAGAAGCTCGGGCTGGGCACGGTGCTGAACATGGTCCTGATCGGGCTTTTCATGGACGGCATCCTGGCCCTGGGGGCCGTCCCGCGCATGACGGGGTTCTTGAGCGGCCTCGCCATGATGTTCGCCGGCCTTCTCACGATCTCGGTCGCCTCGTATTTCTACATCGGGTCGGGGTTCGGGGCGGGGCCACGGGACAGCCTGATGGTGGTCCTGGAGAGGCGGACCGGCATGGCCGTGGGGCTGTGCCGGATCATCGTGGAGGGAAGCGCCGTCCTCTTCGGCTGGCTTCTCGGCGGGCCGGTGGGGCTCGGTACGGTGATCGCCGCCTTCGGGATCGGATCCTGCATCCAGGTCGTTTTCCGGCTGCTGAAGTTCGACGCCAGGGAGGTCCGCCACGAAACCCTGGACGTCACCCTGCGCAACCTGTCTGCCGGCTGGAACAGGGCCGACTGAGCTTCCAGGCGGAAAAAAAGCGGGTCCCGGCGAACGCCGGGGCCCGCTTTGCCTTTACGGATTCCCTACCTGGATCCCCTGCCGGGGCGGTGCCCCAGGGGCCGTGCGTCCAGGAGTTTCTTCTGCTCGTCCGTCAGCAGGGAGCGGAACGCTTCGCGGTGGCGGGCCCTTTCGGAGATGCCATCCAAGGTGAGGTCCGCCATTTTTTCGGCTTTCTTTCCCAGGAGGCTCGTGTCGGGCTTTGCCGAGAAGGCGAGCTTCACCATTTCCCCGCGCAGGCGGGCCGTTTCGTTGCGCCTCGTCGAGGCGGCCTTCATCCAGGACTTCGACAGGACCTCCATCCGGAGCTTCTGTTCGGCCGTGAGGTTCAGCCGGCCCTCCCGGTGCTGTCCTTCGCCTTTTGCCGGTCCGGGTTCGCCGGTTTTTTTCGTCCACTTGCGCTGCACGTCCTTCGCCGCAGGATCCTGAGGGCCTTGCTTCCGTTCCATGCGGGGCTTTTCCCTTTCCCATCCCTCGCGTTTCCCGATCCGGTCGAGGCGCGCCTGGAACTGCTGCCGCTGTTCCGGGGTCAGGATCCCGTAAAGGCCGGAGAGGGCGCGGGCCTGCATGAGTATGCGGTCAGCCGTCCGGCTTTCAAGACTTTCCCGGGCCTGCCCGTCAACCTTCAGGCCCCGGCGCAGGTCGCGCATGGCTTCGCGGGTGGAACCGTCAAGCCAGGCAATGCGGGCCTGCCTGTTTTCACGGAAAAGCTCCCTCGCTCTTTCCGCCTGGCTTTCGGTGAGCTTGAGTTCCTCCATGGCCCTGGGATTCATCAGCTGCCAGACGCCCAATCCCCCGTCGTCGAACATGCCGCCTGAACGCCCCAGGCGGCCAGCTGCCTGTGCCAGGGAAGGGTCCAGGGCGCCGAGAATAAGGGCGCACGCCAGGGCGAAGATCCCGATTGCTCCAAGTTTTCTCATGCGATCCGCCTCCTTTTCGTCTTTGCAGCGCAACTCCGACGAAATTCTATCCCGGGGCGGGTTAGCGTGCGGTAAAGGGAGGTTTGGAAATGTCAAGAAATCGTAAGAAGGGAGGAGTTGACACGAGCCATGGGGGTCATTAAAATGACCGTCAGTCATTATTAAGACTTTGGGTTTACCAGCAACAGGGAGGGCTTTCATGCCGAGGCTGTCGGAAGAAAAGAAGGCCGTATTGGAATCGATGACGCGCGAGGCGCTTTACCAGGCGGGCCTGTCGATCCTGCAGGAGGAAGGGTGGCAGGGGCTGACGATGGACCGGCTGGCGGCGGCGGCAGGTGTCGCAAAGGGGACCGTCTACAACTATTTCCGGGACAAGAAGGAAATCGTCTACTTCGTGGCGGAGCGCACGATGGAGGACATGATCCGGCAGGTCCAGGGCCTCGACCTGGAAAACGGGGATCCCGTCAGGCTCCTCGAACAAAGCCTCGACATCCTCCTGGTCCACATGTTCGAGAACCGAAGGACTCTCGCGGCCATGTTCCGGACCCTCTCCGAGGACGCGGACATGAGGACGCTGGCTTGCGAGCGCAAGGACCAGCCCGGTCACGAGATCCGGGAAAAGATGGTGGAGATTTTCCGCAAGGGCGTCTCGACCGGCCGGTTCAGGCCGGGGGACCCGGCCCTGATGGACCTGCTGCTCCACGCGACCCTCCACGGGATCATTCACGAGTTCATCTTCCATTCCAGGGAGGAAACGGACCCCACGGCGGCGATCGCCGCGATCAAGGACCTCATCCTGCACGGGTTCTGCCCGGAGGAGAAGGATAAACCATGAAGATCACCGATACCGCTCTTCGCAGGCCCGTCACCGTCCTGATCGTCACCCTGTCGATGATCTTCTTCGGGCTCTTCGTCCTGAAGGGGATGGGAGTCCAGCGGATCCCCGACATCGACTTCCCCATCGTCACCGTCACGACCACCATGAGGGGAGCCAGCGCGACGGTCATGGACCACGACGTGACGGACGTCATCGAGGAACAGATCAGCAGCATCTCCGGGATCGACAGCCTGTACTCCTACAGCTACGAGGGGCTGGCGGTCACGGTGGTGCAGTTTGTCCTCGACAAGGACGTGGACGCGGCGGCCGCCGACGTCCGGGACAAGGTCAACCTGGCCATGGCGGACCTGCCGAGCGAGGCCGATTCGCCCGTCGTCTCCAAGTTCACGGTGGGCGACGAGGCCCTGGTCACCGTGGCGGTCATGGGACCGGCTTCCTACGGCGAGAAGGCCACCTTCGCCGACAAGGTCGCCAAGCCCCGCTTCCAGTCGGTCGACGGGGTCGGCAACGTCGACACCCCCGGCCTGAGGCAGCGTGAGATCCGTGTCTGGCTGGACCCGGCGCGCCTGGAGGCCCGGGGGTTGACCCTTTCGGACATATCCAAGGCCATCAGCGAAAAGCACGTGGAACTTCCCGCCGGGAGCATCGAGAACGCCAACCGCGAGGTCCAGCTGCGCCTGGCCGGCGAGTACGACTCCGTGGAAAACCTGAAAAGCCTCCCCGTCACGGCGAAAAGCGGAAGCCTCGTCAGGCTCGGGGACGTGGCCCGGGTGGAGGACGGCTTCGAGGAGCGGCGCAGCGTGGCGACCTACAACGGCCGGGAGACCATCCTCATCGCCGTCGGCAAGCAGCGCGGCTCCAACGAGGTCCAGGTCGCCGACGCAATCATGAAGAAGGTGGAGCAACTCGAGGAGGACGCCCCCGGCGGCGTCGAACTCAAGGTGGTCTACAACGGGGCCGTTTTCGTCCGCAGTTCCATAGGCGGGGCCTTCTCCAACGTGATGCAGGCCATCGCCCTCTGCTCGCTGATCATGCTCTTCTTCCTGCGGACGTTCCGGGCGACCTTCGTGGCCATCGTCACGATCCCGGTGTGCCTCCTGGGGAGCCTCATCGTCCTTCGGGGCCTGGGGCTGACGCTCAACGCGCTGACGATGATGGGCATCTCCCTGGCGGTCGGCATGGTCGTCGACGCCACGACGGTCGTCATGGACAACATCCACCGCCACATGGAGCGGGGCATGCCCGCCATGCAGGCCAGCTCCATCGGCACGGGGGAGGTGGCCTTCTCGGTGCTGGGCGGCGCCACGACGACCATGGCGGTGTTCGCCCCGGTGGCCTTCATGGGCGGGATCGTCGGGCGCTTCTTCTATTCCTTCGGGATAACGGTGGTCTGCACGATCGCCCTCTCCCTGGCGTTTTCCCTGACCCTGACCCCGTTCTTGTGCTCGCGGATCATGCAGAAGGACAGGCCGGGCCGTGTCGCAAGGTCTATCGAGCGTTTCCTGGACGGCCTCGAAAACGGCTACCGCACGCTGCTCTCGAAGGCCGTACGGTTCCGGTGGCTGACCCTGGGGATCGCCGTGGGGCTCTTCGCCCTGGGACTGGTGATCGCCTCCCAGATCGGCAAGGGGTTCTTCCCGTCGGACGACCAGGGGACGTTCAGCATCGAAGTGGAAATGCCCTCCGGGACCTCCATCGAGGCCACCGAGAGGACCCTGCTCAAGATGGACGGACTGGTCCGGGGCGACGCGGACGTGGAGTACACCTACGCCCAGATCGGCACGGGCATGGGGCAGGAGGTCAACAAGGGCTCCATCTACGTGGACCTCGTCCCCCGCGGCGAGAGGCCGGAGATCAAGACGGTGATGAGCCGCCTTCGCCAGCAGCTGACCGCCTTCAGGGAGGCCCGGGTTTCCCTCGGGACCAGGGGCGGCTCGGACATCGAGCTGAGCCTGGTGGGCGGCACCCCGGAAGAACTGGTCGGCATCAGCGACAAGGCCCTGGCCGTCCTCCGGAAGGACCCGCGCCTGACCGACCTCAACACGGACGTCCGCCTCGAGAAGCCCCTTCTCGACCTGGAACTGAACCGCGGACGAACCGACGACATGAACCTGAACGTCCGGGACCTCTCCACCGAGGTTCAGGGCTACTTCGGGGGGACGAAAGCGGGGGTCTTCAAGGAAGGCGGCTATCGCTACGACATCCGCCTGATGGCGGAGCGGGACCTGAGGAAGGACGCCCCTTCCGTGGGACAGATCGCGGTGAAGAACGCCTCGGGGCAGGTCGTGCGGATCCCCGGGCTGGTGAACACCAGGCCGGTCCTGGCGCCCAACGCGATCAACCGGTTCGGGCGGCAGTCGTCCCTTTCCATCACGGCCAACGTGTCGAAGGGATTCTCCTCCGGCGAGGCCCTGGCCCTGGTCAAGGAAACCTTCGGGAAGTTCCTGCCGGCCGACGGGAGCATCCGTATCCTGGCCACCGGGTTCTCGAAGACGCAGGAGGAGGACTTCAAGAGGCTTTTCGTCGCCCTGGCGGTGGCCATCGTGCTGGTGTATGTGGTCATGGCCATCCAGTTCGAGTCGTTCCTTCACCCGTTCACGGTCATGTTCGCCCTTCCCCTGCTGACGCCGGGGGCCTTCGGGCTGCTTTTCCTTGCGGGGAACAACCTGGACATGATGAGCTTCATCGGGCTGATCCTGCTGGTGGGGACCGTGGTCAACAACGCCATCGTCCTCGTGGACTTCATCAATCAGGAAAGGGCGAAGGGCACCGGGAAGGTGCAGTCCGTCCTGAACGCCGGGCCCATGAGGCTCCGCGCCATCCTGATGTCCGCCGTTTCCAACGTCGTGGGTTCCATCCCGGTGGCCCTGATGCTGGCCGAGGGCGCGGAGCTGCGCCAACCGATGGCGGTTGCTATGATAGGGGGGTTCTTCACCGCGACCCCGCTGACCCTGCTGGTCATCCCTGTCATCTACCTGGTGCTGGACGACGCCAGGGACAGGGCCCGGGCCGTGTCGCGGTGGCTGCGGTCCAAGATCGCACGGCAGGGCGTGACCGCCACCGTGCAGCAGATGATTCCTGGAGGCGAATGACGATGACGAAGAAAACCGCTTTTACCCTGCTTTTCCTCGCCGGCCTGCTCGCGGGGGCGTTGCTTCCCGGCCCGGCGCAGGCGGCCGAGCCGCCCCTGACCCTGGAGCGCGCCGTCGAGATCGCCCTGGAGAAGAACCTGGACGTCACGTCGGCCAGGGAGGAACTGACCAAGGCCAGGGGAAACCTGGTCTACGCGAGGTCCGGCCTGTTCCCGTCGATCAGCGTCAACGGCACCCTGTCGAGGCGCAACGAGGAATCCTCCAAGCTGGAGGAGGAAAACGCCGCCAGCGTGGGCCTTTCCCAGTACCTCTACGCGGGGGGCGTGATCAGCGCCGGCTACGAACAGGCCCGGCAGGGGCTGGTGAAGGCCGAGAAGGACGTCCGGGACGTGGAGGAGCGGGTGGCGCTGGCCGTTTACGACGGATTCTGCACGGTTTTGCTCCGGGAGGCGGATGCCGAAACCGCCAGGGACGCCCTGGCCTATTACGAGAACTACGCGAAGGACCTGGGCAAACGCTTCGAGCTGGGGCTGGCGAGAAAGCTTGACTACTCGAGGGCGCTCCAGCAGAGGGAAAGCGCCTCCGCCGAGTACACCGGGGCGAAGAACGCCCTTTCCACCGCCCGCATCGGCCTTTTCACGCTCCTGCGCATGCCGCCGGATGCCAGCGTGGATATCGTGGGCGACCTCGAGACCGCGCCGGTCGCGGTGAACGGCTCGGAGTCCGTGGCCCGGGGCCTGGCCGAACGGCCGGACCTGCAGAGCCTGAAAAGCGCCGCCATCATCCAGGACGCGGCGGTGAAGATCGCCGGGGCGGGCATGAAGCCCATCGTCACACTGTCGGCCTCGAAGCAGCTCGCCTACGACTCGGACCCGTACTCTTCCGCGGAGGACGACGACTGGCTCGCCATGATCTCGGTGATGGTCCCGGTTTTCGACGGCGGGGCCACCAAGGGAAAGGTCATGAGGGAAAAGGCCGTCCTCAACCAGGTCGAGCAGGCGGTCTCGAAGAAGGAAGAGGCGGTGGGCGCGGAGGTCCACCAGGCCGTCCTGGCCCTGGAAAGCGCCCACGAGATGGTGGGGGCGGCCCGCAAGAGCCTGGAGCTGGCGAAGGAAAACCTGCGCCTCGCCGAGGTGGGCTACCGGGAAGGGGTCAACACCCAGCTGGACCTGCTCTCCGCCCGCAGCAGCCTGACGGCCAATCGCCTGCTCCTCGCCGGCACCCTGAAGTCGTACCGCGTTTCGCTGGCCAACCTGTGGAAGGCCGAGGGAGCCCTCGTCAAGAGGGTCCTGGACCGCTAAAGGAGGAAAAGGCACATGTCGACTTCGTCATTTTTCAGGACAAAAGGCGGGAAGCTGGCCGTGCTGGCCCTGGTCATCGTGGCCGCGGGAGCCGGCCTGGCCTGGTCCAGGCGCTCGAAAGGGACCCCGGTCCAACAGGCACCGGAGGCGGCGCGGGTAGAGGTCGCCCCGGCGCGCGTGCAGCCCGTCCTCCTGCAGGGGATCGAGGCCAATTCCACCCTGGAGGCTCCCGAGGACGTGACACTCGTTCCCAAGGTGTCAGGCCGTCTCCTCGCGGTGAAGGTCAAAATCGGGCAGCCCGTGAGGAAGGGGCAGGTTTTGGCGATCCTCGACCGGCGGGACCAGGACGCCCAGGTGGGGGCGCTGTCTGCCCAGGTGGAGGTTAACCGGGCGAGCGCGGCCCAGGCCCTGGCCGAGCTGGAGAACGCCCAGAGGGAGAGGGACCGCTACCAGCGGCTCCTCAAGGAAGGATATGCCACGAAACAGGAGCTGGACAGCCGGGAAACGGCCTACCAGACCGCACGTGCGGCCTACGACCGGGCCCGCGCCTCCATCAGCCAGGCGCAGTCGAGCCTCCAGGCCCAGTCGGTGAACCGGTCCGAGTTCATCCTGACGGCGCCCATCGACGGGATCGTGCTCGACGACTTCAGCCTGACGCCGGGTACGCTCCTCTCTACCGCGACGCCGGTGGTGAGGATCGCCAACCTCGAGCGGATGAAGGCCGTCCTGCAGGTACCGGAAACGCAGGCTGTCGGCGTCAAGCCGGGGATGAAGGCCCTGCTGACCGGCGACAGCTTCCCGGGCTCGGCGGTCGACGGGAAAGTCTCGCTGGTGCGCCCCTACGTGGACACGCAGACGCGCACGGTGCAGGTGGAGGTCTCGGTGGACAACGGGGCCATCGGGTACCGCCTGAAACCCGGGATGTTCGCGCGGGTTTTCCTGGTGGAGAAGTCGGCCGAAAACGCGCTGGTCGTGCCGGCCGAGGCGGTGCTCGAAGGCAAGGCGTTCGTGGTGAGGGACGGGAAGGCCGTGAAGGTTTCCGTCCAGGCGGGGCTGGTCCTCCCCGACGTGGTGCAGGTAACCGGCGGCTTGTCCTCCGGGGACCTGGTCGTGGTGGCGGGAGGAAGCGCCCTTAAAGACGGGGAGGCCGTGTCGGCGGACATGACCGAGGTCGCCCCCTAAACCCTGCGAGGAGGAGATGGAATGAGCCAGGCAATCGTCGACTGGGACAAGCCGAAGAAGGATTTCTACCGGATCGTGGGTGGCATCGCCATGAAGGCCCTGACCGCCAACGGTTTCCACGCCGAGTACGTGGAGACTCGCGAGGATGCCGTGAGGGAGGTCCTCTCTCTGGTCCCCGAAGGGGCCTCGGTCGGGGTTCCCGGGTCCGTGACCGTCCGGGAACTCGGCCTCATCGAGAAGCTCGAGGAAAAAGGCTGCCGGATCTTTCATCACTGGGACCCGGCGCTCGGGGCGGAAGAAAGGCAGCATCGGTTCGCGGAAGAGCTCGAAAGCGACGTCTACCTCACGAGCTCGAACGCCGTCACCCTGGACGGGAAACTCGTCAACATCGACGGCACGGGCAACCGCGTGGCCGGTATGGCCTGGGCGAAAAACCGGATCTGCCTCGTCGTCGGGATCAACAAGGTCTGCCGGGACGTCGAAAGCGCCCTCCAGAGGATCCGGGACGTGGCCACCCCCATGAACAACATCCGCCTGGGGCTGGTCCACCTTCCCTGCGTGCAGGCCGGCTACTGCGTGGACTGCAAGGTCCCCCAGCGGTCCTGCCGCGTCGTTACCGTCATGGAACGGGCACCTTTCGGGCGGGACGCTCACGTTATCCTCGTGGGGGAATCCCTGGGATTCTAGCCCTGGACCCGCGTTCCCGCCTGCCGCTCCGGAGGCGGGGGGTCGCACTGGAGGAAAAAGACTTTGAGGGATACGGGTTTCCTGGGAACGGAGCCGGTCGGCCGCCTGCTTTTGAGGCTTTCGCTGCCGGCCATGGTCGGAATGCTCGTCCAGGCGTCCTACAACATCGTGGACGCCTTCTTCATCGGGCGCGGCGTGGGTTCCATGGGACTGGCGGGTACGGCCGTGGCCTTCCCGTTCCAGTTTTTCGTCATGGGCATCGCCACCCTGGGGGGCGTGGGGGCGGCCTCCCTCGTTTCCAGGAGCCTCGGGGCGGGGGATATCGAGCAGGCCGACCGGGCACTGGGGACCCTCGTGACGATGGCCCTGGCGACGGGTCTTGCCACGGCCGTCCTGGGGCGGGCCTACCTTCCCGGGCTCCTGGCGCTCCTGGGGGCCAGGGGCGAAATCTATCCCTACGCCGAGGCCTACCTGGGCGTCATCCTGTTCGGCGCTCCCTTCCAGGTTCTCGGGGCGGGCCTCAACAACGTGGTCCGCGCCGAGGGCAATGCCCGGATCGCCATGCTCACCATGGTCATCTCGGCCCTGGCCAACGTCGTGTTGGACCCGCTCTTCATCTTCGGCTTCGGCTGGGGCATCGCCGGGGCTGCCTGGGCGACCGTGCTGGCCCAGGTCATGGTGGTCGTATGGCTCGGGGCCTACCACATCTCCGGGTACAGCGCCCTGAAGCTGAAGGCAGGCCACATGCTCCCCCGGGCCGGCATCCTCGGCCGGATCGTGGCGGTGGGAGCCTCCGAGTTCGCCAGGCTTTCGGCCACCAGCGTCACGGCCGCCCTGGTTGTCCACTCCCTGTCCCGCTTCGGGTCCCCCATGGCGGTGGCGGCCTACGGTGTGGTCCATCGCGTGCTCTCCCTCGTCTTCATGCCCATCATGGGAGTTTCCCAGGGGCTGCAGCCGATCCTGGGCTACAACTACGGGGCGGGGGCCTGGGGCCGGGCCCACCGGGCCATCCGCCTTTCCGTGGCCGCGGCGACGGCCATCTCCGGATCCGCCTTCCTGGTACTGCTCCTGTTCCCGGGCCTTGTCTTCGGCATCTTCACCACGGACCCCGCGCTGAGGGTCCTGGGTTCCCGGGCGCTTCGCCTCATGACGCTCGGCTTCGCCCTGATCGGTTTCCAGGTCATCGGGTCCACGATCTTCCAGGCCATGGGCAAGGCCGTGCCCGCCTTCATCCTGTCCATGTCCCGGCAGGTCCTGATGTTCCTCCCCATCCTCCTCCTGCTGCCCCGCTTCCTGGGGCTTGACGGGGTCTGGCTTTCCTTCCCGGTGGCGGACGCCCTGGCGTTCCTCGTGACCTTCCTCTTTTTCAACCGCCAGATGAGGGAACTGTGCCGGCTGGAAACCGGCCCCGCCTGCGAAGGCGAACCGGAGGGGGAAAACCCGTGAAGGCCCATGGCCGGCCGGGGGCGGGAATTTTTACCCGTGGACATTTCCCCTTCCCTTCCGAAACGGATAAACTATCAGGATACCGGCACCAACCCAAGGAGACCGATTGTCCATGAAAATCACCGACATCGCCCTGCGCCGTTCCGCCACGGTCATCGTCCTGACCTCGGCCCTCGTCCTCTTCGGCTTCCTGGCCATGAGGGACATGGGCGTGCAGCGGACCCCCGACGTGGATTTCCCCATCGTGGCCGTCAGGACCACCATGAGCGGGGCCAGCGCCACCGTCATGGACAACGACGTCACGGACGTCATCGAGGAAAGGCTCAGCACCATCTCCGGGATCGAGAGCATCAGTTCCAGCAGTTACGAGGGACAGGCCTCCACCGTTGTGCAGTTCGACCTGGGGACTGACATCGACGCGGCGGCGGCGGATGTCCGCGACCGGGTGAACCTGGCCCTAAACGACCTGCCCGACGAGGCGGACACCCCGGTCGTCACGAAGTACCAGACAGGGGACGACCCCATCGTCATCGTCGCGGTGACGGGGCCGGCTTCCTACAGGGACAAGGCCGTCTTCGTGGACAAGGTGGCGGTCGCCCGCTTCCAGTCGGTGGACGGGGTGGGCAACGTGGACACACCGGGCCTGAGGAAGCGGGAGATCCGCGTCTGGCTGGACCCTGCCCTGCTCGAGGCCCGGGGCCTCACGGCTTCCGACGTGTCCGCGGCGATACGCAGGAAGCACGTGGAACTCCCGGGCGGAAGCATCGAGACCGACCGGCAGAAGGTGGAGATCCGCCTCTCCGGCGAGTACGAGTCCGTCGAGGCGCTGAAGGGCCTGCCGGTGGCGACGCGGGCGGGGGGCATCGTGCGCCTGTCGGACGTGGCCCGCGTGGAGGACGGTTTCGAGGAGCGGACCAACGCGGCTTTCCTGGACGGCGAGGAGGCCGTCCTCGTCTCCATCCAGAAGCAGCGCGGCTCCAACGAGGTGGCCGTCGCCGACGCGGTCCTGCAGAGGGTCGAGGAACTGAAGCGCATCGCGCCGCGGGGTATGGAACTGCGGGTGGTCTCCAACAGCGCCGATTTCGTCCGGCGGTCCATGAACGGCGTCGCGACGAACCTGGCCCAGGCGGTCCTCCTCTGTTCCCTCGTCATGCTTTTCTTCCTCCGGACCTTCCGGACCACCTTCGTGGCCGTCATCACGATCCCCGTCTGCCTGCTGGGCAGCTTCCTGTTCCTGAAGGCCCTGGGGCTCACCATCAACAACCTGACGATGCTCGGGATGTCCCTGGCGGTGGGCATGGTCGTCGACGCCACGGTCGTGGTCCTCGAAAACGTCCACCGGCACATGGAGGAGGGCATGCCCGCCTACCAGGCCAGCGACATGGGGACGTCGGAGGTGGCCTTCTCGGTCCTCGCCGGGGCCGCCACGACGATTGCCGTGTTTGCGCCGGTGGCCTTCCTCGGGGGCATCATCGGGCGGTTCTTCTATTCCTTCGGCGTGACGGTCGTCGCCACGATCGCCCTCTCGCTGCTGCTCTCCCTCACGCTGACGCCGTTCTTGTGCTCCCGGATCCTGCACAAGGACCGGCCCGGGCCGATCGCGTCGGCCGTCGAGCGTTTCCTGGAAGGGATGGAAAACGCCTACCGGGCGGTCCTGGAGAAAGCCATCGCCTTCCGATGGGTGACGCTGGGTGTCGCGGCGGGACTGTTCGTGCTGGGACTGTTCTTTGCCTTCAACATCGGGACGGGCCTTTACCCCTCGGACGACCAGGGAACCTTCAACATCAGCTTCGAGCTGCCTGCCGGGACCTCCCTGGCCGAGACGGAACGGGTCCTGGAGAAACTCGACGCCATCGTGCGGGCTGACGGGGCGGTGGATTACGCCTTCGGGGAGGCCGGGACAGGCTGGGGGCAGCAGTCCAACCGCGGCCGCCTCTACGTCAACCTGGTCCCGCGAAAACAGCGTCCAGGCGTCAAGGCCGTCATGGCACGGACGAGGGCCGCCCTCTCCGGTTTCCGGGACGTCCGCTTCACTTTCGCCATCTTCGGGGGGGCCGACCTCCGCATGACGCTCGTGGGGGGGACGCTGGAACAGCTTTCCGAAATCGGGGCCAGGGTCCTGGCGGACCTGGAGAAGGACGGCCGACTGACGGACCTCGATACGGACGTGAGGCTCGACAAGCCCCAGTTGAACATCAGCCTGGACCGGGGGCGGACGGACGACCTGGACATCGACGTCCGGAACCTCTCCACGGAGATCCAGGCCTACTTCGGCGGGACGAAGGCCGGCGTCTTCAAGGACGGGGGCTTCCGCTACGACATTCGCCTCATGGCCGAGAAGGATCTCAGGAAGAGCCCGCTGGACGTGGGGCAGATCGCGGTGAAAGGCGGCTCGGGGCAGATCGTGCGCATACCCGGCCTGGTTTCGGTCGAAAGGGTCAAGGCCCCCAGCGTGGTCAAGCGCTACAACCGCCAACCCGCCCTGCAGATCAGCGCCAACGTCGTGTCGGGGTTCTCTACCGGGGAAGGCATCGCCCTGGTGCGCTCAGCCGTGGAGAAACGCCTGCCACCCGACGGGACCGTCACCGTCCGGGCGACGGGGCGTTCCCGGAACCAGCAGGAGGATTTCAGGCGCCTTTTGGTGGCCCTGGGGATCGCCGTGACCCTGGTCTACATGGTCATGGTCATCCAGTTCGAGTCGTTCCTCCACCCGTTCACGGTCATGTTCTCGCTGCCCCTTCTCACGCCCGGGGCCTTCGGCCTGCTGTTCCTGGCGGGCAACAACCTGGACATGATGAGCTTCATGGGCCTGATCCTCCTGGTGGGGATCGTGGTGAACAACGCCATCCTGCTGGTGGACTTCATCAACCAGCAGCGGGCCAGGGGCGTGGAGAAGGTCCAGGCCGTGATCAACGCGGGGCCGCTGCGCCTGAGGGCGATCCTGATGACCGCCGTCTCGACGATGGCCGGGTCGATCCCGGTGGCGTTGAAGCTGAGCGAGGGGGCGGAGTTCCGCCAGCCCATGGCCGTGGCGGTCGTCGGGGGGATGTTCACCTCCACCTTTTTGACACTGCTGGTCATCCCGGTGACCTACCTGGTGATGGACGACGCACGGGAGAAAGGGCAGGTCGTGGCCCGGTGGATCCGCGCCAACCGGTCCCGCAGGGGGTTTGTCGGGACCCTCCGCGATCTCGTCTTCGGCAGGAAATCCTGAAAAACCGCAAACAGCGGCATGGACCCGGCAGGCCCGGGAAGACGACTTGAAAGGGGATGACGGCACCATGACCTACCGTTCAAAAGAGGGCGAACTGTTCACGTCGGCCGGGGGGGCCTCCCGGCGGGCCATCTACAAGGGGTGCGGCTACGACGACGTCGACCTGGCCCGCCCCCTGATCGGGGTCGTGAACCCGGGCAACGACGCGGGGCTCGGCCATTTCCACCTGGACCAGCTGGCCGAGAGCGTCAAGGCCGGGATATGGCAGGCAGGGGGCGCCCCCTTCGAGTTCCGGACCATCGCCACCTGCGGGGCCATCCCGATCGGGACGCCCCACATGCGCTACGAACTGGTCATCCGGGACGTGATCGCCTCGTCCGTGGAGATCATGGCGAACGTCCAACTCCTGGACGGGCTGGTGCTCCTGGCCTCCTGCGACAGCATCATCCCCGGCGTGATCATCGGCGGGATCCGGTCGGGACTGCCCTTCATCTTCCTCTCAGGGGGACCGCAGCTCACGTCCCGCCACGAGGGACGACAGGTGGTCATGTCGGAGCTGGACCAGGTCGTCTTCGGGGCCCGCTACGGCAAGGAGGATGTCTCGGAACGGATGCGCTTCCTGGAGGACCACGTCTGCCCCGGGCCGGGGGCCTGCTCCCTCATGGGGACCGCCAACACGATGCAGATCCTGGCGGAGGTGCTGGGGCTCTCCCTGCCCGGTTCCGCCACCGTCCCGGCGGTCTACGCCGAGAAGCTGCGGCTGGGGCGCAGGACGGGCCGCCGCATCGTGGACATGGTCAAGGAGGGGCTCTCCGCCGAAAAGGTGCTGAGTCGGGCGAACCTCCTGAACGCCGTGAAGGCGACCCTTGCCCTGGCGGGGTCGACCAATGCCGTTCTCCACCTGGTCAGCATCGCCCGGGAGCTGGGAATCGACCTGTCCCTGGACGACTTTGACCGCCTCTCCCGGGAGATCCCGGTCCTTTCGAGGGTCATCCCCACCGGCAGGAAGACGGTCGTCGACCTGCACGAGGCCGGGGGCGTGCCGGCACTGCTGAAGGAACTGGAGGGGATGCTGGACCTCGGCGCCATGACCGTGACGGGCCGTCCCCTGGCAGAGGAACTGCCGAAGAAAGGGTCTTCGGACAGGACGACCCTTGCCGGAGTGGATGCCCCCGTCTTCGAGTCGGGCGGGATCGCCGTCATCCGGGGCAACCTGGCCCCGGACGGCGCCATCTGTCGGACCACCACCATCCCGGCGGACCGGATGCGCTTTTCCGGCCCGGCCAGGGTTTTCTCCTCCGACGACGCGGCCCACGAGGCGGTCGTCACCGGCGCCATCCGTAAGGGAGACGTCGTGGTGATCCGCATGGAGGGCCCCCGCGGGGCCCCCGGCATGCGGGAGATGATGATGACCACCGACGCCCTGGTGGGCCTGGGGCTCGGGACGGACGTGTACGTCCTGACCGACGGCCGCTTCTCGGGCTTCACCGAGGGGTGTGCCATCGGGCACGTGGCCCCGGAGGCCTTCGTCGGCGGCCCCGTTGCGGTCATCGAGGAAGGCGACCCCGTTGCCATCGATATCGAGGCCCGCACCGTGAACCTGGACCTGCCGGAAGAGGTGATCGCCGCGCGGTTGGCGAAGTGGGCCCAGCCCGAGCCGAAGGTGAAGCGGGGGATCCTGGGCCTCTGCGCCAAGACGGCGCTGCAGGCGGACCTCGGCGGCATGCTGGACGACCGGTGCTGAGCCTGGCGGCGGCGGCCATGGCGGGGCGGATCGCCCTGCTGGGGCTGGAAAAGAACGCCATGAAGAGGGCGGGGGAAGGCCGCGATCCGGTGGCCCTCCTGTTTCTTGTCGGCTTCGTGGGAGGGATCCTGATCCTTCCCTTTGCGTTCCGCGAGCCCGTCGGCTCGTGGAGTTTCGCGCCCGTCGCGGCGCTTAGCGGCCTGGTCTATTTCACCGGGATCACCCTCTACGTGAAGGCCCTCTCCGACGGGGAGGTCTCCCTCGTGAGCCCGGTCTACAGCTTCAACGTGTTCTTCCTGCTGTTGCTCTCGGTCCTTTTGCTGGGGGAGAGCCTCTCGGCGTGGAAGATCGCCGGGATGGTCCTCATGGTCTGGGGGAGTTCCTTCCTGAACCGGTCCGCCGGCTGGAAGGCCTCCGTCGCGGCGCTCTGCCGGGACCGGGCCTGCAGGACGATGATCGCCGCCTCCCTGCTCATGGCCGTGGGGCGGATCATCGATGCCAAGGTCGTGGGGCTTTTGGCGGAAAATCCGCCGACCCTCGCCTACGCCATGGTCCAGACGGCCTTCATGGCCGGGTACGCCTTCGCGGTCCTTGCGTGGAAGAAAGGGGCGAAGGAAGGGGCGCGCCTCCCCTTCGAGCTCCTGAGGGAAAGGCCCTGGTCGTCCCTGGGGGCGGTGGCCTGCAACGTCTACGCGTACGTGCTCCTCCTGTTCGCCCTAAGAGGCATGGAGGTCAGCGTGGCCGAGCCGCTGTCCATGCTGGGGACCCTGATCTCGGTCGTCCTGGCCCGGGTGATGTTCGGGGAAGCCATCCGCGACAGGCTGATGGGGGCTACCGTGATGGTCGGCGGGGCCTGGCTGATGTTCCTGTAAAGGCGACGAAAAAAGGGGGGACCCCGCCCGGGGTCCCCCTTTCTCCTTTTGGCCTATCCGAAGGTGATGCAGTTCTTGCCGGCGGACTTGCTGTCGTAGAGGAGCCGGTCAGCCCGCTCCAGCACCTGCTCGGGGCTTTCGCCCAGGCGGGCCAGCGTGGCTCCCCCGGAAACCGTGACGTGCATCGGCTCGGTGCTTTTCTCCAGCAAAATCTCCGAGGCCGCCACCATCTTGCGGAGCCGGTCCGAGACCTCCTCCAGCGCCCCTCCCTTGAGGTTGGGCAGGATGAGCAGGAACTCCTCCCCTCCCCACCGTCCCACCACGTCGTAGATCCGGAGGCTGTGCTTGAGGGTGGAGGCCACCACCGTCAGGACCCGGTCGCCCACCAGGTGCCCCCAGGTGTCGTTCACGTCCTTGAAGCGGTCGATGTCGAAAAGCAGAAAACCCAGGGAAAGCCCAGAAATCTGGAATTCGCGGAACTTTTCCTCGATCTGCATCTCCAGGTAGCGGCGGTTGCCGATCCGGGTCAGCGGGTCCAGCAGGGTCAGGGATTCCAGAAGCTGGATCTTTTCCTCCAGGGCCAAAAAACCCATGGCATCCTCGAAGACCTCGATCCCGCCGGTGACGGCCCCGCTCGCGTTCCGCAGCGGGGAGGTACGGACCCTGACAGGTCTCCTGAAACCTTCCTTGTGGTGCAGGAAGACCATGGTTTCCCGCGGTTTCCCGTCGGCCATGGTCTCCGCCAGGGGACACTGCCCGCCGCAAAGGGGGACCCCCCTCCGGTCGACATGTCCCAGGATGTTCTCCGAGCAGGTCCGGTAAAGAACCTCCTCCTTGGCGAATCCGGTGAGGTTTTCGGCTCCCCTGTTCCAGTAGATGATGCGCCGGTCGAGGTCGGTGACGTAGACCGCTTCGAGCAGGTTGTCGAGGATGTCCTTGAAGTTCTCTTCCAAATCGTTTCACCCTCCCTCGGGGCTCACCGTTGCCGTTCCCCTCCGCAGGAGTCGAGGCCGGGCTGTGTTTCGGGCGCGATCCGCCTGCCCTTCCAGCGCCTCATTCCGCGGCGGAGGAGTTCCCATATCCGCCAGTTGAGGTTTCTCCGGAGGCGGATTTTTCCCGGTCTCCGGGCTGTCGAACGTGTCATGGGAGTTCACTCCATCTTCATGCGAACGCTTTAGTTTATTTGCGATAGGCAATATAATGACATGGCGCACTAATAGAAGAAATCATACCTTTGCCGACCTCCTTTCGCAATGCCTTTCACGTCCTTTGTCCGCGCTTTCCGGGAAGAGGGTGCCGCCGTGTTTCCGGGTCCTTCTCCAGGTTCGATCCTGCTGAAGTTCGATGACAGCGTCGTTTCCATCCCCAGGGACCGGAGGCTCCGGAAGGTTTACCTGGAAACCAGCTCGCGGTGCAACCTCGACTGCCCCATGTGCTTCCTGAAGGGCTCCGCCGAGCCGCGCGGAGACATGGACCCGGCCCTCCTGGAAGGCCTGCCGGCGCAGTGGGTGGCCTTCCGGGACCTGGAGTGGGTGCATTTCGCGGGGATAGGGGAACCCCTGGTCCATCCGGGGGTTTTCGAGGCGATGGAAAGGGCCGCCGGCATGGGGCTGAAGGTCAGGCTGACGACCAACGGAACCCTGGTGGATGCCGCGGCGGCCCGCCTCCTGGTGAAGGCTCCTGTGAGGATCGTGGATTTTTCGCTGGAGGCGGATGTGGAGGACCTTCCGGGGAGAGGGACCAGGGCGGGGACGGTCCTCCAGGCCATGAGGACCCTGAAAGCGGTGCGTGCGGCGGAGGGGGGCGCATGGCCGGAGATCCGGGCAGCGATCGTCCTGACCTCCTCGAACCTGGAGGGCGTGACGACCCTCCCGCGGGTCCTGGCGGAGGCCGGCGCCAGGGGCATTTCGCTGAGCAACATCCTTCCGGCCTCAAGGGAGATGACGGCGAGCGCCCTTTACCCGGTCTCCCTGGACGAGGAGGCAGCCCTCCAAGCGAAGCTTTTCCTGGCCTTCCAAAGGGAGGGGCTGAACGTTTCGCTGCCGAGATTCGCCCTTTCCTCGGAGCGCCATTGCGCCTTTTCGCGCTCGGATGCGGCGGTGATCCGCTGGGACGGGCATGTAAGCCCCTGCTACCGCCTGGCCCACGGTTACGAGGAATGGGTCCTGGGCCGGAAGAAGCGGGTCTGTGCCCATTCGTTCGGCTCTCTGGCCGGTGAGCCGCTCGAGCGGATATGGGACAGCCCGGCCTACGCGAGTTTCCGGTGGAGGCTGAGGCGGGCGCTGTACGCGTCCTGCCTGGACTGCAACCTCCTGCCGGTGTGCGAGTACCCGAAGACGACGGAAAGCGACTGCTGGGGGGATTCTCCCGCCTGCAGCGACTGCCTGTGGGACCGGAACCTGGTCCGATGCCCCTGAAAAGGAGGGAGGTCGAAAGCGTTCCTTTCGGAAAAGGAAGAGCTGAAAGCTACAGGGGGAAACAGGGAACGAGAGAGCGGAAGAATCCGAATAGGAAGAGACGGAGGGATGAAGATGCCTGCAACGATGCTGATGAGAGTGAACTTATCCACGGGCGCCGTTTCGAGGGAACCCCTGAAGGAGCCCTGGCTGAAGGACTTCATCGGGGGGCGGGGCTACGCCACGAAACTCCTCTACGAGGAAGTGCCGGCGAAGACCGATCCACTGTCCCCGGAGAACAAGCTGGTTCTGGCGCTGGGCCCGCTTTCCGGGTCCAACGTCCCGACCGGCGGCCGATCCATGGCGGTGACCAAGAGCCCCCTCACGGGCTGTGTGGCCTGCAGCAACACCGGGGGATTCTGGGGAGCGGAATTCGCCAGGACGGGCAACATGATCCTGGTGGTTGAGGGGAAAGCTGAGAAACCCGTCTATATCTGGATCCGCGACGACAAGGCCGAAATCCGGAGCGCCTCCTTTGCCTGGGGGATGGATACGGCCGTTTCCACGGACCGCCTCCTGAAGGACGTGGGCGACGAGAAGGCCCGGGTTGCCTGCATCGGTCCCTCGGGAGAAAAATTGTCGAAAATCGCCTGCATCATCAACGAGAAGGGCAGGGCCATGGGCCGCAGCGGAGTCGGCGCGGTCATGGGCTCGAAGAACCTGAAGGCGGTGGTGGTGCGGGGGACGGGAACCTGGACCGCATCCGACCCGGAAGGGCTGAAGGAAGCCCTGAGGGTCGGCATGCAGAAGATCAAGGAAAACGGCGTGACCAGCCAGGGGCTTCCGGCCTACGGAACGGCGGTGTTGGTGAACATCGTCAACGCGGTGGGCGGCTACCCTTACCGTAATTTCCAGGGAGGCTACATGGCCGAAGCGGACAAGCAGTCCGGCGAGACGCTGGCCTCTACCCTGCTGACGGGCAAGAAGGCCTGTTACGCCTGCCCCATCGCCTGCGGCCGCGCCACGAAGGTCGGCGACAAGGAAGGGGAGGGGCCGGAGTACGAGAGCCTGTGGTCGCTGGGGGCCAACTGCGGGGTCGTGGAGCTGGAACCCATCACCCTGGCCAACTATCTCTGCAACGAGCTTGGGATAGACACCATCAGCGCCGGGGGGACTATTTCCGCCGCCATGGAGCTGTTCGAGAAAGGGTTCTTGCCCGCAGCGGACCTGGAGGAGGGGCCGGAGCTGAAATTCGGGTCCGGTGAGGCCCTGCTTTACTGGGTTGAAAAAATGGGCAAGGCGGAAGGCAAACTGGGCAAGCTTTTGGCCGAGGGCGGCGCACGCCTCTGCGAGGCCTACGGGCACCCCGAGTTCTCCATCACGGTCAAGAAGCAGGAACTCCCGGCCTACGACCCACGCTGCGTCCAGGGGATCGGCCTGACCTACGCCACGAGCAACCGCGGCGCCTGCCACGTTCGGGGCTACATGACCTCCGCGGAAGTCCTGGGCATCCCGGAAAAGCTGGACCCTTGGGTGACGGAGGGCAAAGCGGGGTGGACGATGGCCTTCAACGACCTGACGGCGGCCATCGATTCGTCCGGCATGTGCCTGTTCACCTCCTTCGCCCTGTCGGCCGACGACTACGCCGCCTTCCTCAAGGCGGGAGCGGGGCTCCTCGGCTCGACGGAGGAGATGATGAAGGCCGGGGAACGCATCTGGAACCTGGAACGGCTGTTCAACCTCAGGGAGGGACTGGATCCGCTGAAGGACGACACCCTGCCGAAACGGTTGTTGGAGGAACCCCTGCCCGAAGGGGCGTCCAAGGGCAGGGTCAGCCAGCTTCCGAAGATGCTGCCGGAATATTACAAGGTCCGGGGCTGGGACGAACGCGGCATCCCGACAAAAGCGAAGTTGCGGGACCTGGGACTGGAATAGAGGGAGGCCCATGGTCCGGGTGCAGTTTTTCGGACAGGTGAGGGAGATCGCGAAGGGGAAGGAAACGGAGGTTGCCGACTGTGCCACCGTCGACAGCCTCCTAACCAGCCTTGCCGAAAGGTACGGTAGCGACTTCCTGCCGGAGGCCCTGATCGTCATGGTGAACGGACGCTCGATCGCGCACACTGGATTTCTCCGGACGCCCCTGGAGGATGGGGACCTCGTGTCCATCTTCCCCATCATCGGAGGGGGATAGGCGGACCACTCGGCTCCGGGCGGTGTCCCGCGCCCCTAAACATTTCTAAAGGTTTCGAAAGAGCATCTTAAGGCTATTCATTTTAGAATGGGGTCCAAAGCTCGGAAGCGAATCGTGTGTTCTTTTTCCGAGGAAAGGGGGCCCAGTAAGATGAAAAGATTGAGAAGCATGGCTCTTGCACTGGTCGTTGCGGGACTCGCCGTCGGGACGGCGCTACCGGCCTCCGCGGCCACAAACCTTCCAAGGCTGGCCGAGGGGTTGCCCGAAGTGGCGCAGGAGATCGGGAAACTGTTCTCGCCGGAGCTGATGAACGCCCTGAACCTGGACAGCAACCAGAGGAATTCCTTCGACGAACTGCGCCGCAGGGGCTTTGGCGATAGAAGCGACGACGGAAGGGTTTATCGCGATGTTCGCAGGGACGACCGCCGTTATGACCGATACGACAGCCGGAGCCTTGGACGCCTTTACGACGTGATCGACATCGGACGCAGGGGTTACGGCGGTTCCTACCGGTTCGAGCGGGGCGGCGACGACGGCCTGGAGGCGTTCCTCGCCATCCTGAGCCTGGGGCTCATGATGAGCGAACGCAACTCCGGCTACGGGTACGGATACCCTTACCCCTACCCGACCCCCTACCCCTACGGGTACGGATACCCGGACGGCTACACCTACGGCTACGGGTACGACATGATCCAGCTCGAGGATTTCCTCTACCTCTTCTACCAGATCCTGAACCTGGACCAGAGGCGGACTTTCAGGGTGCACTTCGATCGCTGGTACGACGACAGCTACTATTACCCCCGCTACCACAGGCGCTACGACTGGGACCGGCATGACGACCGGGACGGTCGGCACAACGACTGGGACCGGTACGACAACAAGCGCTACGGGGACCGGGATGGTCGGCACAACGAGTGGGAGCGGTTCGGCTTCCCGAGGGACATGGACAAAAGGCTGAAACTGGACGACAGGCAACGCAAGGATTTCGACCGCGTGTTCAGGGATTTCGACTCCAGGAACCGGGACGGCGAAAAGCGCTACCTCGAAATGGAAAGGGACTATTTCAAGCGCAGCTGGGACCTTCCCAGCCAGGAGCGCGAGCAGCAGAGGAAGCGGCTCTTCGACGCCCGGAAGGAGTTCCGGATCCCGGACCGGGAGATCAGGGAAAAGGTGGCGCCGATCCTCCGCGACTCCCAGAGGAAGACCTTCGAGTCGTTCAGGAAGAACACCGACGGGATGAAGCGCTGGAACCCCCAGAACAACAGCGGGCAGACCTTCAAGCGCCCGGCGAAGGTGAACGAGCACTAGGCCCGGGCTGACCGGACAGGCAGAGACGAAACGGGCCCCTTTCGGGGGGCCCGTTTACGTTTCTTGAGATTTCCAAACATTTCCAACGAGCAACTAAAGGCAAAAACCGCTAGACTCAAACTAAAGGCCCGGCAGGACCGGGCAGGATTTACGGAAGGAGGACTCCGTCATGAAAAGAATGGGAAGACTGGCAATGGCTCTCCTGGTGGCCGGTTTGTGCCTGGGTTTCACCCTCCCCGCCGTGGGCGCCTCGTGGGATGACAAAAGCGACATCTACTGGACCGGCAGAAGCGTGGAGAGGCTGCTCTCCGACGATTTCCTCGACGACCTGGACCTCTCCAGGCGCCAGAGGGACGCGATCGAGGACCTGCGCCGCGACAACCGCTACGATCGGCGTTCCGACAGCATGAACGACCTCGGGGACATCCTGGACGTCCTCCTGAGGGGCGGGATCATCGGCTCGAGCCGGGAGCGGGACCTGGACCACGACCTGGACTACCTCCTCAGGACCGACGACGATTTCCTCTACCGGTTCTACCAGGTGCTGGACCCCAGCCAGAGGAGGATCGCCAGGGACCGGATCGACCGGTGGTACGACGAGGACGGCGACCGCGGTTGGCACTTCGGCCAGAAACGTTGGGAACTGTCGAGGGACCTGGAGAGGCGGCTGCAGCTTTCCAGCAGCCAGAAGAAAGAGATCGACCGGATCCTTCGGAAGGCAGAGCGCGAGGTCAGGAATCGCGAAAAACGGCTCTGGGAGAGGGAAAGGGAATATTTCCGCAGTTACTGGGATCCCTCCTCGGCCCGTTCCGATTCGAAATACCGCAGGCAGCTCCTGGACAGCAGGAGGGACGTCTGGTTGATGACGAAGGAAGTCCGCACCGATATCCGCCGGGTGCTGAACAACCGCCAGAGGAAGATCTTCGACAACTGGAACGGCCCGCTTTTCGAGGGAGCCTGGGGGACCGGCGGTTTCCGGCCCGGGCCGCGGAAGAACGACAAGTAATTCGGGATCATGAAGGACGGGCAGGCCTCGAAGGCCTGCCCGCTTTTTTTTGATGAGGTCCCTCTCAGGGCAGGGTGATCTCGAAGTGGTGCCCCAGCGAGTCTTTACCCGGCCGTACCCGTTCCCTGGCCCCCTGGCCTTCGATCCGTTCGATGAGCAGGCTTTCGGCTTCGGCGAACTCCTGTTGCGTGACGGGGCGGCTCTTGAAACCGGTGAGGACGTTGTCGCTCTGGATGGGGTAGAGCCTTAAAGCCTTCCGGAGGCTCCCTTTCGTGTCGGACAGCTCCAGCCGCGCCACGAAGCTGTAGGAAGGGGAGGATTTGCGGTCGTACCTTCCCGGTGAATGGAAAGCGAAGTTCCCGAGTCCGTAGAGGATCCACTTCCCCCTGTAGGACTCGATCTCCTGGAAACGGTGGGCCCCGTGGCCGATCACGAGGTCGGCCCCGGCATCCACGAACCTGCGGGCCAGCCTGGCCTGGGCCTCGCTCTTCCAGCCGTAGTTCTTGCCCCAGTGGGGGAAGACGACCAAAAGAGCCCCGGGGTCCGCGCCCCGGGTCTTCCGGATGGCCGCCTCGAGCCGGGTGGCGTCCAGCCCGGCGACCCCCGGGGATTTCTCATCCGCGTAGAAACGGTATTTCTCGGCGTAGCTTTTCCGGTATTCGAAGCCGAAAAAGACCGCCACGTCGACGGCTCCCTTCCCGACGGGCACCCGCCACCGCAAGGGGCGCTCAGCCGACATGCGGTTTTCCCCGGCGCCCCCGGAGCGGATCTTCGCTTTTTGGAGGCGCGACACCGTCTCCGCAACTCCCTCGTAGCCCTGGTCCATGGAGTGGTTGTTGGCCAGGCCCACTGCCGTGACCCCGGCGGCCTTCAAGGCCCCGACGGCCTTCTCCGGGTCCGCCCAGTGGACGTAGGGCTTACCCTCGACGGAGGACGCCCCCGGCCTGGCCAGGGGCGTCTCGAGGTTGACGAGCACTTCCCTGCCTCCCCGGAGAAGCGGAAGCAGGGCGGTCATGGAGGGAAGGTACCGTTTGTCCCCGGCCATGGCCGGGCTTTCGGAGGCGAGCCGGTAGCTTTCCCCGAAGGCCGTGTCGCCTGCGAAGACGAGGACGGTGCGTTCGGCTCCCCAGGCTGGGTCCGCGCACAGGGTCCCGATGCAGGCAAGGAGGCCCCAAAGGCCTTTCAGTCGTCTCAAGGCGGTCCGCCCCTTTCCGTTCTATTTCGGCAGCCAGAGTTCGACCGAGAGGCCCCCGCCGGGCGCATTCTTCGCGCTGGTGGTGCCCCCATGGACCAGGGCGGCCCTGTGGGCGATCGCCAACCCGAGCCCCGTCCCCCCGGTGTCGCGCGTGCGGGCGGTTTCCGTGCGGTAGAAAGGCTGGAAAATCTGGTCGAGTTCGTCCTCGGGGACCCCTGGGCCCCAGTCGCGGATCAGGACGGAGATGCCGGGCCGGCCGGCTTTTTCACTGGCAAAGACCGAGACTTCCACGCAGGTCCCCTCGGGAGTGTAACGCATCCCGTTGCGGATGATGTTCTCCACGGCCCGGCGGACCAGGTCGGGACTCAGCGAAAGGGGTTTCAGGCTTTCCCGGGCGTCCAGGCAGACGGATCGGTTCAGGGCCTTCGCCTCGAAATTCGCGTCCTCCACGACGGAGGCGACGAGGGACAGCAGGTCCACAGGTTCCTGGGCGTCGGGGCCGATCCCGGCCTCCACCCGGGACAGGGAGAGCAACTGGCCGATCATGTCGTTCAGGATGGCCGATTCGCGCTCGATGCGGTCCAGGGATTCGGCCGCCCCTTCCCCGCTCTTCTTGCGGGCGAGTTCCAGGGCGACGCCCAGCCTGGCAAGGGGGGTCCGCAGCTCGTGTGAGATGTCGCGGATAAGCCGCCTCTGAGCCTCTAGGAGGGTTGTCAGGTGCCGGGTCATGGCGTCGAAGCTCCGGGACAGTTCCCCGATTTCGTCCCGGCGCTTCAGGACCGTCGTGTCGACCGGGGCGTTGAGGTGCCCGTCGGCGACGGAGCGGGCGGTGCGGTTGAGCCGGACCAGCGGTTCGGAGATGTGGTGGGCCAGGAGGCCGCAGAAGACCAGGGCAACGGCCAAAAGGCCCGCGAGGCGGATGGCGAGCGCCTTCGGGTTGTCGGTCATCGCCCGTGCCACGGAGGGGGGGCGCCGGAAGACGCCCACGAGGATGTACTCCTTTCCTCCGGCGGAGGTCATACGGCTGTAGACGGAGGCGGTTTCCCTCCGCATGTCGAAGGTCTTTCCCTCCGCGAGGTTCTTTGCGATCTCCTTCCCGACGCGCTCGAGGAACTCCCGGGGCGGCCCGTCCTTCAACCTGATGGGAGTTCCGCCACTGTCGAAAATGAAGATGGCGAGCCCCGTCTCCCGGCGGATTACCTCCGACTGCTCCATGGCGGCCTCGGGTCCCTTCGCTTCCAAAGTTTCCAGGACCTTGCGCCCGTTTCGGTCGAGGGCGTCCGACAGGACTTCCTGTTGCCCGGACAGAATGATCCCCTGCTGCGTCATGAAGACGGTGAGGCCGATGCTGACCGCCGCCATGAGGAGCATGGCTCCCAAAAACCACAGGAATATCCGGAGGAAGAGGGTGCCTCTTTTCACGAGCGGCTCTCCTCGGGCGGCGTGGCGAGGATGTATCCCAGCCCGCGAACGGTCTTGATGCGGTCGGACCCGTCCCGGTACGTGCCGATTTTTCTCCTCAGGTTGCTCACGTGGACGTCGAGACTCCGGTCGAAGGGGGAAAAGGGCCGCTTCAGCACCTGGCGCACCAGGTTTTCCCGGGAGAAGGCCGTTCCGGCCGCCTGGGCAAGGGTTTCGAGAAGGTCGAACTCCACCGTGGTAAGGTCGATCCGCTTACCCGCCACGCTGACGTGGCGGGCGGCCAGGTCGATGGCCAAATCCCCTATGCGGTGGACGTTTCCCTGGCTGTCTTCGCCCGTTTCCATCCGGCCCCGGCGGAGGACCGCCCGGATGCGGGCGATCAGTTCCCGGGGGTTGAACGGCTTGGGCAGGTAGTCGTCCGCGCCCAGTTCGAGCCCCACGATGCGGTCGACGTCGTCGCCGCGCGCCGTGAGCATGAGGACCGGTACCGAGGACTGGCGGCGGATGGCCTTCAGGACCTCGATCCCCCCCAGGCCCGGGAGCATGACGTCGAGGATGACCAGCGAAAAGCGTTCGCCCAGGGCCCTGGGAACCGCCTTTTCGCCATCGTTCACGGTCTCGACCTCGAAGCCCTCGGTTTCCAGGAACTCGGTCAGCAGTTCGCAAAGGCCCTTGTCGTCGTCCACCAGCAGGATCCTCTCCATGTTCCCACCCCCTACGGCATGAGTCCTTTCCCATTGTATCTTCTCGGCGCACCCCTGCGGTCAAGAAAGGTTGCGTCGTGTAAAGACGCCTTTACTTTTCTTTACAGAATGCGGGGAATCTGGAACCGCACCTTAAACTTCGGGGCATTACAATAGCCCTGTGCCGGTAATGGAAGCGCAAGGCTTGACCGGCGAGGAGGTCGAACCTGGTGAAAAAAAGTGCCTTTCTTTTGCTGCTGTTTTCCCTGTTCCTGCTGCCTTGGGGCGCGGATGCCGCGACTTCCGCCACCCCCGAGGGCAAGCCCCTGACGCTCGAGGAATGCCTGCAGATGGCCTTCGACCATCATCCCGACATCATCTCGACGGCCTGGCGTGTCCGGCGCTCGGAGAGCCAGGTGGACCTCGCCAGGTCGTCCCTGAAGCCGACCCTGGACCTGGGGGCGTCCGTTTCGGATTCGGAAGGGGCCTCGACCCGCTCGGGTTCGGACCTTTCCGTGAGGCAACTCTTGTCCGACGGCGGGAAGACCCGCTCGGCCGTGGCGGGGGCTTTGTACGACAGCACCGCGGTCAGGAAAGAGGCCGAGCGGACCTGGCAGGAGCGGGCCTACTCCGTGAAGCAGGCGTTCTTCAACCTCCTACGTTCCAGGGAGGACGCGGCGGTGGCGGCCGAGACGGTCGCGCTCTACGAGACCCAGCTGAAGCAGGCACAGGCCTTCTACAAGGCGGGTTCCTCGGCGAAGATCGACGTGACCGCGGCGGAGGTCAACCTCAGCCAGTCCCAGCTGGAACTGGCGAAGGCCCGGTCTGCCGCGGCGGTTGCGACGGCGACCCTCGAAAACGAGATCGGGTCGCCCCTGACCGACAGGTCGGCCCCGCTCGAGCCCCCGCGGGAAACGCTGCTTTCCGGGCTGTCCCTGGAATCGGCGAGGGCCGAGGCCCTCCAGGAGCGGCCGGACGTTCGGGCGGGGGAAGACCGGATCCTCTCCGCGGGCGAATCCCTCCGGCAGGCCGCGAAAGGCCTGAGCCCCTCCCTGTACGCAAGCGGGGGCTGGGGTTTCTCGGACGGGGGCACGGGGTGGGAGGACGATTGGACGGCCTCCCTCACCCTTTCGGTGCCGCTTTATGACGGCGGGGCCACGGCCGCGCGGACCGAGAGTTCCCGGGCCGACCTGGAGATCACCAGGAGCGACCAGGAAAAGCTGCGAAACTCGGTTGCCCTGGAGGTCGAGCAGGCTTTCCTGGAGCTCGAGACCGCCTCGGTCCAGGTGAAGACGGCTACGGTGTCGCTGAGGCAGGCCCGGGAGAACCTGGACCTAGCCCGCGGACGGTACCGGGTCGGGGTAGGAACCAGCCTCGAGGTGACGGATGCGGCGGAAAAGTACAGCACCGCGCGCAAGTCGCTCGTCCAGGCGAACTATGACCTGCAGGTCGCGTCGGCGGCCCTTGCGAAGGCACTGGGCAGGCCGGTCGGGATCCCTAAGGAGGAGACGAAAAGATGAAAATGTTGAAGACGGCGAAAAGGCTCCTGGCGGGGACCCTGGTCCTGGCGGCGATCGCCGGCGGTGCCTGGTTCTGGAAGGCCAAGTTCGGGGAAAAGCCCCCGCAGTACACGACCGAACAGGTCGCCCGGGGGGACGTCGCCCGGGTTGTCTCGGCCACGGGGACGATCCAGGCGGTGAACACCGTCACGGTGGGAAGCCAGGTTTCCGGTACGATCAAGCGGATTTACGTGGACTACAACTCGGTGGTGCGGAAAGGCCAGCTGGTCGCTGAGATCGACCCCACCCTCCTGGATGCACAGGCCCAGGAAGCCGCCGCGGGGCTTGCCTCGAGCCGCGCGAGGCTGGCGGAGGCCCAGGCGAGCCTCAACGAGGCCCAGCGGGAGTTCTCCCGCCAGAAGAGCCTGTTCGAGTCGGACTTCGTCGCCAAAAGCGCGATGGAGGCGGCCGAGACCGCCCTCGCTACGGCACGGGCCCAGGTGGCGTCGGCCCGCGCCTCGGTGTCGTCCTCCTCGGCGACGTTGAGCCAGCGGCGCACCAACCTGGGATACACCCGGATCCTTTCCCCGGTGAACGGCGTGGTGACCGGCAAGCAGGTGAGCGAAGGGCAGACCGTCGCGGCCAGTTTCTCCGCCCCGGAACTCTTCACCATCGCCGAGGACCTTTCGAAGATGCAGGTCGAGGCAGCCGTCGACGAGGCCGACATCGGCTACATCAAAGAAGGGATGGCCGTCGCGTTCACCGTGGACACCTACCCGGACGAGACGTTCGCCGGGAAGGTCCGCCAGATCCGGCTGAGCCCGGTGACGACCGAGAACGTGGTGACCTACACGGTCATCATCGCTGCCGCGAACCCGGACCTGAAGCTGAAGCCGGGCATGACGGCGAACGTGAACATCGAGACCGCCGCCGCGAAAAACATCCTCAAGGTTCCCAATGCCGCCCTGCGCTTCAAGCCAACCGCGACGAACGGGACCCGCACGGGTTCCAGCGGGCAGGTGCCCCCGCCGCCTCCGCCTGACGGAGCCGCACAAGGAGACGGGGCTTCTTCGAAAAAATCAAGCGGGATAACCGGAAAAGCCCTGGCATCACAGCCTTCTCTCTGGCTGCTCGAATCGAAGAAGGGATCGCAGGGCTCCCTGAAGCGCGTGCCGGTGGAAACCGGGTTGACGGACGGCAGCTGGACGGAGGTGTCGGGGGACCTGGCCGAGGGCGACACGGTGGTGACCGGTACCCTGGGCAACAACAACGCCGCAAACGGTTCCGGCAGGACGTCCGGCAGGAGGCTTTTCTAGGCATGGCCCTCATCGAGCTGGCCGGCATCCGCAAGGTCTACGACCTGGGCGAAATCCAGGTGGAAGCCCTCCGGGGGGTCTCCCTATCGATCGAGCGGGGCGAGTTCGTCTCGATCATGGGGCCGTCGGGCTCGGGAAAGAGCACTCTCATGAACATCATCGGGTGCCTGGACGTCCCGACGGAGGGGACCTACCTTCTGGACGGCGCCGACGTGAGCCGCCTGGAGCGTGACGAGCTGGCCGTGATCCGGAACCGCCAGATCGGTTTCGTCTTTCAGGGCTTTAACCTCCTGCGCCGTACCTCAGCCCTCGAGAACGTGGAACTCCCCCTGTTGTACAAGGGCGTCTCCAGGCACGACCGGAGGGCGCTGGCGGCTTCGGCCCTGGAACGGGTGGGCCTCAAGGGACGGGAGCACCACCAGCCCCACCAGCTATCCGGCGGCCAGCAGCAGCGTGTGGCCATCGCCAGGGCCCTGGTGAACCAGTCTCCCCTGATCCTGGCCGACGAGCCCACGGGGAACCTCGATACCCGGACGAGCGTCGAGATCATGGAATTCCTCACGGAGCTGAACAGGGACTCCGGGATAACGGTCGTGCTGGTCACTCACGAGCCGGACATCGCGCTCTACTCCCGCCGCGTCGTCACGGTGCGGGACGGGCTCGTGGTGAGCGACCGGCATCCCGCGGAAGGGGGCGTGACGGCATGATCGCCTACGACGAGATCCTCCACGCGTCTCTCCGGTCGCTTCGGGCCAACAAGATGCGTTCAGCCCTCACCGCGCTCGGCATCATCATCGGCGTGGCGGCGGTGGTGGCCATGTTCGCCATCGGGACCGGGGCGAGCCGGAGCGTCGAGGACCAGATCACGAGCATGGGGTCCAACCTGCTGGTCGTGCGTTCGGGAAGCGTCACCACCGGCGGGGCCCGGATGGGCTCCGGGTCTTCCCCGAGCCTGACCTTCGCCGATGCGGAGGCGATCGTCAAGGAGTGCCCGGCGGTCGGCAAGGCCGCCCCGACGGCTTCCGGCGGGGTACAGATCGTCTACGGGAACAGCAACTGGTCCACCCGGGCTGAAGGCACCACGCCCCCGATGCTCGACATCCGCAACTGGACGATCGCCTCGGGCCGCAGCTTCAACAACTCGGAGGTCCGGAGCGCGGCGAAGGTCTGCATCCTGGGCCAGACGATCGTCGACAACCTTTTCGGGACCGAGGACCCCATCGGTCAGGTCGTCAGGGTAAAGAAGATCCCGATGGTCGTGGTGGGCGTGCTCGGGAAGAAGGGCACCAACGCCATGGGACAGGACCAGGACGACACGCTGATCATCCCGGTCACGACGGCCCAGAAGAGAGTCTTCGGTTCGCGGTTCCAGGGGAAGGTCTCGAGCATCCTGGTCCAGGCGGCCGACAGCAAGTCCATCCAGGCGGCCATCTCGCAGATCGAGGCGCTGCTCACGGAGCGGCACCGGATCCGAAACCCCGAGGAGAAGGACTTCACCGTCATGAACCTGGCGGAACTCATGGAGGCGGCGGCCGAGTCCACAAAGACGCTGTCCTTCCTGCTGGCGGCGGTGGCGTCGATTTCGCTGCTGGTGGGCGGTATCGGGATCATGAACATCATGCTCGTGTCCGTGACCGAACGGACCCGGGAGATAGGGATCCGGATGGCCGTCGGGGCCAGGAGGTCCGACATCCTGCTACAGTTTTTGACGGAGGCGATCATCCTTTCCCTCCTGGGCGGGCTCACCGGCATCGCCCTGGGGGCGCTCATCTCGGTCCTCATCGGCAAGTTCGCCGGCTGGGCGACGGTGATCTCCACCTTCTCGATCGCCCTGGCCTTCGGGTTCTCAGCCCTGGTGGGCATCTTCTTCGGCTACTACCCCGCTTCCAAGGCGGCCGGCATGGACCCCATCGAGGCCCTGCGCTACGAGTAGCGGAACGCAAAAAAAAGAAAAAGGGGCCCGCCGAGCGGCGGGCCCCTTTTTCTTTTCCGGTCACTTGAACCGTGCATCCACTTCGTACGTGAAGTCCTCCCGGATCGAGCTCTTGCGCAGCCAGGCGACCATCGTCGTGGAATCCCCGGGGGAAAGAGGCATGAGCGTCAGGCTCGCCCTGTCCAGGACGGCTCCGTTTATCTCCCGCGAAAAGACGAGAATCTTGCCGTCGAGAACCTTCCGGGATCCGTTTTTCAGGTTCACGTAGACCTGGACCTTTCCGTCAGTCCGGTTTTCCTTCGTCGCGGTCAGCGATATCTGGACCTTCTGCAGCTGCTCCAGGAGTTCCGGCGAGGTCTTGCGCGCGTAGTCCCGCCTCTGGAAGTAGAACCACCCTCCCACGACGATCGCCAGGAGCAAAAGGATCGTGATCGAGCAATCTCCCCTGTGCCGGACGGTCTTTCGGGACATGGCGCAAAACCTCCCTCGCTATAGCACTGCACCCAATTATAACACCCGGATCAGGGATATTTTTTTTATTTTCCCTGTTTTGCCGTGGAAAAAAGGCGGAAAAGCCGGGACAGCCGTCTTGTCCGTCGGTCCTACGTCATAAAGAAATAATGTTTTTGATTTCCGGAGCCCACGAGGGGCTCCTAGGGAAACCTCTCCAGCAGGGCCAGGGTTTCCACGTGCCGCGTCTGCGGGAAGAAGTCGTAAGGCAGGAGCGAGACAACCGAGTATCCCTCTTTCGAGAGGCTTTCGAGGTCCCTGGCGAGGGTCCCCGCGCTGCAGGACAAATAGGCTGCCCGGGCGGGGCGGAAGGAATCCGCTATCCACGCCGTGACCTCCGGTTCCAGGCCGGTTCTAGGCGGGTTGGCGTACAGCAGCCTGTCCCTGCCGGGCACGGACCGGATCCACTCCCTTGCCTGGGGGATGCGGAGAGCGCAGCGGCCCCGCAGGAGCGCCGAGCCCGGGGCGTTGAGGCGTGCGTTTTCGAGGGCTTCCCCCGACAGCTCGATCCCCAGGGCCCCGGCTTTCCTGGCCGTCCAGCGCGCAAGGCTCGCGCCCCCGCCGCAGTAAAGGTCGATCACGCGCTTGCCCGGCCCGGGCTCGAGGAAGGCCCCGGCCCTGTCCAGGGACCGGGCGTACAGGTCGGGGATCAGCTGCTGGAATCCCTGGGGACCGTGGAGAAGGCCCAGCGGATTCCTCGACAGCGGTTTGCCCCACAAGAGGCGCAGCGGACCGGAACCGAAAAGATGCCGGCCCGCGCTCGGGAAGAGGTGGAGCCAGAGGCCCTCGAGGCCGGTCAGGGCGAGCGATTCCTCTTTTTCCCTGAGCCAGCGGTCCCCGGGGTCGGTCCGTGTCTTCAGGACCAGGGTGGCCTGGGCCCCCACCTGCGCGTAGAAAGCCAGGGGAAAGTCGCCGGCCGGGGGGAGCGAATCCCTGAGCCAGGACAGGGTCGCCCGGACCCGGGCGCTGTGGACCGGGCAGTTTTCCAGCGGAAGAAGGCCTTCACGGAGGGGCATGCCGAAACGCCATCCCCCCCCCTGGTCCCATCCGGCCCTCAGCGTCACCTTATCCCGGTAACCCCAACGGGAACCGCCCCTGGGGGCGTCGATGGGCTCCAGGCGGTCCACCCAGCGGGAAAGGCGGAGGGCGAGCCACGCCTCCTTCTGGGCGAGGCTCGATTCCTCGTCCAGGTGCCGGTGACTGCAGGCCCTGCAAAGGGCCGGGCAATCCCTTTCCATCCCCATCCGGTCGCCTCCCTTCGGTGAACGATGCTATTGTAGACGATCACGGAAACGCAATTAACAAGCTTCAACTAGCGAAATCATGTTAAAATATATTTTATTCTGTTCCTCTTAGCGGGGTGCCGAACCATAGCCCTTTCGCCGATCCGAGGACGTCCACCCGAACTCTTCGGTTTGCCCGCCCCTTCCGGGGGACGGGCCCTGCGCGGTCTATCCGTGGCGGGAATTTTCATGTCCTCTTTCGCAAAACCCCGGTGTATCCGTATTTACCTGCCGACTGCCAGTCTCGCGGCTTTCCTCGCACTTGCGGCCGGGCCCCTTTACGCCTCGTCGGGGGATCCCCAGGTCTCGGGGGTCGCCTGGCCTTTGGCCGTGGGAATGGCCGCCGCGGCCGGGCTTCTCTCTTTTTTGGCAGGCAGGCGAACGCCGGGGGTCGTATTCGCTGGAATGAAGCATCCGGGTTCCTCGCCCGACGGGCAGGATTTCCCCCCCGGGCCGGCGGGGCCTTTGGCCGCCGAAACGCATGAGGATGCTTTTCCTGCGGGAGACGACCTCTTCCGGGAGGCCGTGGACATCTCGGGAGCCGGTTTTTTCCGCGAGAACGCGTCGAGCGGGTCCGTCGAGGGGTCAACTCTCTTCCTGGAGCTGTTCGGGTTGCCCATGGGGATCGAGCTGAGCTTCGCCGGGATCGAAAGCCGCATCCACCCGGAGGACCGCTCCCGCGTGAAAAGGGCCCGGGAGAGGCTTCTTTCAGGGAAAGAAGGGGCGTTGGACCTCCGTTTCCGGGTGTCCCCGGGCTCGCGCGTCGTTCGGCCGGTCCTCGCCCGGGTTCGGGTCGTAAACGACGCCGAAGGCCGCCCGGCCAGGATCCTGGGGATGGTCCGGGACCTGACGGACCAGGAGGAAACCGAATCGCGGCTTCGGGCAAGCGAGGAACTCCTGCGTCAGTACATGGAGAACGCGCCCAGCGCAGTGGTGCTGGCGTCGGCCCTGGGGAAGGTCCAGGACGCCAGTCCCTCGGCCGAACGCCTCCTCAGGAGATCGAAGGAAGAACTGCTGAAGATGTCCGTCCTGGACCTGTTCCCGGGTTACTACCTGGACGAGGGCAGGAAAAAGCTCCGGGACCTGGCGGCCAGGGGACATCTCAGCGCGGAAGCCCCCTTCGGGGGGGCAGGGGGGCCCGCGGGATGGGGCCGGTGGGACGCCGTTACCCTCTCCGGGGGGGCCTACATGTTCTTCCTCACCGACATGACCCGGGAGCACGAGACGCAGGAAGCCCTGCTTCACGGCGAGGAAGCCTTCAAGAGGCTGGCGGAGAACCTTCCCACGCTGATCTTCCGGGTCAACGAGGATTTCCGGATCGTGTACCTGAACCCCTCGGCGGAGAGGTTCTTCGGGCGCACTGCGGAGGAATTGCAGTGTAGGACCCTCCCCGAGTCGGGACTTCCGGCCGGTTTCGTCCGGCAGTGGATGGAGTCCCTGGGCGAGGTTTTCCGCACCGGTGCCGGCGTCCGCCTGGAGGTCCTCCTCGACACCGGGGTCACCGTCCGGCACCTGCAGACCGCCATGGTCCCCGAGAAGGCGGAGCTGGGGATCGTCCGGTCCGTGCTCGCGGTGTCGACGGACATCACGGACATCAAGCGGCAGGAGGGAAGGACACAGCAACAGCGCGATTTCCTCGACACGCTCGTTCGATACGCGGGCGAAGGGATCGCCGTTTTCGACGCCTCCGGGCGTTTCGTCGTGTTCAACCCGGCCATGGAAGCGATCACGGGATGGAAGCTCGAGGAACTCCAGCCTCCCGCGATTTCCTACTCGTTCGCGCGGAAGGAGGCGTCGGAAGCGGTGGCAGCGGCCATCCTCAAGGCCCTGGAAGGCGTGGAGTCGGAGGAAGTCCGCCTCCTCCCCTGCCGCGAGGGTGTCGTGAAGACGGTCATGGTCTCCTCTAGCCCCATCGGTGGTGTTTCCGGGGCCGGAACCCTTGTCATCGTGCGGGATATAACGGAGCAGCGGTGCGCCACCGAGGCCCTGGCCAGGGAGAGGGCCTACCTCGACATGCTCTTCGAAAACGCCCCCGACGGGTTGACCGTGACGGACCGTTCCGGGGAGATCCTCAGGGTGAACCGCCAGTTCCTGGAGATGTTCGGTTACACGCGGGAGGAGGCCCTCGGCCGGCGGATCGACGACCTGGTGGTAAAGGACGCCTACGCCCGCGAGGGGGTGGCCCTGACAAGGAGGGTGACCTCCGGCCAGTCGGTCAGGCTGGAGACCGAACGTTTCCGGAAGGACGGGACGGCTTTTCCCTGCCGTGTCATCGGCATCCCCATCAGGCTCGAGGGGGGAGATACCCATATCTATGTCCTTTACCACGACCTGACCGAGATCCGCCAGAGGGAGGCCGAACTTCGGCTGGCCAACGAGGTGGTGAAGAGCAGCCCGGTCGTCCTCTTCCGTTGGGGGAACGAAGCAGGCTCTCCCGTCGACTACGTGTCCGAAAACGTGCGCCTCTGGGGGTACGAACCCGGGGACCTTGCCTCCAACCGGAGGCCGTATGCCGCGATGATCCATCCCGAGGACCGCGAGGGAACCCTCCAGGAAGTCCGCGACTTCACTGAGGCGAAGAGGGACAGGTTCCACCAGGAATACCGGATCGTTCTGGGCAACGGGACGACCATATGGGTCAGCGACGAGACCCGGGTGGTCCGGGATCCCTGTGGGGAAGTGGCCTTTTTCCAGGGTGTCGTCATGGACATCACGGAGAAGAAGAGGGTGGACCTGCTCCTGGAAGAGAACTACCGGACGATGCGGCGCGCCTGGGACGAGACGATCCAGGTGCTCTCGACCACCGTCGAGATGCGCGACCCCTACACGGCCGGGCACCAGCGGCGCGTGGCTCGCCTGGCGGGGGCTATCGCGCGGAAGCTCGGCATCCCCGAGAAATCCCTTTTCGCGGTCGAAAGGGCCTCTCTCCTTCACGACATCGGCAAGATCGAGGTTCCCTCCGAGATCCTGAGCAAACCGGGCAGCCTTTCGGCCATCGAGATGGGGATCGTGAGGCAGCACGCGGAGGCGGGCTGGAAAATCCTGAAGAAAATCGAGCTCCCCTGGCCCCTGGCGGACATCGTCTACCAACACCACGAACTCCTGGACGGGAGCGGTTATCCCAGGGGACTGGAGGGAGAGGAGATCTGCATCGAGGCGCGGGTGATCACCGTGGCGGACATCGTAGAAGCCATGGCGTCCCACCGCCCTTTCCGCCCCTCCCGGGGGATCGGGGCCGCACTGGAGGAGATCGACAGGCAAAAAGGCGGAACCCTGGACGAGGGTGTCGTGGACGCCTGCATAGCGGTCTTCCGCGACGGGGACTTCAACCTGGACGGAAACTAGGACCCGTCAAGAGGAAGGCGCAATTCGCCATGGTATGATCGAAAAAAGGAAGCGCTTTCACGATGGGCAGGCCTCCTTCGAGGCCGGCGTGAAAGGCTTCACGCGCCAGGACGCGCTCATGGAGAAAAACCAGGTTTCGCAACAGGGAGAAAAAAACGGGTACAGGATCCTTTTCCTGACTTTCCTCTCACTGGCCCTGGCAGGACTTTTTTTCGACGAGCCCGGGGCTATCTTCGCAGGACTTTCGAGGATCGTTACGGATCCCGACTACCTCATCACGGATTACATGGGTGTCGGGGGGGTCGGTGCGGCCTTCCTGAACAGCGGGCTGGTCTCCATGATGTGCATCGGCCTGCTCTGGTACCTCGGGGTTCCCCTGACCGGCATCACGTTCGCCGCAATCTGGACGGTCGCCGGTTTTTCCTTTTTCGGCAAGAACATCCTGAACGTCTGGTTCATCATCGCGGGAGTATGGCTGTTTGCCCGTTACCGAAGGGAACCCTTCAGCCGTTTCATCTACTCCGCCCTGTTCGGGACGGCCCTGGCCCCGCTGGTCACGCAGATCCTTTTCGGCTTCGACGCGCCGTTTTTCCTGAAAATTCCCCTGGCCACCCTGGCCGGCCTTCTCACCGGCTTCGTCCTGCCTCCCCTCGGGGCAGCGATGATGCGCTTCCACCAGGGTTTCAACCTCTACAACATCGGGTTCGTTTCGGGCTTCATCGGCTCGATCGTGCTTTCCCTTTTCCGGTCCTACGGCTTCGTCCCGGAAACCCGGCTGGTCTGGTCGACCGGGCACAACGGAGTTCTTGCCCCGCTGTTTTTGGCCCTGTTTTGTGCCATGTTCGTCCTGGGTTTCCAGATGAACGGCAGGAAAATGGCTGGCCTGGCCGCGCTCATGAGGCGCCCGGGGCGCATCGTCACCGATTTCTTTCTCCTCTTCGGGATTGGTCCGACCCTCATGAACATGGCCCTGGGGGGGATTTGCGCGATCCTGTACCTCCTGGCCATCGGCGGCGACATCAACGGGCCGACGCTCGGCGGCGTCTTCACCGTGGTGGGTTTTTCCGCCTTCGGCAAGCATCCCCGGAACATGGCCCCGATCGTGGCGGGAGTCGTGCTCGGGGGCATCACGAAGGTTTGGGGGCTCACCGACCCCAGGATCCAGCTCGCGGCCCTTTTCGGGACCACTCTGGCCCCGGTCGCGGGCGAGTTCGGGACCCTCTGGGGCATCGCCGCTGGTTTCGTCCATTCATCGCTGGTCCTGAACATCGGTTCGCTCCACGCAGGGTTCAACCTTTACAACAACGGTTTTTCCGGGGGCACGGTCGCGGCCGTGCTGGTCCCGGTCATAGAAGCCCTCCGGAGGGGGAGTGGGAAAGATGTCTCGTGAACACGAACGCGTAGTCCTCATGGTCTCCGAGCTGTTGAACGTGCTTTTCTCGATGGGGGCCGAGGATATCGGTGTCCAGGTTCGCGAGGGGCCCGAGGATTTCTCCATCTCCCTTCGGGGAAAGACCCGCGGGGATATCCGGCAGAAGCTCCAGAAGGCTCGCCGGCTGCTCAGGATGCCCCGGAGGCGGGAGATGGAAGAGGAACTCTGGTCGCTGGCGGGTTCCGTCGATTACGACACCGAGCTTTCCCTCGTGGGAATGATGACCGATGAAGCGGACGTGAGACATGAAGAGGAAACGGGCATCGTTGAAATCGAACTTTTAAGGAAAAAGTGAAAACCGTACTTATATTTTAAGTAGTCGCAATACTCGATAAAACCCGTGCGATTTTGGCCGAAAAAGGGGGCTTGACAGAAAACCTCAAGCCCCCTTATGATACCCCCCAATAAACATTAACCGGCCGGCGAAAGCCGAAACCGGCATCCCGAAAAAAAGGAGGGGAATTCCGTGAAGCCGAGCAACCGAGTCAGCAAGCAGCTCGTCCTGGTACTGGCGCTGATTATTGGACACGGGTTCCCTCCTGGGGCAGCCGGTGCCTAAGCGCCGCGCAAGCTGAAACCCAGGCCGGGACCCGCGATCACAGGCGGGTCCCGGCTTTTTTTATTTTCTATGCCGCTTCATGGGTTCGAAGAGCTGAAACCGTTTTGAAGCAGCGAAAGATTGTTTCAGGGAGGTGCAAGTGTGATGAGAAGGACTTTGAGCGTCATTTCAGAGGACAACCCGGGCGTCCTGACCCGGCTGGCGGGATTGATCTACCGTCGGGGCTACAACGTGGAAAGCCTGAGCGTGGGGCGTACGGACATTCCAGGCTTCTCCCGGTTCACCGTGGTCGTGAACGGCGACGAAGGCGTGATCGACCAGGTGGTCAAGCAGCTGGACAAGCTGATCGAGGTCGTTTCCGTCCGCAAGCTGGGTCCCGGGCGCTCGGTGGAACGCTGGCTACTGCTGATGAAGGTCAAGGCCCCCGTTCACATGAGGCCCCAGGTTCTCCAGACCGCCGACATCTTCCGCTGCCGGGTCGTGGACGTGGGGGGGGAAGCGGTGGTCCTGGAGCTCACCGGGGACAAGGGCAAGGTCGAGGCCTGCGTCGAGGCCCTCCGTCCCTACGGGATCCTGGAGATGACCTCCAGCGGCTCCGTGGCCATGGAAAGGGCGGGCTTCGCCGAGGGAAACCAGGAAGCACGGGAGAACGGGTATTCATCCGCGGAAGGCCTGGCCTCCGTGGCATTCACATTCTGATTCGAGGGGAGAGGAAACAAGATGGCGAAGGTTCTCTACGAAAAGGATGCAAACCCGGAAGTGCTGAAGAACAGGAAGGTGGCCATCCTGGGTTACGGGAGCCAGGGGCACGCCCACGCCCAGAACCTGAGGGAAAGCGGCGTCTCCGTCGTGGTCGGCCTGCATGCCGGCAGCCGGTCGAAGGCGGTGGCCGAGAAGGACGGCTTCACGGTGAAAAGCGTGAGGGACGCCGTGGCCGAGGCCGACGTCGTCATGTTCCTGATGCCCGACCACGTGCAGGCGAAGGTGTTCGAGAACGAGGTCCGGCCTTCGCTGAAGCCGGGAGCGACGCTGGGTTTCTCCCACGGCTTCACGATCCACTACGGCCAGATCGTTCCCCCGCAGACCGCGGACGTCTTCATGGTGGCTCCCAAGAGCCCCGGACACCTGGTCCGCCGGATGTACACCGAGGGCAAGGGCGTGCCGGGATTGCTGGCCGTCTACCAAAATGCCACGGGCATGGCCCGGGAGATCGGCATGGCCTACGCGGCGGCCATCGGCTGCGCCAGGGCGGGCGTCATCGAGACGACGTTCGCGGAGGAGACCGAGACCGATCTGTTCGGAGAGCAGGCCGTCCTCTGCGGCGGTGTGACCGAGCTCATCAAGGCGGGTTTCGATACTCTGGTCGAGGCCGGGTACCAGCCTGAGATCGCCTATTTCGAGTGCCTGAACGAGCTCAAGCTCATCGTCGACCTGATGTTCGAGGGCGGCATGCGCTGGATGCGCTACTCCGTCAGCGACACGGCCAAGTACGGCGACTGCGTCGCGGGGCCCAAGGTCGTGGACGCGCGGACCCGGGAGACCATGAAGGAACTGCTGAAGGCCGTCCAGGACGGGACCTTCGCGAAGGACTGGATCCTCGAGAACCAGTGCGGCCGGCCGCGGATGCGGGCCTGGGAGGCGCGGGAGAGGTGCCACCTCATCGAGAAGGTGGGCTCCGAGCTCCGCGACATGATGCCCTGGCTCGAGGCGAAGAGACCGCCCGAGGCCTAGGGGGTATTTCCCATGGCGGAGGACTGGGTACGAATTTTCGACACGACCCTCCGGGACGGGGAACAGTCCGCGGGGGTCAACCTGAACACCGCTGAAAAGATCCAGATCGCGCACCAGCTGGCGAAACTGCGCGTGGACGTCATCGAGGCGGGCTTTCCCGCCGCCTCGCCCGGCGACATGGAAGCGGTCTCCACGATCGCCCGGGAGGTCAAAGGGCCCATCATCGCGGGCCTTGCCCGGACCCGGGCCGGCGACATCGAGGCGGCCGCCGGGGCCGTGAGGTACGCCTCAAGGCCCCGGATCCACACGTTCATCGCCACGAGCCCTATCCACATGGAGCACAAGCTGAAGATGAGCCCCGAGCAGGTCCTGGAGGAGGTCCGCCGGGGCGTCACCCAGGCCCGCTCCCTCGTGCCCGACGTGGAGTTCTCGGCCGAGGACGCGAGTCGGAGCGACGTCGATTTCCTGGTGAAGGTGTTCTCCCTGGCGATCGAGTGCGGGGCTACGACGCTGAACATCCCCGACACGGTGGGCTACGCGGCCCCCGAGGAGTTCGGCCGTTTCGTCAAGGCGGTCCTCGACGGGGTGAAGGCTCCCTCGGGCGTGATCTGGTCGGTGCACTGCCATAACGACCTGGGGCTGGCCGTTGCGAATTCCCTCGAGGCCATCCGGGCGGGGGTGCGGCAGGCGGAATGCACGGTCAACGGGCTGGGGGAAAGGGCAGGGAACGCCTCCATGGAGGAGATCGCCATGGCCCTCAGGACCCGCCCGGACCGTTACGGCGTGGCCACCCGGCTGGACACGACGCGCCTCTACCCCACGAGCAAGCTGGTGTCCCGCCTGACGGGCGTACTGGTGCCGCCGAACAAGGCCATCGTCGGCGAGAACGCCTTCGC